>NZ_RHOX01000009.1 GCF_003946695.1 Lapidilactobacillus bayanensis | reverse complement strand
TATTGAACCGCCGTATACGGAATCGTACGTACGGTGGTGTGAGAGGACGGTAATTTACAATTACTTCCTACTCGATCTACTGAGCGGTATTCTTTCGCCGCCACTTAACAGACAAGATAGCAACCTTTGCACAAGCGCTGAATTAACAACTGAGTAGATTTCCTTCAATTTTGCAAAGTATAAATTGGAAGTTTAGTCGTACTAACGCGTATTTGTCAGTGCCGGAGGGAAATCGCGGTCAGCCGCGGAATTGTTGTTAGTGGTTTACCACTTACAACAAAGCTTGAGTTTGAGACAAATTTATTTGGCTCAAACCAATGCTCGCAGCGTTCCACCAGCGCATTTCCCGCAGGCACGAAGAAGCACAATATAACAGTTTTAGGTCTTAGCATTCATAACAAAGCTTGAGTTTAAGACAAATTTATTTGGCTCAAACCAAGCCCACAGCGTTCCACCAGCGCATTTCCCGCAGGCACGAAGAAGCGCAATATCGCAGTTTTAGCATTGAACATTTTTGAGTACGAAACAGCGCAGAATATATTCCACAACACTGTTACAATCAGACAATCTTGGCTAGGTCATGCTATACTATAAATTAGATAATTGTGTGTAAAATGGTTGTTTCCGCCTTATTACATACGAAGACTTAAGGGGCTTTATATGAGGAAAATTTTGGTTGTTGATGACGAGGCAGCAATCCGGCAACTGATCACTTACAACTTGCAAAAGGCGGGTTATGAAGTTGATGAAGCTGCAGACGGACAGACCGCGCTAGATAAGGCAACAACAGGCTCGTTTGATTTTATTATTCTGGATTTAATGTTGCCCGAGCTAGATGGACTTGATGTCACCAAGCGTCTGCGCAAACAAGATATCACCACACCAATTTTAATTTTGACGGCGAAACATGATGAAGCTGACAAGATTATCGGCCTAGAATTAGGGGCCGACGATTATATGACCAAGCCATTCAGCCCCAGAGAGTTGCTAGCACGGGTTAAGGCCATTCGCCGCCGCAGTGAACCAGTTGCGACCATTAAAGCCACAACAGTTTACTTCGATAAAGTCAGTTGGGAAGTTGATCGCCATCATTTGGTGCGCAATGGTCAAAACTTAAACCTGACCAAAAAAGAATATGAGTTGTTGACATACTTAGTCGCTAATCAAAATAAAGTTGTGACGCGGGAACAAATTATGGCTCATGTTTGGCAAACTCAAGAAGCAGTTATGAGTCGCATGGTTGATATTCAAATTAGTCACTTAAGAGATAAAATTGAAGCCGATCCCAAGCAATCGCGCTTTCTATTAACGGTTCGTGGATACGGTTATCGGTTAGGGGTTAGTCATATTGAAAAATAAATTGAAGTTACGACGTTATGGGTTAACCATATTAGCGATTTGCTTTTACTTTTTAGTTTTGATTTTAGTTAATCGCTTTTTGGTAACGAATCAAAAACAACAGATCAAAAATTTTGGTGCAGAATATCAAGCCGAAGTCGTCACTAGTGATCACGAAAAGACTTTTGCCCGCTGGCAGAAGAATTTCAAGTTGTCATCAGTAGATTTACCGGCTGAAGGCAATAGTGAGCTGGCTCGAGTCGCGAAAAATGCGACTGATCACAACTTAGTTAATTCTAAAAATCCTTTTACAAAAGTGCAATATCAAGGCCGCACGACGTGGCTTTATTTGGTGAGTGATCCGCAAACCAATAAGGGCCAAGCCATTCTCGTTCAACCGGTTACGACTATTCGCGCCGATTATTTGCGCACTTGGATTGGTTTTACGATCATCTATTTGTTGATCCTAATGTTCCTGGCACGGTTAATGATTCGCCACCGTCAAATCTTAGCGCAAAAATTAACACAATTAACCGAGAATGTTAAGGCGGTTGAAAACCATCAAGAGCCGGAATCAATAATTTTGGCACCGGAAGATCCTCTGTTCGAGCTGGCAGTTCAGGTCAACGAATTGGGAACGACTTTGAGCTTGCAAATTACCGATGCCAAGTTACAAAAACAAAGTTTGCGGTCTTTAATTGAAAACTTGCCTTTAGGGGTGATGTTAATTGATGAAGCTGGCCAAGTAGATATGGTCAATCACGCACTCGGCGAAATCTTAAATACGCCAATTTGGCCGGATCAATTAGCAACTTATGTCGATTACGTCAAGACTTATGCACTAAGTCGCATGATTGAGCATGCACTGCGTAGTCCACTGCAACACACGCATCGGCGCCGCGATATTCAGTTAGTTGGTGACGCTGGTCGCTTCGTTGAGGCAGATGTTATTTCCCTGGTTAATCAGGATGGTGATACACCGAAGCAAAAAGTGCTCGTGATGTTATATGACATTACCGAGATCAAACAAAACGAACGGATGCAGCTCGATTTCGTTACGAATGCCAGTCATGAGTTGCGGACGCCAGTCACTTCGATTGCCGGCTTTGCAGAAACGCTGTTAGATGGCGCCAAGGATGATCCCGAAAAAGCAACAGAATTTATCACGATTATTCGTGATCAGGCACAACATTTGGAGGCGCTCATTGCAGATATCTTGTTGTTGTCTAAAGCAGATCAAGATCGGCCATTGAATTGGGAAGTTGTCGATGTTGACGAAGTCGTTAGTGAGGAAGCAGAATCCTTACAACATCAGATTGCGCAGAAACAGCTTCAAGTTAAAATTGAGGCACAGCAATATCAGGCACCCACATTAACTGACGCGACTAAAATTCGTCAAATTGTGCGTAACTTGTTGACCAATGCGGTGATGTATAACCGCGAGGATGGCGAAATCAAGGTAACACTTAAAACAACTGCAACAGCATTACAGCTTGATTTTAAAGATACTGGCGATGGCTTAACGACTGAAGATCAGGCGCGAATTTTCGAACGCTTCTATCGTGCGGATCATTCACATCAACACGATAAAGGTGGCACTGGTTTGGGTCTGGCAATCGTTGCTAATTTGGTTGATCAGCTCGGCGGACAGGTTAGTGTTAAGAGTCAGTTAGGTGTTGGTAGTATTTTTACGGTTGTTTTGCCATTGAATCAAGATAACAGATAGTTTTTCACTGCTGTTAATTAAAGGTGATCAATCGAAATGACGCTGTCCACTAAAATTTACAATATTTTTACAATAAACAGGCTTTTTTGTTACATGACATCCATATACTGGTAACTAGTTACTATGGAGGAATGAGACTTGAAAAAGAAATGGATCTTGTTTTTAGGTTTAACATCATTCGTATTTTTGCTTTCAAGCTGTGGATTGAAGCAATCAGGACAATCAATCACCGCCGTTGGGTCTTCGGCACTGCAGCCGTTGGTTGAAGCAGCCGGTGATCGTTACACGGCAGAGAACGCTGGTGAGTTTATCAACGTGCAAGGCGGTGGCTCGGGAACGGGTTTGTCACAAATTCAAGCTGGTTCAGTTGAGATCGGTAATTCTGATTTATATGCAGAACAGAAGTCAGGGATTGATGCCACTCATCTAGTTGATCACAAAGTTGCGGTCGTAGGTGTGACACCAGTTATTAATAAAGATATTCCAGTCAAAAATTTATCCACTGATCAACTGGCACAGATTTTTTCAGGTGATATTACCAATTGGAAGAAAGTTGGCGGTCATGATCAGAAGATCGTCATCATTAACCGAGCACAAGGTAGTGGTACGCGAGATACCTTTGAGCGTTGGGTAATGAAGGGGCGTAGCACGATGCAAGCACAAGAACAGGATTCAACTGGGATGGTGCGGCAGATTGTGGCCTCGACACCAGGTGCGATTAGTTATATGGCGTTTCCTTACGTTGATAAGACGGTTAAGACAATTAATGTCGACAATGTTGCGCCAGAAGACAAAAACGTCCAAACGAACAAGTGGCAAATTTGGTCTTATGAGCACATGTATACGAATGGTCAGCCAACCGGACTGACAGCGCGGTTCATGACCTATATTTTATCAGATAAAATTCAACGGGAAATTGTTGCGTCAATGGGTTATATTCCAGTTAAAGATATGAAAGTTAGTCGTACTTTAGCAGGAAAAGTGGAGGCGATTAAATGAACAATGACGAAATTCGGGTCAGCCTCTTAAAACGTTCACGAGCTAGTAAAAACGAACGTTGGGGTAAATTGATTTCCGGCGCTTGTATCACCATAATTATTGGCGTCGTCGTTTCAATTTTTTATTTCGTAGCATCTAAGGGCTTGGCAACCTTTTTTGAAGATAAAGTAAATCTATGGAAATTCCTAACTGGAACCGTTTGGAATCCCTCTGCCAAAGATGCTCAGGGCAATCCCCAACTTGGCGCTTTGCCAATGATTGTTGGGTCATTCTCCGTAACATTCTTAGCAGCTATTATTGCCACGCCATTTGCGATTGGTGCCGCGGTTTTCATGACGGAGATTTCCCCACGACTAGGTAAAAAAGTTCTCCAACCCGTCATTGAGTTATTAGTCGGAATTCCGTCAGTTGTTTATGGCTTTATCGGTTTATCCGTCGTTGTCCCATTCGTTCGCCATCTCTTTGGTGGTAGCGGCTTCGGTATTTTATCAGGAACTTTCGTCTTGTTTGTCATGATTTTGCCAACTGTTACCTCAATGACCGTTGATGCACTCAATGCCGTTCCGCGCGCTTATCGAGAAGCGTCGTTAGCTTTAGGTGCGACTAGGTGGCAAACGATTTACAAAGTTGTTTTGCGTGCGTCGATTTCCGGTATTATTACTGCCGTTGTCTTTGGCATGTCCCGTGCATTTGGTGAAGCTTTAGCTGTACAAATGGTGATTGGGAACGCCATGTTATTACCGCAAAATTTGATTTCCCCTGCATCAACTTTAACCAGTGTCTTGACCATGGGCATGGGAAATTCAGTAATGGGTTCATTGAGCAATAACGCGCTCTGGTCGCTGGCACTGTTATTATTAATTATGCCACTGATCTTTAACATCTTGATTCGTTGGATCGGTAAGAAGGGGGCAATGCGTTCATGACACCACGTAAATGGGATAAAGTTGCCACAGTTGTTTTGTATATGATTTCGATCTTTATTATCTTTGTCCTTGCCTTCTTACTGCTCTATATTTTAATTACCGGGTTGCCGCATGTTAGTTGGCATTTCATTACCGGTAAGTCTAGCTCCTTTCAAGCTGGCGGCGGGATTGGCGTGCAACTGTTCAACTCGATTTACTTGTTGGTTTTGGCGATGATTATTTCCGTGCCCCTTTCACTAGGTGCAGGAATTTGGTTGTCTGAATATGCACCAAAGAATTGGGTCACCAGTTTGATTCGTAATGCCATTGAAATCTTAAGCTCGTTACCATCTGTTGTTGTCGGCTTGTTTGGCTTCTTAGTCTTCTCAATTCAAATGAATTTTGGTTTTTCGATTCTATCTGGCGCTTTGGCTTTGACGGTCTTTAACTTGCCCTTATTAACGCGTAAAGTTGAAGATTCATTGCAGGCTATTCACTACACGCAACGTGAAGCAGGCTATGCTTTAGGTTTGTCACGTTGGGAAACAGTGATTCATGTTGTTGTGCCAGCAGCTTTACCTGGTATTATTACCGGGATGATTTTAGGCATGGGTCGAATTTTCGGTGAGGCCGCTGCTCTGATTTATACGGCTGGTCAAAGTTCTCCGCCATTAGATTTTAGTAACTGGAATCCGTTGTATATTGCCAGTCCCTTGAACCCAATGCGTTCTGCTGAAACCTTAGCCGTTCATATCTGGAAGATTAATTCAGAAGGTATTATTCCTGATGCGACTCAAGTTTCCGCCGCATCTTCTGCAGTCTTGGTTTTATTTGTTTTACTTTTAAATTTCCTAGCGCGTTATGTGGGTAATCGCCTCTACGCTCATTTAACTGGTGTAAAGGAGCGCAATTAGCTCATGAAAACTTATGATAGTAATGATCGCTATATTAAAGAATTGGACGACGGTAAACGAGAGATTGCGTTGTCGACAGATGACATTCATGTTTCTTATGGGATCCACGAAGCAATTCACGGTGTGTCTTTAGCGTTTGAGCGATACAAGATTACCGCTTTAATCGGCGCCTCAGGTTCAGGGAAGTCAACTTATTTACGTTCATTGAATCGAATGAATGATAATATTTCTGGAACCAAAGTTACTGGTAAAATTATGTATCGTGGGATTGACGTCAACGGCGATGATGTTGATGTTTACGAAATGCGTAAACATATCGGCATGGTATTTCAGCAACCTAATCCATTTGCGAAGTCAATTTATGATAACATCACCTTTGCGTTAAAACGTCACGGTGAAAAGAACAAAAAAGTGTTAGACGAAATTGTGGAAACAACTCTGAAGCAAGCTGGTCTTTGGAATCAGGTTAAGGATGATTTGCATCAAAGTGCTTTGGCTTTATCAGGCGGACAGGCACAGCGTTTATGTATTGCTCGAGCGATTGCCATGAAACCGGATATCTTGTTATTAGACGAACCAGCAGCTGTACTTGATCCGATTTCAACGGCAACGCTGGAAGAAACACTGATGGAATTAAAAGAACATTACACCATTATTATTGTGACTCACAATATGCAACAAGCTGGACGTATTAGTGATTATACGGCGTTTTTCCACTTAGGTGACGCTTTGGAATATGACGAAACCCGTAAGATTTTTACCCGTCCTAAAATCCAAGCAACTGAAGATTACGTTTCTGGTCATTTTGGGTAATCGGTTGATGCACATAGGAGTTTATAATGTCTGAAGATAAAAATCTAATTCAAATTCATGATTTACACCTTTACTACGGCAAAGTTGAAGCCTTAAAAGGTGTGACGATGGATTTCCGTAAGAATGAAATTACGGCAGTGATTGGTCCTTCTGGTTGTGGTAAATCAACGCTGTTGAAAACAATTAATCGTTTGAACGATTTAATTCCTGACACGACGGTCACTGGTACAGTTAAATTGAATGGTCAGGATATTTACGCACCGAGCATGAACGCCGTTGATTTGCGTAAAGAAGTGGGAATGTTATTCCAACAACCGAATCCATTTCCATTTTCAATCTATGATAACGTTACTTATGGCTTACGGATCTCCGGTGAGAAAGACAAAGCGGTTCTTGATGAGGCTGTTGAACGCAGCTTGCAACAAGCAGCCATTTGGGATGAACTTAAAGATCGTCTGCATGATAATGCTTTAAGCGTTTCTGGTGGTCAGCAACAGCGGATTTGTATCGCTCGTGTTTTGGCAACGCAGCCTAAAGTTATTTTGATGGATGAACCAACGAGTGCTTTAGATCCAATTTCCAGTGATAAAATTGAACGAACCATGCTAAAATTAAAAGAAGATTATACAATCGTGATTGTAACGCGGAATATGCAACAGGCGTCACGCTTATCAGATCGCACCGCATTTTTCTTAGGCGGCAAGTTAATTGAGTATGGTCAAACCAAAGATATTTTTATGCAACCTGAACATAAAGAAACCGAAGACTACATCTCTGGACGCTTCGGCTAGTGAGGAGAATAATGAATGTTTAGACAAAATTTTGATGACGAATTAAATGACTTACATGTTCGCTTCTCTGAAATGGGCATGATGGTCAATGAGGCCATTTACAAATCAGTTAATGCCTTTATCAATCATGATAAAGCACTGGCACAAGAAGTGATCGACGCCGATGTTCAAATTAATGAACGCGAAGTCGATTTAGAGAAGCGCTCATTTGAAATGATCGCGTTACAACAACCTGTCACAACCGACTTACGCATGATTGTGACGGTGATGAAAGCAAGTTCTGATTTGGAACGAATGGGGGACCATGCGGTAAGTATTGCCAAATCAACGATTCGAGTTAAAGGAACTACGCGTGCGCCTGAGATCGAAGAGACGCTCGCACAAATGGCTACTAAAGTGAAACAAATGGTTGAAGAAGTTCTCGATGCTTATGTTAAGTCTGATGAGAAACGCGCCCGCGAAATTGCCAAGGAAGATTTACTCGTTGATGATTTCTCGAACAAAATTTACAAGATGTGCATCAAGCAAATGCAAGAAGATTCAGCCACGATTGTTGGTAGTATGGATTACATGTTAGTGGATAGCTTTTTGGAACGAATCGGCGATTATGTCACAAATATCTGCGAATGGATTATTTACCTTGACACGGGTAAGCTGATTGAATTGAATTCTAGTTCTAAAGAAGATAATGTGTTGTAAAAACAAGCATAGTTGTTAATTCTTGAAGTGTAATAGAAAAGTTAGACAATGTAAATTTCAAATTAAGTAGTCATGGCTTGATCTCAGTACGCAACTGAGATCGAGCCATTTTTGTTTCTAGAAATTCTGACTTGATTGAATCAGTAATTTAAAGATTGGTCGTATCTGATTATCTTCAGGTATGACTTTCAATCTTTTTTGTTGATAGCGAGTTTTCACCAGACAGTGTGATTGATACCCTTGATCGTGACAATGGCGGTGTTATTTACGCAGTTAATCAAAAAAGGTAAGTGTTGATTGACATGTGGTAAGCAATACTTGCTTTTATTTAACTCGCGTACTTGATATGATTTGAATGTTGATGAGTGACTTTATTTGGCGGCTACTTAAAAATAGCGTACATGTCAAGAAATGATTTGCTTAAATCAGACCGACGTAGTCAATCACAGATTCGATTAAGGGGGATGAGTCCAATCGTCATTATTGGGAATAAAGGGTACAGTGCACCCTACCTACTAAACGCTATTATTGTTGCGCCACTGCTTTTCCTAGCCTTTGTGATTGTGGTATGGCAGCAAATGAGAACGAAGCATTTGACGAAACTCCGATTCTTAATCGAAACGTTACTGTTAGTGTACGGATATTTCCTGATTTCGGTTACTATCTTTCCCATTAGTATATTTCCGCCGGGTAGTACAATTTACCGAATACCATTTGGCAGGCAGGTGATGGTTAGTGTTAATGTTTTAACGTTGCCGACATTAAACAAATCCCAGATTTTCGGCAATATTTTGATGTTAATGCCGCTGTCCTTTTTGATGGCGCTATTAAGCGGTGAATTTAGAACTTTTAAATCTTCATTCCTGTTAGTATTTAGTACGAGTTTATGTATTGAGCTTATTCAACTCATTATGAATTTCTTTTATCTAGGTAGGAGGCTATTTGATGTGAATGATATCTTGTTGAACACATTTGGTGGCGTGATTGGTTTTGCCCTATTTTTGGTGGTCAGATACTTCCTGACGAAGAGAATTGCGTTGTCTGATTGGAAATGATCAAGCTGCTTTTTAAATAAGGTGGCGATTAAATTCAATTAAATCGAGGCTGTGTTTATGAAAAAAATTTATCGAGCTTTACTGTTTTTGGTAATTGGAATTCTTATCGGTGCCTTCTCAACGATGTTAATCACAAGGCGTCAAATTGCCGATGAGGAAGCGACGATCAAAGTTGTTGTGCAACCAACACGTCAAGCAAATATTAAATACAAAAGTGGCAAGGCGGCTTATACGTTTGAGAATCCTAACCAAGACTGGGGCGTGGTGGTTTATGACAAATCGCAAAACACATACACATTGTACAGATTAGCGGACCAAACGAAAGATTAATTTGTGCTTTACAAGGATTGATGATGGCGTACGCGACATCATCTTCAAGATCAAACAAGAAATAAAACTTTATCTTTTTAACGTTTATAATAGGATCGCATTGGACCATAATGCCGTTATAACGAGTAATTTATTTTTGCAAGGGGTAGATGCAAGCGGCAGTCACACTTGCGCAAGTAATGCTTGCTTTGCAAGGCTGACGGTTATTCGTATACTGAGCCTGTATGACAATCAAATACATAATGATGAGGAGACAATTAAATGAAAAAAATAATCTCAATACTAGTGATTGGTCTAGCATTTATTTGCGTATCGACCAAAACGACTTTCGCAGAGGTTGATGATGAGAACCAGCCGGCTTTGAATTATGATCTTGCCATTGGTGGTACCCAAACATTAACGAAGACAGATACAGAGGGCAATTCAGTAGAAATCACGGTTTCTGAGGACCAGAATATTTTACGTATGGCTAACAAAACGTATACCGTTTCTAAGAAAGGTGCAGGTTGGCATGTTTCCTATAAGGTCGGTGTTAAGAGCAATAAGATTACGACCGTTTCTGGGTTGAATGCAGTTGCAACGATTGGAAGTTTTAAATCATCAAGCCTGAAAAAGAACAGTGCTATGAAGGCTACGTGGGCAGCCATCTATAACCTTGCATTTACGACTAGTGGCGTTTCATGCATCACCACTATTAGTAGTGGATCATTACATGTTAGCTAGATACATCATTTGTAACTAGTGATTCCCCAATTCAAGTAATTCGCGAATCCAACGCACATTACAAATAAACTATACAACAACACACAAATAGCAAGGATTAGAACCAATCGCCAGAATCGATTGGTTTTTTTATTGCGCCAAATAATGAAAGGTGCAATAACAATACCAATCGGTGCAATAGGAAACAAAACACATGATAGTAACATCAAGATGATGCTCTCATCAGTTGGATTTTCGCTTTTAACTAAGCTTTCTTGAATAGGTTCTTCAATCGTTAGTTCATCAGGTTTAGTGATTGAATTAGCCTTCTCTTTTAACATGTCATCAATGCTAATGTCATATATATCAGCGAGTAACTTTAAATTGTCGATATCTGGACAACTCTTTCCATTTTCCCATTGTGAAATAGCTTGTCGTGAGATATTCAAACGAGTTGCAACTTCTTCTTGTGATAGATTAGCGTGTTTTCGCGCCTCTCTCAGATTAATATTCAAGTCCATTATTAGGACCTCCCAACTAATTTAAGTTTAACATTCGTTAGCTGATAACGCTATGATATCAGCAAAGAAAGCGGATTTTTTACTTGTGCAAGTAATGCTTGCTTGGCAGATATACCAAAAGCAACTATGATTTGGATGTAGCTTAAGCAAATTACTGAAAGAAAGGAGAAAAGAATTTATTATTTCATAATGATGATGGTGCACTGTTCGTTCTTATTTAGTTATATACAACTAACTTTGGCGTTTTAATGTCAAAACTTTTTCTTGAAAATAGGCATTGGATTCAATTCATTAGATAATGCTGGGAGGTTACCATGAATTATCAAAATAATTTAAAGAGAAAGGCGAAAATAAGGTTACGTAGGAATTATCAAGCAGGGGCAAAATTGGCAGTCATCCCAATATTATTAGGCTATATGATTCTATTTGCTTATTTACGTATTAATCACATCTTTGATTGGCTCAACGATCCAGTAGCAATTATGAATATTACAACATTTCGTGGAATACTGTGGGCGTTTGGTAAAACAACTATTATTGTCATTCTATTAGAACTGTTAGTCATAATGATTTGCTCACTGTTGATGGTTGGTGTAACTTTTACGTTTTTAGATTGGTATCGTTCTGATGATGCCAGTATTGTAAGTAGGAGAAACGCACTAAGTGGACTCTCAAAACGATATTTTCTTCCGAGCCTTGGTATTTGGTTGTTGACGCTTATTTCCACATTTCTGTAGGGGATGTTATTTTTATTTCCCGGATTAATCAAGGGCCTTGCTTATTCACAGGCTTATTTTATTTATAAAGACAAACTACGATTGACCGGATTAAAGCCAGGGCTAATGGATTGTCTAAATGAAAGTCAGCGATTGATGGAAGGCCATAAACTACAGTTTCTCAGTTTACAACTAAGCTTTGTTGGTTGGGGATTTTTAGTTATTTTTACTTTTGGCTTGGCCGGTTTCTATGTGTATCCATATTATTGGATGACATTATCTGGATTTTACGCAGAATTAGTTGACAAAAGATAGTGTAGTGGATTTAAGTTTATTGAACGAATTATAACGATTACTGAAAGTAATGTGAGCCCGAATAGTGTAGCCAACTTTATTGCTTTACTTGCTAGTATTCCAGCATTAGTAGCTTCTGTCGTAGCGTCAGGTGTATCTTGGACTGCTTTTTCAACAGGTGTTAAAACCTTGGTAGCAAATAAAGAAATCGCTGGATTACTTCCTAAAAGGCCAAGTCTTAATGGGTACTATTCATTCTCACAGGAAACTCGTAAATATCAAAGTAGGTATCAGGCTAGAAATACAAATAGAAAACTTGTCTTCAGAGTAAATAAGGGTGCATATTCAACTAAGAATTATGGAGCTGGTGCTTGGTTTGATATGACGCGACCATAATAATCACATACTAAAAAAATGCATATGTGATTAAGGCGATATTGAGTACTGGTAGCATTCATGATCTGGCTGGTTACCAGTGCTTGTTTGCTTTATAGCAGGTATTCATCTCATTTTAATTTAGAGAGAAAGTTAGAAAATGAAGGATCATCTAGGATAGATTTTACTTGCGTTGTCGATATTCTCATCGCTAAGCTTGTTGACGACTATGTTAAATTTATACGATCCGTTTTAATTATCAATGGTAAAATCGGTTCTGAATCATAACCGAGAATTATAAGACTTTTAAGCATTAGATTATCGGTCCGTTGTTAGTGATTAATATAATAAAGCTTTGCCTTTTAACTGATTAACTGAGTATGTTTATTCCAAGAAGAACACATGAGAATTAATTTGCGGAAAAATGTCAATTAGCGTTTTACGACACTCAAAATAGTTGGATTGGTTATTGTGATATTAAATAAAATTTTTTCAGGATTTCGTTTTGCTTATGTCGCTTTAATACTGATTATTATAGGGATGGCAATTCTTTACTACTCTAAATACCATTCGTAATATAATTAAATGAAAAAAAATATAGTTATAGATGTGTAGTTGATGAAATCGATTTACCGCCGTTTTCACCGTATATGATCAAAGAAAGGTATAAGTTTCAGGAAGGCAAAAATGCTAAAAAAAGTCGACGTTATACTGAATGCAGTTTTTATGTCAATTTGGGTGTTACTGGGAATATTCTGGCCGAGTGCACCCTTGTGGCTTCGAATTTTATTTCCACTTGCCGCATGCCTTGTTTCATTGTTGTACATGATTATCAAGGTGATTAGATATTTTAAGGATTAGAAGTATTGATCAGATTAAAGTGGGAAAAGTCGGTTGAGGTCAATTTTAAGAAGCTCAATTTTAAGGAGAGAGTTCATGAAAATCAGTTTTTGGAAAAATGTTAATTGGCGTTTTACGACACTCTTAATATTTGGATTGGCTATCATGATATTAAATCGGGTTTTTTCAGAATTTCGTTCTGCTTATAAAGCTTCAATACCGATTATTATGGGCATGGCAATTCTTTACTACGCTAAAGACCGTTCGTAATATAATTAAAGAAAAAAGTATAACTATAGATGTGTAGTTGATGATGCTCGATTTACCACCGTTTCACCGTAGCTGATCAAAGAAAGATATAATTTCTCGCTGATTCTTAGGAAGTTGGCGATGCTTAGCAAGATTTGTCATATACTGTATGCGATTTTGTTGTCGATTTGGGTGTTGCTTCGAATATTTTGGCCGGATTCATCTTTTCGGTTGCAAATTCTAGTTTTAGTTCTTGAAGGGTTTGTTTTATTATTGCCTGTGGTTATCAAGGTGATCAGATATTTTAAGGATTAGAAGTACTGACAAGAATAAAGTAGGAAAGAACTGGGTTGAGCTTGATAAATAATTACACGGTACTGGTTAATCAAATTTCTAGACGAGTAGAATGGTGTGGCTAAAGGATGCAACTCAGCATTTTATCCTACGACAACGTCGAATCAACAGAAATTAGGAGTTTATCCAAGGACCAAGTTGCTGTTTCCCATCGTTCAAGGAGGTAATCCTGTGTTATTACTTAACTTTGTTATGTTTTCGATTTCCCTCTGCGTAGTAGCACTAATTGCACCAGAGGCATTAATTAGTTGTGTTGATGTCTATCATTATTTAAGATTAAATGGCTTTAATTTGGGAAATTTCAAAATCGCTGTTAAGAAGTATATGATTAGATAAATCATGATTGCTCTATTGAAGTTGCACCGATTTATTGAGATACTATGCCCATAGTAAATCGTATTTTTGCACAGAGGTAGAAGTGAAAAATATTTCTGCGCAATTTTTCTAGCTGTTTTCTCCATGAAGCGTGAATTAGTCAATTAGGGGTAGATTATGACAAAATATCTTGGCATTGCTTTAGTAATCTTGATTGGTTTAATTGTTTGGGGATTGCGAAATAAAAATAAAAAACTAGTATGGTTGGCGAGTGTACTTCTGGCAGGCGTCTTTGTTTGGATCGCCTTTTTAGTTTTCGTCTTAATTCCTTCAATGTAAGTTACAGTTAAACCGCACAAAAAAAGACTTCCTTGAACTGAACCTCAAATAATTCGGATTCTCCAATTATCGGGTTCAGATTTGGCTGGGTCTCATATTACCAGTATTCTTTTTGAGTATCTGTTCAACGTTTAGCGAGAAAAATAATCCCCAATAAATCACATGCTATTTCAAAAAGTTCTAGGTCTATAACTTGCTACTATGCGGCGTTAATAGCTGACGTTGCGACGCTTATCATAGAATTGAGCAGACATAGAAAATTCGTAGTAACTGATATGCAGCCAGCAAGTAACTAAAATTTCTCATAGTGAATCATCAAGCAGCTCCATTATTTTGCTACCGTAATCTTATTAGTAGTATTTGCTTATAAATTAACAATATTTTATAATTATCTCGGAATACAAACTTGGAGGTAACAACATGGCTAAATTGGGTATCTTTAATGAATACGGTCCGGAATATCTTTTGACTTTTTCTGAACCACGACAGGATTCTGCAAACTTAGTTACAGCATTGAAGGGCAATGCTGCAATTACTTATCTTACTGAAGTTGGTACTGGTAAGGGATTACGTTTTCGTTCTAAAGCGAGCGTTGCCGACATCAAAGCGATATTGGCAACTGTTGCACAGCTACAGCCTAGTGATTATAAACTTGTCACGGGGCAGTTTTTTGGAATGCCACTTGACTAACCGAAAAAGTTTACCATAATTAAACAACCTGGAGATTGACACAAATTTTGCATGTGCTTAAGAATTATGTCTCTACTAAAATCTTGCTAGTTCATATTTTCTTACTCATAAGCAAACAGACTATTTATTTAAGAAAATTGTTAACATTTCCGCAGTCACGACGTTAATTGGTCAGAACATAGCATTAAAAAGCTTTTATAATCGTGAGATAATAATGATGTTATAGTTTGGGTGACTTGGGAATGCAAATAAGTCTTTACATTAAAAGAAATTTGTCGACAATAATGTGTTGCATGGTATTAGTGGTAGTTTATCTTGCTTTAAACTATTTCAATGATTTATCCATTGAATCAGCGGGTGCGTTTGGTAACATTGGTGAAAAAGTTATTTCTGGGGAGTTTTATCGGCTATTCACTGCTATTTGGTTGGAGAATGGAAACTCAAGTGCGTTGGTCGCGAATATAGTCTTTCTGTTAATAGTTGGATTATCTTCTGAGAGGTTCCTCGGAACTAAATTTTCGTTATTTGTTTTTATTTGTACTGGTATTGGTGCATTCTTTTTTGCTGATGTTACAGCATACTTGTTGACTAAATGGCTCACAACATATCCTGCTTGGTTTGATGTTACTTCTTATGACAGTATATTGCTTGGCGCGTCAGGGGCAATCAATGGTGTTCTTGGCGCAAGTCTGATTCTTCTTTACGAACCATGGTTTCCGGGTATTTCTCGAGCACGTATGGGAGTAATTCTTTTTTTGAATGTGATGGCGATATTGTCCTTGATAACTTTGCCATTCAATAATGTGGTCGATATTAGTGACCTCGTACACTTCTATGGCCTCGTCATTGGTTTCATTATGAGTCTTATCAAGGTTTTGTGTGAGTCTAGGAATGGCGTGTTAATAAAAAGTATTAAATAGTTTAGAAGTTAAACCGCATTAGAAGTAAAACCGCACAAAAAAAGACTTCCCACAAATGAGAAGTCTTTTTTGTATAACCAGAAAGATAAAATCGTTAAGATTAAAGTTTTTGGTTGTAGTATTCAACGACAAGTGATTCGTCGATTTCTGGTTCGAGTTCTTCACGTTCTGGTAAACGCACAAGAGAACCAGTCATTGTGTTGTCATCAAAAGTAACGAATGAAGGGCGACCAACTGTGCCTTCCAAAGCTGCTTTAACAACAACTAAATTACGTGAGCGTTCGCGTAATGAAATTTCTTGACCAACTTCAACTTCGTATGAAGGAATGTCAACGCGTTTGCCATCAACTGTGATGTGACCATGAGCAACTAATTGACGAGCTTGCGCACGAGTTGTTGCCAAGCCAAGACGATAGACAACGTTATCAAGACGTTCTTCAAGTAAGATCATGAAGTTAACACCGTGCTTACCTTCGCGAATTTTACCTGCGCGAACGAATAAGTTACGGAATTGGCGTTCAGTCATACCATACATCATACGTAGCTTTTGCTTCTCACGTAATTGCGTACCATATTCTGAAACCTTGCGACGGTTGTTGGGACCATGTTCGCCAGGAGCATATGGGCGACGAGCTAATTCTTTACCTGTACCAGAGAGTGAAAGGCCAAGACGGCGGGAAACTCTCCAAGTAGGACCTGTATATCTAGACATTAAAAAATCCTCCAAAAAATATAATTGGAGTAAAATACACGATCAAGGTTTGACATTCGTGCATTTACCATTGCAATCTTCGCCACGTGCAGCCGCGGGTTACGCAATTGAACTAAAGTAGTTGGTAAATGTTGACGAGCTTGCCGCCTTGTGCTGCATATTCTACACAATGGCTAGTATAACAAATCTGGAAGTGGGACGCAAGTTGCGTTGAGCACGTTTTAAAGTAGGTGAAGCCGGAACGTTTGTTGTAATTCTTTTAGTTGTTGCTAATTAGTGCACCAATTTTTTGTGTTAAAGCCGTCAGAATTTCTTGATCTTGTTCAGAAAAACGTGCTAGTTTGGGTGAATCGAGATCCAGCACGCCCATTTTTTGTCCGTCGACAGTTAAAGGAAGGACCATTTCTGAATTAGTGGCGGTATCGCAAGCAATATGACCGGCAAATTCGTGAACGTTGGCGACCCGAAGTGCTTTTTGCTGGGCAAAGGCGGTGCCACAAACACCGTTTTGATTGGCGATAGTTGCACAAGCTAATCTTCCCTGGAAGGGCCCTAATTCTAATTGAGCAGTTCGATCCTCCCATAAATAGAAGCCGGCCCAGTTTAAGTCAGGCACTAATTCCATGATAAAGGCACTGGCGTTTGCTAACAACGAGATGTGGTTAGAAGTGCGATACTCGTCATCTGCAAAAATTGCGGTGAATTGTTCTAGTAAAATTTTGTCCATTTTGATTCCTTCCTGCTTCATCATCTTAAATTAACCTTAAATAATTTATATTTTACCTCAGTACATCTTGGACTGCTTGTTAAATCTGCTATAATTCTAGTTAAAGATATTTTATTATGGATGATTTTCTCTGTTAATGCAATTATTCTGTATGTAGGGGTGTACTTATTGTGCAAAGTTGGATTTTTGTAGTCTTAGGACTTTTGATCATCGTATTGGCTGTTGTGTTGTACGCAGCAATTAAACGAGGACAAAATGAGAAACAAATTAGTCAGTTAAGCGATGATTTTGAAAAGATGACGAATCAGCCAATCTATAAAACCATCGAACAACTGGAAGCGATGAATCTCGCTGGTGAAAGTCAAAAGAGCTTTGAGAAGTGGCGCGGTGTTTATTATAAACTGATCAACGATAAATTTGGGGTTTTGTATCAGAATATTACCAACACCGAACAAGCTAATCAAAGTTTTAAATTGATGACGGCTAACAAGCTGATCGAAACGACCACGCAACAGTTAGAAGAAGCACGATCAGAGAACAATGATGTTGCAGATTCACTGGATCGTTTAGTTAAGAGCAGTGAGCAAAATAAAGTTGAGATTGAAAAGTTGTCAACTAAGTATCGGGAAATGCGTAAAGAAGTTTTGACAAAGTCATTTGATTACGGCAATTCTGTTGATGCCTTTGAAGATTGCTTGAGTGATGTTGACAAGCAGTTTGAACAAGTCCGCAAGTTAACAAGTCAAGGTGATCATCTTGAAGCTAAGCAAGGTTTAGCTAATATTAGTCAAAAGCTTAGTCAACTTAAAGATGTTATCGTCCGCATTCCACCTCGTTATCATGAGTTGAGTGTTGAATTTCCAGATCAATTAAAGGAAATCAAAGACGTTTACGAGAAGATGCGCGCAGATCATTTCAACTTTGCTAAGCCTGGTATTTTAGAGACGGTTGCTTTGTTACACAACAAGATTTCCGTGACTTTAGGAGCATTAGCTAAGTTAGACTTACCTTTAGTTGAACAGAATAATAAGGCGATTGTGACGCAGATTGATGAGTTATATGATCGTTTACAACAAGAAATCGATGCGAAAAAAGAAGTTGAACAGTTGCAGAAATCGACTTCTGAATTTTTGAACAACGCTAGTATTTCGATCACCAACTTAATTATGTCGTTGGATCATCTGAGTCAGAATTATGTGCTGACGCATCACGAATTAGAAGATGCACGGCGGATGCAATCTGAAACGGCAGATATGCATAAAGAGTACGATATCGCCATACAAGAAATTGCTGATCATCAGGCTGTTTATACTGAAACTGTTAAAGAGTTCAATGAAATTATTGCCAGCTTAAATGACATGCAAGCTAAGCAATATCAGATTAGTAACAGTGTCTCAGGCCTATTTGAAGGTGAAAAAGTTGCTAAGCAAAATGTCACGCAATTCGAATTAAGTCTCAAGAGTATTCAACGTGATGTAGAACAACTACATTTACCAGGACTACCTAAGACGTATACTGAATATTACGCTATGGTCGGGGATGAAGTTGTCAAACTAAAAAACAACTTGAATCAAGTGCAAATCAACGTCGAAGACATTACGAAACAAATGTTAATGACACAAGAAGATTTGAACACGTTAACTCAAAAGTCCGAAGATCTACGTGATTCTGCCGTGTTAACAGAACAAGCTTTGCAATATGCCAACCGTTATACCTATGGTAATGAAACTTTGGCTGGTGCTGCTAATGAAGCCAAGCGGATTTACAATCAAGAGTTTGATTATGCGATGGCTTTAGACACAATTGCTTCGGCGCTTGATCAGGTTGAGCCTGGCTCATTCAAGCGCATTGAGGAGTCATATTACAACACGAATGCTGAGAATGCCGTACAAGATCAAGAAGATGCTGAATAAAGTTACTTGTTATTTTAAAAAGTTTAATTTATACTAAGTGAAAAATTGTAATTAACAGTTACAATTCACAATTTACGGATCTGGGTCAAACAACCCGGGTCCTATTTTTTGGAAATCGAATCATGAGGTCAATGGCTGGTTCTAACAGCTGCCAACACCGCTTGAGAGTTGCGTGGTGTTGGTTAAATTTATAGGGTGTCGCGAGTTCAATGTGATACTTGGTGATGTTCAAAGGAGATTGGATTTTGATTTATTTTGATAATAGTGCGACGACGAAAATCGATCCAGCAGTTTTAAAAACTTATGATGCAGTCGCAAATGATTTCTGGGGTAACCCTTCTAGTTTACATGGTTTGGGCGATCACGCGTTACAATTATTGCAGTCGGCGCGGCAACAGATTGCTGATTTAGTCGGCTGTTCAGCTGCTGAAATTTATTTCACCAGTGGTGGCACTGAAGGCGACAATTGGGTGATTAAAGGTACCGCGATTGCTAAGCATGAGTTTGGGAAACATCTGATTGTTTCTAGTGTGGAACACGCGGCAGTTTTAAATGCGGCAGCACAAATGGAAAAGTTGGGCTGGGACGTTACTTATTTACCAGTCAACAAACAGGGCTTTGTTGATCCCGCTGATGTGGCGAAGGCAATTCGGCCAGAGACGGTGTTGGTATCAGTAATGGCCGTTAATAATGAAATCGGAGCGATTCAACCTATCACTGAAATCGGTGAGATATTGAAAGATTATCCGACGATTCATTTCCATGTTGACGCAGTGCAAAGTGTCGGCAAGAATTTATGGTCACGAGTATTACCTGAACGAGTTGATTTTGCGACATTTTCAGCACATAAGTTTCATGGCCCACGCGGAACAGGTTTTATTTATGCAAAAAAGGGTCGCACATTGGACACGTTAATGAGCGGCGGCGGTCAAGAAACTAATCATCGCAGTGGGACCGAAAATTTGCCCGCGATTGCGGCTATGAGTAAGGCATTACGGTTGGCCCTCACTGATGAGGTTGGTAAGGCGCAACATGAACTAAATTTGAAGCAGCAATTAGTTGATTTCCTAAGTCAGCTAGCAGATATTACAATCTTTTCACCAATTAACGATAATTTTGCGCCACATATTTTGTGCTTTGCCATTGCTGGCGTTCGTGGTGAAACCACCGTTCATGCTTTGGAAGCCAAAGGTATTTATCTATCAACGACTAGTGCCTGCTCATCGCGTTCTGGTGATGAGTCTTCAACCCTTAAAGCGATGCAAGTACCAGAAAAACTTGCGACTAGTGCGGTGCGTATTAGTTTAGATGACGCCAATACCCAGGCAGAAGTCGATCAATTTATGAAAGTTTTTCCAGAAATTTATCAACGCTTCGAACGGATGAACGGCCGTGGTTAGATGGCAACAAAGTAGAAACCAAATTGACCTTGCTAATTAATTCCACTGTTTTATTTCATTAGCTTTTTCGGTAAATAAGACGGTGTCATTAAGACATTGAACTTTGGTATCTGATGCTGCAATGCTGCAACTAAAAAGCCGTAATTCTTGGGCCAGTTTTTTAATTGTCGTCATGAATTAAGGTATTGAATTAAGGAATTAATAAACGTCAACCAATCCAACGAATATCAATAACACTCACATCAAGGAGAATGATGATGAAATACACTGAAATCACTGTGCGTTACGGTGAATTATCAACGAAGGGCAAGAATCGCCGCGAATTTATTGGTCGTTTAAACGGTAACGTGACCAAGGCATTGGCGCAATTTTCTGACTTACACATTTACCCTAAGCGCGATCGAATGCACATTTCTTTAAATGGAACTAATTATGATGCGGTGATGGCAAAGTTATCGAAAGTTTTTGGTATCCAAAACTTTTCGCCTAGTATTAAAATTGCCAAGGACATTGATTTACTGAAGCAAACCGCATTAGAAATGATGACTGAACTCGCACCAACTGCTAAAACATTTAAGATTAACACGCGACGTTCGGATCATACTTTTGAAATGGACACGAACCAAATCAACTTAATGTTGGGTGATTATATTTACGATAATCTACCTGAATTAACGGCGCAGATGAAGTATCCTGATATTACCTTGCGTGTAGAAGTACGCCATGATGCTATTTATTTGTCTTCTGAGACGATTAAAGGCGCTGGCGGCTTACCAGTCGGGACCGCTGGTAAAGCGATGCTCATGCTCTCTGGTGGGATTGATTCGCCTGTTGCTGGCTACCTAGCCATGAAACGCGGCGTCGAAATTGAAATGGTGCACTTCTTCAGCCCACCTTACACTTCTGATCGTGCTTTGGCGAAGGCTAAGCAGTTAACCGCCAAGTTGGCACCATATGTTGGAACCATTAAGTTTATTGAAGTACCCTTCACAGAAATTCAAGAAGAAGTAAAACGTTCTGTTCCTGAAGGTTACTTAATGACAGTTCAACGTCGTTTCATGTTGCGCTTAGCGGTTAAAATGGCCGAGCAACGCAATGGCTTAGCAATTTTCAATGGTGAATCGGTTGGTCAAGTTGCCTCGCAGACTTTGGAGAGTATGGTGGCAATTAACGATGTGACCAGCATGCCAATCATTCGTCCAGTTGCCACAATGGATAAGAACGAAATCATTGAAATCGCTGAAAAAATTGATACCTTTGATTTATCAATCCTGCCATTTGAAGACTGCTGTACAATTTTTGCACCGCCGCGCCCTAAGACTAAACCGCGCTTGGATAAAGCGCGTTATTACGAAGCCCAATTAGATGGAGAAGCTTTAATGGCACGCGCTATAGCAGGAGTTAAAATTACTGAAATCCACAGCCATGATGAATTCTTAACGACCGATCAAACCGATATTCAATCGGTTCTCTAATTACAAGAGCGCGGAGAACAACTGGTTGACTGCCTTAATTTAAACGGAAAGATCGATGTGTGCAAACACAGCGAGATTTTCGCTTAAATTATGCGCAGTCAGTTGTTTGAAGCGCGTTTCAGAACTGTTATATTGCTGTTCTTCGTGCCTCCAGAAAATACGCTGGTGGAGCGCTTCATCTCTTGCAGATGAAGCGTTTTTTTGGTATCCTATAAATGTGATTTAATTAACAAAAATGGGGTAGTTATGATGACACCACACAATAAAAAAATTCCACGAATGAGTATAGAACGATTACCGATTTATTATCGAACGTTGTGTAACTTAGCTGATAATGGGTATTTACGAATTAAATCGGCACAGCTGGGGAAGATTATTCAGATTGAACCAACGACAATTCGTCGTGATTTTTCTTACTTTGGTGATTTGGGCAAGAGTGGTTATGGCTATGATATCGCTCATTTGATTCAAATCTTTGGTGAAATTCTCGAAGTCAATGAAACTCAAGGCCTCGCATTGATTGGTGTTGGTAATTTAGGCCGGGCACTGTTGATCAACAATTTTCGTCGCAACCCTAATTTAGAAATTGTTTCAGCATACGATGCGGATCCGCATGTAATTGGTGAAACTATCAACGAAGTAACAATTCAATCATTGAATGAATTAAAAGAAGACAGTCAAACCCAAGCAATTAAGGGTGTGATTTCAACGGTACCAAGCCATGCCTTTCAAGAAGTAGTGGACTATTTGGTTGCCTGTGGCATCACTTCAATTTTAAGTTTTGCACCGGAGCCAGTGCACGTACCTAAAAATGTGCACGTACGCTACCTGGATTTGACCAGTGAAGTTCAAAATTTATTGTTGCTGTCTGACATAGCAGAAGTTTAAAAAATTAACTCATTCAAAAAATAAAGCAATTTAAACGCCACAATGCTATTTCTGTTGACGAAATCATGATTCTAGGCTAACATAACCTTAATAACATTGAACAAGAGCAATTGATCGACTGCTTTTCAGTGAGGGAACGTTAGTGGGAAGTTCTTAAAGCAAAGATGAATTGGTAGCTTGTGAGTTGCGATGATGAAGTCAGTAGTTCTCGCCGGGCCACGCCGTTATTGTGTTTGAGTTGGAAGTTGCGTTTTAACGTTGACTTCAATTTAGGTGGTACCGCGAGCAATCGTCCTATAATTTATAGGGCGATTTTTTTGTTGGCCGAAACTTACTTGATGTGCAGGTTGCAACGAAAAGAATACTGAATGCTAAGTTCCAGAGCTGTTATGTTGCTGTTCTTCGTGCCTCCAGAAAATGCGCTGGTGGAACGCTGCGAGCATCGATTTAAGTCAATCAGAGATTGTCTTAAATACGAGCTTTCTTGTAAGTGGTAAACCACCAACAAAAATTCCGCGGCTGACCGTGATTTTCATCCGGCACTGACTAAAGTGCATTAGTGCACCTTAACTGTAATTTTGCACTTCGAAAAATTAGCGATGATTAAACAACTCGTCAATTCAGCAAGGGTGCAAAGGTTGCCCGCTCGTTAGTTTAGTGGCGGGAAATAAATATCGCTCAGTAGTGAAATTGTTGTTGGCGATTTATCGCTTACAACAAGGCTCGACTTGGAGACGATTTTGTAAAAATTGGCTTCAAGCGATGCCCACTACGTTCCAGCGTCAAGTGTTTATTTCCCGCCACGACAACGCGCACGTTTAATCCGTAACTTTGCATATGCGCGAAGAATAGCAAAATAGTAGTTTTAAGGCTTAAATTTATCATGTAGGCAGTTCGATTTCTCAAGTTCAATGTTCAGTTTCACCACAACAATGTTAATTCAGATTTTAAAAAAAGGAGTTATTAATTATGGCAGAAGAAATGGCACCAAAATATGATCCGCAAGCCGTTGAAGCAGGTCGCTACCAAACTTGGTTAGATGAAGATGTCTTCAAGCCAAGTGGTGATAAGAAAGCCAAGCCGTATTCAATCGTCATCCCACCACCCAATGTAACGGGTAAGCTGCATTTGGGCCACGCTTGGGATACGACATTGCAAGATATGATCATTCGACAAAAGCGGATGCAAGGCTATGATGTTTTATGGCTGCCTGGTACTGATCATGCTGGTATTGCTACTCAAGCAAAAGTGGAAGCCAAATTACGTGAAGAAGGCATTACCCGTTATGATCTCGGTCGTGATAAGTTCATCGCTAAAGTTTGGGAGTGGGTTGATGAATACGAAAAGACCATCCATGCACAATGGGCAAAGATGGGTATTTCCGTCGATTACTCTCGTGAGCGTTTTACTTTAGACGAAGGGTTATCAAAAGCGGTACGTAAAGTTTTCGTTGATTTATATAACAAAGGTTTAATTTATCGCGGCGAATATATTATTAATTGGGATCCGCAAGCGCAAACAGCTTTGTCTGATATTGAAGTTATTCATCAAGACGACAAGGGTGCTTTTTACCACGTTAAGTATCCCCTCGTTGATCCTGAACAGACTTTTAATGGCAAGCACTACATTGAAATTGCCACAACCCGACCAGAAACGATGTTTGGTGATACGGCCGTTGCAGTTAACCCAAGCGATGAACGGTACAAAGAATTAGTTGGTACTGAGGTTATCTTGCCATTGCAGGGGCGTCACATTCCAATTATTGCCGATCAATATGTTGATCCAGAGTTTGGGACCGGGATGGTTAAAATCACACCGGCTCACGACCCTAACGATTTTCAAGTGGGTAATCGTCATGACTTAGAACGAATCAACACGATGAATCCAGATGCCACGATGAACGAAAATGCTGGTAAATATGTCGGCATGGATCGTTTCACTGCCCGCAAAGCAATGGTTGCTGATTTGGACGCTGAGGGATTGTTGATTCGAGTTGATCCGATCGTTCATAGTGTTGGCCATTCTGAGCGGACAGGTGTTCAAGTCGAAGCTCGTCTTTCAACCCAATGGTTTGTTAAGATGAAGCCACTTGCCGAAATGTCTTTAGCCAATCAAAAAACTACTGATCGTGTTAATTTTGTGCCTGAACGTTTCGAAACAACCTGGAGCCAGTGGATGGAGAATATTCATGATTGGGTTATTTCGCGACAGTTATGGTGGGGTCATCAAATTCCCGCTTGGTATCGCAAAGACACCGGCGAAATTTATGTGGGTATGGATGAACCAAAAGATAGTGAAAATTGGGAACAAGATCCTGATGTTTTAGATACTTGGTTCTCTAGCGCTCTTTGGCCATTTTCGACGATGGGTTGGCCAGATACGGATAGTGAAGATTTCAAACGTTACTTCCCAACCTCAACCTTAGTCACAGGTTACGATATTATTCCATTCTGGGTGGCGCGGATGATCTTCCAAAGCTTAGAGTTCACAGGTAAACGGCCGTTTGAAAACGTCTTGATCCATGGCTTAATGCGTGATGAACAAGGTCGTAAGATGAGTAAGTCGCTTGGTAACGGTGTCGATCCAATGGACGTCATTGCCAAATATGGGACTGATGCTTTGCGCTGGTTCTTATCAACTGGTTCGACTCCAGGCCAAGATACCCGTTTCAGTTATGAAAAAGTGGGTGCTGCTTGGAACTTCATTAACAAGATTTGGAATGCAAGTCGGTTCGTCATCATGAACTTAGGCGACCTTAAAGCGACTGACCAACCTGCAAATCGTGATCGCTTTGATTTATCAGATCGCTGGATTTTAAGCCGTTTGAATTCACTGATTGCTGACGTTACCCGTTTGAATGACAACTTTGAATTCGGCGAGTCAGGTCGTTTGCTGTACAACTTCATTTGGAATGACTTTTGTGACTGGTATATTGAAATGAGTAAGGCTGTTTTAACTGGCGACGATGAAGCTGCTAAAACGGCTAAACGGAAAAACTTACTCTACGTCTTAGATCAAATCTTACGTTTAATGCATCCATCGATGCCATTCGTTACTGAAAAGATTTGGTTGAGCATGCCTTATAATGGCAAGTCATTAGTGGTTGCGCATTATCCAGAATATAACGAAGCGCTTGCTGATGACGATGCTGAGAAGCAAATGTCTGCTTTAATTGAAGTGATTCGCGGTGTGCGGAATATTCGAACGCAGGCTGGTGCACCAATTTCCAAACCAGTGGAAGTCTTGATCAAGACTAATTCAGTTGGGATAAAGAATATTCTGGATGGTAATGTTGAATTCTTGGAACGCTTCTTAAACCCAACAACTATCGAAATTGGACCAGATGTCAAAGCACCTAAGTTGGCGATCTCGGCTGTAACAACTGACGCAGAAATCTTCGTGCCACTGGCAGAGTTGATTGATCTTGACGAAGAAATTACACGCCTGCAAAAAGAGAATGACCGCTTGACTGGCGAAATCGAGCGCATCGACCGTAAACTTGGCAATACTAATTTCGTTGCTAAAGCCCCAGAAGCTGTCGTGGCAGAACAACGGGTTAAACGTGCGGACTACGTTAAACAACAAGAAGCGACAGTCAGTCGCATTAAGGAACTACATGCAAACAAATAATATGTGTCAGACAACGTCCATAGTTATTTTGAACACGTTTCAAGTAGCGTGCACGGAGACTGACGAGTTGACCGCCACAATTTAAGTGGAAAGTTTAATCCGCATTAATGCGACAAAATTTATACATCAATTACTTGTAGTCAGTTGTTCAGGTTATGTTTCAAATTTCAATCAGGAGTGGAGGTGTGTCGATGTTTACAACAATTGATGAAGCCTTAAGCTATATTCATTCACGGCCAAAATTTCAGCGTACAAATAAATTGACGTTAATGAAGCAAGCCCTTAGTTTGTTTGCAAATCCTCAGAATACTTTTCCCAGTATTCATGTTACGGGCACGAATGGTAAAGGTTCCGTTAGTCATTTGGTTAGTGAGATTTTAGAGGCCCATGGTTATCGCGTCGGTTTGTTCACATCGCCGTTTATTCTGCGTTTTAACGAACGGATTCAGCTTAATAATCAACAAATCAGTGACGCTGATTTATTGGCATTGGTGAATCAAGTTAAGGCTCAACTTGAACGAGTTGACTTAGCGTTGACAGAGTTCGAATTGGACACCGTTTTAATGTTTGTTTACTTTGCCCAACAGAAAGTTGACGTCGGTGTGATTGAAGTTGGCATTGGCGGTGCCCATGACCGCACCAACGTGATCAATGCCATGATTGGCGTGATTGCCTCGATTGGCATGGATCATGAGCAAATTATCGGACCAACATTGGCTGATATTGCCCGTGAAAAAGCTGGAATTATTAAAACTGGGCAGACAACGATTCTCGGCAAGTTGCCTGAAGCAGTTCAACCCATTATTACTGAAAAAATGACTGCTGAATCGGCTCAAGGTCTTTGGTTAGGGCAACAATTCCAATTTAGTAAGCTTAAGTTAAGCGGTGGGACGGCTATTTTTAATTTAACTGGACCGCATGATTTGCAACTGAGTCATTTACAAATGCCAGCTTTGGCTGAATGGCAAGTAGCGGATGCAAGTTTGGCGATTGTTGCGGCAACCGAGTTTTTGCAAAAGCAACAAGCTGAATTGGATGTGCCGACTTTACGGCGTGTCTTACGGCGATTCAACGTTGCCGGTCGAATGGAGTTGCTCAGTCACGAACCATTAATCTTAATTGATGGCGCGCACAATACCAATGCTATCAGCGCCTTAATCCAGGGTGTTAAAAAGTCATTCCCCGGTAAAAATGTTTATTTAACAATGGGAATGATGGCAGATAAAGATATTGCTGAAGTGGCGGATTTGTTGGCACAGACTAATTGGCAAGTTACTTGGACAACAATTCCCAGCAGTGCCCGTGCAGCGACTGTAGCCGATTTACACGCCATCTTAGGTGAAGGGATCAATTCCACTGCTACTTGGCAAGAATCGCTCCAACGCGAAATGCTGGCCAGTGGCGGCGATGGTTTGTATCTATTCGCCGGTTCATTTTATTTAATTACAGATGTTCGTCGTTTTTTATTAGCAAATCAAAATTCTTAAAAATTTTAAGTCACGCTTTCGTATTTAAATACGAGAGGGTGATTTTTTTATGGAACAATTAGTGAAAGTACCACAGATTACAATGTTAATGCCACGAGAGGCTGCGCTGAAATATGGAATTAGCGCGGCAACGGACGTTGAACTGCTACAGATCATGTTACGAACAGGAACTGCGAAAAAGTCATCGGGTCAATTAGCGCAACAATTAGTGACTCAATATGAAAACTTGGCATTTTTATCATTGGCACAAGTTGACGAATTGACGCAATTCTCAGGAATCGGTCAGACGAAGGCGATTGAATTACAGGCCGCGTTTGAACTAGGCAAACGGGCCTTGGCGCAGCGCCAGTTACGCCAAGGAGTCGTCGCCTCATCAGGAATGATTGGTTATCACATGCAGGAGAAGTTACGAGGATGTCTCCAAGAAAAGTTGATTGCTGTGTATTTAGATACGAAAAATCAAATCATTCAGGAGCGAGTTATTTTTATCGGTGGGTTAAATAGCTCGGTGGCGCATCCACGCGAGATTTTTCAGCAGGCCGTTCGTTTATCAGCAGCCCGGTTGATTATCGTTCACAACCATCCCAGTGGTCAAATGACGCCATCGCAAAACGACATTAAATTTTCCCAGCGACTAATCGAATGCGGTAAATTAATGGGAATCGATTGTTTGGATCATCTGATTATTGGGGCAGAAGGTTATTTGTCGTTGAAGGAAGAAGGGCTGATTTGAAGGAGAAGATTAAGAAGTCAATTTAGTTAAAGAATGAATGATTTTTACAACTCAATTGTGAAGACATGAATAATCCATTGCCTATAGTTATGAAAGCGGTTAAACTAGCGTCAAGCGAATGGAAATATCGCTAAATAAATTCTTGGTTGGGTCTAGGAGGATAACTATGAAGAAGAATTTTTGGAAGAAAATTTTGACTGTTAGTTTGTTAAGTACTGCTTTACTAGCAGGATGTAGTTCAGGATCTAGTAATGCGAGTTCAGATAAATCAAGTGCTAAGGGTGAAATAACAGATAAGAAAGTTACGATCAAATTCTCATGGTGGGGCGCAGATAACAGACATGAGGCAATGAAGAACGTCGCTAAGCTTTACGAAAAGAAGCACAAGAATGTCACGGTCAAGGTTGAATATGGTGCCTGGGATGGTTGGCAATCTAAGGTTTTGACGCAATTATCCGGTAAAACTGAAGCTGATGTTATGCAAGTTAACTATAATTGGCTTTATTCATTTGGTAAAGGAAAGAATATTTTTTACGATATCAATAAAGTATCCGACTATTTAAAGCTTGATAATTGGGATAAAACTTATTTGAAGGCGATGCAAGTAGATGGTCAACAATCCGCGGTGCCTTATGGAATGACTGCTCGTGTCAATCTGATGAACCAAGCATTATACAAAGAAAATGGCATTGAGATTCCTAAAACCTATAGTGATCTTCTGAAGGCAGGCAAAGTTATCGGTAAGAATAATACGTCAACTGGAAAAGATAATAAATATGCCTTAATTAACGTTGGCGATATGGCACTTGATCTTTTCTTAGGCCAAATGCTATACGACAATACTGGCAAAGTCATGCAGACTGACGGTAAGGTAAATTACACGTCAGCACAAGTTGAAAAGGTGCTAAAGCAATATAAGGCTTTAGAAGATGCTGGTGCGATGCCAACTTATGCTCAAGATAGCACTATTGACACGAACTCAAATCCACAGTGGGTTGAAGGACGTACGGGTGGTGTTTATGAATGGGCAAATTCACTCGCACAATGGACTGGCACGTATAAAGGTGGTAAGGCAACAGATGATTTGAAAGTATCACCTTATTTACAAGTTTCAGAGAGTAAAAAACCAAGTGTCTATGTAAAACCAAACTTTGGCTACGCTATTTCTCGTAATTCTAAGAATCCAGAAGTTGCTGCAGATTTTATTAATTTTATCTTTACAGATAAAGAAGCAATTAAGGCTGCCGGCGATGCACTAGGCGTTTCTAGTAATAAAGTCACATACAAGACACAATTAAAAGAAAATCTTGTTGAAGGTGCCGTTAAAGATGCGTATGACATGTTTGGTGGATATAAGCAGACTGTAATGGATCCATATTACGAAGATGAAAATGTTCGTGGTCAACGTTATGACGTTATCGAAGGGTTCCGGACAGGTAAATATACTGCCGCACAAGCAGCAAAAGAATTTATTAGCAAGCAGCAAGAGGCCTTGGATAAGTATTATAGATAGTCAATAATACAATGTTTATTGGAGGATCCGCTCTTTTTGGAGGGGACTTGCGATCCTCTATTTTTATTAATATCAAAGACTATAGTTAGTCTCCGAGGAGATGCATCAAATGTCGAATAGTAAAAAGATTAAGAGTATTTGGATATATGGCATGTTAGCGCCATGGGTGATTGGATTCGTTGTATTTAAGGTATATCCAATCGTTGTTTCGTTTATTTATAGTTTGATGGAGTATCCAATTCTTGGGGATCCAGAATTTATAGGGTTAAAAAACTATATTGAAATCTTCACTAAAGATGATACTTTTAAGGCTTCATTCTTCGCCACAATGAAGTATGTGTTAATTGGTACGCCTGCTGTTATTATCGTTTCATTTATTGTCGCAGCAATCCTTAATTTCAAATTAAAAGGTGTTAACTTTTTCAGAACAATGTATTACATTCCATCAATTCTTGGTGGGAATGTTACTGTTTCGATTTTATGGACAATGTTGTTTGATGTTAATGGTCCGGTAAATACTGTGCTTAGTATTTTTAATTTCGGTGGTGGCGTTAATATTAATTGGATCAAAGATCCGTCATTTGCAATTTTTACGTTGATTATTTTGAAAACTTGGCAATTCGGCTCAACGATGCTTATCTTTTTATCAGCCCTGCAAGGTGTTTCAAAATTGCTATACGAGGCTGCAGCAATTGATGGTGCTTCTAAGTTTAGACAGACAATCAGTATTACAATTCCCATGATCACGCCGGTCATACTATTTAACACAGTCAATGTGCTAGTAAAGGAATTTCAAGAGTTTAATTCGGCATACCTGATTACAAAAGGTGGCCCGAACAATACTACTTATTTTTTGAATCTATATATTTATGACCAGGCTTTCCAGAACGGTAATTATGGTTATGCCAGTGCGTTGACCTGGATTCTATTATTAATTATCGGTGTTCTGACAATAATAGTTTTCAAATCCTCAAATCGCTGGGTATTTTATAATGATTAGGAGGGAGAAGTAATGGGATTGAGTAAAACGCAAAGAAGAGTTAACGAGATTATTCGCTATGGATTATTAATTATCGTCGGCATTATTTTAATTTATCCCTTACTGTGGATGATTGGATCAAGTTTTAAAGAGAACAGAGAAATTTTTGGTACACTGAGTATTTTCCCATCGGCAGGACATGCGGTTTTCAACAATTTCGCCGATGCTTGGCAAATTACCAAAGAGCATAATATTTGGTTTTACTTTGCTAACACAATGAAATTCTTAATTCCCAAAACGTTTTTTACACTTCTTTCCTGCCTCTTAACCGCGTACGTTATTGCACGGAAAAGTTTTAAAGGGAAAAAGTTCGTGTTTGGTGCAGTTATTATTACATTATTAATGCCAGAATTAGCTTTTCGGATACCGCTATATCTGTTTTATCGGCAAATCGGCTTATTAGATAAGTTTGCCAGTTTATATATTGCCGACGTTTTTGCCAGTTCTTCATTTTTTATTTTTATGATTATTCAATTTATGCGGACGATACCAACGGAGCTAGATGAAGCTGCAGTGATGGATGGCTGCAATGAGCTCCAGATCTTGTTCAAAATTATTGTTCCCGTATTAAAGCCTATTTTGATAACCGTGGGGTTGCTTTGCTTTATGTGGGGAATGAATGATTTCCAAGGACCATTAATTTATTTGAACAGCCCGGATAAAACAGTTCTGTCCGTTATCTTGAAGCAACAACTTGACGGTGAGGCAATGGTTTCGTATGGCAGAGTATTTGCTGCATCAACATTAGGATTATTGCCAATGATTGCACTGTTCTTCTCTGGGGCACGCTATTTTGTTGATGGTGTGGCAAATACTGGTGGAAAGGAATAAGGGAAAAGATAAATGTTATTAATCAAAAGAATTATGGCACAAATCATTGATTTTATGATTGCTCTGCTTTTAATGTTTGTGACATTTAGTTTTATTATCCCAATTATTCGTAAAGTCGTGCCTAACAATTTATTTCTCACTGCGATTGCATTCGTGGTTATTATTGGTGGCTATTATCTTATTCAATATCCCTTCATGATTAATGGACAAACAATTGGTAAAGGATTTTTTCGCTTACGCATTGTTTCCACTGACAAAGTACGCCATACAGTTTCAGTCGCCGTCATTATTCAACGTGAAATTCTGTGTAAACTAATGAGTTGTTACTTAATTTGTTTGCCTTTATTTTTTGGTAAGAATGGTGGTCAAGATGAAGTAACACATACTAAAATAATTCAATTTTAGCTCATCATTAAAAAATGAAGTTCGTGAGGAATAATAAGTGGATAATGTCGGAAAGCTTTTAGATGGCATCTTAGAGGAATCGACGCCTAGTCAACCTGCCTGGAATATAGAAGCCAAACTCGAAAGCAAGCCTTCAAGTTGGAGCTATATAGATGGATGTATGGCAATGGCCGTTTTGAAAATGTACGAGGCAACCAACAATCAATATTATTTTGACTTTTTGGATTCATTCATTGATTATTACATTGCTGATGATGGTACGATTCGAGGATATCGTTTAACAGATTATAACTGTGATTTTATTAATGAAGGTAAGGTCCTATTCGCGCTATATAAGGAAACAAAGAAAGAGAAGTATAAAAAGGCGCTAGATGTTTTATATTCACAAATGTTACTTCAGCCGCGAAATATACAGGGCAGTTTCTGGCATAAATTAATATATCCCAGTCAAGTCTGGTTGGACGGATTATATATGGTTGCGCCATTTTATGCTGAATATGAAATTTGTTTTAATCAAGGTGCTCAACTCTCAGATGTTTTAAGGCAATTTCAAAATGCTTATCAGTCCATGTCTGATCCTGAGAGTGGTTTATTATTTCATGGTTATGATCCAACTCGTTCCGCCTTTTGGTCTGATCCAGTTACTGGCCGTAGTAAAACAGCTTGGACAAGAGCAATTGGGTGGTATGCAATGGCGCTTGTTGATACTGCCGAGATTATTTTGACCAATTCTAGTTTTGAAGCTATTGAATTAAGCAGACAGTTGCAGGATATGATGACAACGGTGCTTCAATATCGCGACGACGAATCAAAAATGTTTTATCAAGTAATTGACCAAGGTACGCGCAAAGGTAATTATTTAGAAACAAGTGGTTCTTGCGCGCTCGCTTATTCGATGATTAAGGGAGCAAAACTTGGCATGCTGAATGAACGTTTCTTAATCGAGGGGACGAGAATTCTTGAAGCAGTTGTGAAGCAAAAACTGGTTGTAAATGATCAGGGCAGTTTCATTCTAAAAGATATTTGTTTAGTAGCAGGATTAGGGGGCATTGCTGGCAAAGGAACGTATAAACAGCGTGATGGTTCGTATGAGTACTATATTTCCGAGCCAAGAGTAAACAACGATGCAAAAGGAGTTGCACCTCTAATATTTGCCTATGCAGAATTATTAAAATAAAAAGCAAATTAAAGGTTGGGTTGATCATAAAGACAAAAAGAGCTAGGAAATCGATGGAAAATTCCCTAACTCTTTTTTGTTGATGTGGAATGAAAGTACGATTGCCCAATATCACTTAATCACAGTATTCTGTTCAACCAAAAATCGAGGTAAATAAAACAGCTAGACTAATCATTAAGCTTAACTTAACGTTCACGCCAATCTGTAATTTTTGCCAGTATTATTAGCTCTTTAATCGACATTAGTTTAGATCAGTTAGCGTAATTAGGTGATTCTGAAACTTATTTTTAATTGTCACAGTCCCTTATTTAAAAGTTGTTCTTCTCACGGAGCGCTTTTTTGTAGGCACTCGTCTTTTTTCGATACTGTAGTGGGGAAGTTTCAGTGTATTTCTTGAAAACACGATTATAATAAGTGATATTATCGTAGCCAACTTTAGCAGCTATATCGGCAATGCTAAGATGGGAATCTTGTAATAATTTTTGGGATCGTTGAATTTTTTGAATGTTGGTAAACTCTGAAATCGTGTAGCCGGTATTTATTTTGAAGCGACGGCTTAAATAACTTTTGTCAAAGCAGAAATGACGGGCAATATCTTCCAAGGTTCCCACATTAGCGGAGTTTGTTTTGATATATTGTTCAACTTCATTAATAATTTCATTGGTCTCAATATTGGATTGATTCGGTAAAAATCTCTGCCACCAGTAACCTTTAAACGTTCCAAATAGATGACCAACTCTAAAAATTTGATTTGGACAGAAGCAACGTACTTTAATTCTTTATTGATGACCTCGTTGGCTATTCCATGAAGTAAACCTTGCACGTAAGGGCGATCTGCCGATGGAACTTGAATCATTCCCCGGAAGTCGTTAAAAAATAAGTTTAAATCAATTCCAAGATGAATTGCTGACTCATAGAAAAATTGCTTGTCGTATTGAACTAGAATACGATCATGAGCAAGTGCTTTATCTGAAAAAGTGCTGTGGATCTGTTCAGCATCGACAATAAATAGACTGCCTGCTTTAGCTGTATAAATTTGATTGTCAATAAAGAACTTCCGATTCCCAGATATAAAATATTGTAATTCACATTCTGGATGCCAATGCTTGGTCATATTGTATTTTGAGTCGCGTGTAGATCGCTCAATATTTAAACTATTCATGATGCCGCTATAAATCACATGTTTCATTGTTTCACCATAACCTTATCAGTGCTAAATTATATTTGAAAGCGCTAACCATATTATAACATTTACTTGTCCAAGTGTTTTTTACAATAAAAAATGCTTTGATAATTCTTAAATGGATTTGAAGTTTAATTTTGACGGATGTCAGTTATGTTTGTTTCTCTGCGCTAACGTACATCAATCTTTCCGTTTAAATACAAACACCCAATTTGTTGTCTTTCGCACTTTGATTTGAAACGTGCTCAAGGCAACTGGGTGTCGTGTATTTAAGCGTGAATCTTGCTGCATTAACATGCATCAATCTTCCCGTTTAAATACAAACACCCAACCCGTTGGCTTTCGCACTTTGTTTTTTAAGTTTTGATTGTGATGGCTTTTTAAGATTTTGTGGGTATGTTATAATTTGCTTTAGCATTAGTCCGCGAAGAACGTTTTGATGGCCTTTTATTTGTGGCTTGGTTGCTGCTTTGTCGTCGCGTTTGCTTGTCACGCAAGACCCGCTTGCTGGCGATAATTGTGGGATTATTTATTGAATAAATACTGAAACGGACACATTAAGGTCTGAATTGCGGGTTGACGCCCGCTTTTTTGATTTACTGGAGGATCTAATGAATAAGTTTTTTTCCAACAAGAAGTTAATAATAATCATGATTACTTTGATTGCTGTTTTTGGTATGCTGTCGGCGTCAATTAGTCTGCGGAATAATCGTAATATGCCTGAGCCAGTTCAACGTTTTGGTAATGATGCTTTGGGTGCGGTGGGAACGGTAATCACGGCGCCGGTTAATGTTGCGCGCAATGCCACTTCTGGAGTTCGTGATTTACTCAATACCTATCAGGAAAATAAGACGCTGAAGGCAAAATTGGCAACGATTGCGGCAACTGAAGCAGAGAATCAAACTTTAAAAAATGAAAATAACAACTTAAAGAAACAACTAAACTTAAATGAAACATTGACTGATTACACCAAAATTAGTGCGGCTGTCATGAGTCGCTCACCAATTAACTGGCAGAATTATTTAGTCATTAATCGTGGTGCCAAAGCTGGTATTAAGAAAAATATGCCGGTTGTTTCTGGTGCGGGCTTAGTTGGTCGGGTGATTGAAGTTAACGATACGAATTCCAAAGTTGAATTAATTTCTAGTAATAATAATTCGAGCAGTCGCTTTGCGGCCGAGATTAGCACCAACGCTGATACACCAGTGACGGGGTTAATCACGGAGTTTGACGATAAAACAGCTAGTTTGGTTATGAGTCATTTAGTAACGGCTGATAAAGTTAAGGTCGGTCAAAAGGTGATCACCTCGGGTCTTGGTGGCGCCACACCACGAGGCTTGTTAATCGGAACGGTCAGCAAAGTTAAAAAAGATAATTATGGTTTGGCCAATACAATTTACGTCAAACCAGCAACGAATTTGAATAACTTTTCGGTTGTGACGGTTATCAGTAGTTCGATTGGAGACAAATAAATGGAGCGTAAGTTACGCCGGCGTTGGCTTATTTTAATCGTACTTCTCGTGGGGTTCTTTTTAGATGGCAGCCTTAGTTTAGCGTTGTCGCCATCATTATTTGCTGGCGATTTACAAATTGCCCCGCAGCTCTTATTAATGGAAATGGTTCTGGCCACTTTTATGGCGCCCGATGAACCGTTCATGTTTTGGCTCGCACTATTTTGTGGTTTATTTTACGATTTATTTTATACCGGTTTGATTGGCCAATATACGTTGATTATGCCTGTTATCTATTTGTTGGTGCGCTATTTACTAAAGTATTTTCAACAGAAATTTATCTATCGTTTGGCTGCTTTCGTAATCGCGGTGTTATTGGCACAAGTAATTTTGTACGCGTTGGCGCTGTTCTTTGCCTTGTCTAATCAGAGCATTTGGGATTTCGTCAGCAATGTTTTAGCACCGACAATTTTATTTAATATCGTGATATTTGCAATTTGTTACTGGCCGAGCCAGAAATTACTCGATTTAATGATTCGAGAATAATTATTGGGGATAAGGAGCAACAGCGATGGAAAACATTTCTTTAAAGGCCAGCAACACTGGTTATCAAATTGAAATTCCGGGAACGAGTGACTTTGAACAAAGTTTAACTGAATTAAAAGCGATGTTAAAAAAAGTTCGCGGAGCGGATCAAAGTACACATGAGACTGAATTTTCTGTGAATACTGGCTTGCGTGTCTTAACTGCTGAGCAGCAAGCGGCATTAAAAGCAGTTATTATGTCGTTTGATCATTTCTCAATGGCAGAAGTAACTGCTGATGTTCAAACTAACAAGGTGGCCGCGGCGGCTCTACATGCGCAGAAAGTTTATTTCGTGCCCCAAATTATTCGGAGTGGTCAGGAAATGTTTTTTGATGGCGATGTTGTCTTATTAGGCAAGGTGCATCAAGGGGCAATTCTTGAAGCTGCTAGAAATATTTATGTCGTCGGCAATGTTGATGGTGCGGTTTTACACGCGGGTTATCCTGCCAACGATGATGCGATTATTTCAGGCGATGTTAGTAAGGCCGCACAAATTCGCATTAGTAATTTGGTCGCCATTGTGGCGGATAGCCCAGAACTTGGCCAGCAAAAATTTGCTTATATCAATGACCAGCATGAACTAGCTTACGCAGCAATGACTGATTTAGCGAAGCAAAAACCAGCACTCTACCAACAAATGGAGGCACAATAATGGGGACTGCCTTAGTTGTCACTTCCGGTAAGGGCGGTGTAGGCAAAACGACGACGACCGCCAATTTAGGTGCGGCCTTAGCGTTACTTCACAAGAAAGTCTGTGTCGTTGACTTAGACTTAGGACTGCGTAACCTTGATTCTGCACTCGGCCTACAAAATCGAATTATTTACACGATCGTTGATGTTATTCAAGGTCGTGCTGATATTGAGCAGGCTTTAATTGCTCACCCTGACTTTGATGGTCAGCTTTATTTATTGCCCGCTGCTCAGAATGCTGATAAAAACGTCTTAACTGCGCAAGCTGTCAAGCAAGTGGTTAGCGCATTAAAAAAGAATTTTGATTTTATTTTATTGGATTGTCCAGCCGGAATCGAAACTGGTTTTGAAAACGCCGTTGCTGGTGCTGACGGTGCAATTCTAGTCACCAATCCAGAAAATGTTGCGGTGAGTGATGCTGATCGAATTGTGGGCCTGTTAGAAGCACGGCATTTGGAATTTGGACCACGCTTGATTATTAATCGAATTCGCAAGAACCTGATGAACAAAGGTTTGACGATGAACGTGGCACAAATTACGGATCATTTAGCAATTCCTTTATTAGGGATTGTATTTGACGATGATGAGGTGATTGCGACTGCCAATCAAGGTAAATTAGTGGCTGTCAATGCTGATAATCCTGCTGCTCAGGGTTATCGCAATATTGCGCGGCGTATGTTAGGCGAAACCGTGCCACTGATGTCCTTAACAGACGAGACGAATCTTGCCACTGACGAGGTCGTTACTGAACCGATAAAGAATAAATCGCTGGCTAATTCAGCCACTGATCAGACTCAAGATGTTGTTGATCCAATCGCATCCGCAGCAGCGGATAAAGTTTCTGAACCAACAACTGAAATGAAAGAATTAACGCAAACCGCAAAACAGCCTGCAGTTAAAGAAGCATCTAAAACTAAAAAGTCTGCCGATTTAAGCGCAAAGACTGACACTAATGTGAAGGCGACCGCAACTGAATCCGCGCCTAAGACAGCCGCGACAACGGTTGAAAAACCAACGCCACCTAAGAAGTTAAGTTTCTGGCAACGGTTGTTTGGCCGTCGCCAATAATATTTTTACAGAAGTACTGTCAATATTTTTTATAAAAGTACTTGACTTTTCGTTCCTAACTGCTTAATATTCTCCTTATAGATTTTGATTGTGTTTTTGAATTGTCCCGGCGATAACCGCTTTGTTCAGAGAAGTCCTGGTTGGTGAAAAGGATTGATAAGTTATCGTGCACAACAATTCAACAATTAAATTTTAGTTAGAACTTTAATTAAATCGGAATCGGTTGGCCCCGTTATCAGTACAGTTTAATACTGTGTGAGTCAGTAACTGCGAAGTTGCTGTAAGTTCGAGGTGGAACCGTGTTGATCAATGATCAAATACCCTCTAGACATTTTGTCTAGGGGGTATTTTTTTATGGTCGGGTTTTATAAATAGAGGAGTGTGGACAAATGAATTGGCATTATATTAGTGAGATTTTACCCGCGTTACTTGATGGTACCAAAATGACCCTCAGTATTTTTGTGTTAACGTTAGTTTTAGCAATTCCTTTAGGCTTGTTGGTTAGTGTCGGCTTACATTCTGAATTCAAACCGTTAGCCGCCGTTTTGAAATTATACGTTTGGTTAATGCGGGGTACGCCTTTGTTGCTACAACTGATTTTTGTCTTTTATGGCTTGCCAATTGTGCATATTGTCTTTCAGCGTTTCTCGGCCGCATTATTTGCTTTCGTTATTAATTACGCAGCTTATTTTGCTGAAATTTTCCGCGGCGGCTTGCAGGGCGTTGATCGTGGTCAAATTGAAGCAGGACAAATGTTGGGTTTGAACTCATTCCAAATTTTCCGGCACATTACGCTGCCGCAATTAGTTAAACAAGTCATTCCAGCAATGGGCAATGAAGTAATTAATTTAGTTAAAGATTCTTCGCTGGTTTATGTTTTAGGATTAGGCGATTTATTGCGCGCAGGTAATATTGCAATGGCGCGCGATGTTACCTTGGTGCCATTGTTGTTAGTCGCGATTATTTATTTGTTGTTGACGGCCGTGTTGACTTGGGGCTTGCGCAGTCTAGAACGTCATTATAGTTACTATGAATAGAGGGACATCATCATGTTAAAATTAGAAAATATTACCAAACAAATTGCCGGTCGTCCTATTCTAAAAGACGTTTCTTTTGAAGTTACCCAAGGACAGACGCTCTGTATTGTTGGTCCCAGTGGCGCCGGCAAGACCACGATCTTGCGCACAATTATTGGTTTGACGAATTACGATAGTGGTGAAATTCTTTTAAACGGGCAGAAATTTATTCCGCAAATTGACAATATCAATCAAGGTGTCATTGGTGTTGTTTTTCAGGATTTTCGCCTCTTTTCACATTTGAGTACTGCTGAAAATATTAGTCTGGCACCGCGTTTGAAAACGAAGACAACGCCAAAAGAAATTCAAGCTGCCACCGAAAAGTTATTAGCACAGCTTGGCTTAACTGATAAGGCCGATTTATATCCCTTTCAATTATCAGGCGGTCAGAAACAACGTGTTGCCATCGCTCGTGCCTTAGCATTACATCCCCAAATTCTTTGTTGGGACGAACCAACCTCGGCATTAGATCCGGACATGCGCGACAATGTGGTGTCTTTAATCGAGCAACTTAAGCAAGAAAATATTACGCAAATCGTTGTCACCCATGATTTGGATTTCGCCCAGAAAATTGCTGATCAAACATATGAATTAGCACCGATAAAATAGGGGGTGACGATGTTGAAGAAGAATTGGCGTCTGTACTTGCTGAGTTGTCTGCTCATTATTTTATTGCCCCTAGTCACAGCTTGTTCGAATTCAATCCGCGACTTAAAGGCCGTCAATCAGAAGAAGACCACACTAATTGCCGGGATTGACGACACTTTTGTACCCATGGATTTTCAAGCCAAAAATGGCCAAATTATTGGCTTTGATGCTGATTTAGCTCGGGCTGCCGGTAAAAAGTTAGGTCAAAAAATAGTCTTGCAATCGATTGACTGGGATATGAAAGAAACAGAATTACGTAACGGTACCATTGATTTGATTTGGAATGGCTACACTAAAACCAAGGCACGGGAAAAACAGGTCGCGTTTTCCCAAGCATATTTACGAAATCGTCAAGTTCTAGTGACGTTAAAGAAAAGTCAGATCACGTCGTTTACTGCGATGAAGAATAAAAAAATTGGCCTACAAAATGGTTCGTCAGGACAATCTTTATTTAATGCTCAACCACAAGTTTTGAAAAATATCGTCGCGCAAAAGTCCGCGATTCTCTATGATAACTTTAATAACGCCTTTCTTGATTTACAGGCGGGGCGGATTCAAGGTGTCTTAGGTGACAGTATTTACGCCGGTTATTATATTCGCCAGCATCACAGTTCTGAACAGTATCGAGTCGTAACGGGTGGTTTTCCCGAAGAGACTTTTGCAGTCGGTTTGCGTAAATCGGATGTTAAATTGCGGCAACGACTTAATCAAGCCTTGACTGAACTTTATCAGGATGGCACGATTGCCCGTTTGAGCCAGAAGTGGTTCAAGGAAGATTTAAGTCTTAATCCCGCCACGGAGAAGTAATTGGGTCTTGACACCCGCGATAAATAACGTTTTAATAATAAACGTATAGAAAACCGAATAATTACCGTCACAAAGGGGAGCCATTTCGGCTGAGAGTGATTAAGTTCAGACCCTTGAACCTGTTGTGTTAACACACGCGTAGGAATTGTGATGGAGTGAAAACTCCTGCTTTGTTGATGGTAAAAATAACAAAGGAGGAGTTTTTTTATGCAAAGAAAAAATGATTTACGAATTTTAGTAGAAGGTGCTATTTTCGCTGGCTTGGCGATGGCCCTGGAATATGTGCCTCATGATTTAGGTGTGTCATCGATTCAGTTTAGTTATGGTTTGATTCCACTTGGTGTTTACAGTTTGCGGCGTGGTCCAGTGCCAGGTATGTTTGCCGGCCTAATCTGGGGACTGTTAGACATGTGGTTACGCGGTAGTGGGAGTTTATTGAATCCGGTGCAGATTATTTTGGAATATCCGATTGCCTTCGGAATTGTCGGTCTGACTGGTATCACCGGTGCCTATGTGCGTCGTAATTTACATGCCGGCAAGCTTAACCAAGCTGTTATCGGTGCGGTCGGCGGTTTTATCGTTGGTGACTTTCTCAAATACTTATGTCACTACTTTGCCGGTGTTTTCTTCTGGGGTTCTTATGCACCAAAGGGTCAGTCAGCTTGGCTGTATTCACTCGTGATCAACGGTGGCAGTTTTGTCGTTAACTTGATTATGGGCATTATCGTATTCGCGTTACTTGTGCGAGCAACACCACAATTGTTCACGCGAAATTTAGAATAAATATGAAAAGCGCACGGATAAATTGTCCGTGCTTTTTTGTGAACTGATTTGTTGCGTTTCTTCGCGCTTGCGCAAAGGTTGCATACGAAACGTGTGAGGTACCGTGGTGGAAAATAAATACTTGTCGCTGGAACGTAGTGGGTGTCGATTTGAGCCGATCGAAGTGCCAATCGTCTCAAATGCGAGCCTTAATGTAAGCAATAAATTGCCAACATTAACGTCATGTGCGCCTGGCATGGGTATCCACTAGACGGTGAAAGTACGTTACGGGCCACAGTAGTCGGAACTGTTAGTCAAAGGCAAGGCCTTCATCGTGAGATGGGGACTGAGGAAAGCTTGATGAACAAAGTACTGCACCGATGAACAAGAAGCAGCTATAAGCCGGAAATGACTGGATAAGGTAGCATGTTATATCGAAGTTCAACACTATTCAAAGTCATGACGGTAGAGCTAATGGTGACGTGGTACGAAAGTCGACGTTCTTACCCGGGGGGACCTGTGCACACGACCCTAGTATTCTTTAGAGAATACCCAAAACTTGCTCTTATATTGTATGTGAACCATGAAAATTCTAAACGGTTTTCGTATTGTTAGGTACATAGCACGATGATTACTCATTTTAAATATTTATTAGGAAGTAGCTGTGAAAAAATGAGTATATTAAAAGGGCAATGAATGTTTGACATAAATTCATTGCCCGAATTTTAAACTTTATACACATTTAAAAGGCTTGTGATTGTTGTATTATTATACTTAACTGATATGGAATTTGTGTTTTAAATTAGCATTTATTATTGTACAGAGATTTATTTTACTAGCCCTTCTAGAATTGAACACCGATAGTTTGCGTATCGGAAGTGAGATTTAAACTTACCCATGCAGTATTCACACCATAATGATTAGTGGCTTGTCCATATAAGTGCATGCCACGTGGTGTTTTTGAAGTCCACATTCTTTTTCCTGCAATCCAGTGCCCAACGGCTGATCCAGAATTTATCCATTTAGAAGAGACGCGGCCACTGTTAGGATATGAGTACCCTGTTCCATTAATGTAAACCAACCACTTACCCAACCACCATGGGCATGCCAGTTATAGGTTGGTTTTCTAGTAACATACCCCGATGCCTGTACTTCATTCCCCCGTGATGAAGTACTTGAGACGAATAAACCCAAAGCTAATGTAGCTATTACAATAGCAATTGTGATAAACTTCTTCATGTAAAGATCTCCTTTGTTATCTCTGTACATGTGTAATTCTATTTTTAACAATCAAAGAGGTCAACAAAAGTTTTGGGGGTGCGATAATATGTCAAAGTTGGTTATAAATTCTCTAGATATTAAATTTGAAAAAGAAATATTAAAGAGGGTATCATATGAGTTTGATTCGGGTAAGGTCTATCTCATTAAAGGAGAGTCTGGGATTGGAAAATCATCTTTATTGAATGTTCTTGGCCTTTTGCGGCGGCCGTCTGCGGGGCAAGTATATTTTAACGATGTGAATTTGTGGGATTTAAATGATTCTGACAGAGCAAATTTTAGGATTAAAAATTTCGGTTTTATATTTCAGGAACATAATTTAGTTAAGCAATTAAGTCTTGAACAAAATATTACGATTCCACTTTTAAAAACAACACTATCAGTACAAGATAGGCGAAGGATTGTAGATAATACTATTAATTCTTTAAATTTAAGCGGTAAACAAAAAGTCAACTCAAACCAACTATCTGGCGGTGAAGATCAACGAGGTGCAATTGCTCGTGCATTGGTCACTGATGCAGAAGTGTTGTTTGCAGACGAGCCTACCAACTCGCTTGATCACAACAATGCTGTTCAGCTATATGAAAAGCTACAATCTTTAGCCCATGAACAAAACAAGATTGTTATCATAGTTTCACATGAAGAATTACCTGTTGCCTACGCCGATGTTGTACTTAGCATCAATAATACAAAACTTATTGGGATATCGAATAGGTCAGTAGATTTGGCAAAGACTAACCAAGTAGAACTGAAAACGAATAAGCCAAATTTTGTGACTAGACTCGATTTTAATAGTGCGCTTCAATATAACAAAATTAATCAACAGACTCGTCGGCAGATTCCAATGTTGATATTAATTGTTATTATTGCTTTACTGAGTGTTTCTAGCCTGATATTGACAATGCCGAAAATATTAGCCAGTCAGCAAGAAGCGTCCTTGAATAGTGCGACCGATAATTCGATTTTTATTACTAATGATACGATTAAGAGTAAGAGTGGTCAGGATCTTGATCCGATGAGAGACTTTACTACAAAAGAAATATCCGAAATAAAGCATCTCCCTGATGTCATCTCACTGAATAAGTATTTCACTTTTGTATCATACGGCCTCACTAAAAACAACGTGCGTTCCGCTGTGCCCAACTCGACTTCAATCAGGGTACAAAATAAGCGCTATACAATATCTAAAACTTTTTCAATTCAGCCAATTTATAAAAGTGATTTAATCAAGAAGTACCTTTATACGCTAGGTCAAGCAAAAAAGGAGGGACATAATTTTGTTGTTAGCCAGAGTTTTCTAGCTGATAATAAAATTCCGATTCATAATATTGTGGGTAAAACTTTACGCCTACAAATCTATGTTCCTTACGCCCAATATATATCAACTAGCGAACTTCCTAATAATAATAAGAAAATTGTTAAGACAGATGGCAATATTTACACGCAGATCTTACTCGCAAGGAAAGTGACAGGTGTTTACGCTGATAACTATCCGTACAATCGTTCAGAAAATAGTAACGCGCTATTCCTTGATTATGTAACCATGAATAAGATGCTTCAAGATGCAATCAAAGAAAATATTCAAAAGAAGCGTATCTTCCCCGAATTTAAACAGCGTGGCTTTGGAGTGAGTGCATTAGTTGTCCAAGCAAAAAACTTTAACAATATGACATCATTGACGCATGCAGTTCAATCAATGTCACCTATCTATAATGTGAGTTCAATAGCACAAAATGTTGATTCCTTGAACGATAGCGTTAAAAAAACTCAAAAATCTGTTACGAATATGGCACTGATGATAATAGTCGGTACTATCGCAACACTCACGATTACATTTTTCCTAACCAATAAAAATAGATTTGTGGAAATTGGTATTTTGAAGGCGATTGGTTTCACCACTGCCGATATTCGGCGAATCTTGTTAATAAATGGTATTCGCTATAGTGTGATATTGTTCGTGTGTTCTGAAATCCTTGATGTTATTTCGATGCTATTCATTAATAATGTAGTGCCGATTGATTTGATAAAAGTACTTTTATCTGCATTTGTTACAAATGTATTTCTTAGCTTTGGAATTGTATTAATAGCAAGTTTACTGCCCATCCATAATTTGAGTCATATTGATCCTTTGGAGATAATTAAGAAACATTAACGGTCAAAAATATTTTGTTTTATAGGCTCTCAAATACAAGGTGACATTGTTTATTCTTTAGATAAGTGATGATAACTGGTTTTCTTAGTTCGATAATTTTTAACAATTTTAAATTTCAATTAAAGGATATTTTTCCATAATAAAAGGCTCCAAATCAGTTAGTTCTTGCCTAACTTTTTGGAGCCCTTAAAATTTTGAGAAGTATAAATTTGCGGTTAAGCTGTACTAACGCACTTTTATCAGTGCCGGAGGGAAATCGCAGTCAGCCGCGCAAGCTCGCAGCGTTCCACCAGCATATTTTCCGTAGGCACGGAGAATCGCAAGATAACAGTTCTAGGACTTAGCACTTAATCAAGGCCAGGTTGACACTAAGCCCAATATTTTGCGTACACTATTTTTAATAAGCTTGGACAAATAAGGTGATGGCCAGAATAATAGCGCCGATGCCGATTAGGATTTTTAATAGATGGGTTGAGGTGTGACGGACGATAATAGGACCAATGTAACCGCCGATTAGAAAGCCTAGGGCTAGCGGAATAATCCAGCGCCACATTAATTGGATGTGTGTGCCATAAATAATTGCTGATAGCACATTAGCAACAGCGAAGATCATGTTTTTCTCAGCATTGTATTTAACGAAAGGTTCGCTGCTAATCACGCCAAGCAGGGCCAGCATCAAAACACCGGCGGCGGCACCGAAGTAGCCTGAATAAACGCCGACGAAAAAAACACCGATTAACGCCCAAACTTTAGCACCAGGCTTGGCAGTCTTACTTGGCTGACGGTTAAAAGGGATTAATTCAGCGATTGCCGCGAATAGAATAAAGAACGGGACAACTCTTTCAAAAGTTTTCGCGGGAATTGCAAATAGTAACAAGGCGCCAACAATACAGCCTAAAAGTGTAATCGGCAAAAAAGTCCACAATTCGTGATGTGCGCCACGCAATTCTTTTTGAGATGATACAGTTGCGCCAATGCCTGAAAAAATCAACGCCACTGTATCCGTAACGTTGGCGGCAATTGGCGGTAAGCCCAGCGCCAATAATGCCGGGTAGGCGACTAGAGATGCCAGCCCTGCTACGGCGTTACAAATTCCTGCTAAAACACCCACGATAATTAAAATAAATCCTAACAAGTTATGCCCAACTTCCTGTTTATTACTTAATTACAGTATAGGTTTTTTTAGACCATTGTGAAACCATTTTTAATTAATTATTGGTGTCGCCAATGGTTGGATCGTCTGTTGTTGAGGAATTGAAAAAATTAATGGCCGAGTCGCAGTCAATAAATAATCCGCTAAATTAAGACTATAAATTGTTTGATCTTGATAGGGTTGTAAATAATAAGTCGTGGTTTCCAGGTTGAAATAAGCCCGGTACTGTGTGTATTCTTCGGTACCATCGGCCATTAATTTAACACCTTTAACAATATCGACATTATTTAAAATATGACATAGGGTATTGATAGCCGCTAAATCGTTAGCAGGTTGTGCTGCAAAACCTCTGAGAAAGCTTGCTCTAATAAAACGGGCAGTTGAAGTGTAATCACCGGGTAATCCCAAAGTACCAGAGCCTGGTCCTAAATCTTTAACCGTTAAATTGTGATAGATCCGCTGTGGATGTGGTGTTGGCTGTAGTTGTGTGTAATTCTGTAAATTTCTAAGATGCCATTCAAATTCTGGTGAATTCGTCAGTACACCGACGGGATTTTCAATTAATTTTAAACCCTCAGCGTGTGCTTCTAAAACATAACAATTACCGGTCCGATCGGCTAATAGCCAATGTAGCGGCACGCTAATTTGCAACAGGCGGTTGGGAATACCAACAATATTTAATTGCGGTAGGTAGTCAGTTAATTCTGTTACCTCACGCAAATTGCCTAAGAGCCAATTTAAAACTTCGTGGGTTGCTAAATTAATTTTGCCAGTATCAGTATTGGGTTGAGTTTGGTAGACTGACTCGTTGAGGTAAAGGGCAGCGCCGCTGAGACCATGCTCATTGACGCCATCGATTAAAATATTATCACCAACATTTCGTCCCGTGCCAATAAAGCCATATTTGGTTGAATATTGCGTTCCTAAATCACTCGTAAATGTGTGCTCGCGAGGAATGAAGATGGGGTGCGCCGCTAATTCAAAATCAAAATCCATTGTACGTGCTAAAAAGTGATGTTGTTGCTGGGATTGTAAAGTAAGACTGGTACACATGCTAATCCTCCTAACTAAAATTGTCGTGGTAAAAGTAGAAATACCCCATCAGTGTTAGACCAATGCTAGCAGTGATGGGGTATTTAGACCAAGTTTTGAGTCATATTGGATAGCCGACCTTTTAATTATTGCGCAATAGGTAATGTGATTGAAACTTCGGCAATGTTTTTGCCATGAATAGTTGCAACTTGATTGGGTTTAGCATTGGTCAAGTTGTTAACGACGAATTCGATTTCGTCATCGCGGATATTACGATGGTCACTTTTGAGTAAAATTTCTTCGTGAGTTGGGGCTTTTGTATAGATCACGGTAAGATTACCAAGTGAGTAGACCTTGACTAACTTGGCATCGGTTCCAGCCAATTGGTTGTGTACGAGATCGCGAAAATTGTTAGTTACGTCAAAAAGCCGCATCATACCACTCCTAAAAAATATATTTGCCTTAATTATAAAATAAAATTGTGACGCATACCATTGATTAGACTTAAATATTCGGAAACTTTTTGCACCTTTGTAAACGATCTCATTTCTTCTCTGCCAAAGGGTTGTGGTTGGTTTTAAGCTGGATAAATCCAATCGCAACGTTTTATTGTGAGCGGCAAATCCTAGAACTGTTATCTTGCTGTTCTCCGTGCCTACGGGAAATACGCTGGTGGAACGCTGCGAGTTTGATTTGAGCCAAATCAAAAACGATTTGTCTCAAATACAAACTTTCTTGTAAGTGGTAAACCACCAACAAGAATACCGCGGCTGACCGCGATTTCCCTCCGGCACTGATGAACGAGCGTTAGTGCAACCAAACTTCAAGCTTATACTTCTAAAAATTGGATAGTGATTCAACTACTCGTTAATTCAGCGCTTGCGCAAAGGTTGCCATCTTGCTAGCTCAGTGGCGGCGAAATAATACCGCTCAGTAGTGAAATTATTGTTGGTGATTTATCACCTACAATAAGGTTCGTATTTGAGACGATTTGTACTTTAATCGGCTCAAATCGACACCCACTACGTTCCAGCACAAAGTATTATTTCGCCGCCACGACAGCGCGCACGTTTCGTATGCAACCTTTGCGCAAGCGCGGAAAACCACAACAAAACAGTCCTAGTTTCCACTGTCTTAATCAGCAACGCACGACAAAAAAATCCCCTGCAAAAACAGCAGGGGATAAAGCTAGCTTAATTAATCAGTTGTTGTTGCGTTAACGGTTGCTTCGGCTTGATCAGCACGTGCGGTGGTAATTTTAATTTCACCATTTTCAATCCGAGCTTCTAATTGCTTATCTTTAGGATGATCAAGATAAAAGTCAGCAACACGATCTTCGATTTGCTCTTGAATCACACGCCGAAGTGGCCGCGCACCCATCTTGGGATCATATCCAAGTTCAACCAATTTTTCTTTAACCGGCTCAGTCACGTGAATAGTTAAACCTTTGTCGGCAATCATATTGTTGGTATCAACAATCATCAAGTCAACGATCCGGTTCAAGTCTTGCTTAGTCAATGAATTGAATTCGACAATATCATCGAAACGATTCAAGAACTCAGGCTTGAAGAATTCAGTTAACTTGCTAACAACAGAGTGCGTTGAACCACTTGCAGCGGCGCCAAAGCCAACATTGGCTTCGACATCACCTTGGCCGGCATTAGACGTCATGATGATAATCGTATCCTTAAAGGAAACGGTCCGGCCTTGCGAGTCGGTCAAACGGCCATCATCCAAAATCTGCAAGAACATATGCATAACGTCAGGATGCGCTTTTTCAATTTCATCAAGCAGAATTAAACTGTAAGGATTACGCCGAACTTTTTCGGTTAATTGGCCTGCTTCTTCATAGCCAACGTAGCCTGGAGGCGAACCGATTAACTTAGACACACTGTGTTTCTCCATGTATTCACTCATGTCGAAACGGATCATCGCGTCTTCAGAGCCGAACAGTTCCTTAGCCAATTGCTTAGCTAATTCAGTTTTACCAACACCAGTAGGGCCAACGAAGAGGAAAGAACCGATTGGTCGACCGGATTTGTTAAAGCCAATCCGATTACGCCTAATGGCCTTGGCGACTGTCGCTACGGCTTGATCTTGACCAACCACATGTTGTTGCAGATCAGAGGCTAAGTTCTTCAATTGTGCTTGCTCTTGTTCACGTAATTCACCGACAGGAATATTGGTTTTTTCTTCGACAATTTTTTCCATATCTTTTTCGTCAACAACGGCATGATCGCCATCAGAACCAGCTTGGTTGTTCTTCATCTTATTGAGCTTTTCGATTTGATCGCGGAAATAAGCGGCGCGTTCATAATCTTCTTGCTGCAATGCCTCTTGTTTTTGTGATTCGGCTGATTGAATCTTTTCTTCCAATAACTTAGGATCAACATTGGTTAAGGTCAAATTCTTCTTCGATCCAGCTTCATCGAGTAAATCGATGGCTTTATCAGGTAAGAAACGATCTTGAATATAGCGTGCCGAAAGTTTAGCTGCAGCATCAATCGCAGCCTCGGTATATTTGACATGATGGTAATCTTCGTAGCGAGGTTGCAAGCCGTGCAAAATCTTAATGGTTTCGTCAATTGTCGGTTCATCAACCGTAACAGGCTGCAAACGACGAGCCAAAGCTGAATCTTTCTCAATCGTGCGGTATTCATTTAAGGTCGTTGCACCAACTAATTGAATATCACCACGGGCGAGCGCAGGTTTCAGAACGTTTCCAGCGTCCATGCCACCTTCTGCATTACCAGCACCGACGATTTCGTGAATCTCATCAATAAATAGAATAATATTTGCGTTCTTCTTCAATTCTTGAATTAATTGTTGCATCCGTTGCTCGAATTGACCACGGACACCTGTGCCTTGAACCAGAGAAACAACGTCTAAACGAATGACTTCTTTATTTTGTAGTTTGGCAGGAACATTGCCGTCAGCAATTTTTTGTGCTAAACCTTCAACAACTGCAGTTTTACCAACACCAGCTTCACCAATGAGAACTGGATTATTTTTTGTACGACGATTCAAAATTTCGATGACGCGGGCGATTTCCTTATCGCGACCGATCACGGGATCGATCTGACCTTGACGTGCTTGATCGGTTAGGTTAACACCGTATTGTGCAAGGATGCCATTCCCGCGACGACCACCACGTCCACCTTGTTGCACTTGTCCTTGTTGCGGATTTTGTGCTTGCTGGAATTGGTTAGCATCGTTAGGATTTTGACCACCCATTGCACGGAAGAGATCATCTAAGTTTGAAAAGCCAAATGGATCTTGTGCCATACTTGGTTCACTTCCTTGAGCAACTTGATTTTTGAGTTTTTGATAACAGTTCTGACAAAGATCAATTTCGCGACGTTGACCATTTACAGTGGTATATAAATGAATCGTCGCTTCATTCTGTTGACAATTTTGACAAAGCATTTTATGCATCACGCCTTTCAGATCTGCTTTGATCAGTTATGATGATCAGAAAAAATAGTTTGACCATTTCTGACCTATGTTGATATTATAGCTTTAGCACTCTTGATGTGCAAGTGCTAAGCCTCGAACAATTTATTTGCTGGACAACAGGAAATATCCATGCTTAAATGAAGGAGTTACGCGAATTGGAATTAGCAAAAAATTCCGACTCTTTTTTGTTTTAGGTTGTCGCAAAACGAAAGTCTGAGTGTTAATGTCTTAACGACATCACGCTGTTTATTCAAAAATCTGGGTAGACAGTGTTGCTAGATTAAGCATTGAACTCAATTTGACTTTCGTCTTACTTCTTCATTATTTTCTAACATTGGCTGAAAGAAGGCAAAAATTATGACCGAAAAATATCAACAAGATTTAGCAGATTTGTTAAGTGGTCAGGTTAGTGAAGTTGTGGTTCAGGCGAGCGACTTTAATGAATTCGTTAAAGTATGGGAGCAATTGCCACAGCGTAAAGAAATTGTTGGCAATGCACAACGAAATGGTACAGTAATTTATCACTTGTCTGAAAGCGTTTAACATCAACCGACATAGGAAATTACAACGCTTTATTTAACGAAAATTCTTGTAGTATTGTTCAAAAAATGTTAGCATTTAAGTTGAAGTGAACAGACTCCACCAGGGGACTGTTTCCTGGTTTGACTTTTTGGTCAAACCTAAAATTTTTTATATCACAAAGGAGTTCATATATTATGGAAAAACGCGATTTTCATATTGTTGCTGAAACTGGTATTCATGCACGCCCAGCAACTTTATTAGTACAGGCAGCAAGCAAGTTCAACTCTGACATCAACCTTGAATATAAAGGCAAATCAGTTAACTTGAAGTCAATCATGGGCGTTATGTCTCTTGGTGTTGGCCAAGGCGCAGACGTTACAATCTCTGCTGAAGGTACTGATGAAGCTGATGCCATCAACGCAATCGTTGATACGATGAAGAAAGAGGGACTTACTGAATAATGACTAAGACCTTGAAAGGGATTGCGGCTAGTGACGGCATTGCAATTGCCAAAGCCTATCTCCTTGTTCAACCTGATTTGTCATTTTCAAAGTCTGCAATTGATGATGTAACAAAAGAGACTGATCGTTTGCAAAGCGCCATCGATAAATCTCACGACGAGTTACAACAAATTCGTGATAGTGCCGCTAAATCCTTGGGTGAAGAAGAAGCCCAAGTTTTTGATGCACATATGATGATTTTGGCAGATCCAGAATTTACTGGCGCCGTTAAGTCAAAGATCACCGATGAGAATGTTAATGCTGAGGCCGCATTGGACGAAGTATCAACAACTTTCATTAAAATGTTTGAAGCAATGACCGATAATCCTTACATGCAAGAGCGTGCGGCAGATGTTCGCGACGTTACGAAGCGTGTGATGGCTCATTTATTAGGCGTTGAATTACCTAATCCAGCGTTAATTCATGAGGAAGTTGTCATCGTCGCACATGATCTGACGCCGAGTGATACTGCTCAGTTGAATAAGAAATACGTAAAAGCCTTTGTTACTGATATTGGTGGTCGTACCGCCCATTCCGCAATTATGGCCCGGACGCTTGAAATCCCTGCTATTGTCGGCGCTGAAAGCGTTACGACAGATATTGCGGCTGGCGATGAAGTCATCGTTGATGGTAACACTGGTGATATTGTAATTAAGCCAAGTGCTGAAGAAGTAACGAAATATCAAACTGCTGCTGAAGCTTTCGCAACACAAAAAGCTGAATGGCAAAAGTTAAAGAATGCGACTACTGAAACAGCAAATGGTGTCCACTTCGAATTAGCCGCTAATATTGGAACACCTAAAGATTTACAAGGTGTTCTTGATAATGGTGCAGAAGCTGTTGGCTTGTATCGAACTGAATTCTTATATATGGATTCAGCCGAATTACCATCAGAAGATGATCAATTCGAAGCTTACAAGGCTGTTCTTGAAGGAATGAATGGTAAACCTGTTGTTGTACGAACAATGGATATTGGTGGAGATAAACATTTACCATACTTACCACTTCCTGAAGAAATGAACCCATTCTTAGGTTATCGTGCTATCCGAATTAGTTTGGATCGTCAAGATATCTTTAGAACTCAGTTGCGTGCCTTATTACGCGCATCTGCATTCGGTCGTTTGCGAATTATGTTCCCAATGATCGCAACCTTGCAAGAATTCCGTCAGGCTAAAGGTGTTCTTGAAGAAGAAAAAGCCAAGTTAGTCGCTGATGGCGTCAAAGTTGGTAACATTGAAGTCGGTATCATGATCGAAATCCCAGCTGCAGCAGTGTTAGCTGATCAATTTGCTAAAGAAGTTGACTTCTTTAGTATCGGGACTAACGACTTGATTCAATATACAATGGCTGCTGATCGTGGTAACGAGCACGTTTCCTATCTCTATCAACCTTATAACCCTTCAATTCTGCGCTTAATTAAGCACGTCATTGATTCTGCACATGCAGAGGGTAAATGGGCCGGTATGTGTGGCGAAGCTGCTGGCGACCCAATTATGGTACCTTTGCTAGTTGGTTTGGGGTTAGATGAATTCTCAATGAGTGCGACTTCAATCTTGAAGGTTCGTTCATTGATGAAACATTTGAACACTGACGAAATGGCTAAACTTACCGAAACAGCATTGAATGTTTCTTTGACCAATGATGAGAATATCAAGCTAGTTAAAGAAAACGTTAAATATTAAGCGATAATAAACTAACAGCGCAAATTCTAATATTGAATTTGCGCTGTTTTTCTATGCAATTTTTTGATTTTTGTACATAAAGAAGTACGCACTTCAATTGACAGAATTACGCCGCAAAATTTTTTCAGAATTATTTTTTAATCGTTCGAATTTACCGGCAATATTTTTAACTGCAGTACGCGCATTCTATTAAAACTACATAAGAATTGTTCTAAGTAGAATCACGCCAAACTCGCTTATTTCAAACGATTAATTCCTGACACACCGTTTATCATCATATCGAATAATGATATTATTAATTATCGGAATAATTATTTAAACGTGTTCTGAAATGCCCCGACTTATTTTTCGACTAAGTTAGCGAATGGAAAGGTCTTTTAAATGAACGCAATTGTTGGTCAAGAGTTAACGATTGGTTATGGTAAAAAAACAATCATTCAAAAGCAAAGCTTAAAAATTGCGACCGGACAAATTACAGGGTTGATTGGGCCGAATGGCAGTGGTAAATCAATGCTACTGAAAGCACTTTGCGGGATTAATCCCATAATAAGTGGTTCGGTGCTTATTAATGAACAACAATTGGCAACGATGCCGAACAAAATGCGGGCGAAGATGATTGCTTATTTAGCCCAAACACCAATTGTGCCCGGTGATTTAACCGTCTTGAATCTTGTTAAAATGGGACGTTACGCCTTTTATCACGGACTAATGAATCGGGATGAATCCGGGAAGGCACAAGTTTATCAAGCCATGGTTGCAGCTAAAGTTGATGACTTGGCCAATCGCCGGATTGATTCGCTGTCTGGTGGTCAAAGGCAGCGTGCTTTTATCGCGATGACATTGGTGCACAACAGTCCGATTATTATGCTCGATGAACCAACGACATACTTGGATTTAACGCATCAACTGGGAATTTTGAATTTGCTAAAGGAATTAAATTTAACTCAACAAAAAACGGTCGTGCTGGTCTTACACGACTTGAACCAAGCCGCCCAATATTGCGATCAGTTATTGTGTATTCAAGACGGCCGTATTATTAAAACTGGTACGCCAAAAGAAGTTTTGACAGCGTCATTATTGGCCAAAACATTTCAAGTGACGGCAGATATTACTTATCACTCAGCCCGGCAATATCCACAATTGCAAGATTATGAAACGCTGGTGCAATCATGAAGATTGCTAGATTAGCGCGCTTAAATTTATTATTGGTTATCTTGCTTATTGTCGTTTTTATTTTGAATTTAGCCGGCGGTGTTCATTGGTATGCACCAAGTTTATTATGGCAATCTCAGCACACACTAGCGCAACAAATTATGTGGTCAATTCGCCTGCCGCGCGCTTTGGCCGCAGCGCTGGTTGGTGCCTTATTAGCGTTGAGTGGTCAATTAATGCAAACGTTGTCCAAAAATCCAATTGCAGATCCATCAATTCTAGGCGTGAACGCGGGAGCAATGTTGGCACTCATGCTGGGGTCGGTTGCTGGGATTACGCTGTCGGTTATCAATACTATTTGGTTGAGCATTGTCGGTGCAACACTCGCCTTTGTGGTTGTTTTGATGTTAGCGATGACGCGCCAGGGTTTGGATCCTTTGCGCTTTATTTTAGGCGGGACAGTTTTTTCTGGTTTTGTCAGTTGCCTTGCTTATGCTGTCAGTTTATTGACCAATACGACGATGCAGTTCCGCAATTTATTAGTTGGTGGTTTTAGTGATACGACTTTTAAACAGGTTATTTTTTTAGTGGTGGGCTTGTTTGTGGTGACGTTGATGATCACCTTTAATCGCAAAAGTTTAACGCTCATGGTCTTTGATGATGCAACGGCGCGTTCATTAGGGGCACGACCGGGATTGACACGGGCAATCGGTGCTTTGGTGATTGTCATTAGTGCTGGTTGTAGTGTGGCTGTGGCCGGAAATATTGGTTTCGTCGGCTTGGGAATTCCAGCTATCATTCATTATTTGCATCCAGATTCTTTGGAACGCAATATCTTACCCAATTTGTTACTGGGTGCTGTTTTTATGTTACTGATTGATTTCGTTGCGAAAACTTTAGTGGCACCGACGGAACTGCCATTGGCGGCTTTAAGTGCGATTTGCGGCGGCGCATTTTTGTTAATCGTGATTGCCCGCGAAGGTCAGGTGTTAACCGATGAGTAAACGACGCATCATTGGCTGTCTTTTAGGCTGTGGGTTATTGCTATTGCTGTTGTGTGTGGCGCTGTTGTCACTGGGTGAAATTCGTCTTGGTTTTGGTGCCACATTGCGAAGTATGTTTGGACGGTCAACCGATCAACTGACTAATTTGGTGATTTGGGATATTCGCATGCCTTATCTAGGAGCAGCACTAATTACTGGTAGCTGTTTAGCAGTTAGCGGTTTAATTTTACAGATATTAACCGGCAATCCGCTGGTTGATTCCAGTATCTTAGGCGTCAATGCTGGTGCTAGTTTAGGTGCGGTCATCCTGATTGGTTTAGCCAGCCGTTTTAAAGGCCTAAATATTGATCAATGGTTGCCATTAGCAGCGTTGATTGGCGCAGTGCTGAGTTTTATCGTGGTTAGTGCCATTAGCAGAAACGGTGCCAAGATGAAAATTCTACTAGGTGGCGTTGCCCTGACCGCTTTGTTGAATGGCATTATTTTAATGATCGAATTAAGTTTGAACAAGTTCGATTTTGATAAAATTTTAGTTTGGTTAAGTGGCAGTTTTTGGAACACCGATCGTAAATTCCTTTTGATATATGGCGTACTGACACTGATGCTTTTGTTAGTGACGGTGACAGTTCATTCGGAGTTAGCAACATTTGTGCTTGGTGAACCAATGGCCCAAAGTATCGGCGTCAACGTTAAATTTATGCGCTACTTGCTCATGTCGCTGGCTGTTGCTTTGGCAGCAGTTGCAGTGTCTGTTGGCGGCGCAATCAGCATTGTTGGTCTGATGGCGCCGCGTATTGCTAAGCGACTAGTCGGCAGCCAAATGCGCGTGCTATTACCGGCTAGTTGTGTCATTGGTTGCATCATAATGGTTTTAGCTACATTGGTCGCAAATAATTTATTTTTACCGTCGGTTTTACCTGTTGGTCTAGTAACTGGCGTGATTACGATGCCATATTTCTTATATTTATTATTTAAAACAAACTAGGGCTGTGTCTCGACTGGGCGAACTTTGCCTTAGTCGAATGGACGCCGTCACGAACATCGGAAGTTTCTTAGTGTTTTTTGCTAAGAAACGATCATTAGAGTGAGTTAGGAGAAATTAATAATGATGAAAAAACGTAGCATACTTGGTATCGGTTTGTTATTTTTAAGTTTAGCGATGGCTGGTTGTGGCAAGGCAACGACGACAAAATCAGCCAATGCGCAAACAACAACAACACGTACAATTACGGCTGACAACGGTCAGGTTAAAGTCCCGCTTCATCCGCAACGTGTGGTTGCAACAGTTTATACTGGTGAAGTCATGGCGTTGGGCGTCAATGTCGTTGGGTCAACGAGTATGGATTTAGCCAATCCGTTTTTGAATCAGCGGACTGTCCATAAAGTCAAAAATTTAGGGAACGCCTTAAATGTTGAAGCTGTTTTAAAGTTGAAACCAGATTTAATCATTACCAGCAATGAAGCGGATGTTAAAGCTTTGAAAAAAGTGGCACCAGTTGTGTATCTTAAATATGGCACCAAGGCTAACGTTTATCAAACGTTGACGAAGTTTGGTCGAATTTTGAACCGCTCGACTCAGGCCAAAAAAGTGGCCACAGATTTACGAACAACTAGTCAAAAAAATGTAACCAAACTAAAAGCAGCCGGCATCAATCCCAACGTGACTACAGTTGGCTTCTATGAGATGCAGAATAATAAATTATATGTACAAGGTTCAAGCTGGGGACGGGGCGGCGAAGCTTTAATCAGTGGCTTAGGTTTCAAACTACCTACTTCAATCGCTAAAATTCAAGAAGGCATTGGTTACAAGCAAATTTCTACAGAATCGTTACCACGATACGCCGCGGATTGGATGCTATTCACCAGCTTTAGTACTGCAAAAAAGGGCAATACACAAGTGATTAACGACTTGAAAAATAATGTCGTTTGGCAAACATTACCAGCGGTCAAAGCCAAACACGTCATCGAACTGCCATTCAGCAAGATGTACTATTATGACCCAGCAGCAGTCAAAGGTCAGATTAAAATGATTACCAACGCGATGTTGGCCGCAAATAAATAAAAGTACGAGGAGTTGAGAATTTTTTCTCAGCTCTATTTTTTTGGCTGAAAACAGCTATGTTGTGCTTCTTCGTACCTACGGGAAATGCGCTGGTGGAACGCTGCGAGTTTGATTTGAGCCAAAACAAAGCCCGATTTGGCTCAAATACAAACTTTCTTGTAAGTGGTAAACCACCAACAAGAATTCCGCGGCTGACCGCGATTTCCCTCCAGCACTGACGAAAGTGTGTTAGTGCCAACTTAAGCGCAAATTTACACTTCTTAAAATTGAAAGGTAATTCAACCACTTGTCAATTCAGCGCTTGCGCAAAGGTTGCCCTCTTGTCTGTTTAGTGGTGGAAAATAAATACCGCTCAGTAGTGACATTAATGTTGGCAATTTATTGCTTACATTAAGGCGCGTATTTGAGACGATTTGTATTTTAATCGGCTCAAATCGACGCCCACTACGTTCCAGCGACAAGTATTTATTTTCCACCACGGTACTCGCATGTTCCGTATGCAACCTTTGCGTAAGCGCGAAGAATTACAACAAAACAGTTTTAGTTGCAACAATTTTAATCAAGCAGTGTCCACCACGTTCCAGCGACAAGTATTTATTTTCCACCACGGTACTCACCACATTCCATACGCAACCTTTGCGTAAAGCGCGAAGAATCGCAACAAAGTAGTTTTATTTTTCATCACCACGTCAATGTTACTTAATCCTTGCAATACACCTCACATTCGGGTTAAACTTGGCATATTTAATCAGTAAAACACGAATAATAACTGTTATTAATACTGACGAGTTCGTAAATATGTCGGGATACTTGCACTCAGACTTATTTTACCGTAATATAATAAATATATTATTTAAGAAAACTTTTTATAAAAATAAGGAGGGTCTTATAATGTCAATGATTGAATTTCATGATGTTAATAAGTACTATGGTAAGTTCCACGCGCTAAAGAATATTAATCTGACTGTTGAACGCGGTGAAGTTGTGACGATTATTGGACCTTCCGGATCCGGTAAGAGTACTTTATTGCGCACAATCAACGGACTTGAACATATTTCTTCTGGCCAATTATTGGTTGATAACTTTGACTTGGCTGATCCTAAAACAAACATGAATAAGATTCGCAAAAATGTTGGCATGGTATTTCAACATTTTAATTTGTACGCCAATAAAACTATTATGGAGAACATTACCTTGGGGCCGATCCAAGTACTGAAGGTGCCTAAAAAGGAAGCCGAAGAACGCGCCAATAAATTGTTGGGGTTAGTTGGTCTTCAAGATCAGGCTAACAAGTTGCCGGCCATGTTATCAGGTGGACAACAACAGCGTATCGCCATTGCCCGAGCGTTAGCAATGCAACCCAAAGCAATTTTATTCGATGAGCCAACATCGGCACTTGATCCAGAAATGATTGGTGATGTTTTGGACGTTATGAAGAAAGTTGCCGATCAGGGCATGACGATGATTGTTGTTACTCATGAAATGGGTTTCGCTAAAGAAGTCGGTGATCGTTTAGTCTTCATGGCCGATGGTGAGATTCGTGAAGACTCTGATAATCCTAAGGAATTCTTCCAGAACCCACAAGATCAACGGGCCAAAGATTTCCTAAGCAAAATTATTCACGCAGATTAAGCCATGTTTCAACTAGGCGAATTTCGCCATAGTTGAATGGACACCGCCACGAACATCAAAGTTTCTTAGCTTGTTTTGCTAAGAAACTATCATTAGAGTGAGATAGGGCCATGTTTCAACTAGGCGAACTTCGCCATGCTATGTTTCTTGCGTCATGAATTTTGCCACAAGAATAGACAACGTCCGTAGCATCAAAGTTATTTGCGGTCTGTGCAAATAACTGTCCTTGGCTGCGGAGTAGCAGTTGAATGGACACCGCCACGAATATCAGAAGTTTCTTCACAAGGTTCGCTAAGAAACTGTCATCTAAAAAATGAGATAGGAGGTGCATGATGAGAAATAAGCAGAAAAGTTGGGCAAAACTTTGGCTATTGCTTCCGTTACTGAGTTTATTGATTGCCTTGTCCGCATGCGGCAAAAACATTGCTCAGGAAGACGTCGTGCAGCGCGTTAAAAAGACTAATGAGATTACTTGGGGCGTGAAGAGTGATACACGTTTATTTGGTCTGATGAACATTAAAACGGGCAAAATTCAAGGCTTTGACGTCGATATTGCGAAAGCTATTTCTAAAGAAATCTTTGGCGATCAAGTTAAGATTAATTTCGTGCCTGTAACAAGTAATACTCGCTTGCCATTGTTGAAGAATGGTAATGTTGAAGGATTGGTTTCGACGATGACGATTACGCCTGAACGCAAAAAAGAAATTGACTTCTCTGATGTTTATTTCAATGCCGGCCAAGCTATCATCGTTAAAAAAGGGAGTAAGATCAAATCAGTTAAGGATTTAACGAAGGGGACTAAAGTTATTGGCATTCAAGGCTCTAATTCGGTTGATAATATTAAAAAAGCCGCGCCAAATACACAAGTCTTGCAATTATCTGATGCGGCCCAAGCCTTCACTGCCTTGAAATCTGATCAAGGCGACGCGATGACAACTGATAATGGTATTTTATATGGTTTGGTTTCTGATGATCCTAGTTATCAGGTTGTTGGGGGAACGTTTACCAGTGAACCTTATGGAATTGGCATTAATAAAGGTCAGAAGAAATTCCGGACAGCCATCAATCAGGCTTTAAAGACTATTGAAAAAGATGGTACTTATCAAAAAATTGTCGATAAATGGTTCAAAAAGATTTCTGGGTTTGATGGGAGTGTGGTCAAATGATATCAATCTTAACAAACAATTGGTCAGCATTACTGGAGGGGATCAAGTATACGCTTGAATCAAGCTTAATTGCGTTGATTGGTAGTTTGATTCTAGGTGTCATCTTTGCCATGTTGGAAATCAGCCCCAACAAAACGGTTCACATTATCGGTCGTACTTACGTGGAAATATTCCGGAATATTCCTTTATTAGTTGTGGCCATGTTTTTTTACATTGTGATGCCACGTTTTATTCCCGGTCTGGATGGCTTTACTGCGGGCACAATCGGCTTAACCATCTACACGTCGGCTTTTATTGCTGAGACAGTGCGCGCCGGTATCGAAAGTGTGCCAGTTGGTCAAATGGAAGCTGCTCGCAGTAATGGGATGGCTTATTTACAAGCGATGCGCTTCATTATCTTACCGCAAGCGATCAAGATTGTCGTACCACCATTAGGTAATCAGTTCGTCAATTTGGTCAAGAATTCGTCGGTGCTCGCTTTCTTAGCTGGTTTCGACCTGATGTACCAAGGTAATTTAATTGCCTCGACAACGTTTAAAACAACCGATACGTACTTAGCAGTCGGCTTGTTGTATCTGGTGATGACAATGCCGCTGAGTTATTTAATGCGTTACTTGGAAAAACGTTGGGCTAAAAACCAACAGGCTTAAGAGGAGGAAGTGCCATGCAAAATTTCATTCAAGCTTATAGCTGGATTAACCTGCGCTTTCTTTTAGAAGGTTTGTGGGTAACCATTTACGTTTCCGCTATTTCGGTTGTGCTTAGTTTTTTAATTGGTTCGGTTTTAGGGATTATTCGTTATATGAAGATTAAATACGTTTCGATGATTGTGGGTTTAGTGATTGACATCATTCGCAATCTACCACTTTTGTTGATCATTTTCTTTATGTATTTCGGTTTGCCGAGTACTTTTGGGATTCGGTTAAGTACGGTTGGTGCTGCGATCGTGGCCTTGACAATTTTTGAATCGGCGATGTTGGCCGAAATTATTCGGAGTGGGATTCAATCAATTGATGCTGGTCAAATGGAAGCCGCCCGCAGCAACGGATTAAGTTACCTCCAAGCTTTGTGGCATATTATTTTGCCACAGGCATTTCGTAATATGGTGCCACCAATTGTTAGCCAGTTTGTTTCGCTGGTTAAGGATTCGTCGCTAGCAACGATTATTCTGCTGCCAGAATTGATGTATCATTCGCAGATTATTTATGGACAGAATACGAATTACATGATTCCCATCTTTATTGCCATGGCGGTTTTCTACTTTATTATCTGCTTCATGCTATCACGTCTGTCACAGCGCCTTGCTATGCGGCTGAAATAGCCAGTTAGTTATTTTAAGAAGATTAAAAAAGCCTGTTGCGATTTAAGCGCAACAGGCTTTTTACATGGATTGGTTTGAAAAGTTCGCTTACCGGTTCAATTTGGGGTTGAACTAGCATGCAGAAAATATTGTTGTTAAATCGGGCTCCCAGTAGAGATCCAGTTCCATAAGAAATAAAGTGCTAGTCCACCTAGCCAAATAATACCGAACCACATAAAGCAACCATATTGACCAGCAACATTACTAAAATACATGTCTAATTTTTTAATACGAGTCACTCTGTCGGTAATTGAAATATTTTTCATTGCCGGAATAGTTAAGGTGTTCTTTTTAAATAATTGACCATTTTCAGAAGTAAGAATTTCGGTGAAGATATGCCGGTCATCCGTTTCAAAATCAAGTGTGTACCACGCATCGGTAACACGCTTTAATCCTCGATGGTCAGTCGGGACAACTTGAGAATGACGCTTTAATTTAATCGAATGTAATGCGGAATACTCATAAGAGAAATATTGATTAGGATCATCGAGAAATTCGATTACAATGAAAAAAATCATGCGTTTATTTGTGAAAGCCATAATTCGATTACCGCGTAGGCTATCTTGCTCATGCATATATTTTTGAGCAGCTGTAGTTTTTGGATGATACATGCCCATCACGCCGCCAGTTGCAAATTGTGAGTTTTGCTCGTCGGTCATGGGCATGAAGTTAATAATTTTTTCATCAGGTTCAAGTAGCTTAGTAAGTTGGTCAAGGACTTGTTGCATGGTGATGTACAGTGCCGCTTGACGTTCACGATATTTCTGACGTAAATAAGGTGTTGCTGGCTTCACAAATGATTTTGCTGTTAAACCGTTCATATTGCTAACAACTTCAATAAAAGGATTACTAAAAATCATGTTGATTGACCTCCTGCTTTAGCTTGCGACGTCCGCGAGATAAATGTTTGTAAACGGCTAACGAACGCATATTTAATGTTTTCGCGATTTCTTTAGTCGTTAAATCATCAATGAAGTAAAGTTTAAAAATTTTCCGTTCAGTTTCTGAAAGAGGCGCAAATAATTCGTCGTAATCGAGGGGCTCTTCGGTAGTACTAACGGCATCATCAACCAAGAAGTTTTCATCAATGGCTAATGTTTGAAATGTTCCCTTAATACCACGCTTATAATCAATAGCTTGGTTCTTAACAACAGTACCCAGCCAAGCCTTGAATTCTCCCTTCGTTGCGTCATAGGTGGTAATTTTTGACCAGACTTGATAATAACAACGGTTCTCAACATCTTGTACAAAACCACGTTCATACGATGTCGGTAGATTGTGTAGAATGACTTGTTGAATAAAATCCCCATAATTTTCGATCAATTGCCCTAGCGCTTTTTCATCGTGATGACGCAATGCGTCGATCACATCTTGCTCGTCCATCCATTCCACCTTCTTTGTCGTTCAAAGTAAATTTGCTAACCTCGATCAGTAGTAGTCATTCAATAGCTATTGTGTCCTACACCCTATATTACGTGAAGTGTGAGCAAAAGTTGACATTATTTACAAAAGAAATTTTTGGTTTGTTGTTTAAATGAGAAATACCGAGCTCTAGAACTGTTGCGTTGCTCTTCTCCGTGCCTACGGGAAATGCGCTGGTGGAACGCTGTGGGCTCGACTTTAAGCCAAATAAATTTGTCTTAAAGCTCGGCCTTGTCGTAAGCAATAAATTGCCAACGACAATTTCACAGCTGACCGCGATTTCCCTCCGGCACTGACTAACAAACTATGGTGTGATTTAACTTCAAGTCTGTATTTCTCAAAATTTTAAGGGGGGTAATTCAACCACTCGTCAACTCAGCGCGTGCGCAAAGGTTGCTAATTTGCTTAATTAGTGGCGGCGAAAGAATACCGCTCAGTAGTGAAATTAATGTTGGCAATTTATTGCTTACATTAAGGCTCGCATTTGAGACGATTTGTCCTTTAATCGGCTCAAATCGACGCCCACTACGTTCCAGCGCAAAGTATTCTTTCGCCGCCACGACAACGCGCCACATTCCATAGGCAACCTTTGTGCAAGCGCGCAGAACCGCAACATGACAGTTTTAGTTCTGGCGCATTAAATCAGTAACATCAAAAAATACCAACTCAAAAATAAAAGTTTTAATCGATAAAGCGTTGACAAAAATTAGTTATGGTTATATAGTTAGCTACATAAGTAATTAACCTATTGAAAACCACGTTTGTTTTTTGACGGTGAGGTGAGTCAGTTGCATTTTGATTTTAGTAGTGCGGAATCGTTATATTTACAAGTTGCGAATCAAATTGAAGAGGCGATTTTTTCTGGGGCGTTTGCTGAAGGAACACAAATTCCTTCAACGACAGAAATTTCGCGACAGTTCAAAATTAATCCGGCAACTGTTTTAAAGGGTATGAATATCTTGGTTGAACAACAATTGATCGAAAAAAAACGAGGATTGGGGATGTTTGTCATGGCAGGGGCACAGACCAAAATCATCGCCAAACGTAAAGCCTCGTTTTTCGAAGATTATGTGGCATCATTAATCGTTGAATCAAAAAAATTAGGATTATCAAAGGCAGATTTACAACGTCTGATTGAAAGAGGGTACGGTCATGAGTGAAGTTGTCGTTAAACATATTCAGAAGAAATATCGGAAACACCAAGTTTTACAGGATATTAGTTTTACATTGGAACCGGGTAAAATTTATGGGTTATTAGGACGTAATGGTGTTGGGAAAAGTACTTTGTTGCGGATCATTAATAATCGTGCGTTCGCTAATAATGGTGAAATTACCCTTGATGGGCGGTCAGTCGTTGATAATGAAGCAGCCCAGCGGCGTTTTTACTTAATGAGTGATACTGACTTTTATCCGTCAAGTATGAAAGTTAGGCAAGCGTTTCAATGGTTGAGCAAGTTTTATGGCACCTTTGATTGGCGCTACAATGAACATTTGGTTAAAGTTTTTGATCTAGATGTCAATCAGAAGATTGCTAAATTATCAACTGGTTATCTGACGATCTTCAAATTAATCAATGCGTTATGTTTACCGGTTGAATTTATTTTCTTAGATGAGCCGGTGTTAGGACTTGACGCGAATAACCGCGAACTGTTCTATTCGGAATTATTGAGTACTTATGAAGAACGGCCGCGAACATTTGTCATCGCCACTCATTTAATCGAGGAAGTTGCGAATATTGTGGAACATGTTTTGATTGTTGACAAGGGCGTGATTAAGAAAGATTGCGATGCGACAGTTCTGTTGAATCAAGCACACGTTATTTCTGGCCCGCAAGCAGCCGTTGAAGAATTCGTGGCTGGTTATCAAGTTTTGCAACGTAAACATTTAGGTGAGATTGAAATGGCCTATGTTTTAGGTGAATTGCCCCGCGACACGCGAACAAGTTCCGTTGCAATTCAGCAAATGTCGCTCCAAGAATTATTCATCTGTCTGACTGGCAAGGTAGGTGATTAGCATGACTAAAACGAGTTGGCAATTTCATTGGCGGCGCTTATTTCTTGAAAATTATAATTATGCCTTAGGACTTTTCGGCCTGTGGCTATCAATTGATCTATTAGACTATGTTGTTGGAATTAACCTTCGTTTATTGGATGTCAAATCGGTTTGCAGTGCGGTATTATACGTATCCATGGCCGATCTGGCTATCTTAACCAAAGAAAATACCACTTTTTTCTTACAAATGGGAATCCCGCGGCGCCGTAGTTGGTTCATGCAATGGCTTTCAGTGTTGCTGAGTACGTTTTTATTGGATGGCATGATCACACTTTATTTAAAAATTGCTACCAGAGGTCAGGTACCGATTAATAATTTTGCTGGCATCTTTAAATCTTATCGAGCAGCTTTCAATCAGCCTTGGCAATTTGGTCTTTTTCTCTTTTTAATGTTTGCCTTTTTCATCATGGTGATGTTGTTGTTAGGTTTCATTTTTGGATTATTGCTCACACAAACGAACTGGATTGTTGCACTTTTTAGCGTGTATGGCGGATTTGTGACTGTTCCTGGATTAATTGCCGGCGCAATCGGCTTGGTTTATTGGCAAGCTAATACAACAACGAAGCAACATATTACAGCGTTCTTGTATCGTTTAATTGGTCGTTCCACAGATGGGGTACGCGCTTGGCCATTGTTAATTACTCTGTCAGTTGTCGTGGCTATTTTAAGTGGCGTTAGTTATTTATTTGCCCGCCGCTTGCAAGCTAAAATTCGCAAAGGTTAGGAGGGGTCACGATGGAAACTAGTAAGCTTTGGCAATACCAAGTCAGAAATTTAGGCAGAACTTTTAGTTTTTATATTGCAATTATGACCGGAATCACTATATTTCTAACCGTCACGTTAATGATTGCTTTTCACTGGCAAGCTACGGCGATTGTGTCGTGGTTTTCTGCGACATTCCAAGTTATGTTCGTCTTTTCGTTGGTCCTGTTATCATTTCAGTTAGTATCAAATTGGCGTTATTTGCTCGAGTTCGGTTACAGTCGGCGACATTTATATCGTCAAGGTTGGCAACTGGTTTTGTTATTTTCATTAGGCTGGACGCTTTTGGTTTTTGCTGGGAGTCTGATTCCTGGTGTCAATCAACTGCTGATTTTTCGCTTATTTAGTTTTGGTGACTACCAGTCTTGGTTCAGTATTAACGCATTGAATTTGCTCGTCATTTGTTTGTTGAACAGCGCGCTTATTGGATTGATCATTGAGGTCGCTTCATTACTAGCAATTTTACAAGTAGAATTTCAAAAAAAACTTTTCTTGTCGGTTTTAATTTTGATTTACGCGCTTGGTGCAACCATATTTATTTTACCTAATGCAGGAATCAATTCAGTGGTAGTTCAGAGGGTTACCGCGGTTCTATTAGGTTATAATGCCAGTGGCCCTGATGATCCGTTGCGCTTATTGCTGACAACGGTCGTTATCGGTGGCGTTATCTGGTTTGCCAATTGGAAATTGTGGCTTGGCTATGAGAGTAGAAAAATTAGTTAAGGTATTTATTGCCGCAACCATACAAAAAGAGCCGGGATTTTTATCCCAGCTCTATTCTTTTGTTCTAAATTTATGCCAAGCCTGTTATGCTCGTTATTCTCCGTGCCTACGGGAAATGCGCTGGTGGAACGCTGCGAGCTTGATTTGAGCCAAATCAAAAACCGATTTGTCTCAAATACGAGCTTTCTTGTAAATGGTAAACCATTAACAAGAATGACGCGGCTGACCGCGATTTCCCTCCGGCACTGACAAACGAGATGTGGTGGTGTGATTTAACTTCAAGTTTGGATTTCTAAAGAGTTTGAAGTGATTAAACCACTCGTTAATTCAGTGCCGGCGCAAAGGTTGCCATCTTACTGGCTAAGTGGCGGGAAATAGATACCGCTCAGTAGTGAAATTCTTGTTGCAGCTTTAGCTGTTACAAGAAGGTTCGACTTGAAGACAATTTGTTTTTTAATTGGCTTCAAGCGAGCCCACTACGTTCCAGCGCAAAGTATCTATTTCCCGCCACGGTACTCGCTACGTTCCCTAAACAACCTTTGCGCAAGCGCGACGAGGTGCAAAATAACAGTTTTAGGTTTTGGTGAGGCAGCAGCTCACGTGTTCTATGCGCAATCCTCGTGTAAACATGAAGAACTACAATCTAGCAGTTTTGCTTTCTGCACAGAACCTGAGAATGGTAATCTTACAAATTCGCAATGATTTCGGGCATATCCCAAGGCGTGATGATACCTGTAATATCATCGGGATGATCGACGTGATTATCCGAAGACATCAACAAAATAAATGACGATTTACCTTCTTTTATTTTGCGCATGAAAATATCGTCGATATCGTAAATTGACGTCTCTTCGTTGACGACCATGAAGGAATCTTTCCGTTTGTCGAGTGCCAGAATATTTTCTAAATGAACTGATTTGATTGAGATTAAATCTTCTTGTAATTGACTAGCCATGAACTTCGTAATGCCGTTATCCGTGACCACGCCAACCAAATGATCCTCCGCAAAAACAGGAAATTTTGTGTAACCATATTTTTTAACCGCTTGTAAAACATCGTGAAGATTATCCGTCAGTTTAAAAGAAATAACCTGTGAACGAAAGAGCGCCTTGATTTTCTTGGCCTCACGAATTTTAGTCGTCAGTGTTTCAACTTTCTCGATTAAATAATCGCTTGGTGTGGCGATTTCACCCTCAGCTTGAATGCCTTCATGAACGAGAATATTACGAAAGTTCCGCAAGAAATCTAATTCCTGATAATGTGAGGTGATCAGCTGATCGTGGGCCTGTTGAGCAATACGCAATAATGCACCGAGATTGTTTTTGGCGTCAACTTGCAAACGATGTTGAATAACACGCTCTAGTTCATTAAAAACCTGCAAAAAGCGTTGATAATTATCCATGAGAGCTGCTCCTTTAGCCGGTTGATTAATACCACAGAATTGGTATTTACTGAATGAACTTTTGATATTTATTGTAGCGAATTGGATCGAGAACAACTTTAACTCGCGTACCTTGTTCCGTGTAGTCTTTATCAATAATGCTTGTGTGCGCCTCTAATTCGGCAAGAATACGAGCTTCACTGAAAGGAATTAATAAGTTGACAGTATGGTAGCCGGCGAAAATATGTTTGGTGATTAATTTGGCCAACGCTTCAATGGAAGCAGGATCTTTGGCAGAATAAATGAAATCATCGCCAGTGTTTTCCGGATAATTCGTATCGGGACGCAAATCGGCTTTGTTAAAAGCAACAATCATTGGAATATTAGTAATGCCAATTTCTTGAAGTGTTTGTGTGGTAGTCGCCATCATGTCACGGTAATTAGGATCGGCGTAGTCAACCACTTGAATGAGTAAATCGGCATCGGCAGCTTCAGCCAAGGTTGATTTGAACGAAGCGATTAAACGATGAGGTAAATGACTGACAAAACCAACCGTATCACTTAGCAAGAATTGTTGCTTGTTGGGTAGCTGGATGGTACGGACACTTGTATCTAGAGTGGCGAATAACATATCTTTTTCAAAAACTTGTTTCTTTTCACCGTCTAATTGATCGAAGCGGGCCAACAGTTGGTTCATTGTCGTGGATTTGCCAGCATTGGTATAACCAACTAAGGCAACTTTAGGAAGGCCACTTTGTTGACGTCGTTCACGCTGCGTCGCTGCACTTTTTTCTAGTACGGCCAAATTCTGTTTCAAATCACTGATGCGTTTACGAATGACACGACGATCCAATTCGGATTGTGTTTCACCAGCACCACGGTTACGGAGACCGCCACCACCGCCATGTTGCTGATCTAAGGAATTAGCAGACGGGTGAATTCGCGGCAGTTCATATTGTAAGCGGGCAATTTCGACCTGCGTTTTGGCTTCACGAGTTTTTGCACGATCAGCGAAGATTTCTAGAATCAATTCAGTTCGATCGACAATTCGTAGTTTAGTTTCTTTTTCAATATTAGAAATCTGTGATGGCGAAAGTTCGTCGTTAATGACGAGCGTGTGGACATCTAAGGCGTTAGCTAATTCGCCAATTTCTTGCACCTTGCCAGAGCCGAAATAAGTGGCCGCATCCATTCGATCTAAATTTTGAACAACTTGGTCAACAACTTCCATATTGTCAGCCTTAGCCAATTCACCAAGTTCATTCAGTGTGTAGTCAAAATCAGGCGCTTTACGGTTCAACCCGCCAATCAACACACGTTCTTTTTGCGGTTGTAAATTAATAATTTCAGACATATATTTTCCTCCAAGTCGTGAGCCACAACGAATTAAGTTTGAAATCTAAAGTAGGCAAAGGAGAAATTCAGAATGAATTTAGTCCTCAACAGTTGATGCATCAATCACAGTTGCGGCGAACACGTTTAAAAATAAGTAGTGAACGTCAACATTTCAAACTTGGCAACCAAGCTCAGCAAGCGCTGAATTCAAAACGAATTCAGTATTTGCTAGCTTAGACGTCAATTTCAGTTGACGCGAATACGGCTAAATAGCGTGATAAATAGTTGATGCCATTTTCAGACAACAAAAAAGAGCCGACCGAAGCCGCCTCTAAGCATACAAAAGTATACAAAAAGAATCTGCCATCAATCGTTTAATATCGCGATTCATTTAACGTACTGACAATAACGAAGCTCCTCTTAAACGCATTGTCGACAGTCCTCTCTACGTGAATTTACTAAATAAAGCATACCATGAACCACAAAAAAAAGCACGTTTCAAATCAGAGTGCGAAAAGCACGGGTTGGCAACATTTTTCAAAATCCGTGAACTATATATATTGAGTTTCTTCGTGTCTCCAGAAAATACGCTGGTGGAACGCTGAGGGCTCGACTTCAAGACAATCTTTGATTGTCTTGAAGCTCGGACTTGCCGTAAGCAATAAATCGTCAACGACAACGTCACAGCTGACCGCGATTTTTTCCGGAACTGACAAAAATATGTTAGTAAAATTTAGCCGCAAGTTTGTGCTTCTAAAAATTGAGAAAGATTTAACTACAATTTTATACGACAACAAAATGGCGGTGCTTCAACCGCATATCAATTCAGCGCTTGCGTAAAGGTTGCCCTCTCATTAATTTAGTGGCGGCGAAGAAATACCGCTCAGTAGTGAAATTATTGTTGTAGCTTTAGCTATTACAATAAGGCTCGCATTTGAGACGATTCGCACTTCAATCGGCTTAAATCGACGCCCACTACGTTCCAGCACCGAGTATTTCTTCGCCGCCACGATAACACCAAATCTCATAGACAACCTTTGCGCAAGGCGTGAAGAACCACAGTAAGATAGTTTTAGTTCTCGCTGTCCTAATTAAACAACGTCCACACAATCAAAGCCGTTCCGAACAATAACAGGCATCAGCAAGCTTGTCAAGGGCCGAAAGACTCGGATTTAGCTAACAAGTCTGTAAGTTTAAAAGCAGTTTTGTTAGGAAAATGGTGCGAAAAATTACACGCGATTTTGTATACTTAAGTCATCAATTAATTAAGTGAGCGATTTTTGGAGGGAATTAAATTGGCAAACGACGTTGTAACGGTCAATAATCTAGTTAAAACATACGGTAAAACAAATGAAAAACAATACACGGCTTTAAAAGATGTTTCTTTTGCAGTGGAAAATGGTGAATTTGTCGGCATCATGGGTGCTTCCGGCTCCGGCAAAACAACATTGTTAAATATTTTATCAACTTTGGATAAGCCGACTTCAGGTGAAGTGCGAATTAATAACCGCGATGTAACAAAATTAAAAGGAAATCAAATGGCAGATTTTCGTAGCAAGCAAGTTGGTTTTATTTTCCAAGATTTCAATTTATTAGAAAACTTAACGGCTTACGAAAATATTGCCTTACCTTTGTCATTACAAAATATTGCACCACGTAAAATCAAACCGCTAGTTAATCAAATTGCGCAGCGTCTATCAATTGAAAGTGTGCTCGATCATTATCCAACCGAACTATCTGGTGGACAGAAACAGCGAGTTGCTGCCGCGCGGGCTTTAGTGCATCAACCGGCAATCTTATTTGGTGATGAACCAACTGGTGCGCTCGATTCTAATTCGGCGCGGGAATTATTGGAAACGATGGACTCGTTAAATCACGAAGATCAGGTTTCAATTTTATTAGTCACTCATGATCCTTTTTCAGCGAGTTATTGTCAACGAATTCTCTTTATTAAGGACGGTAAAATCGGTCAAGAATTAAAACGCAATGGTCGACCACGGGCGGAGTTTTATCAAGAGATCTTGAATTCGTTAGGGACGTTTGTCGATTAGGAGGGGTGAGTAGATGTTAACAAAATTAGCTTTGACAGGAATCAAAAGCCGCCTCAAAGATTACATTGTCCTTTTTTCGGGCTTAATTGTTTCGGCAGCGACTTTTTATATGTTCATGACTCTGGCTACTAACAAGAATTTTCTTGGCAACAATTCAATGTTGTCCGCCAATAACACGATGTTTATTTTCGGCTTTGGCGCGGTTTTATTGGGAATTATTACGTTGGTTTATCTGATTTATGCCAATTCATTCTTAATGAATATGCGCCAGCGCGATTATGGTATGTTCATGATGTTAGGCGCCAAGTCTCGCAAAATTGCTCAATTAATCTTCGTGGAAACATTCTCAATTGGTATGATTGCAACATTAGTTGGTTCGGCAATCGGCGTTGGCTTGTCACAAGTTGTTGCTAAGTTGTTAGTGCGACAATTAGGATTGACGTTGCATAACTTTAACGCATTCCATCTACCGGCGATGCTCATCACATTAATTTTCTTCGGTGTTTTGTTTGTTCTATCAGCCTTTTGGAATAGTGCCAAATTAGTGAAGACGCCAGTTATGAAGTTATTACATCAAGCGTCGCAACCAAGTCGCATGCAAGTTAAACCGGTCGTTTTGATTTTACAAGCGTTGTTAGGTTTAGCCTTATTAGCGGTTGGTTACTGGTCCATGGCTAGTATTAAGTTGTTAAATTTAATTGCGATTCCGTTGGCACTGGTGACAATCGTGCTGGGCAGTTACTTCACATTCAATGCAACCTTTATTTGGCTAATCAGTTTATTGAAGCGCAATTCAAAGTTTGCCCTGAAAGGATTACGCAATTTCACGTTATCACAATTGAACTTCCGTATTCATGACTATACGCGAATGTTGGCGATGATTTCCATTTTATTCGCCTTGGCATTGGGGGCGATTACGGTTGGCTTAGGTTTTCAGAATGAGATTAGTGACTTGGCAGCGGCCACGGCACCATATGATTTGATCGTCTATCATCAAGATCAACAAGTTAAAACGGCAGTTGCACAACTTGATCTTAAATCTAAAGCCGTTTATCACTATAAGGTTGTCGATGGTGCCACTTATTATAGTGTTACTGAATTACAACAGCAGCCACTTTATTATGTTGATTATGGCAAGTCCACCGGTGCAGAGATGGTCATGCCAACAATCAAACGTTATGCAGCTCAGGATTATCTGAAGCAAGGTTCAGCAGCCCGTTATGACGCTGCCCGCTGGTTAGCAACTAAGTCCGAGCAATCTACCGAAATTAACGTTAAATTCGTTTCAGCGGCTAAATTTGCTGCTTTAACAGCACCTACGCAACACCTGCAATTGATTCGTGTTCACGATTTTCTCAAAGATAGTAAGAAGATCGGTCAGATTGAAAGCGCGCAAGCCAAAGCAGCACCGCAATTCAAATCAGTTTTGGCAAACAGTAAATATGTTGGTTACGGTGTTTACAAATCCTTATTCTCCGGCATGACCTTCATGGGCTTCTTCTTAGGTATTTCTTTCTTGGCAATGCTGGCAAGTTGCTTAATGTTCAAAATTTTGTCAGGTGCTTATAGCGATGTTCGCCGCTACGAAATGTTGAACAAGATGGGCACGCGCAGAGGTACCTTGAAACATTCTGTTGCCATTGAAATCGGGGTTCTCTACGCATTGCCTGGTGTTTTGGGTGTTTGCCATGTTTTGTTTGGTTTGCAGTTGTTTAAAATGCTGATGATTAATCCTTATCAAGGTATTTGGTTGCCGTTTGCCATTTTCATCTGTTTATATATCGTCTATTATTTGTTAACGACCTGGTTGTATCGGGGAATTGTTATTCCCGCAACCGAGATTGAAAAATAGTTTTGAATTAAGTTGTCGCGAGTTATTTCGCGATAGCTTTTTTTATTGGTGCCGAATTGTTGTGTGGTAGTTCTTCGTGCCTGCGGGAAATATACTGGTGGAACGCTGTGGGCTTGATTTGAACCAAATGAAAAACCGATTTGTCTTTGAATGTGAACTTTATTGAGAGCAGCAAACCCTAGAACTGCTATGTTGCTATTCTTCGTGCCTACGGGAAATGCGCTGGTGGAACGCTGTGAGTTTGATTTGAGCCAAATCAAAAACCGATTTGTCTCAAATACAAACATTCTTGTAAATGGTAAACCATTAACAAGAATGCCACGGCTGACCGCGATTTCCCTCCGGCACTGACAAACGAGATGATGTGGTGTGATTTGACTTCAAGTTTGGATTTCTAAAGATTGGAAGTGATTCAACCAATCGTTAATTTAGCGCTTGCGCAAAGGTTGCCCTCTTGCTTGTCTAGTGAGGGAAAATAAATACCGCTCAGTGGTGAAATTGTTGTTAGTAATTTATTACTTACAACAAGACCTGTCTTGGAGACAATTTTGCAAAAATTGGCTTCAAGCAGTGTCCACCACGTTCCAGCGAAAGTATTTATTTTTCCTCACGATACGCGCGACACTTTGCATACAACCTTCGCGTAAGCGCGAAGAACCGTAAAATAACAATTCAAAATCTAAGACTAAGAATATTAAAACGGTGGCGAAAAATTACACCTTGACTTTTGAGAGCGCATCCAGAATAATGAACTTATTTAATTCAGGAAATTTGGGGTAGGACATGTTTTCGTTACTTTTAGGGATTATTTATCTGGCTTTCATTAGTCTAGGTTTTCCCGACTCGTTAATTGGATCAGGCTGGCCGGTGATGCATACGGCTTTACATGTACCGGTTGCTTACGCGGGAATCATTACAATGATCATCTCGGCCAATACGATTATTTCCAGTTTGTTATCTGATCGTTTAACACGCAAACTTGGTGCGGGAATGGTTACCGCGATTTCTGTGTTGACAACTGCTGTCGCTTTGTTTGGGTTTTCTATCTCACCTAATTTTATTGGTCTGTGTTTTTGGGCAGTTCCTTATGGGTTTGGTGCCGGTGCAGTGGATGCGGCATTGAATAACTTTGTCGCCTTGCATTATGATTCGCGACAAATGAATTGGCTGCATTGTTTTTGGGGTGTTGGTGCCGCGATTAGTCCTTATGTGATGAGCATGAGTCTGACTCATAATTTAGGCTGGCGGTACGGTTATCGGTTGATTGGCATCATTCAATTAGCACTGACAATTGTTTTATTTACTAGTTTGCCACTGTGGCGTAAAAAAGCTTATCAGTTCAAAAACGCTCATCAAGATGTTGAAACCAGACCAGCGTTAAGTCTTGCTAAAATTTTACAGATTACAGGTGTTAAATCTGTTTTACTTGCTTTTTTTGCTTATTGTGCCTTGGAATCAACTGCTGGATTGTGGGCCAGTAGTTTTTTAGTTCAAATTCGCCACGTTGATCCAGAAATTGCCGCCAAATTTGCCGCATTATTTTATATGGGAATTACAATCGGCCGTTTTCTTTCTGGAATTTTCGCCAATCGTTTCGGGGATCGTTTCTTGGTTCGATTTGGCGCTGGCGTTTTAACGTTAGGCGTTGTTTTGATGCTGCTTCCTGGTTCTGACTTTTTCGTTTTGGTTGGCTTGTTAATTGTTGGCTTTGGTTGTGCGCCAATTTATCCTTCGATCATTCATTCGACAGGTGCTAATTTTGGTTCGGAAAATTCGCAGGCGATCATTGGCGTACAAATGGCGGCGGCTTATACCGGCTCAACTTTAATGCCACCTTTATTTGGTTGGTTGAGTAATCATTTGAGCTTGGGTAGCTATCCGTGGTACTTATTATTCTTTGCTGTTGTAATTATGGTCAGCACAGAACAATTGCGCCGTAAAATCGCTAGCCAATAGTTTGTCTGCAATTTTTTGTACCTTTGAAAAAAGTGTTGGTAGTACGTTACAAGTATTGGTTTGCGCCGAATCAAACTCAATTTATTTTAAACTCAAGTTTTATTATGAACGCTAAGATCTAAAACTGTTATTTTGTGTTTCTTCGCGCTTGCGCAAAGGTTGCATATAAAACGTGCGTGGTGCCGTGGTGGAAAATAAATACTTGTCGCTGGAACGTAGTGGGCGTCGATTTGAGCCGATTGAAGAACAAATCGTCTCAAATACGCGCCTTAATGTAAGCAATAAATTGCCAACATTAATGTCACTACTGAGCGGTATTTATTTTCGACCACTAAACAAACGAAACGGCGACCTTTGCACAAGCACTGAATTGACGAGTGGTTACACTACCTTCCAATTTTTAGAAATACAAAATTGCAGTTAAGGTTGCACTAACGCTCTTTCGTCAGTGCCGGAGGAAAATCGCGGTCAGCCGCGGCATTCTTGTTAGTGGTTTACCACTTACAAGAAAGTTTGTATTTGAGACAAATTTATTTGGCTCAAATCAAACTCGCAGCGTTCCACCGGCGCATTTTCTGTAGGCACGAAGAAACTCAAAACAACAATTTTAGATTTTAACATGCTAACGAAGTGGCAATGAAAAAACGGAGTCAGGATTTTTTATCCCGACTCCGTTCTTGATATTTAATTAATAGCTTCTAAGCGATTATAATAAACAACCTCAATGCCCTGATCTGTCAACAGAATTTTGGTAACACTGGCATTGCGTGGTGCGATGGTGGCGTCGAATCGACCGGCACCAAACTTTTCAACAATGCTGCGAATGGTTGTGCCATGGCTAACTAATAGCACATTATCACCATTAAGATTTTGTTCACGCAACATTTTGAAGCCCTTGCTGAGACGCGTCCAATATTGTGTTGCCGTTTCAGCATCATGGAAAGGATCAGCATCGTTCATAAAATCCTTTGAGGCATCAATATTATATTTTGAAATGAGTTCTTTAAATGAACGCGCGCCATGAGGAGCACCGACTAGATACCAAGTTTTAGCAGAATCTTCGCCTTCAAAATAACCGTAGAAAACTTCACGGAAGAATGCCGTGGTTGTGTAGGGAACAACGGTGTTCATATTTTTACCGAGAATGATTTCGCAAGTATGCATTGCTCGGGTGGTGTCAGATGAGTAAGCATGTGTGAACGTCAGATGTTTCAGACGTTCAGCGGCTTCCTTGGCACCGTCAATGCCGGCAGGAGTTAGCGGCGAATCGGACCAACCTTGCATCTTGTTGAATTTGTTGAAATAAGTTTGACCATGACGAACGAGATAGACTGTGATTGTTTTCATCTGTGGCTTCCTTTTAGAAATAAAAATGATTAGGCGCGGAACTGACCACTTTCAACATCAAGAATGAACTGCTTCAAATGGGCAAAATAAACGTCAGGATTATCAATCATATGATGATGGCCGCCATCAGGAGTTGTTTCCAAGCGCGCATTCGGAATTTCTTGCGACATGCGCAATGCTGAAGAAAGTGGCATAGTTTCGTGTTGACCAAATGTTAATAGGGTTGGCACGGTAATGTTGTGGATTTCCCTTCGCAAATCGAAGTCCTTTAATTTACCAGTGACAACGAATTCGTTATCGCCTTGGAAGGCGTTGTAAACAGGTGTTGCCATAGTTGAAATCAAATGACGAATTGCCGGTGGCTGCCGACGATCAACGTAGCCACGATTCAAAACGTCCACGTAGGATTGATAACGCGGATCATCATAATTACCGGCGGCTTCGCAACGCTTCATGTAAGAAACAGCTTCAACAGAAAGTGCTTCATCACGAACTTTGTTAATGTGAACGACGTATTCGGGAATATTGTCAACCATGCTGGAAATAATGGCACCTTTTAAATGGTTGCCATATTTCAAAGCGTATTCCATCGTAAGAGCGCCACCCCAAGATTGGCCAATCAGGTAGAATTGATCCAGACCCAGTTTTTGCCGGACTTCTTCAACTTCACCTAAGAAATAATCATTGGTTAAATATTTGGCCGCAATTTCAGGATCATGATAATCTGGTTGGTCAGAGTAAAATGAACCTAATTGATCATACATATGCACTTGAACGCCAATATCAGCTAATTTTTCGCCGAAGTTTTCGTAGTATTCGTGCGTGCCACCAGGGCCACCATGCAAGCAAAGTAAATGAATGTCGCCTTGACCTTGGGTATTGGTCCATAAATGATAGCCATTATCCAATGTTAAAATCGTTGTTCCTTGTTTCATTTAACCACCCAATTTCTTTTTAATATAACTACCTTAAGTATAGCATGTTACTGTTTAAGAATTGCATTGATTGCGGAAACTTCATCGTCACTAAATTCGAGATTTTGCCCAGCTTCAATGTTGGCCAGCAAATTCTTTTCACTGGTCGTTCCAATGATGACGCTGCTGACTGTTTGATCGCGTAAAATCCAAGCCAGTGCCATTTGTGCAAGAGTTTGTTGGCGATTCTGCGCAATCTTATTCAATTGATTCAGTTGAACAACGACTGCTTCTTTGCCATTGGCGAAAATATCGGCGTTGCTCCAATGAATTGGGAAATCAGCGGGAATGCCATTTAAATAACGGTCAGTTAATAAACCTTCACATAGTGGGCCATAAGCAACAAAGCCGCGATTGAAATCTTTTAAGGTTGCCAACAAGCCATCATCTTTGACGCGCGTTTGTAGCATATTGTATGAAGATTGGTTAACAACAAACGGAACTTGCAAATCTTGCAGTAATTTTACCATCTTCTTTGTTTGTTCAGCGTCATAATTACTAATCCCGATATAAAGTGCTTTGCCTGCTTGAACAATTTGGGCTAAAGCAAGGGCAGTCTCCTCAAAGTCAGTGTTAGGATCAGGACGATGACTGTAATAAATATCCACATAATCCATTTGTAGATTGGTCAGACTACGATCGATAGCTTGTAAAATGTTTTTGCGAGAATTAAATTGCGCATAAGGACCAACGCCAGTTTCAAAACCAACCTTAGTTGTGACTACTAATTCATCACGATAAGGTTTTAAACTGTCTTGGTAAACTTGACCAAATAATTGCTCAGCAGAGCCAATATCTGGTTTGCCATAATTATTCGCATTGTCAAAACTAAAGATACCGTGATCAAAGGCCGATAAAATGATTTGTTTGCGGTCAGCGTAGGGATCAGAACTACCATAATGGCGCCAAAGACCAAGACTAATAATTGGCAGTTGTAAACCGGTGTGGCCGACCCGACGAATCGGTAAAACGTCGTAACGATTATTTGCAGCAACGTACATGTGATTGTCCTCCAATACTTGAATGATTACCTTTTCATTGTAGAAGTTATCTGAAGTTGGGTCAACTTTAGACCGTCATTGGTACGTTTTCATTGAGGCCGAACTATAATAAAGGTAGTCGAGGAGGAACATAAATGATGGGACAAAACAAAATAATCAACGTGCTTTTTGTGATCTGGTGGGCGGTTACCTTATATTTAGTCGCTACGGGTAAAAATATGTTGGCAATGTATGCGATGGCGGTGGGGATGTTAGTTGAAGAGGTACTACCGCTATTAATAAAATCACAGAAATGAATTTGCACTGCATTGAAGTTTAAACTTCAATGCAGCTTTTTGTACTTCTCCGCGCTTGCGCAAAATTGCTTGTGGAATGTGGTGCGTTACCGTGGCGACGAAAGAATGCTTGGCGCTGATTAAGACAGTGGAAACTAAAACTACTATTTTTTGCTTCTTCGTGCTTGCGCAAAGGTTACCTACGGAACGTGCGGGGTATCGTGAGGGAAAATAAATACTTTCGCTGGAACGTGGTGGACACTGCTTGAAGCCAATTTTTGCAAAATTGTCTCCAAGACAGGTCTTGTTGTAAGTAATAAATTACTAACAACAATTTCACCACTGAGCGGTATTTATTTTCCCTCACTAGACAAGCAAGAGGGCAACCTTTGCGCAAGCGCTAAATTAACGATTGGTTGAATCACTTCCAATCTTTAGAAATCCAAACTTGAAGTCAAATCACACCACATCATCTCGTTTGTCAGTGCCGGAGGGAAATCGCGGTCAGCCGTGGCATTCTTGTTAATGGTTTACCATTTACAAGAATGTTTGTATTTGAGACAAATCGGTTTTTGATTTGGCTCAAATCAAACTCACAGCGTTCCACCAGCGCATTTCCCGTAGGCACGAAGAAGCACAGGATAACAGTTTTAGGACTTAGCATATACGGAAGTATTTGAGTTCGAGCCGAATAAACCAGCGTTCCACCAGCGCATTTCCCGCAGGCACGAAGAACTGCGACATAACAGTTTTAGTATTGACAGTATCTTAATTCAACACTAACCAATGTTTTAACCACACCACTTTCAAATTCAAAGCGACTAGACAACATCACTGATTTGGTGGGATAATCAAATAATATTTTGACGAGGTGATGACGTTGACGACTTTAATGATTGCTTTCTTTGGGTTTTGGGGTGGCGTGGCTCGTCTATATGGCACTTATCTCCTGCCTTCACCATGGAGCACATTAACTATTAATTTACTGGGTGCTTTTTTATTACCTTTGTGGTCAGAGTTCTTGGGACCAAGGTTGGCTAAAAATCGCCGTTGGTTAGTTTTAGGTGTTGGAACTGGATTCTTCGGAGCTTTCACGACTTTTTCTAGTTTTTGTTTAGATTTTGTCAAGTTAATCATGGCTGACCGTGTTAGTAGCGCGCTAATTTATTTAAGCATTAGTATCATTGGCGGTGTTTTGGTCGCTTGGCTTGGCGCAACTTCAGCACAAAGATTAACGATGAAGGAGATGCGCTTCTAATGACGAACTGGGTAATAATTGGCTTGGGTGCCAGTCTTGGTGCAGTGGGCCGTTATCAATTCACTAACCGCTATAAAAAATTTCAACCCGAATTCGGTTATCGTGCAACATTGATCATTAATCTTTCCGGTGCTTTTATGCTAGGACTACTGTTTGCCTTAGCGTTAACTGATTCGCTCTATGGTTTTTTAGGCGTCGGTTTTTGCGGCGGCTGGACAACCTTTTCCACATTAAATAGTGAGATTGCTGGCCAAATTGCTTCTGAAAAATGGGGTCGCGCGCTGACATACATTGCGCTAACTTATGGATTAGGTTTACCGCTGTGTGCATTGGGTTGGTGGCTTGGCCATAGTTTTTTTAGTTGATTGATGTTAAAATGATGTCAATTATGCGGAGGACAACTATGAATCGTAAATCTATTATTACTGGGATCACGACGTTAATCGGTTTTTTGTTAGGCCTGTATTTTAAGAAGATTTTTATGTACACGATGATGGGTTTAGCAGTCGGTTATTTAATTGTCTATTGGATTCCTTATTTCAGCGCCTGGCGGCGGAAAAATAGAACCACACGGAAAAAATAAATTTGTGAAAAATTATGACGGTAGGCTGACAAAATAAGGTCAGTAAACACTGGAGAATAGACGTTTTGGGCCAAGTGTGCTAAACTTGTTCAATACGTTTTTTTGTTTGGAAAAATTTAGTCAGTTTGCGACGTAATTTTGATTGTTAATTTGTTAAATGCTATTTTAAGTAAAGGTTGTGGAATATTGGGAGATTCACATGAACCAGTTCGTAACACACGAGTAGCTGAACAGCAGTATTTAGATAAGGTTGTTCAAAAAATTGGGCAAGCGCAGAAGAAGACCCAAGCTTCCATTGATCAAGCAGCTGATGATGAGAAATCAATCAATAAGCACTTTGGTGAGGAAGTAAAATTAAACTTCGGTGATTATTCCACCAATTTGGGAACAGCATTGTCAATCCACCAGCAACAACAAATGTTAACTGAACGCGAAAATAGTTGGCAACAATCAACACAACGATTGAACACGTTGAAGCGCTTAATTAGCAATCCTTATTTCGCGCGGCTTGATTTCCACGAACATGGTGAGCCGCGTCAAGAAACCATTTATATTGGCCTCAGTTCATTTACAGATAAGAATGACAAGTTCTTAATTTATGACTGGCGCGCACCAATTTCGTCAATCTATTATGATGGTAAATTAGGCGATGTTACTTATCAAACGCCAGATGGTGAGCAATCAGTTAACATCACGTTGAAACGGCAATTCTTAATCAAAAACGGTCAGATTGAATCAATGTTTGATACCTCCGAAACAATTGGTGATCAAATGTTGTTAGAAGTGTTGGGTGAAAAATCCAGCACGCAAATGAAATCAATTGTCACGACGATTCAAAAAGAACAGAATAAAATTATTCGTAATACTAAAGCCGATTTATTATTTGTCCAAGGTGCTGCCGGTTCCGGCAAGACTTCGGCGATTTTGCAACGGGTCGCTTTCTTACTCTATCGTTACCGCGGTAACTTAACGTCTAGCCAAGTGGTCATGTTTTCACCCAACCAGTTGTTCAATGATTATATTGAAAATGTGCTACCTGAACTTGGCGAGCAAAATATGGTGCAGATGACCTATCAACAATATGTTGGTCGCCGCTTACCTAATTTAGCCATCGTTAATCCAGCGACTCATTTTGAAACACCGCAAACCCAAACCGCAAAGAAGATTACCCATCTCAAAACGGAATTGAAGTTTTTCAAGGTCTTGGAAAACTATAGTCGTTTACTTGAACAAGGTGGCATGTACTTCCGTGATTTAAAGTTTCAGGGACAGCCTTATCTTAGTAAAGAAAAGATTGCCGAAATTTATTATAGTTTCAACGAGAATTATCATTTGGCTAACCGTGTCGATGCAACTAAAGAAAAACTAATGCACATGCTCAACAGTCGGATTACACCGGAAACTAAAAAAGCTTGGGTTTCAAAAACCATCGAAGATATGGATCAGGAACAATTGCAGGCCATGTACGACCGTCCCGACCAGGAATTCGAGTCCAGCGATGCTGAATATAAATTCTTATCGCGTAAGATTGTGACTCATGCCTTGAAGCCGGTTGGTCAGGGAATTAATCGGATGCGTTTCTTTAACATTCAAGCACAATATCTACATTTTCTGATGCAGGTGCCTAATCTAGTCAATTTGGTTGATTATGGTTTAACCGAGGCCGATTGGCGAACTGGTGTTGAATCTGTCCGGACTAATTTTAAAGATCATGAGATTAATCTTGATGATGTGACGCCGTTTCTTTTCTTATTTGACTTAATTACTGGTAAGAATGGCGAGCGGTCGATGCGTTTCGTCTTCATTGATGAAATTCAGGATTATACGCCGTTTCAGCTAGCTTACTTACAGAATCGTTTTCCTAAAGCTAAATTCACCATGTTAGGTGATTTGAATCAAGCAATATTCACGCGGACGGAAAGCCGCTCATTGTTAAGCCAAGTGCAGAAATTATTTGATCGTGATAAAACCGAAGTTGTGCAACTAACCCGTTCATATCGGTCCACAAAGCCAATCACTGAGTTCACTCGAGCCATCTTAAAAAACGGTCAAAAAATTGATACGTTTGAACGAAAAGGTGACTTACCCAACATCTTTGTGCGCGATAATGAGTTGGTCTTGCAAGATAAATTGTTGGCACAACTGAAATCTAACGATGAACGCAAAGTAACGACCGCAATTATTTGCAAGACTAAACTGGAGAGTGAAGCTGTTGCGAAATATTTGCAGGTGCAAGACTATCCTGCAACATTGATCCAGTCGGAAAATCAACGCTTAGCCGCGGGAACGTTAGTAATTCCTGCTTATTTAGCTAAGGGGTTAGAGTTCGATGCCGTTATTTTGTGGGATCTTTCGGCTAAGAATTATCCAGATGAAGATGATCGCCAATTAGTTTATACAATTGCCTCTCGAGCGATGCACCGCCTGACGATCTTTGCGAAAGATCAATTAACACCAATTCTTGAGATCGTTCCAGAAAAATTGGCAGTATGCGAGTAGATTTACTAATATTGAACCAGCGTACCGAAAACTAGAACTGTTATGTTGAACTTCTTCGCGCTTATGCAAAGGTTGCATACAAAGTGTTGCGAGTGCCGTGAGGGGAAATAAATACTTTCGCTGGAATGTGGTGGATCCTGCTTGATTAAGATAGTGGTAACTAGACCTGTTTTGTTGTGGTTCTCCGCACTTGCGTAAAGGTCGCATATGAAACATGTGAGTACCGTGGTGGAAAATAAATACTTGTCGCTGGAACGTAGTGGGCGTCGATTTGAGCCGATTGAAATGCAAATCGTCTCAAATGCGAGCATTAATGTAGGCGATAAATCGCCAACATTAATGTCACTACTGAGCGGTATTTATTTTCCACCACTAAGCTAACAAGAGTGCAACCTTTGCGCAAGCGCTGAGTTGACGAGTGGTTGAATCGATTCTAATTTTTAGAAGTACAAATTCGAGGTTAGATTACACCATATCATCTCTTTTGTCAGTGCCGGAGGGAAATCGCGGCCAGCCGCGGAATTCTTGTTAGTGGTTTACCACTTACAAGAAAGCCGAGCTTTAAGACAATCTCTGATTGGCTTAAAGTCGTGCTCGCAGCGTTCCACCAGTGATTTTCCGCAGGTACGAAGAAGTACACTTAGCAATTTTCCACAGGTGTGAAGAACCGTTAGCTTCATCGTCGTGTACCAGAGTATCATCAGCGTATCGTTAATCTTGATTGGTTGGGAGTAATTCTGATGGCTTTACCTGATAATTATAATTATTTCACGCGTGAGCAGTGGGCCAATTTTCATGGCCGCAATCAGCTGAATACGGTCACTGCAGATGAGTTGTCGTCAATTGCAGCTTTGAATGATCGCATTTCGTTGAATGATGTTCAAGAAATTTACGTTCCACTGCGCCATCTCTTGCATATTTATATTCGTCGTTATCAGCAGTTAATGAATGACAAGGCTGATTTTATGGGTCAGTCTACGCATAAGACCCCGTTTTTAATTGGTATTTCTGGAAGCGTGGCTGTTGGCAAGACCACAACGGCGCGGTTGCTACAATTATTGCTCAGTCGTTCCTTCACGAATCATAAAGTACAATTGATCACGACTGATGGCTTTTTGTACCCCAATGCTGAATTGGAACAGCGGGGAATTTTAGATCGTAAGGGATTTCCTGAAAGTTACGACATGGAGCATCTTTTAACTTTTCTTGATGAGGTTAAAAGTGGGCGGCCCAACATTGAAGTCCCGCGTTATTCACACCAGATTTATGATATCGTGCCACAAGGTTATGATGTGATTGATCAGCCGAACATACTGATTGTTGAGGGGATTAACGTCCTGCAATTGCCTAGCAATCAACAATTATATGTGAGTGATTATTTCGATTTCTCAATTTATGTTGACGCTGATCCGGTGCAGGTTGAGAATTGGTATATTGAACGTTTCGAGACCTTGCTAGATATGGCTGCTAATGATCCAACCAATCATTATTATCATTATGCAGTTGGTGACCGGGCAATAGCGTTAGCTGATGCTCATCAGATTTGGCGCGATGTTGATTTGAAAAATTTAGATGAATTCATTTTACCCACTCGTAATCGTGCTGATTTGATTTTGCACAAGACAGCGCATCATGTGATTGATACGGTGGGGTTGCGCAAGTATTAAAGCAGAGTGCAGAGGAAGTCGGGTTGACAATGAGCATTAAGAAAGCAATGAAAAAGTTCGTATTGTGAACTTATTCATTGCTAGCTTAAGCGGAATTGTCAGACTTTCGTAGCACATTTCAAAGCAGAGTGCAGAGAACAACGGGTTGATTGCGTAGCCTTAAAGAGAAAGCGCGGCTGGGTGTCAACCCAGATGGGATTTTTCTTTAAGCATAGCAAGCAGTTGGCTTGAGCACGTTTCAAACGAAGCATATTAACCAATATTTTTCGATGGTGCATTAAGTCTTAAGATTCAATTTACATCATCACAGAAAATCGTTATGATGGTAGAGAAGAATTATTGTTTATTCCCATTTTAAATACAAAAATGAAATTGGAGCGTGACAAACATGGCGCAAGCCGACGCACAAAATGTCGACAAGATTATCGTTCTTGATTACGGTAGTCAATATAATCAACTTATTACTCGCCGTATTCGTGAATTCGGTGTCTATTCTGAATTGCTGCCCAACACGATTACTGCCGCTGAAGTAAAAGCAATTAATCCTAAGGGTATTATTCTGTCTGGCGGTCCAATGAGTGTCTATGATGAGGGAGCCTTTGATGTTGATCGAGAAATTCTCAACTTGGGTATTCCTGTCTTAGGTATTTGCTATGGCATGCAGTTATTAGCCTACAAGTTAAACGGCAAAGTTGAATCGGCTGACAATCGTGAATACGGTAAGGCTGTGATTACGGTAACGGATTCTGAATCGCCACTTTTTAAAGACTTACCAACCGAACAAACAGTTTGGATGAGCCACGGTGATTTAGTGCGTGAAGTACCAACCGGTTTCCATGTGGTTGCCACCAGCAAAAACGCGCCAATCTCGTCATTTGCAGACGATGATCGGAAAATGTACGGCATTCAATTCCATGCTGAAGTGCGGAATACTGAATATGGTAACGACATTTTGCGTCACTTTACTTTCGACGTTTGTGGTGCAGATGCGAATTGGTCAATGACTGATTTCATCGACCAACAAATTGCCAAAATTCGTGAGACGGTCGGCGATAAAAAGGTCTTGCTAGGTTTGTCCGGTGGCGTTGATTCTAGTGTTGTCGGTGTCTTGTTACACAAAGCCATTGGCAACCAGTTGACGAGTATTTTCGTCGATCATGGTTTGTTGCGTAAAGGCGAAGCTGAACAAGTAATGGCTAGTCTTGAGGGTAAATTCGGCTTGAATATTATCAAAGTCGATGCTAAAGATCGCTTCTTAGGTAAGTTGGCCGGCGTTTCCGATCCTGAAAAGAAACGCAAAATTATTGGTAACGAATTTATTCAGGTTTTTAATGATGAAGCTGCCAAGTTAAATGGTATAGATTTCTTAGCACAGGGGACGTTATACACAGACGTCATTGAAAGTGGCACGAGTACCGCGCAAACTATTAAGTCACATCATAATGTTGGCGGTTTGCCGAAGGACATTCATTTCCAATTGATCGAACCATTACGGACTTTATTCAAAGATGAAGTGCGTGATTTGGGTGAGAAGTTGGGCATGCCGCACGATTTAGTTTGGCGCCAGCCATTCCCTGGTCCTGGCTTAGCCATTCGCGTTCTTGGTGAAATTACCGAAGATAAATTAGAAATTGTCCGCGATTCCGATTTGATTTTACGTGATGAAGTTAAAAACGCCGGTCTTGATGAAGAAATCTGGCAATACTTCACAGTTTTGCCTGGCATTCGCAGTGTTGGTGTGATGGGTGACGGTCGTACTTATGATTACACCGTTGCGATTCGCGCCGTCACGTCAATCGACGGCATGACCGCCGACTTTGCGCAAATTCCTTGGGACGTTCTGCAAAAGATTTCCGTCCGCATCGTTAACGAAGTCGCACACGTCAACCGCGTCGTGTATGACATCACGAGCAAGCCACCAGCAACGATTGAGTGGGAATGAGCTGTTAACGTTTCAAACGAATTAAGCCCCATCACAACCGATTAAAAGGTTATGATAGGGCTCTTTTTGTATACTTAAAATCGGATAGAAGCTGTTTAAAAAAGATGAAAAAGTGGTAACTTTGGTGGTAACTTTTATAATCAAGAAAAGTTACCACCAAATCATCACTTTATGTTATCAACAGTAGTATATAAATCAAGTGATTCTCCAGAAGTTGGCCTTGTGTAATCGGCAGTCATTTGCAAATTACTGTGCCCCAACCAATGCATAACTTCAATATCCGAAGCTTTTGAAGCCATTCCTTTTGTAGCAAAATAATGTCGAAGCATATGTGGTGTAATGTGAATGCCACTTGCATCATTAACTCGTTTAGTTACTCTGTTAGCGTGATATGGGTGAAGTGGTTCGCCTTTATCGTTTAGCCATAGCCAATTATGCTCGGCGTGAATATTGTTTCTCGCTCGTAAATTATCTGATGTTATGATCGCGTATTTTATATAACTGATTATCCAGCCGTTGACCCAAATGGTGCGATAGGAACTTTTTGTTTTCAAACCAGTTCCGTTAGGAAAGTCTGTTGTTCTTTGTAGATCTATTTTGATTCCACAAATTTCTGTACCATCTTTTTGCTTTTTAAATTTAAATGAATCGGTTCGCAAACCCATTAATTCGCCACGGCGTTCACCAAGCGAACCAATATAAATCATTGATAACATGTACTTATCTAGTATTTGTTGCGCTGAGTTGATCCATTTTTCATAGTCTGCTGTTTCTACCGTTAAATCTTTTGGTTCGCGTCCTTTGATTAACATGCCTTTGAGTTTATTTTTAAGTATAATATCTTCATTTTCGGCAGAGTTCATTATATTTAACATTATTGAAGTGATCGTTCTTATTGTTGTATTTGCTAGGCCATGAAGTGCCAACTTATCAAGAAATGATTGGAAACTAGATCTAGACACGTCGTTTAGTGCTTTAGAACCAAATTTTGGTTTTAGATACTTATCATAATATTGTTTCTGCATTTTAAAAGTTGATTCTTTCCATATTTCAAGTTCAAGTTTTCGTTCTGACATCTTTTTCCAGTATTGGTCAACTGTTACTTTTTGAGCCGTTATTGAAGACATGTTATTCATTGCTAAGTCGGCTTCAAATTTCTTCAAAACAATGTCCGCATCTCGCCAATTTTTAAAGCCTGATTTTGTGAACTCGTCGGGCTTTCCTACACTATTTGTGTATTTTCGCCTAATCCGATATCTTTTTCCACGGTTAGTTGAATACTCATAAATGTTAGGGTGGCGTGGCATTTTTTTATAAACGTACATAACCATCAGTTTCCTTTCTTGTGTAGTTTTTTAGCCAAAATACACAAACGTATGTTCTTTTTGACTTTAAAAAAATAAGCCCTGTTGGCATTAACCTAATTCATCTATGTTAATTGTCGGTGCAGTGTCTTTTCTGCTGCGCATGATTTCTAAAATCTTGCGGGTGTAGTTCAAGCATTCTAAATATTCCTCTTCGTTATGTGGTACTGCTAAATCAAAAGCAAAGAAATCGGGACTATTCAGGTCTGCTCTCAATCGCTCAATTAGTTGGTTATAAGTCATGAAATCATTGTCATACATCCAGTCCATACCGTGTATTTTCATGTTAATCCTCCAATTATCTCCCTAAAACGGGGATATTTATTTAAATTTCAAAATATCTCTTTAAAATGTTAAAAATGAAGAGATAAATCTTACTGTTGGAATCGAACCAACACTAATCACCAGAATAAGAGATTAACTTTGCTGGGCTTTAAATAAACATTCTTATCTGTTAATAAAAAAGCGGTGAAAGATTATTGACGTACGTAATAACGTACGCTATAATGTTCCTGTAAGCAAATTAAGTATGGAATGGGGAGTTAATATGGATATTTACACACCAACAAAATTTCGCCAAGAAATATATGCAATCCTAAAAGATATCAACAATAATAATAAGACGGTTACCATCACTAAAGCTAATGGTAATGACGAAGATTCAGCAGTTGTTATTAGCAAAAAAGATTGGGAAGCGTACCAAGAAACAATGGCATTGCTAGCCAACGGCCAGCTACAAGCTGCTATACAAGCAGAGAATGAACCTGGCGGCATTGATATCGATGATCTTATCAAAGAAACTGATGCAGAGGACGCAGCTAAATGAGTTGGGAGGTAATTGTTAAGCCTGGTGCAAAAAATGATATTAAACGAGCTTTGCGTAGTCCCCTAAGAGCAAAACTATTGGATATTATCGCAACTCTCAAAGATAACCCGTACACTCCAACACATTCATTAGAAAAGTTAAAGCCGCCAATAGAAGGAAAGTATTCTAGAAGGCTAAACGGTCAACATCGAGTTGTCTATAAAGTGGATAAAGAAAATAAAACTGTCTATATATTATCGGCATGGTCACACTACGAGTAACGCTCTCTATTAGGGGGGCGTTTTTTTATTTGGATAAGCCTGTGGAAGGCTATTCCCACTACCGGAATCGAACCGGTACTAACCATCAAAGTGGGAGATATAGTTTTTTATGTTAAAATTAGGTGAAATAAATTCATCTAAAAAAATTATAAGTGAAAAACGCAAAGGAGAATTCTATGAATTTTTATAATCTAGAATATTTTCACCAAGAAGCTATTGATAGCATTGAGAGTTTAAGAGTGGAAATCAGTAATTGCGATGATATTGGTAAGATAGAAACTGCAATATATGAAATGCAACGGATTAAGGGTGAGTTAACGGATACAGACCAAGTTTGTGGGATAGAAGGACTACGTGGCATTAGAAAAAATCAATCAAATTGATGAACGATTTTTTGAATTGATTTTTTTGCCTCCGGGTTGGCAATTCTTTCCCATTCCAACAGAAAGTGTCTAAAGTCTGAAGCTTTTGTAATTGTCGCGATATCAGGAACAGATTTCCAAAGCACACTACTTTTTTCAAAAATAGGCAATAGTTTTATTGCAAAATACCGGTTCTTTAAACGGTCAACATCGTTACTTGCAAGATAACTTGCTAACGCTGAGTTTTTTCCTGCTTCTGTTAAAGATACTTTTTTGACATCTAGTATTGCTGAATTAAAGTAGCTTTCAAAGGCTGAATGGTAAGATTTTTTCTGTAATGAAATTGATGCATTCCAATATTTGCTCATTTGTTTTAAGAAGAACAAGGAGCTTAGTTCACATAGCGTTTCTTCGAACCATTTATAATTTTGTATTTTAATTCCTTCGTAAAGGTAGAAATGGCATAGCTCATGACTAAGTTGATACGTGATCTGTGCCCAATAGCTCGGACCTGCTGGGTGTAGAAAGATATTTATATGGTCGCCTGAATACATCGGATAGTCTTCATCCCATATAGTAATTGCCATTTGTCTTTCAAGTGGTATAGGCGCAAATTGATTAAATACTTCTAATAAATCGTCGACCACGAATTTAAAATCAGCGAGATCTTCAGCGGAATCATTATAGCCGAAGAACCAATTTTTATTCACCCTCGATTGTTCGCGGATTATAGCTGTCATATCATCACCTGTAATTTAAAATATTTCAATTCAAGAGAAGTAACAAATTTAAGTAGATAATTCCCACCGTCGGAATCGAACCGACACTAGTCACCAGAGTAAGAAGGGTAATTAGAATAATTTATAGAAATCTTGATTTTGTTCTTGAATTGTTTTTTCAATCTTAATATTGCGTAATCTAGTAACGAAATTATTGGGTAACCCACAGCTAGCGATAAACTTGGAGAAATTTTCTTTTTCAATTTCTGTACTTGTATTGATCTTTTCCCAAGATGCTAATTGTTCAATAAAGTATTTTGAATCGTACTTATCAAGCAGAATAACTAATGAGCTCATGAACGCAAATAGTTCATTACGACAAAGGTTGTTGTTTAAAAATTCTTTATCTGAAAATACAGCTTCATTAGCAAACAGTCTTAAAGGTTTGAGATTAAGTTTTTGAGAAGCTTTGAAATGTATTAATCTACTTCCGTGCGCCAAGTTATTACGAAAGTTGTAAATAATTGTGATCATATTTCTAGTAAGCTCTAAAAGATCTCCGACTCCGCTGTCAATTAATTCATTAATTTGTTTCCCATCAACGTCATCACGATCAATGTATTCATCGAATATATCTTCTTTGATAAAGTAATAAGGTTGAGGTTCTTTGTAACTTTCAAATTTATGAACAGGCAAGAGTTCGCCTGCAACATATTCTGTCATTTGTCGAGGAAAAATAGAAAGCAACATCCTTGTTTGTCCCAAGGAAGTATTACTTAATAAAATCCACGGGGGAACTTGGTTGTATTCTTTTTTATAATATTTAGTTGGGTCATCGTTACAAGTATCAATGTTAGCCTTTAAAAATTTAGTAATGCTGATGGCTTTATTTTTTCTGCGATAATTCATTGGATTAAGATAGTCATCGGTTTTTACGCCAAATTTTTTAGCCAAGATATATGCCATTGCTTCTTTTAAACGTTGTTCAAAATTGATAGTAAACTTGAAAAGGATATTTCTTAAATCATCTTCAACTCTATGGTAATAATATAAGTCAGTAAGATGAACATTTTCTCTATATGTTTTAGTCTCTGCATTGTAGAACTCTTCTTTATAGCGATTTATTAAATTGTAATAACCGCGTGATTTCAAAATACTGATTGCCAGCTGAGTGTCATCAATTATTAATCCTTTAGAATGCAGCTTTTCAATCATATAAGAATAGTCATGGAAGCAAAGTTCCTCATGATTTTTGGACAACGAAAAACACCTCACAGTAGTTTAATCTACTATGAGGTGTTTATGCGACCTGAATATGGTTACAGGCATTTCAACTTACCTACATAATAGATGAAAATATTCTAATTGTCAATAATGTCAGATTTAATTCCCACCGCCGGAATCGAACCAGCGCAGGTCACCAGATTGGGGACGTTGATTAGTTTAGAGTTACATCAACAGTTTTATCATTCCAGAATGATGTTTGATATTGTAGTTTTAACTTAGCGTCTTTGCTTGCTTGTCCTACTAAGTTTCCAGATACAGTAGCGTCTTTATCTAGCGTGCCGTCATGTAGAGCATCTTTGCTATATTCATCATTCATAAGTATTTCATCAAAATCAGTAGAGTTACCATCTGCATTCAATTTAAAATCATATGGGTTATAGTCTTGCTTTTCGTCACTCTTATTAGTAATTGTTACGTTAACGATTACGTATTGTTTTCCACTATCTGGAGTGTCCATATCATCACCAGCCCAGAACTTAACGCTATTAACCTTGAATGAATAACCCTTGTAAGTAGCAGTTTCTCCGACTTTGTATGAATCTTTTAATTCAGCTTCAGATTTTTTTGAAGAACTTGATTTTTTAGTCTCCATAGTCTTTTCAGATGTGTCTTTAGCACCGCTATCATCGTTGCCGCCCATTTGTGATCCAACGATTGCTACCGCAATCACAACTAAAATCCAGAACCATACACGTTTGTAGAAAGGTTTCTTCTCCTTTGCCGTATAGATTTTTCCGTCATCCCCTGTGATTTGTTTCTTTGCCATAATATATTCCTCCCGTACCAGTATTCTGGTATAATTATTTTTGTAACAAGCGTTATGTAATGCCTAGCACATTCTATTCCCAGTAGAATGTGTTTTTTTATTACATCAAATGATATAATTTGCCAGCTTCGTGAAGATATGAAACTTGTACGCCTAATTCATCAGCGACTTCAAAATCGCTGTCTATTTCTTTAGCTTTGTATTTGTTAATCGAATCGATAGGCAATAGATGTTTAATCCCCCAAGATCTAGCTTGTTGTTCTTGTTTCATATTATCTAAAGATGAATATTCACTAATATCACCAACAGAAGTTTCAACGTGTCCTAGTTCTTCATATAACCACTGTAATTGCTCTTGCTGTGGTATCTCATTGTTAATAGTAATCTGATTACCGATTGCAATGCCCTTAAGTCCGCTAGGCATATGTTCAAATTTCAAAGTCATATCTGGATAGTCAGACATGATCTCGTCAAATCTATCCATATATAATCAGTCCTTTTCGTGTTGCTTGCGATATTGGGCTTTTTTAAATTCCCGGATTTACAATTCAAGTGCAACACCAAATAACTATACCAAAAGTATACAAATAGGTCATGGAGACCTACACTTAAAGTGACTAAACTCAAGAAAGGACAACTCCATGACCCAACATAAGAATACCACCATTAA
>NZ_RHOX01000008.1 GCF_003946695.1 Lapidilactobacillus bayanensis | reverse complement strand
AATACTGGAGTGAAGCCGCTTAGAGACAAATTCAATTTTATATTATTTCATCTGTCAACTTGACAGGGCATAGTGCAGATCATTCCTTTTTCCTATGGTGATAGTACCAACCAAAGGGGACGAGATTTTCATTGTGTGCGCGAATCCGTTTGATATTCTCGCGGTGCCGATAAAAGATAAAGAGCGTTAACGCAAAGGCGACCAGCGTTAAGAACCAGTCTTGATAATAAAGTGAAGCTAAAGTGATTAGAACCATTCCCAACATACTTGCCATACTGACCATGCTGGAAATACAGAGAATAGCGACGAAAATTGCGACAGCGATCACGAAAAAGTGCGGATTATAAGTCAGCAGAATTCCTGCACTGGTTGCGACTGCCTTGCCGCCCTTGAATTTCAAAAAGATTGGGAATGAATGGCCTAAAATTGCGGCCAGCCCAAATATTAAAACTAAATAATGGGGTGGGGTTAACCCAAACCAGATTGGTAGGGCAGCGGCTAACGATCCTTTTAAAATATCACAAAACAAAACAACGGTGCCGGCTTTTCGTCCTAAAACGCGATAAGTATTAGTTGTACCAATATTACCGCTACCGTATTGGCGAATATCTTTTTGATAAAAAAGCTGGCCAATCACCACGCCTGAGGGAAAAGATCCGATAATGTATGCTAGAATTAATAGAATTGCGAATTTCAAATTGATTCCTCCGATATAATTGCGCTTAATTGTACCATGAATCGTTTGTTGATTGGCAGTTTCCTTAAAAATTTAAGAATTCTCCTAAAAAGTATAGCTAATCAAGGCAGTTTTATGATTAACTTAGTATTAGTGTGCTGTCAATAATTGACAGACGTTGTTAAAACAATTAATCTAATGCAATAGAACATACATTCGTCTTAACGAAGACATAAGGCAAATGGAGGGTAACATGGCAAAAAAAGCACAATATGATGATAGTTCAATTCAAATATTAGAAGGTTTAGAGGCAGTTCGCAAGCGGCCAGGGATGTATATTGGTTCCACTGACGCGCGCGGACTGCATCATTTAGTGTACGAAATTGTCGATAACGCTGTTGACGAGGCTCTGGCTGGTTTTGGCTCAAAGATTGAAATTATTATTAATGCGGATGGCAGTTTGACAGTTAGCGATCAGGGTCGTGGCATGCCAACTGGAATGCATGCATCTGGCCGACCAACAATTGAAGTTATTTTAACCGTTTTACATGCTGGCGGTAAGTTCACTGAGAATAATTATAAGACTTCTGGTGGTTTACACGGCGTTGGCGCATCCGTCGTTAATGCCTTGTCCAGCTGGCTGATTGTTGAAGTGGCACGTGACCACGAATTATATCGAGAAAAATTTGTTAATGGTGGTCATCCCCAAGGCACACTGAAAAAGGTTGGTCGAGCTAAAATTAAATCCGGTACCACTTTAACTTTCATGCCGGATCCAGAAATTTTTTCAACAACAAACTTTAATTATGAAACATTAGCTGAACGTTTGCGGGAATCTGCTTTTTTGTTGAAAGGTTTAGAAATCACCTTAACGGATAAGCGTGGCGCTGAAGAACGCGGCGATGTTTTCAAATTTGATGATGGCTTGCAGTCGTTTGTCCGTTATTTAAACGAAGATAAAGACACGCTGTCTGATGTCATTAGTATCGAAGGCAAGCGTGACGAGATCGAAATCGAATTTGCTGGTCAATACAACGATGGCTATTCAGAAAACATTATTTCATTCGTTAACAATGTGCGGACTGGTGATGGTGGTACTCATGAAGTCGGCATGAAATCGGGCCTGACTAAGGCCTTTAACGACTATGCCCGCAAAGTTGGCCTTTTAAAAGAGAAAGACAAAAATCTGGAAGGCAGTGATGTGCGGGAAGGCTTAAGTTGTGTCCTATCAGTGCGTATCCCGGAAGAAATTCTCCAGTTTGAGGGCCAGACGAAAGGGCGTCTAGGCACGCCTCAAGCTCGCTCAACAGTTGATAGTTTAATTTATGAACAACTTTCTTTTTATCTGTTGGAAAACGGTGATTTGGCCCAAATGCTGGTTAGCAAAGCCATTAAAGCTCGCGAAGCACGCAATGCTGCCCGCAAGGCACGTGACGAAAGTCGTAATGGTAAAAAGCGTAAGAAAAATGATGGGCTCTTATCCGGTAAATTAACGCCAGCTCAATCACGTAACCCTAAAAAGAACGAACTTTATTTGGTCGAAGGTGATTCTGCCGGTGGTTCAGCCAAGCAAGGTCGTGATCGTCGTTTCCAAGCAATTTTGCCATTGCGCGGCAAGGTTTTGAATACCCAAAAGGCTAAGTTACAAGATATTATCAAGAATGAAGAAATTAATACGATGATTTACACCATCGGCGCCGGGGTCGGCTCTGAATTTCAGGTTGAAGATAGTAATTACGATAAAATCATCATCATGACCGATGCCGATGATGATGGTGCTCATATTCAGATTCTGTTGCTGACTTTCTTTTACCGCTACATGCGACCATTAATTGATGCCGGTAAAATCTATATTGCGTTACCACCATTGTACAAGCTGCAAAAGGGGCATGGCGCAAAAAGTAAAATTGAATACGCGTGGACTGAAAATCAATTGGCCCAAAGTGTTAAAGCCATGGGTAAAGGATATAGCTTGCAACGTTTCAAAGGTTTAGGTGAAATGAACGCCGATCAGTTGTGGGAAACAACCATGAATCCCGAGACACGAACGTTAATTCGCGTTAAAGTCGCCGACGCAACTTTGGCTGAGAAGCGAGTTACAACGCTAATGGGCGATAAAGTTGCTCCCCGGCGACGCTGGATTGAACAAAATGTTAAATTCACGATGAATGAAGCAGGAAGTATTTTAGATACCACTGCTGCAGACGATGCGCATCAGGTGAGCACCGGTGAACAAGATCTTTTGAAACAAGTTGAACATCATAAAGGTGAGTGAAGTTAATGGCTGATCAAACAGGAAAAATTGAAGAATTATCACTTGAAACCGTTATGGGTGAACGTTTTAGCCGTTACTCCAAATATATTATTCAAGAACGGGCTTTACCAGATATTCGTGATGGTTTAAAACCAGTTCAGCGGCGAATTTTGTTTGCCATGAACCAAGATGGTAACACATATGATCATGACTTCCGGAAGTCGGCTAAGTCGGTGGGTAATGTCATGGGTAATTTCCATCCCCATGGTGACAGTTCAATCTATGAATCCATGGTCCGAATGAGCCAAAATTGGAAATTACGCGAACCCTTAATTGAAATGCACGGTAACAATGGTTCAATGGATGGTGATCCGCCGGCTGCTATGCGTTACACCGAAGCTCGTTTGAGTAAAATTGCCGGCGAGCTTTTACGTGATATTGATAAAAAGACCGTTAACATGGTTTTAAACTTTGATGATACGACTGAGGAACCAACTGTTTTGCCGGCCCATTTCCCCAATTTATTGGTTAATGGCTCTTCAGGTATTTCAGCAGGTTACGCGACGGAAATCCCACCTCATAATTTAGGCGAGGTAATTGATGCCGTCGTTTATTTAATGGCGCATCCTGATGCAACCTTAGACGATTTGATGCAGTTCATTCCTGGCCCGGATTTTCCCACTGGCGGTATTTTGCAAGGCGCGGAAGGGGTCAAAGAAGCCTATCAAACTGGACGCGGTCGCGTGGTCCTACGTTCTAAGACGGCAATTGAGTCCATGCGCAGCCAACGGCAACAAATTATCATCACTGAGTTACCTTACGAAGTGAATAAGGCCCTGCTAGTTAAAAAAATTGATGAACTGCGTGTCACTAAAAAAGTGGATGGCATTTCCGAAGTACGTGACGAAACTGACCGCACTGGTTTGCGGATCGTCGTTGAATTGAAACGCAACGCTGACGCTGAAGGTATTCTGAACTACTTGTTCAAAAATACTGATTTACAAATTTCGTATAATTTCAATATGGTTGCTATCGCCGATCTTCGTCCCCAACAAATCGGTTTGAAACAAGCACTAGATGCGTACTTGACGCACCAACGCGACGTTATTACCAAGCGAACTCAATTCGACTTGGAAAAGGCTCAAAAACGGCAACATATTGTTGAAGGTTTAATTCGGGCGTTGTCAATTCTCGATGAAGTGATCCGAATTATTCGTGGTAGTAAAAATAAAGGTGACGCCAAACAAAATTTGATCAAGGAATATCAATTTACTGAAGTACAGGCTGAGGCGATTGTTTCCTTACAGCTTTATCGGCTGACCAATACCGACGTCACTGCATTGGAAGCTGAACATCAAGAACTTTCCGAGCAGATCGCTGGTTATCAAAAAATCTTAGGTGATGCAAAAACCTTAGATCGTGTCATTAAAAAAGAACTGCAACAAATTAAACATGATTTTCCCGGTCAACGTTTAACAACGATTGAAGCAAAAGTGCAGTCGTTAAATATTGACACTAGTGTGATGGTTACTTCTGAAGAAGTTGAATTGTTAGTGAGTCATGATGGCTATATCAAGCGTAGTAGCTTGCGTTCTTATCAAGCAACTGGCGCTGCCGATAATGGCTTAAAGACTGAAGACTTTCCAATTTTTGAGGGCAGTGTTAATACCTTAGATCATTTGTTCATCTTCACAACTAAGGGTAATTTAATCTATCGGCCGGTTCATGAGATTAACGACAGTAAGTGGAAAGATATGGGCCAACATCTCTCACAAGATGTCGGTTTAGATGCTGCTGAGTCGGTTTTAGCGGCTTACGTTTATTCTGATTTGAATCAAAATGGCCAATTTGTGCTGACCACATCTGATGGTTATGTTAAACAGGTTGATTTTGATAATCTATTGCCTGGACGGACATACCGGACACGACCGCAAACCGTAATTAAATTGAAGCAAGCTGATGCTCAAGTACTCAACGTCCAATACTTGTTGCCTGAAGAAGCAGTCTTTGCAGAAATTTACTTATTCAGTCGCCATGCTTACGGCTTGCATTTCGCATTAAGCGATGTACCGGTCGTTGGGGCTAAGGCCGCTGGTGTCAAAGGAATGAATTTAAAAGATGGCGATGTGTTGGTTAACGCTTGGGCCTTGACCAAAGAACAAGTCGGTGCTGGGCCAATGCTTGGTATTTTGACACAACGCGGTGCCTTCAAGAAGATGCCACTTACTGAATTACCATTAAGCAATCGGGCGTTGCGCGGATTGCAAGTCTTGCGCCAATTAAAACGTTATCCGCATGAGATTGTGGCGACCCAACTATTATTAGGTGGCGATCAACAGATCAATATTTATACGAATCAAAATGAGGTCGTTGCTTTACACACAGCGGACGTTCCGACGAATGATCGGTATTCAAATGGCAGTTTTATCTTGGATTCAGAACAAGTTGGTGCACCAATTCGCATCGAATTATTAACAGAACAGTTAGACGATCCCACAACTCAAGTTTAATTAGCAGCCCATTAAACTTGGAAATGGTCTATCAAAGACCGCCAATTAATGAAAACCAATCATAAAACAATTTAGCTAAGACTGATTATTTCGTTAAACAATTAACAAATAACCAGTCTTATTTTATTGCCTAAGTAGGTAAAAACAGCGCTGTGTAGAATATTTGCTGTTGTGAAACAGCAGTTAAAAACTGTTATAAAACAAATGAAAGAAATCAATGAAATTAGCATGTAATAATTAGGCTGATTTCCATTTTTGAATTAGAAAGGCAGCTTTAACGGAATTCTAAGCACTTACATTTTTTGAGAAAAATCTAAGAAAAGGTTTGCATTATTGTTGTGGCATGTTATACTAAGGATGTAAAAAGTGTTGTAAAACTTATATATACATGGAGGCACACAATGAAACAGATGGAAAAACAAGCCACTCCTAGTTACTGGGAAGGTTTTGTCGGTGGCGATTGGCAAAAGACAATCAATGTTCGCGATTTCATCAACAGAAACTTGGTCCAATATGATGGCGACGAGTCTTTCTTGGCTGGTCCAACTGATGCTACAACTAAACTAAACAAAATTGTCCTGGATCTTAAGAAAAAGGAACGTGAAGTTGGTGGCGTCTTAGACGCTGACAATAACATTGTTGCAACAATCACTTCACATAAAGCTGGCTATCTCGACAAAGATCTTGAAACAATTGTTGGTTTGCAAACTGACAAGCCTTTGAAACGTGCATTCATGCCATTTGGTGGTATCCGTATGGCTGAAGATGCATTAACTGCTTATGGTTTCAAGACAGATCCTGAAATGCACAAAATCTTCACTGAAGACCGCAAAACTCATAACCAAGGTGTTTTTGATGTTTATACACCTGCTATGCGTAAAGCTCGTCACTACAAGATCGTTACTGGTTTGCCAGATGCTTATGCACGTGGCCGTTTAATTCCAGATCTTCCACGGATTGCCATCTATGGTATCGATAAGTTAATGGCTGTTAAGGCTCATGACTTTGCTAACATTGGTGACGGTGAAATGACTAACGAAGTCATCCAACTCCGCGAAGAAGTTCAAGAACAATATCGTGCCTTAAGCCAAATGAAAGAAATGGCTGCTGAATACGGCTACGATATCAGTAAACCAGCTGAAACTGCTCAAGAAGCTATTCAATGGATTTACTTTGGTTACCTAGCTTCTGTTAAAACTCAAAACGGTGCTGCTATGTCCGTTGGTCGTATTGACACGACAATCGAAGCTTATATCAATCGTGATTTGAAGCGCGGTGTGTTAAACGAAGAGCAAGCACAAGAATTAATTGATCATTTAGTAATGAAGTTACGTTTGGTTCGCTTTATCCGGACAACAGAATACAACTCATTATTCTCAGGTGATCCAATCTGGGCCACTTTAACACTTGCTGGTACTGGTATGGACGGCCGTCATCATGTTACCAAGACTGCTTTCCGTTTCTTGAAGACATTGGAAAACATGGGCGCTGCTCCAGAACCAAACATTACATTGTTATGGAACGACAAGTTGCCTGAAGGCTTCAAGAAGTATGCGACTGAAGTTTCGATCACAAGTTCAACGATTCAATACGAAAACGACGAAATGCTTAAAGACGAATGGGGAACAGATTACTACGGTATTGCTTGCTGTGTATCTGCACAACCTATTGCTACTGGTATGCAGTTCTTCGGTGCTCGTGCTAACATGGCTAAGACAATTCTTTACACAATCAACGGTGGTGTTGATGAAATTGCCGAAGAACAAGTTGGACCTGCATATGCACCAATTACTAGTGAATATATCGACTATGATGAATTCATGAAGAAACTTGATCCAATGATGGACTGGTTAGCTGATGTTTATGTTAACTCATTGAACGCAATCCATTACATGCATGACAAGTATTATTATGAATCAGCACAAATGGCTTTGAAGGATACTCGTCTTGACCGAACATTTGCTACTGGTTTGTCAGGCTTCTCACATGCTGTAGATTCTATTTCTGCTATTAAATATGGACATGTTAAAGTTATTCGTGATGAGAAGGGTACTGCTGTAGACTTCAAAGCTGATAATGAAGATTATCCACGTTACGGTAACAATGATGATCGCGCAGACCAAATTGGTGTTTGGCTTGTACAACATTTCTACGAAAAGATGAACACTCATCATCTTTATCGCGGTGCTAAATTGTCAACATCAATCTTGACAATTACATCAAACGTTGTTTATGGTAAGAACACTGGTACAACACCTAATGGCCGTCAAAAGGGCGAACCATTCTCACCAGGTGCTAACCCAGCTTACGGTGCTGAAAAGAACGGTGCATTAGCATCATTACTTTCAACAGCTAAGATGCCATACCATTACGCAACTGATGGTATTTCTAACACATTTGGTGTCACACCAAATACACTTGGTCATGATGATGAAGCTCGTAAAGAGACATTAGTTAACATGATCGATGGTTATATGGAAAATGAAGGTATGCATTTGAACATTAACGTCTTCAACCGTGAGACTTTAATTGATGCTCAAAAGCACCCAGAAGAATACCCAACATTAACCGTTCGTGTTTCTGGTTATTGTGTCTACTTCGCAGACTTAACTAAGGAACAACAAGATGACGTCATTTCACGGACTTACTTCGAAGAAATGTAATCGTTGCTTTAATTGAATTAAGTACACTCACATTTTTTGACGAAAGGGATCTGGGATATTATCCCAGGTTCCTTTTGCTTTCTTGAAAGAGAATTGTGAAATAAGACTAATTGTGTTTAGACACGACAATTCATTGATTTGATTTAAAACAGTTGTTGTCTAGTGTACAATTGATAATGAGTGAGACCAATCAGTGCTGCTCACACGGATTGTTTGCTTTTGGAAAGGATGATTTTCATGGATACAGCGACTGCAACTGTAACTAAACCAGTGATCGGCTATGTTCACTCTATCGAAACGTTCGGTTCTGTTGATGGACCTGGTATTCGTTTTGTTGCCTTTTTACAAGGCTGTCGCATGCGTTGCGAATTCTGCCACAACCCTGACACTTGGAATATCGGTACTGGTGATGAAATCGATGCGGATACACTATTACAAGAAGCTGCTAAATATCGCGCTTTTTGGGGCAAGCAGGGGGGCATCACGTGTAGTGGTGGTGAATCACTACTGCAGATTGACTTTCTAATTGATTTATTCACCAAGGCTAAAGCACTGGGAATCAATACTTGTCTTGATACATGTGGTCAGCCTTTCACTTATAAACAACCCTGGTTTAATAAGTTTAAGCGCCTAATGGCTGTAACCGACGTTTCAATGGTCGATATCAAGCAGATTGATACTGATCGGCATAAACGCTTAACCGGCTTTAATAACGAGCCGATTCTGGCCATGATTCAATATATGTCTGAGAATGGTCACCATATGTGGATCCGTCACGTCTTGGTACCAGAACGAACAGACTTTGACGAGAATCTTAAAGAATTAGGCGAATATATTAAAACATTGAATTATGTTGATAAGGTTGAAATTTTACCCTACCACACAATGGGTGTTGTTAAATACGAAGATTTAGGAATTGACTATCCGTTGAAGGGAATCGAGCCACCAACTCATGATCGAGTCGTCAATGCTGAGAATTATTTGCACGTCGATGATTATCAAGGTTGGCGCACTTATCCCATTAATGCGTAATAAGTTAAGCTAATTGTTAAAAGAGCGGCCATTTTGGTTGCTCTTTTTTTAGACTTATATTATTATAATGATAAAGTTTATATTAATATCAACGGGGGAACGTATATGAAGACGCGACAGGAAAATCTCTTCGCATCTAAGACATTGACATATTTTCTGCAACTTGCTGAAACCATGAATTACACGCAAGCTGCGCAAATCTTAGGAATTACTCAACCTGCCTTAACGCAACAAATTAAGAAACTTGAACGGACTGTCGGCGCACCAGTTTTCTTTTCAATCGGCAAGAAACTCTATTTGTCTGATGCCGGCCGGACAATGCTCGCAACGACACAGCAGATTTTTGAAATCGTCAATAGTGCGTTAGACAAGGTTCAACAATCAACCAGTGCCACTGAAGGTCCCATTAGCATTGGCTTCTTATCCTCAATGGAAACAATTGGTTTTGAGCGGTTCTTCGTTCATTTCAATGAGTTGTATCCTGACGTCAAAATCAGCTTCGACTTGTTGACGCGTCACGAGATTTGGGATCGGTTAGAGAACAATCAGATTGATCTCGCAGTGATGTATGTTCCAGACGAGAGTATTAAGAACTGGCGCGCTTATGCAACGAAGAAGATCTCAGACGATCATTTGGTTTTCTTACATCATAATGATAAACTTGCCAATCGCAAAAAGGTTAAATTAGCTGCGGCTGCCAAGAATAATTGGGTCGGTTATCCGCCAGATTACTTCATTTCACAATTATTGACTGAAGTCTTTAAGAATAAAATGGTAGATGAACCCGAAATTAAGGGTCAATTTACGTCACCATTTTCAATTATTCGCTTTGCTCAAGCTCGTGATTACGTCACTGCCTTACCTTATACTTTCTTTTTAGCTCATGAACACGAGATCACGATGCATCATGCTGAATTTGATCCTGCAATCTCGTTTGATATGTCGTTTGTTTACCGCAATGACAAGATTAATATTCCTCGCATTAAACTATTCTTCGAAGAATGGGACAAGTTTTTTAGCAAAAAAGATTATTTATCTGTTTTAAGTGATGTCGAATCTCACAGTTTTGGGGTAAAATAGACTTATCTGATTTAAAAAGGAGTTTTATAGTAATGGCAAAAGAATTGGTCTTCGGACATCAAAATCCAGATACTGACGCAATTTGTACAGCAATTTCGTATGCTTATTTGCAAAGACAACTCGGTTACGACACAGAAGCGGTTGCCTTGGGTGAACCGAATGAAGAAACTAAATATGTTTTAGCACACTTCAACCAAGAGGCACCACGAGTAATCACACGTGCGAGTGATGAAGTTACCAAGGTCATGTTAGTCGATCATAATGAACCACAACAAAGTGTCAGTGACATTGCTGATGTCACAGTAACTCACGTTGTTGACCACCATCGCATCAATAACTTTAATACATCTGACCCAATTTTCTATCGTGCAGAACCGCTGGGTTGTTGCAGTACGGTAATTTGGAAGTTATATCATGAGAATGGTATCACTATTCCCGCCAAAATTGCGGGTCTCATGCTTTCTTCAATCATCTCTGATACTTTACTCTTCAAGTCACCGACAACAACGCAGACGGATCGTGACGCAGTTGTAGACCTTGCTAAGCTTGCTGATGTTGATTATGAGACATATGGCTTAGACATGTTGAAGGCTGGAACTGATCTTTCTAGCAAGTCTGAGCAAGCATTAGTGGATATGGATGCCAAGACCTTTGAACTTAAAGGCAAAAAAGTACGTGTTGCTCAAGTAAACACTGTTGATTTAGACAGCGTCCTAGCTCGTCAAGCTGCGTTTGAAGCCGTCATTAACGATGAGAATGCTGCCGAAAATTATGATTTATTCGTCCTCTTAATGACGAATATCTTAAATAGTGACTCGGAAGCTATTGTCATCGGTTCTGAAACCGGTATTGCTGCTTTTGAAAAGGCTTTTGACAAGCAAGTGGTTAACAATCGCGTCTTGCTTCCTGGCGTTGTTTCACGTAAGAAACAAATCGTCCCACAATTAACAGAAGCATACTAATTTTAATTCTGAATATGTTAAAATAAGAGGTAAGCGACCTAAGTCTGCTGGCCTCTTTTTTGTTGACCATGAGCATCTTGATTGTGGTATATTGTGGGCGTTGATTGATTGCATTGAAATGTGGAATTTAAAAAGGAGAATTACTTTGAAACAAGAACAAATGATGTTAAAGTTTCAGAATTTTTTCAATAACAATGAAGATATTCGTGTATTTGGTCTGAATGGCTCCCGTACTAATCCTAATGTCTTAGACGATAAGTTTAAAGATTATGATGTGGTCTTTTTTACGGACAACGTTGCTAAATATGTGAACGATCACTCATTCATGGATCAATTCGGCGAGATTCTCTTAGCGACTGAGCCAGGTCATGACGGACTTTATCCACCTGAGGAATTGGATCTTGCTGGTCGCCATAATTTCTTAGTTCTATACCAGAGCGGACTGCGGATTGATTGGCAGTTCCGACCTTTACAGCAATTAAAAGGCTATTTATCTGAAGATACATTAACACGTATCGTTGGTGATAAGGATGGTCGCGTGACAGAGTCATTACATCCTAACGATCGGCAATATTGGTTAGATCGTCCTTCTGAAAAGATGTTTAGCAGTTCAGTGAAGGAATTCTGGTGGGAATTTGTCAACACACTTAAAGCAACAGTGCGTCAAGAAAATTTCTTAGCCCAGTTTTATTTAAATCTAACGCGCGAGGAATTAATTCGAATGTTAACTTGGGGCGTGGCTACCAATCATGGTTTCGAACGCAGCTACGGTAAGCAAAATCAACAAACCTTGAAATTCTTGCCACCTAAAGTGCAAAGACATGTGTTAGACACCTTTGATACTAGTAGCACTAACGCTATCTATGCGTCATTGAAGACCATGACCCAACTAGAGAACACGGCCCTAAAACTGGTCGGAGATAAATTGAATTTTAACTATCAACCTCTATTGGCGCTCGATCAAGTACCATTAACTTATTTGCGTAGTAAAGATGAAACTGACCTGGCAACTTACTTTGATCAAAATAATGCCAGTTTGTTGCAGCAGCTGGAAAGTCAGTTAGTTGACTGGGGTCAGCATGATGAAGATATTGATAGCTTAATCGTAGTGGGTTCATATGCTCGTGGTACACAGAAGCCAGAATCAGATCTTGATCTAGTCTTAATTACCAATAACAAAGCCAAATTTTTCCAACAAAATGATTTTGTGAATCAATTTGGCAAGGCAACGAAAGTTCAGACAGAATTTTATGGCGTCGTGACTTCAATTCGTGCGACCTATGAAGATGCATCAGAAATCGAATTCAGTATTGCAGATGCAACCTGGATTGAGAAACCATTGAACCCAGGAACAAAGCGCGTCCTACAGGGTGGTTTTAAAGTCTTAGTTGATAAACATCATCAATTTAAAAACGTGCGGGTGACATCCGATGAGGATCGCCTTAATTAATCAGAATACGCGTAGTATTAAGCAATTCAGCAATAATTTTCCAGGTTGAAATGAAATTTATTTATAAGTTGAAATGTATAAGTTAAGCTGAGGCGAGAACAGAATTGAGTTTGTTGATTAATAACATCGTTAAAACTCAGGCGCTTGGCTCATGACGACACCAAAATAAAGAAACTGAGATTTTTGTCCCAGTTTTAACTTAATGTTGAAGAAAATATAGGGGAATCAGCAGTGGGGGATAATTCAAGGCGGACGACAGCAGCAAGTTCTGCTGTCAAACAGCCGCGTTTTTCACGACGAAATTTTTTAGAGTTACTGACAATCTTGGCTGTTATTGCTTGTGCCATTTATAGTTTTTGGCCAGATTACAGTGGACCAGCGCAAGTGCAACTGGATCAAGGTAAGATCAGTTATCAAGGTCGAGTGGCGCATCAAAAGTTTAATGGACAGGGCACTTTAAAAATTGCTAACCAGGGGACTTACGTGGGTCAGTTTGTTGATGGTCGATTCAATGGTGTTGGCAAATATACCGCGACTAAAGGCTGGCTTTATTCTGGCCACTTCAAGTCTGGCGCGATTAGCGAGCAAGGTCAGATATTGAATGCACAGCAACAAGTGATCGGTAAATATAAGAATGGGGTCTTGGAGCGGCCATGAGAATAAAATGGTTTAGTTTTGTGCGGATAACCGGGCTGATTCTAGTATTAACCTATCATTTTTTTAAGAATCTGTTACCTGGTGGTTTTATTGGCGTTGATATCTTCTTTACGTTTTCTGGTTATTTGATTACCGCCTTAATGATTGATGAGTTTCATCGCCACGACGGTTTTAATTTACAAGGATTTTATCGGCGACGTTTTTATCGCATCGTACCACCATTGGTATTATCTATTTTGTTGGTCATACCTTTTACGTATTTAATTAGTCGCGATTACGTCACTGATATTGGTAAACAAATTACTGCAGCCTTAGGCTTTACGACTAATTTTTATGAAATTGCAACAGGGGGGAGTTATGAAACTAACTTCATTCCCCATTTGTTTGTCCATACGTGGTCATTAGCGGTTGAAATGCATTATTACATTATTTGGGGTTTATGCGCCTTCGTTATCGCTAAGCTGATTAAGCATGGTCAACAACAGCGAAGCACAACAAGAGCACTACTTATTTTTAAATTATCACTATTTGTATTGTCTAGTATATTTTTAATTGCTAGTTTTGCGGCTATGGTTATTGGTTCGTTACATCTCAAAGAGTTTTCACCGGTTTATTTTTCAACATTAACTCATTGCTTCCCATTCTTTTTAGGTAGCTGTCTGGGAATCTTAGTCGGCATTCGCGAAACGTCCACGCGTTTTAAGGTTAGCGTTCAAAGATGGTCAGCACCGGCTGCGATTGTGGTGCTAGTTTTAAGTTTCATGACCTTACTCGGACTAAGTTTCACGTTACAATTTGATCAGCGCACAACTTATTTCTACGGATTTCTAGCTGCAAGTCTACTCGCATGCGTGATGATTTACGCAGCGAGAATACTCCATGAGAAAACACCGACGGTCGCTGAACCTAAACTTATTTCATTCTTGGCGGATACAAGCTACAGTGTTTATTTATTTCATTGGCCGTTTTTTGTGATCTTTTCGCACGTTGTAACCACTAATTTAGCTGTTATTTTAACGCTGGTGTTTTCATTATTCTTTTCGGCATTATCGTATTATATCTTAGAACCATTAATTGCCGGCAAAGCCTTACCTCTGCAAGATCAACGCATCACGCAGGCTTTAAAAAAGCAGTTTGTTCAAATTATTATGGCAGTCATTGTGGTTGCTTTAACTGTCGTGTCCGCATATACAGCTTATGCTGCGCCAACAATGACGAGTTTAGAGACCAATCTTTGGACTGGTAGCTTGTACCAAGATGCAGATCAACTAAAGACCGCTCATCAATCAGTTCTCGCCGCAATTGAAGCGAAGAAGCAGGCTGCTATCGCACGTAAAAAGAAACTCGCTGCTAAAACTGCATTGGAAAAAGCCCAGGCTGAAGAAGAAAGTATTTTAAATGCCGTCCCTAAAGGCGTGTCAATCATCGGCGATAGTGTGACATTGGGAACACGTCAATATTTAGGCGCTCACGTGGCAAACAGTTCGATTGATGCAGCAGGTAATCGAACGATGGACTTAGCCTATAAGGTCATGATGAATCAGCAAAAGAATCACATTTTACGTCAATATGTCGTGATTGCCATTGGCACCAACGCACTGAATGACTGGCAATTACAAACAGACAAAGTTATTAATTCGTTGGGAAAAGGTCATCATCTAATTTTAATGACGCCGCACGACGGATCAGCAAATGCCACATATAATTCTGAAAAATTAGCTGTTTATGAACGAACATTACCTAGAAAATATCCCTGGATTACCATTGCCGACTGGAATTCATTGGCCAAAGCACATCCAGAAGTTTTCAAAGGCAGTGATGGCACACACTTCGGTGGCAACGCTCAAGGTAATATATTATTCGCCCAATGCGTTAACGATGCTTTAATCGCTGCCAAGAAACAACCAATCAAGAAATAAGAAATAACACTAAAAAAGTCACCGTAGTTTTTCAAATAAGGTGACTTTTTTAGTGTGGTAAAATTTAGTTTAGTATGGTAAAGACATTATGATTTATACTTATTTCGAAGGAAGATAGAAGATATTTGAATAGAATTTTTAATAATCAGGTTTGATAATCAAGAATAAAAATCTTAAGTCGATCAAGTTGTTTCATATTTTGAAATCAGACGAATAAAGTCAATGACTGAAATGCTTTAAATTAAAATATTGTGATAGTGGGAAGAAGCCACTTAATTAATTTCGAATTTGAGTAGCAAAGAAGGTCAAAACATATTAGTATTTAAAAAGCATGTCAAAAGATCGAGCGTATTTTATTTTAAACAATTCTTCCAATAATATATATTATGTTAACTAAAACGAATCATTTGATTTGTTCGCATGTTTTTATCTCTACCCTACTTATTCAATCTTAATTCAACTCAATCCGAAGATAATTTAGCATGACAACATAATTAGGTAGATTTAGTATCTCTACATTTTATTTTGACGTTGAATCAACTTAACAGAACTTTTAACGTGCGTTTTATTTAAAAGATGGGTACGCTTATAATATATAGATAAAGATCAATCTTATAATATATAGATAAAGATCAATTCTGGAGGTCATAACAAATGAAAATTCTAATTATTGGTGCACATGGTCATGTTGGTCAATTAACGACGAAACTGTTGGCTGATCAAGGTAATCAGGTCTATGCTGCCGTTCGTGATGCATCACAAAATGATGAGTTGGCACAACTTGGTGGTATTCCGGTTGCTTATGATTTAATGGGTTCAGTTGCCGAAATGGCTCAAGTGATGACAACCATTAAGCCAGACGCAATTGTTTTCACGGCAGGTTCTGGCGGTCGCGGTGGTCAAAACAGAACACTGAACATTGACTTAGATGGTGCTGTTAAAACGATGGAGGCTGCACAACAAACCTTCGTCAAACGTTTCGTAATGGTTAGTGCGTTGGGAACTGGCGAGCGTGACTTTTGGGCTGATTCTTCAATTCGTGGTTATTATGTGGCCAAGTATTATGCTGATCAGTGGTTACAATTACGTACGAATTTGCAATATACGATTTTACGCCCAGGTACGCTTACTGATGCTACCCCCCTACCGGTGAAATTAATTTGAGTGGGGCGCCAACCGGTGATTTAACGGTTACTCGTGGTGATGTTGCAGCGGTGATTGCGGCTGTCCTTGACAATTCGCAGACTATTGGTGAAATTTATACGTTTGTCAACGGCTCAGAAGCAATTGAAAATGCGTTTTAGTCAACGGACTCAAGAGACAATCAAAATTAAAAAGAACAGTCACTCTGATTTTCTTGGAGTGACTGTTCTTTTTAATTAAAACACTTGTTAGAATTCTTGATAGATAGCAGGATCTTGATCAGCTAAACGGCCATCTGCTTTAGATAATTGATTAATCGCTGCCATTTCAGTATCTGTCAACTTAAAATCAAAAATATCTAAATTGGCTTTTTGTCGAGTTAAGTGACTTGATTTGGGAATTGGTAAAACTTCGAGTTGTGTTTGCCAACGCAAAATAATCTGACCAGCATTTTTATGATATTTACTGGCTAATTCTTGAAAAATCGGTTCGTTTATTTCGTTATTACCCCGGCCTAATGGACTCCAAGCCTCATCAAGGATGTGATGTTCATGATCGAATTTTCGCTGTGTTGCCTGATTGAAGTATGCGTGTAATTCAATTTGATTCACAACTGGCCAAATACCAGTCTCAGCTGCTAAGCGCTGCAAATGTTCTGGTAAGAAGTTGGAAACACCAATAGAACGAATCAAGCCAAATTTTTGCGCAGCAATCAATGCTCGCCAAGCTTCAACGTAATGGTCTTCTTGCGGATTGGGCCAATGAATCAAATACAAGTCGTAATAATCTAACCCCGCGCGATAAAGTGACTCTTGAATTGTATTCAAGGCTTCCTGATAATGATGATGACGACCTGGTAGTTTAGAAGAAATTAAAATTTCTGAACGAGGAATACCACTACGGCGCACTGCCTCACCTACCGCTCCCTCATTTTCATAGTTAAAGGCAGTATCTAATAAACGGTAACCAGTATTTAATGCTGAGACAATTGTATTAACACCAATAGCTCCGTTTAACCGATAGGTGCCAAAACCAACTTGTGGTAATACTAATCCATCACGCAATTGAAATGTTTTCATAAGAGACCTCCCTAATTCTTTGATCTGATTGTTCTTTCTGATACTGTTTGACTTTAAAACTATCAGAATGAAATTATCGATTTCACTTAGTTAATCTATTGAAACATCAACCTTTCTTTATTATACCTTTGTTCAAACGCTGGCCAAATAAAAAGAACTAGGACAAAAATCCTAGTTCTTTTTATTTAAATTGTATTGGAATAAAAGCTTGAACTCAAACTGCTAGATTAATCAACAAATACAATGCAGCTTTCCTTCTACTTTTTAAGCATCACTATCTAAACATTGTCTTAGTCGCGCGAGCCATTACTTTAGGACTCTTTTCATAATGATGAAGTTTGGTTAAATGACTTTCTGGAATACCTAAGAAATGATAAACGGCAACTTGAGCAGCACGGAATGAATATTGTTCTGTAAAGACCATATCAAACGGCATCTCTACGAACTGACTAATGAAGGCCAAGTTCGTTGATCCTTCTGGAACAACTGCTGGACGATCACCTTTGGCACGTTGATTGAACAAGGCACTCGCATAAGGCATATAGACTGGAATAACGTTAATCACGCTGTCCATAATTTCATCGACATGATTGCGAATGTTGTCTGAACTATGATCGATTGCTGCTAATTGACCAATTAATTCCTCTAACATTTCGCGACCGGTCATTTCGATGAATGGTTTAGCAACATAGTCACCAGTTTGGCGTGGATATAAACTGTAGCCCCAGAAAATTGTCTCGTTTTCCTTTTGAGCGCGGAAATGTGGTTGATGATGAACAACGATTGATAATAATTCATTGCTGTCAATAAACGTATTCAAGGCATGACCAGGTTGTTGTGTGGTAATACGGCTAATTTGATCGAGTAAATAGTGATTCTTAGTCGTTACCGTGAAACTAGACCACTCGGATTGTTCCCGATCGTTAAAGAACTTGTCAGGATGCCCCAATTGATAGAAATGTTCGGTTGCCTTCTTCCAAAGCATGGCTGATGGTGCATATTCCATATTCTCTTTAATTGGTGTATCAATATCACCAATCGAGCTGCTATCGGTGATTGAACCATTCGTATCAAAGACAAAATCGTCAGGGTCGATTTGAATTGTGCCCGTTTTTGGTTCTTTGGTATTAACTGTTTCATATTTCAAACCTGTCACCGTGATTTTATCCCGCAGTGGTGAGTCTGCAAATAATAATTCAGTGACTTTAATATTATTTTTGAAAATAACGCCTTGTTTTTCTAGAAAATGACGCATTGGTAAGATGATACTCTCATATTGATTGTATGGTGTGCGTGTGACACCTGCTAATGTGTTGATACGACTGAATTCAAGAATCATCCGGTTCATGTAACGACGCAATTCCATTGCTGAACTTTGGCGCTTGAAAGCAAAAGTTGTTTCCCACATATACCAGAAGTTAGTTGTGAAAATATGCGGCGTATTCTTAAACCATTCTTCAATACTAATATCGTTAAGCCGTTCTTCTTTACTCTCTGACATCATCATGAGCTCTGTTAAGCGGGCCCGATCGCGGTTGTTAAACTGCATATGACGATAGTCGTTCTTACCACCATGATTGCGGATACCTTCAGTTTTATCCATTAAACGAGCAACGTCATGAGTTGGATGAGCGTGATCAAAATTCAAGATATCATCAGTAACACTCCAACCAGGATGGTCTTCTGAAGGAACAGAACGTAAAACGTCCCATAAGTTCTCATAAGTTTCCTCGTTGAGCATTCGACCGCCTTTAGCCAAGAAACCTTTATTGTTACCAAGTGGTTGATTACCATACTCATGTTCATAATCACTAACTGCGGCACCATCATTCGCACCGTGCGTTTCCAAACTAAACATGGCAATTTGATTACCTTGCCAATGACCATCACGGATCAAATAAATTGCAGCTGCTAGATTACCAATGCCGGCACCGATCATATAAGCTTTACGTAACATTAAAATCACTCCTTATCAAATTATGTTGCGCTGAGTTTATCCGCAATATAACAACCTGTTTGTCTATTGCGGTATTAGATCTTTGTACATCTTGATTATAAGGCCTTTAGCAGAAAAACCAATATTCAAAGCTCATATGTTGTAAAAAAATACGACACTAAGTTAATAGTGTCGTATTGGGGCCATTTGAAAATTTAATTAACAAGATCATTATAAATACTAAATTCTAAAATTGTTATGTCGTACTTCTTCGTGCCTGTGGGAAATACTAAGTCCTAAAACTATTATGTCGTGCTTCTTCGTGCCTACGGAAAATGCGTTGGTGGAACGCTGCGAGCACGACTTTAAGCCAATCAGAGATTGTCTTAAAGCTCGGCTTTGTTGTAAGTGGTAAACCACTAACAACAATTCCGCGGCTGACCGCGATTTCCCTCCGGCACTGACTAAAGAGATGATATAGTGTGATGTAATAGCAAATTTGTACTCCTGAAAATTAGAAGTGCTTCAACCACACGTCAACTCAGCGCTTGCGCAAAGGTTGCCATCTTGTTAGCTTAGTGATGGAAAATAAATACCGCTCAGTAGTGACATTATTGTTGACGATTTATCGGCTACAATAAGGCTCGTATTTGAGACGATTTGTTCTTCAATCGGCTCAAATCGACGCGCACTACGTTCCAGCGAAAAGTATTTATTTTCCACCACGGCACCTCGCACGTTTTATAAGCAACCCTTTGCGCGAGCACGGAGAACCGCAAAATAACAGTTTTAGTTTCCACTTTTTTAAACAGTAATGCCTAGCACTAAGTATTTTTTATCACCATAATACTAGAGCATGCCAGGTCAAATTCTACTTAGTTTTCTCTGCAGCAACTAATAGCATCATCGGCCGGCGGAGTTCGTCTTTCATGCCGGGAACAGTTGCAAGTAGGTCTGCTGCGGGCATCGGTTCGACAATCTTCGTGAGATTAAATCCAGTCTGCAACAACGTATTGAGATAAGTCGTTAGCGTGCGGTGATATTTCGTCACGTGCTGACCAAGAAAAATCGCATCACGTTGACCTTCGTTAAAGTAGTGATCAACAGGCCAATATTTCGGATTACCTTGCTGATCATAGACCCAATCTTGATGACCTTCCGCTGTAAAAACAGGATGTTCAACTGAAAAAATAAATTTACCGTTAGCCGTTAAGCAACCGTTGATCTTTCGACAAATATCACTGAAATTAGGTGTGTAATGAAATGCTAACGAGCTGAGCACCACATCGAAACTATTCGGTACAAAATCTAAATCTTCCATGGCCATTTGCTGGTAGTGAACTTTCGGATTGTTAGTTTTTTGGGCAGCAACTTGGAGCATTTTTTCGGATAGGTCAATTCCTAAAACCGATTGGGCACCATTATCGGCGGCATAGCGACAGTGCCAGCCAAAGCCACAACCAATGTCTAAAACACGCTGATCGGTAAAATTGGGTAATAACTGCTTAAACTCATGCCACTCACCCGCTGCTTGCAAGCCATCAACGGAACGGGGAAACTTGCTGTATGCCGCGAAAAATTCAGCGTCATCATATTTATTCTCTTTCATCATCACTAACTTCTTTACAATTAATTGGCGTTCTGGTAATTGGCGTTTTGGTTATCACGATGCGAAAATATCTTTGATCCAGGCCAGGGCGATTGCTCTTTCACCTAAATGAGTGCCGACGACTGGTCCGAAGTAAGTGATCTCAGTCGTTAAATCAGGGAACTTGGCTTGAAGTTCAGTCTGCCATGCTTGAGCGGCCGGCAAATCGTTAGCATGAATGATCATTAGTCGCAAGGGCACCGTCGTTTGTTGATACGCCTCGGTAAAAAGTTCTTCTGCACGTTTGTAGGCTTTTTTTAGCGAACGAACTTTTTCAAAGGCAACGATTTTATTCGATTGTTCATCGAACGTTAATAGCGGCTTGATCTTCAACATTGACCCAATGAAAGCCGCCGAATTAGAAAGGCGTCCGCCACGCACTAAGTTTTGTAAATCATTCACGATGAAAACTTCATTCATGGTTTGCTTCAAACGATTTAACTCGGCAATAATTTCAGTGGCGGTTCTGCCTGCTTGGGCCATTTCGGCGGCCTTGATGACTAAATAACCCATTAAACGAACGGTGATGCCAGAATCATAAGGTATAACTTTGATGCTGTTAATTTCTGGTGCTGCTGTGATTAAGGTGTTGTAAAATCCAGAGATCGTACTGGCTAGATGAATCGACAGAACAGTATCATAACCTTCATTGGCTAAATCTTCATAAAGCCGCAGCATATCTCCTAAAACTGGTTGAGAGGTGCTGGGAAAACTTTTAGCATTGCGTAACTTGTCGTAAAATTCGGCCGTCGTCAAATCGGCGCCTTCTTCATAAACCTGATTATCAATGATTACTGGAATTGGCACGACTTTAATTTGGTATTTAGTAACTTCTTCGGCTGGTAAATAAGCCGAGCTATCGGTAACAATTGCAATTTTCAATCTAGAAATTCCCCCTTGAAGCGATGGTGCGAGTTATTACGGCCGCTTTTGTAGCATTGAGTTAATCGGCATTCTGCGATTAGTCTATGGCATTAGTGCGAACAGAATTAAGCCAATGCCAATCATTGAAGCCATCATCAATAAAAAGTCGGCTCAGACAAAACCGTTGAAGATGCCAAGGTCAATATTTAAATAGCCGCAGATCTTGTAAATTCTTTCAGTATCTTCGAAAATAAACTTGTGCATCCGAATATTTTTTCTTCCTAAATGGCTGTGCAACATTCCTAGTTAGTGTGACTGGGTACTGACGTGACTTTATGATAGAATATGATAGGTTCGGTTTTATTTATAAAGCCTTTAATCACATATTAATTCAGAAATTTTCAAAGCTAGTTTGTAGATAATAGCTACCAAATTTTACTTGAATAGTATGATTATACAGTAAAATTACTTAACCGTAAAACTCGTACTTCCTAGACTTACAACTCGAAAGGAATTTAACATGTCATTTGATGGAACGTTTCTACATGCGATGACTGCAGAACTCGTGACGACTTTTGTTGGTGGTAAAGTTGTTAAAATTCAACAACCTTATCCGCTAGAGATTATCGTCACGATTCGCAGCCACCGTCATAATTATCCCCTACTACTCTCGGCTAATCCTAGTCTTGCCCGCGCTCAAATTACCGAGATTCCTTATGCTAATCCTAAAACTGCGCCTAATTTTGTCATGACACTGCGTAAATATTTAGAAAATGCGAGTGTTGAATCCATTGAACAAGTTGAAAATGATCGAATTTTAAGAATTTCACTGCGTTCTCGTGACGAACTTGGTGATCAAGAAGATTTGTTATTAGTTGTGGAAATGATGGGACGGCACAGCAATATCTTTTTAATTGAACAAGCAACTAATCGGGTGATTGAATTAATCAAACACGTTTCGCCTGATCAAAACCGTTATCGCCTGTTAATGCCTGGTGCTCAGTATCTACAACCTGAATTATCCAGCGGATTCGATCCTTTTGCTAACGAGATTGCGACCGCCGATTGGGATCAAGTCTGGTTACAACTTCACGACTTGAAGAACAAGCCGGCCCGCGTTTGGCAGAATTTCTTCCAAGGTTTAGGAACAGACACCGCCACGGAATTAGCTGACCGTACGAAAACTGCGCGTTCGGCAACCGAAATGATTGCCATTGTCCAAAATTTCTGGCAAACTTTTGACCACGTTCAACCAACCATCGGTCAACAAAATCACAAGTTACAGTTCGCGGCGATTTCCTATCAAACGTTTACTGATTCAGTTACTAGCAATTTTACAACCTTAAGTGGCATGTTGGATCGTTTCTTTGGACAGAAAGCCGAATCTGACCGGAAACACCAACTGGCTAGCAACTTGTTACAACGTTTGAATACCGTGATTAAACGAAATCAAAAAAAGTTAAAAAAATTACAACAAACAATGGCTAGCGCACAAAATTCCGATGAAGTTCGAATTAAAGGCGAGATCTTAATGACTTATTTGCGCGAGGTACCTGAACATGCTAAGCAAGTGACGCTACCGAATTTTTATGACGACAATCGGCCACTGACAATCGGATTGTCCCCTGCCCTAACCCCGGCCAAAAATGCGCAGAAATATTTCACCCGCTATCAAAAGGATAAGAACGCGATCATTTACGTTAAGACACAACTAGAGGAAACGCAAGCTGAACTTGATTATTTGACGGGTGTTTTAGCTCAAGTTGAAGTTGGCGAACCGAAAGATATTGAAGATATTCGCGTTGAATTGGAGCAGCAAGGAATTATTCGCGCCGACAAGAAGAAAAAGAAAGCCAAAGTTAAAATCAACCCCGCTGAACAATTCTACGCCAGTGATGGAACATCAATTCTCGTTGGTAAGAATAATCTCCAGAACGATCAATTAACGTTGAAAAAGGCGCGTAAAACTGACTTATGGTTGCATACTAAGAATATTCCAGGTTCACATGTGATCATCCAATCTGACGATCCCAGTGAGGCGACAATTTTAGAGGCAGCTAAACTAGCCGCTTACTTCTCCAAGGCCCGCGCATCGAGCCAGGTACCAGTTGACTATGTCAAGGTGAAACAAATTCATAAACCCAATGGCGCCAAGCCAGGCTTTGTCATTTTCACCGGGCAAAAAACCTTGTACGTCACGCCAGAACGTGAATTAGTTGAGCAAATGCGGCATCAAAAATAAGTGTAAATTAAAGGTTCTGATTCAGTGAAAATTGAATCAGAACCTTTTTTGACTTGGCGCTTAGATTTGACTATAGCTAGCAAAATTGGCTGGCTCGTCGAATTGTTAGGTTGAGCTTCTTCGTGCCTACGGGAAATACGCTGGTGGAACGCTGCGAGCATTGGTCTGAGCCGAATGAAAAATAATTCGGTTCAAATACAAACCTTATTATAAACACTAAGACCTAGAACTGTTATCTTGTGCTTCTTCGTGCCTACGGGAAATACGTTGGTGGAACGCTGTGGGCTCGACTTTAAACCAATCCACGATTGTCTTAAAGCTCGGCCTTCTCGTAAGCGATAAATCGCTAACGAGAAGGCCACGGATGACCGCGATTTCCCTCCGGCACTGATGAAAGAGATAATATGGTGTGATTTAACAGCGAATCTGCGCTTCTAAAAATCAAAAGCAGTTCAACCACTAGTCAATTCAGTGCTTGCACAAAGGTTGCCCTCTTGCTGGCTAAGTGGCGGCGAAAGAATACCGCTCAGTAGTGAGATTCTTGTTGCAGCCTTGGCTGTTACAAGAAGGCTTGTCTTGGAGACAATTTTGCAAAAAATTGGCTTCAAGCAACGCCCACTACGTTCCAGCGCTAAGTATTCTTTCGCCGCCACGGCAACGCGCATGTTACATGAGCAACCTTTGCGCCAGCGCGAAGAACCACAACAAAACAGTTTTAGTTTCCATATCACGGCGCCTCACAGCTTTTGAAAAGGTGCGAAGAATACTCCACAAAAAGCCGATCAGTCTTCTTTTTCAACTAAAGGTTCAATGGCGAATGCCCGCGATTCTAGGACGGTTAAAATAGCCTGTGCTTCATCCATCGTTGTAATTAGTGGCACATGATGCATGACGGCGACTTCACGGAGTATTGCTCCGAGCACACTAACCGGTCCTCGCCATTCAGCGGTGTTGATAACCATTTGAATTTTACCCGTACTAATTTCGGTGTCGATATTGGGTTGCGTTTCACCAATTTCATTAACCAAATCAGTGACCAAGCCAGCCGCTTGAAAGGCAGCAGCAGTTTTGGCTGTAGCAACGATTTGATATCCTAGTCGCTTGAAATGTTGGGCCATCTCTAAACCGACTGTCATGTCATGTGAGGCAATTGAAAACAGGATTCGACCAAACCCTGGCAATGGTTGTCGAGAGGCTTCTAGCGCCTTATAAAGGGCCTTTTCAAAGGTGAAGTCAGTACCAATTGCCTCGCCAGTTGTTTTCATTTGTGTTTCTGCTAGTTTTTCCCGTTTGTTTAATTTCGTAAATGAGAAAACAGGCATCTTCACGTGAACTCCTTGAGGAACTAGTGTCGCCGCAGATGCAAAGCCCAATTCTTGCAAAGTCGTGCCCATTAAGACACGGACACCCAGGGCGATGATTTTTTCGGGAACTGTTTTATCAAGAAAGGCTAAATTACGACTTCCTTTCAAATCTATCGCTAAGACATAAAGTTGATCTTGTTTCACTAAGAAGCGAATGTTCATAAAGCCGATTGTCCCCAAAGTCGCCCCAACTTTAATGAAAACATCTTGCATGCGCTGCAACATTTCGGCGGTTAAATTCTGCGCCGGCGTAATCGTCATCACATCGCCGGAATGCAAACTCGAATGTTCTAAATGTTCTAACACCCCGGTAATCAGAATTTGCTGACCATCATAAATTCCATCAACTTCATACTTGTTGCCACTGAGAAATGCCCGTGTGGTAAAAGGAAAGTTCTCCGGATCACGCTGGAATTGTTGCGCGTACCGTTGTAAATCATGATGATTGTTGAGCACTTCAGTTGGCGAAAAAATATGGGCTGGATTAGGGTGAATTAAAATTGGAAAAGGAATCGCTGCTGGGTCAGCCAAATAAGTCGTAAATTCAGCCGGTGATTGGATCTCCTTAACGATTGGTCCCCTGAAATCTAATTGCTGCAATAAATCTTGTAATTTCGCCGGTTGGTGGACATTATTTAAGGCGGCTGCAGAAGCGCCTAAAACATTAAAGCCGGCCGCAGTCAGTCCACTCGTTAATTTACTAGCGGATTTACCACCAAGTTGGGTAATGACATAACGTGGTTGTTCAACTTGAGCGATATTGATCGCTGCCTCTAAATTGATGGGGGCATTATAAACTCGATCGGCCACACCGATACTAGTTGAGTAGGCATCAGGATTATTGTTCAATAAAATCGTCTGGAAGCCTAGTCGCCGCATCGTCAATAAACTTTGCACCGTGACATAATCAACTTCACTCCCCTGCCCAACTTCAAATGGGCCAGAACCAATAATTAGAACTTTATCGCCACTTTGTTCACACACGACTTCATTTTCGGTGCCGTAAGTTGAGAAATAATATTGAGAATGAACTAAAGGACTGCCGGCAATGGCGTTTATTTCTTGAAAACCAATCGTGATACCAGCTTCTTGGCGCAAGGCGACCAATTGATCAACCGTGACTTCCCATAGTTGACTTATTTCTAAATCAGAAAAGCCATAGCGTTTAGCATTTTTCAACACGGTCAAATCGGCCTTTTGCTCGACTAATTGTCGTTCTAATTCAATGATATGCTGAATCTTGGCGATGAAAAAGGCATCGATCTTTGAAAGATGGCTTAAATCTTCCACGGTATAACCACGACGCAGTGCTTCAGCGAGGTAAAAGATTTCCTCATCGGTCGGATAGATTAAACCAGCGGTCAACTCTTCATCAGAAAGCATTGTGATCTTGCCTTGAACCAAATGATCAGTGCGCATATCTAAAGCACGAATACCTCTGAGAATCGCAGCTTCAATGCTACGCTCTAAGATCATTACTTCTCCGGTAGACTTCATTTCTGCACCTAACGCACGATCGGCTCCAGAAATACGATCGAAGGGCCAACGCGGCATTTTGACGGCTAAGTAATCAAAAGCTGGCTCAACTAACGCCGTCGCACCTTTTTCGAACGGATGATCAATTTCATCTAACCGATAACCAACCGCTAATAAGGCAGCCACCTTAGCAAGTGGATAATTTAGTGCTTTGGCGGCAAAGGCACTCGTTCGTCCCAGTCGTGGTGTTGCTTTTAAAATCCAAAATTTACCATTCTTGGGATCTATAGCAAACTGAACATTGCAACTACCAATCACTTGCAATTGGCGGGTGATTTTGATGGCAGCATTGCGTAATTGTTGAACCTCGCGATCGGTCAAGGTTTGAATCGGCGCAAAAGTAATGGAGTCGCCAGAATGAATCCCAACCGGATTTAATTGCTCACAATTAAATAACGCGCTGACTTGATCGGCGTGATCGCGTAAAATCTCAAATTCGATTTCTTTTAAACCAGCCAAGCTATGGGTCACAGTAACGCGATGAATCGGTGAAATAGCCAAGGCACGTTCAAAAATCTCCACTAGTTCACTTTGGTTCTCAGCAATACCGCCGCCGGTACCGCCAATTGAATTAATGGGCCGAATCATAATTGGCCACCCTAATTGCGTAACTTGGTGCGTGATATCGTCGTCTGGTGTGAGTGTCAGCGTGGGATTTGTCGGTAAATCAGCTTGTTGCAGTAACTGATGGAAATCCTTGCTACTCGTTGCCTGTTGAAAGGTATGCAGACTGGGACCGATGATTTTAATTTGTAGTCGTTTCAAAACACCGTTGTGCTGTAATTGCGTTAATAAGTTAACCGTTGTTTGGCCGCCGGCATTAGCTAAAATCGCATCTGGCAGTTCTTTGCGGATAATTTCTGAAAGGAATTTCTCCGTCAACGGTTCCAAGTAAACGCGTAAATTCGGATAACTATTAGTCATGCTAGTGGCGGGATTAGAGTTAACCAGAATCACTTGATAACCAGCAGCGGCCAAAGTCGTGACAGTTTCAGTACCTAAGTAATCAAATTCACTATCTTGACCGACGACAAAAGGGCCAGAGCCAATCACTAAAATCTTATTAATATCTGTGCGTTTGACCATTAGAATTCCCTCTTTCTGCGGGCAATGTTCGCCTCCATTAATTCCAGAAAGTCATCGAAGAAATGCAGGCCATCTTTAGGACCAGGAGCAGCTTCTGGATCGAAATTCACCGCGTAAATTGGCAAATAACGATGGCGAATTCCCACGATTTCATCGCTATTAATGGCGACATAAGTACTCAATAAATCACCAATAGCATCCGTCGTCGTTAAATAAAAATTACTATTTTGCGAAACTAGATTAATATCTTGCGTAATCTTTTCTTGAACAGCCAGATTAAGGCGATGCCGGGAAAATGTGCGCGTTCTCACCGCAACGTCATTGGCTAAGACAACAATTGCGAAACCTAAACCAATTGCAAAAATAGGATAACGATTTTGAATCGTTTTAACGGTCGCAATCGTTTTAGCTAGCGCCTCAGGTTTACCGGGGCCATTACTAATTAAGACGCCATCTGGTGCTAAGCTATTAATGATGGCATCACTGGTATCATAAGGCACAACCGTCACGTTACACTGCCGTTTTGACAATTCCCGCAGTAAAGTATTTTTCAGCCCTAAGTCGATGACCACGACATTTTTGCCAATGTTGGGGCTCGGATATGGTTGTTTGGTCGAGACCTGGCTCACTTGATTATTGGCAACAACTAACGCCTTAATTTGATCATGCGCGTGTTCATCATGAGTGTCCATAATACTAGCTTTCATATTGCCAAACTTAGCAATGTGACGGTACAGACGACGCGTATCCACATTCATTAGGCCGGGAATACGCTGCTCAGTGAGAAAATCGTTCAACGTCATTTGTGAATGCCAGTGTGTGTTCAAATCGTAATTCTCACCGATCACGACAGCCTTGATTGCCGAACCGATTGCTTCATAATCATCACGATTAATGCCAGTAGCTCCCTGTTGTGGCGCCGCAAAGGCTAAAATTTGGCCTGTAAAAGCGTAATTCGTAATGGCCTCTTGATAACCAGTTGCGCCGGTATAAATCGTCAACATTCCTGTCGTATTGGTTGTGGCACCAAACGCTTCTCCGGGAAAAACTGTCCCATCTTCTAAAATTAAATATCGTTTCAAATTATCCAACTCCCCTATATGAGCAGTTATGGTTAAAATTTCATCGCGTCCGGCACTGATCATAGCTAGGCACACAAAAACGGACAATCAATTGATTGTCACGTTTTAAATTATCTCTATTATAACCTACTTGCTCTGATCAGTCGCTTGCTAACTTAGTGATCGTAAAAAAGTGAACTGGTCGTTGAACTTGTGGTTCTTTGTACCTCAGGGAATGTGGCGTGTTCATTGCTGATTAAGTTAGTGTCAACTAGAACTGTTATGTTGTCATTCTTCGCGCTTGCGCAAAGGTTGCTCATGTAACGTGCGCGTTGCCGTGGCGGCGAAGAAATACGTAACGCTGGAACGTAGTGGGCGTCGATTTGAGCCGATTAAAGGACGAATCGTCTCAAATACGAGCCTTATTGTAGCCGATAAATCGTCAACAATAATGTCACTACTGAGCGGTATTTCTTCGCCGCCACTAATCGAGTAAGATGGCAACCTTTGCGCAAGCGCTGAACTGACAAGTGTTTAAATCACTTCCAATTTTTTTAAGACGCAAAATTGTAGTTAGGACGGCACTAACACACTTTTGTCAGTGCCGGAGGAAAATCGCGGTCAGCCGCGGCATTCTTGTTAGTGGTTTACCACTTACAAGAAAGTTTGTATTTGAGACAAATCGGTTTTTGATTTGGCTCAAATCAAGCTCGCAGCGTTCCACCAGCGCATTTCCCGTAGGCACGAAGAAGCTTCAACATGACAGTTTTAGGGTTTACCACTTACAACAAAGCTTGCATTTGAGACAAATCAGTTTTTTATTCGGCCCCAATCAATACTCGCAGTGTTCCACTAGCGCATTTCCCGTAGGCACGAAGAAGCTCAACATCTCGGAATCAACGATCTGCTTTATTTTTCACTGGCTGCTTCTTGAGGCAAGATTAAATTCAAAATAATGCCAATAATAGTTGCCAAGGCGACACCGGTGAATTGGTAAGTCCCTAATTGCAAAGTAACGTTGCCGACGCCAATAATCAAAATACTAGACGCTATCATTAAGTTGCGACGCTTATTGAAGTCGATATGTTCTTCAATTAGAATGCGTAAGCCACTCGAGGCGATGACGCCGAAGAGCAAGAAGCTAATACCGCCGAGAACGGCACCAGGAATACTTTGAATTAAGGCACTGAGTTTGCCAATAAAACTAAATAAAACGGCGAAAGTGGCGGCACCAATAATGACCCAGACGCTATAAATTCGGTTAATGGCCATGACCCCGATATTTTCACCGTAACTGGTAATCGCCGGGCCACCAACTAAACCGGCAAAGATTGACGCGGTCCCATCACCAGTCAAGGTCTTATTTAAGCCGGGATCTTTGAAAAAGTTGCGCCCAGTTAGCCCGTTTAAAACCATCAAATGGCCCATATGTTCAGTCATGGTGACGAAAGCAATCGGCGCCATCATGGCAATCGAACCCCAGTAAAACTTCGGCTTGTAATTAACGAATGGCAATTCAAAATTTGGTGCTTTGAACCAATGAGCTTCAACAACTGGAGTTAAATCCACCAGACCAAAGGCCAAGGCTAAAAGATAACCGACAATAATCCCAAGAAGAATGGCAATTTCACCCCAGAAACCTTTCAAGTACATGTTGAAAACGATCGTGATTAACAATGTGAGTAACGCAACGAGTAAAATTTTGCCATTGTAGTGACCATGAGCGTCTAATGTCGCGTTGTTAGCCGCAGAAGTTGCTAAGGACAAGCCAATCGTCATGACAATCGGACCGACAACGATTGGTGGCAAAGCTTTATCAATCCAATCAGAGCCAATTCGGGAAATAATAGCCGCGACGATCACATAGACCAAGCCAACCGAGATAATCCCTTGAGAAATTCCCGGATAGCCAACTGTTTTCATTAAGGATTGCATTGGGATAATAAAAGCAAAACTAGAACCCATATAAGCGGGAATTTTACGTTTAGTGATCAGAATATGCAACAACGTCCCCACACCCGAACTGAACAACGCAATCCCGGGATCTAACCCGACTAAAATTGGCACTAGGACCGTCGAGCCGAACATCGCGAACAAATGTTGAATGGATAACGCGACCCAGGGTCCGAATTTAGGCCGATCTTCAATGTCTAAAACAATTTCATCATGATGTTGATTAGCTGGCATATTATTTCCTCCAAAATATCATTATAATTTGTGGTAATTTAATTCAAAACAACTTGATCACTAGCATCAACTTCAGTCATCTGCACACTAATTGATTCATCATGAGCAGTCGGAATATTCTTCCCCACAAAATCAGGCCGAATCGGCAGTTCACGATGCCCACGATCGATTAAAACGGCTAAGGCAATTTTTTGCGGGCAGCCGTTACTCATCAACGCATCTAAGGCCGCGCGGATTGTCCGACCAGTATAAAGGACATCGTCGACTAAAACGAGATTCTTCTGCTCAACGCCCAAATCTAGTTTTGGTTTGGCAACTGTCGCATCAATAGGACGATCATCACGGTAATTCGTAATATCTAAATTGATCACAGGTACCTGTTTACCTTCAAGTTGTTCAATTTGCTGGCCGATCCGCTGAGCCAAATACGCTCCCCGCGTTTCAATCCCCACAATCATTAAATCGCCTAGACCCCGGTTCTGCTCAATTATTTCGTAAGTCATTCGCGTTAGTACCCGGCGCAGCGCCGCCTGATCCATCACAACCTTTGCCACAATCATTCCTCCTATTTCGATGCATAATAAAAGCCCCATGACCAATAACTAGTCATGAGGCATGATTAAACTTTCAGAATTAGACAATGATTACCTAAAAAAGTCGAATTCCTTCTCAGCCTCACGGGACTAAATTAAAGGACTTAATTGAAACTAAGTGTAAAGGTTTACTTTTTGAATGTCAAGTCCCAAAAGTGTTCAACTGTATCTCGCAAGTACACTTGCGAAATATTTGTCGTAGCAGTTGCTTTTGTACTTTTGCAAAAAGACGTCATGAAATATAGTGCGCTAGCGTGACGGCGAACACTAAAACTGTTTTGTTGCGGTTCTTCGCGCTTGCGCAAAGGTTGCGTATAGAACGTGCGAGTATCGTGGTGGAAAATAAATACTAGTCGCTGGAACGTAGTGGGCATCGATTTGAGTCGATTGCAGGACAAATCGTCTCAAATGCGAGCCTTAATGTAAGCAATAAATTGCTAACATTAATGTCACTACTGAGCGGTATTTATTTTCCACCACTAAACAAGCGAGAGGGCAACCTTTGCGCAAGCGCTGAATTGACGAGTGGTTGAATTTCCTCATAAAATTTTGAGAAGTACAAACTTGCAGTTAAATCACACCATATCATCTCTTTACTCAGTGCCGGAGGGAAATCGCGGTCAGCTGTGATATTGTCGTTAATGGTTTACCATTTACGACAAGGCCGAGCTTTAAGACAATCGTAGATTGGCTTAAAGTCGAGCCCACAGCGTTCCACCAGCGTATTTTCCGCAGGCACGAAGAACCGCAACATAACAGTTTTAGATCTTAACATTCATAACCAAGTTTGAGACGAATCAGTTTTCATCCGGCTTAAAGTAATACTCATAGCGATATTTTTGACATCAATCCGGCATTATTATACGATTACCAACGTTAATCGATTTTTGGGCAAAGGGAGTTAGAACATGAAACGTTGGTTGAAATGGTTATTGAGAATTCTTGGTGTGTTTTTAGTTGTGGTGGCGGGCTACTTAGTTTACGTGTTTGCTACTTACTATCGTTTGCCGGCAAAAATGGTGCTTAAACCAGTCGCTAATCAAACCGCGCAGGTTAAAACTGGCACTAATTATACGGTGCAAACTTATAATATTGGCTATGGTGCGTACACGCCTAAAGACAGTTTCTTCATGGATGGCGGCACAGAATCTAAAGCGCGTAGTACTGCGGCAGTTAAGGGTAATCTTGCCGGTGTGATCAAGACGACGAGGGCCAACCAACCCGATTTTGCGTTCTTTCAGGAGGTTGATCGTTGGGGTCAACGTTCTCGTAACGTGGATGAAGTCAACTTGTTAACAAATGCCTTTCGAAAGAGTCATGCACGCGTTTATGGTCAAAATTATGATACTCCCTATCTTTTTTACCCTTTCAACGATCCGATTGGTGCCGCTAAATCTGGTCTGGTAACATTAAGTAATAAAAAAGTAGTGCAGGCACAACGCTACTCGCTGCCAATTGCGACGAATGTGACCAAACTGACTGATCTGGATCGCTGCTTCACTGTGACACAAGTACCAGTTGTCAATGGCCGTAAATTACAACTCATCAACGTCCACTTATCAGCTTTCACGAAGGATCAAAGTATTCAAAAAGCACAGTTCAAAAAGTTATTTGCTTATGCAGAAAACGCCTATCAAAACGGTGACTACGTTATTATTGGCGGTGACTACAATCACCGCTTATTGAAAAATAGCGCCCAAATTTTTAATTCACAAAAGTCGGGTTTAACTTGGACCCACTTATTTCCGTTTAGTGAGTTACCTCAAGGTTTTACAGTTCCTACTGCTGGTCTAGCCGCGGCCGCTGTGCCGTCTGTTCGGGGAATGGATCAGCCTTACAAAAAGGGGCGCACTTTTATAACCTTAGTCGACGGCTTCATTCTCTCCCCTAATGTTTCAGCGCAGTCAGTACACATTGCCGATACACAATTTCAATATTCAGATCACAATCCGGCCGTCCTAAAGTTTAAATTACGGCAATAATTAGCGGTTAAATAAAAATGCTGACTAAAACTAGGGCATGTCTTCAAATCATCTAAGTGGCAACATAATCGTTGCCGCAAAAAGAAAAGTTCTGAGAACCAGCGTTTTGATCAGAACAGCATAGCGAGTTATTTTAAATCAGGTCTTGGTGTCACAATAATCTAAAATAAAAGGAAGCCGAGATTTTTTCTCGACTTCTTTTTGTGATGATTCATTGTCAATTAAGCACGCATTGCGCGAACTAAATACCTAATAATTGTTGGTGACTACCAGTTCGAGCCAATACTAAAATTGACACTGTAGTAAGAACGCTGTAGACACAAACAGTTGCTATCCAACTATTTATTGCTGTTTAACGACCGTTATTCGGTACTAATCTAATCGGTTCACCCGAGCGTAATTGTGCTAAAGTTTCTGCGAAAATATCTGGTAACGGTGCTTCAAACTCGAGCCACTTGCCTGTCGTTGGATGAATAAAACCTAGTTTGGCAGCGTGCAGGAATTGTCCGTGACCGGGTAAAGTTTTCTTCGGTCCATACAAAGGATCGCCGGCGACGGGATGTTTAATATACTGTAAATGAACACGGATTTGGTGTGTGCGCCCGGTTTCTAAACGACAACGAATTAAGGTATAATCCGCAAAACGTTCGACTACTTTGAAATGAGTGACGGCATTGCGGCCGCCGGTAACGATCGCTTGACGTTTGCGATTCTTCGGATCACGGGCTAGCGGTGCATTAATTGTCCCCGTCTCTTCCGAAATCACACCATGAACTAGAGCTACATATTCACGCAAATTAGTTTTTTGCCTTAATTGTTCCGTTAATGACTTGTGGGCAACGTCGGTTTTGGCAATCATTAACAAACCCGAAGTATCGCGATCGATGCGGTGAACGATTCCGGGACGAATCTTGCCATTAATGGACGAAAGTTGGCCATGCGCCAACAAGCCATTAACTAACGTGCCATGCAAATGCCCCGGTGCTGGATGAACGACCATGCCTTGTGACTTATTGACGACAATGACTTGATCATCTTCATAGACAATATCCAGATCCATTGGTTCCGGTTGCGCGGCAATCGGTTCTGGCTCAGGTAAAACTAACGTGATCACGTCAGCCGGCTGCACTTGATACTTGGCTTTAACGACTTGACCGTTAACTTGTAGTCGTTGATTTTTAATCGCCGTTTGAACTTGAGAACGGCTGACTTCTGAAAATAATTCAGCGGCCACCTTATCAATTCGACCAGTCTCTTGGTCAATTCTTGCCGTGTATTCAGGCATTAGTATCCTCCTCATCTCGATCAAGGAAAATAACGAAGATAAATAGTAGCACCACACCAACCGTTAACGCCAAATCAGCAATGTTGAAAATAGGAAAATTAATGAAGTCTAATTGGAACATGTCAACGACAAAACCTTGGCGCGCGCGGTCGATAAAATTGCCAATTGTGCCAGCCAACATCAAAACTAGGCCCGTATAGTAAACGAGACTAGTTTTTTGAAGCCAAGCCTTAATCAATAACGGTAAAATAATGGCCACAGCAATTAACGTCACGATGTAAAAGAACCAAGTTTTGCCTTCAAAGCTACTCCAAGCCGCACCAGTGTTATGAATCTTGGTCATGGATAATAAACCAGGCACAATTGTTTCTGCGTGACCAAAGGCGATATGATTGGTGATCCAAGTTTTTAAAAGTTGATCGGCGCCGACAACAGCGGCCCCGATAATTAGAATAAGTGTGTACATCATTTGCCCCTACATTTTATTTGTGTTAGAACAAGCCGCTAATTTTTCCATCTGCATCAATATCGATTTTTTCAGCAGCTGGGTGTGTCGGCAAACCAGGCATGGTTAAAACGCTCCCCGCCATTGCCACGATAAAACCTGCACCTAACTTTGGTATTAATTCGCGAATGGTTAATGTGAACCCAGTTGGTGCGCCCAAAAGTTTAGGTTGATCTGAAAATGAATATTGTGTTTTGGCAATACAAACTGGTAATTTATCCCAGCCATGCCGTTTAATTTGACGTAATTGGGTTTTAGCCGGACCAGTTAATTCGATATCAGCGGCGCCATAAATTTTCTGCGCAATCGTGCGAATTTTAGTTGTTACTGCTTCGCCATCATCATATAAACGCTTGTAATCTGGTACTTCATCTTCAGCAGCTTCCATCACTAAATCAGCTAAGGCTAAACCACCACGGCCACCTTCTTCATGAACGTCAGTAATCGCACTGACCAATCCTTCTTGACTGATTAAATCTTGAAGCACTGCTAATTCGTTCTCAGAATCAGATGTGAAATGATTAATGCTTACCACAACAGGAATCCCGTAGCGTTGCATGTTTTGTAGATGACGATGCAAGTTCTCGTAGCCCCGTTCTAAGGCCTTGACACTTTCTTCTTTAAGTTCAGCGAGCGGTTGACCGCCATTATATTTCAAAGCGCGGACAGTGGCTACAACGACGATGACATCGGGTGTTTTCGATAACTTAGGTGTGACAATATCAAGGAACTTCTCTGCACCAAGATCTGCACCAAATCCGGCTTCAGTAATCGCATAATCACCAGCATGAATCGCAGCTTCCGTAGCTAAAATACTATTGCAACCATGGGCGATATTAGCGAAAGGTCCACCGTGAATAATTGCCGGTGTATGTTCCAAAGTTTGCACTAAGTTAGGTTTAATCGCATCTTTCAAAAGCACGGTCAATGCACCGGCGACTTTTAAATCACCCACATAAACTGGTTCACGATCATAAGTATAACCAATTAAAATTTTAGCAATTCGCTGTTTCAAATCAGCTAAACTAGTGGCTAAACATAAAACGGCCATCATTTCGCTGGCAACCGTAATATCAAAGCCATCTTGCCGCATTTCACCGTTAGCTGGCTTCCCTAAGCCAATCACAATCTCGCGCAATGCTCGATCATTAATATCTAAGGCGCGCTTCCAGATGATTCGCTTAGGATCAATCTGCAGGGCGTTCCCCTGATGAATGTGATTGTCAATTAAAGCGGCCAAAGTATTGACTGTGGCAGTTAAGGCGTGCATATCACCAGTAAAGTGCAAATTAATATCGGCCATTGGCATCACTTGGGCATAACCACCACCAGTAGCACCGCCTTTCATTCCCATCACTGGACCCAGCGATGGTTCACGTAACGCAATCACAGCCTTTTGGTGGCGCTGGCGTAACGCATCAGCCAAACCAACTAGAACCGTTGATTTCCCCTCGCCTGCTGGTGTGGGGTTGATTGAAGTCACCAGTACCAATTTGCCGGCAGGATTTTGATTTAGTTTAGTTAAGGCAGCCAAGGGTAATTTAGCCTTGTCGTGGCCGTAAGGTTCGATTTCTTGAGTCGTTAAGCCGATTTTCTCGGCAATTTTTTCAATCGGTTCTGGGACGTTCTGTTGGGCAATAGCGATATCTTCCATCTTTATGATTGCTCCTTCCACAATTTAAGTAACGCGGTCTGACGTTTAGCCGTCATTAAATAACGATAAGAAAATTTATGGTGACTTAATTCGATTTCAATGGTGTGGGGCGTCGTCGTTAGTTGCGCGACTTGTTGCTTGCTTAATACCAAAGCTTGGCGACTAAATGGGAAATGTAATTGCATTTTTCCCGCGCTAACTGTGATGAAACTGCTGAGCACCAGATGAACCGCAAGGACAACAAAAGCCCCAGCCAAAACAAGGCTGAGCCAGTTAATGGTGTCAGTCTGTTCCAGTTGTAAAATAATTCCCAACAATAACAAGCAAGTAACCCACAGCCATAAGTTAAGTCGGTTCAAAGTTAACGGTTGACAATAGAATTTTTTATTTTTAGACATAACTTTCCTCACTTGAATATTTTAGCATAGACTGGCGCTAATGTTCGCATTCACGAAATAATCGTGGGATATTGCGATATAATGACAGTATAACGAAAAAAATAGTATCATGAAAATATCATCGAGAAATTTAATGTAAGTTTCAAGATTAGGTGGTGAAACAATGCTGTGGTTAGCAACAGATGCTTCAGTTGATGACGCTAAGCAATTGACGGGAATTGGCATTCACTTGTACAATTCTGAAAAAACGATCGATGAACAACTAGGATTGGCATTGCCCTATCAAGATAATCATCACGCCGAATTTCAGGCGGTTTTGCAAGGGGTTCAATTGATCGCGGCCAGATATGCCCAACAAGCCGCTACAGTCGTTTTGCAAACAGATAGTAAGATTGTCAAGGATAGTCTGGAGAAACGTTATGCGAAGCACTACGGCTTGGAAACGGCTGCGATTTTAGCAGTGACCGATCAATTCCCATTGTTTCTAGTTAAAATGGTTAACGATAATGCTAACCGCGCCGCACATCAGTTGGCACGACAGGCCATTTATCAACGATGATCAGTGGCAACTAAAACTGTTAGATCGCGTGCCTGCGTGAATTGATGAAATGACAAGATCTAGAACTGTTGTGTTGCGATTCTTCGTGCCTGTGCAAAGGTTGCAGATGGAACGTGCGCGTTGCCGTGGCGGCGAAAGAATACTTAGCGCTGGAACGTAGTGGGCATTGCTTGAAGCCAATTTTTACAAAATTGTCTCCAAGACAAGCCTTATTGTAACAACTAAAGTTGCAACAATAATGTCACTACTGAGCGGTATCCTTTCGCCGCCACTAATTTAACAAGATGGCAACCTTTGCGCAAGCGCTGAATTGACGAGTGGTTGAGCTGCCTTCTAATTTCAGGAGCACAAAGCCACTATTAAATCACGCCATATCATCTTTTTTATCAATGCCGGAGGAAAATCGCGGTCAGCCGCGGAATTCTTGTTAATGGTTTACCATTTACAAGAAAGCTTGAGTTTGAGACGAATTGGGTTTCATTCGGCTCAAACCAATGCTCGCAGCGTTCCACCAGCGCATTTTCCGTAGGCACGAAGAACCTCGACATAATAGTTTTAGTTACCAGCATGTTAATTTAGTGACAGTGGAGAACCACAGAATAACAGTTTTAGATCCTAGTACTCAAAAAGAAATTTTTAACTTAGCTAAACATTACAGATCACCACCATCAATTTCAGCATCGTTTTTGGCAAGTGTACTTGTTTGTGGTAAGATATGGTAAAATTTATTTGATCAGATTATAAAGGGGTTTTACTTAAAATGAAAGTTGCGGTTGTTACAGATAGTGCTGCTTATTTAACGCCTGAACAAGCAGCGCAATACAAAATTCAGGTTTTGCCGATCCCCATTCTCTGGGGCAATGAAACATTGCGCGACATGATCGACATTAATTCACAACAGTTCTACGAACGCTTACGAACTGAGAAAACATTGCCAACGACTTCTCAACCATCGATTGGTGAACTCGAACAAAAGGTGACAGAACTTGTGGCAGATGGCTATGAGGCTGTGATTGTGCCGTCAATTTCTAGTGGGATTAGTTCTTATTATGATAACTTGGCCGCGTATGCCGAACGAGAAAAGCGGATTAAAGTTTATCCATTTGACACACATATTACTTGTGCTGGTACCGCTTATGCGGCCCTGCTTGCTGGTAAAATGGCGTTTGCTGGCGCACAACCTAATGAAATCATGCAGGCACTTTATGACTTGCGGGAAACGACTCATGTTTTGTTCATGGTTGATGATATCAACCACTTGAAGCGAACTGGCCGTTTGAATAATGCTTCCAGTTTCGTAGCCGGTTTATTGAAAATTAAACCGATTCTTGACATGGATGTCGATCACACTGGTAAAGGTGTTATTTCTGCAATTGCTAAAGAACGACAAACAAAACGGGCCTATGAATGGATTGCAACGCACTTTGGCGACGCTATTAAAGATAAGACGTATCCAATTCGTGCGACCGTTTTTGACGCCAACGCACCAGAGGCTAAACAAGAATGGATTGCTGATTTGTCCAAGCGCTATCCTAATGTAACCTTCGAAGGCAGCATCATCGGTCCAGTTGTTGGTGTTCATACCGGTGAAGGCGCAATGGCTTTGATTTGGGGTAAGGATTGGGAAAAAATCTAGATTAAAAGTTGAAAAATAGTTAGTCATTCAGTTGAAGATGCTGCTTTGAATTGAAAGCTGAGAAATTTTAACAAATTGTCTCTTCAAGGAGAACATTTGTTAGTCCAGACAGTCATCCTTTCCTTGTTTTACGGGAACTGGTACCCATCAACAATTATTAGATGTATAAATTTGCAATCAAAAAGACGATCCTCAAGATTAATTTCTTGAAGGTCGTCTTTTTGATTGCACGGTCATTTTATAATGAACAGCGGCCGCAATCAAAATCTACCAGCGAACCCCAATTTTACGCAAGTCTCGCCGTTCATCTCATCGAACCAAATCTTCGTGGCGGCTACTGATTCAGGAATATTTTATGATAACGTTGGCGTGACATCAACCCAAAAACTAGGATTAATCCGATCAACCACACGCCTGCTTGCCAAATGGTCGCGCCAACGATTCGTCCAGCGAATAGATTCCGGGCGGCATCAACAATCGCCGTCATCGGTTGGTGCTCTGCAAATAGTCGCACTGGTGTAGCCATGCCTTTAACCGGCATTAGCGCTGAACTGACCATCAGTAACATCATCAAAACATATGAGAATGCTCCCGCACCAGCAAAGCCGTTAGCCTTCAGTGAAAACGGAATTGCCATCAACGTAATCCCCAACGCAAAGAGCACAGACAACAACAAAACTAATAAGGCTGAGCCAATGGTCAAATCGGGCCGATAACCCATGATTAGGCCGACCAGCAAAACAACTAACTCAGTGATTAACATAAAAATAACGGACGCAACGGTGTGTGCACCAAGAATCACCCAGCGTTTAATTGGTAGAGAATGAAGTCGGTCAAGCATACCTGTCAACTTATCATTGTTAATTCGCAATGAAGTATAAGCAGCTCCCATGGTCATGGTGAGTAAAAGAAATCCGGGCAACGCATAATTTAAATAAGCAAGCGTACTGCCGTGAGCGCCGATTGCGACGTTGCCGCCAAGAACGTAAACAAAGAAAAGTAATAGAAACACTGGCATCGCAATAACCGTGGTTAATGTATCGGCATCGGTAAAGTTTTGCCGTAAAATACGTTTCGTTAAAACCCAGAGCTGATTAAATGATGCCATCTGATTGGTCCTCCGTAATCGTAAAGAATACTGTTTGTAAGTCGTTAGCTAGCGCGTTTAACGCCTCAACATGAATATGATGCATAACCAGAAGTTTAAGCGCTGAATTCACTGCCGCGTCGGCAAGCGTAATCTCATTCTCATTCGTAGTAAAAGCAATCTCAGCCTGATCAAGTAGCGCTGTTGCCTTGACTTGATCGGCTGGTGCAACGGTTAAAACAGATTCAGATTTGGTGTTTGCTTTAATTGCACTTGGTGTCGTAACTAAGGCGATGCGACCGTCATTCAAAAACGCGATATGATCTGATAACTGGTCGGCTTCGTCTAAATACTGCGTCGTTAAGAAGACGGTTTTACCTTGATCGCGAATTTGGCGAATCAATTGCCAAATATTTTGCCGTGCTTTCGGATCGACACCTGTTGTCGGCTCGTCTAAAAAGATGATCGACGCATCGCCGACTAAGGACATGGCAATATCTAGTCTGCGCTTCATCCCACCTGAATAGGTCCCCACTTTACGATCAATAAAAGTGGCCATTTCAAACTGTTCAACCAACATTTGAATTTGCGTTGCCCCATTATGAACACGGCATGAACACGGCGTAAATCCGCGATGAATTGCAGATTTGCACGCCCACTCAAGTGATCATCAACTGTGGTCGCTTGGAAATTAAGACTAATTTGTTGCCGAATTCGGCTTTCATTACCGGCCAGCGGGATTCCCATGACGTTAACCGTACCAGAATCCGCGGCTAATAACGTCGTTAAAATCCGGATTAAAGTTGTTTTACCGGCGCCATTTTTACCAAGTAACGTAAAGATTTCACCTTGCTTAATTGACAGATTAATATCTTTAAGCACGGCTGTTTCGCCGAAACTGCGCGTGACATGTTGAATTTCAATTGCCGGTGTCTTCATCTCAATTCAACTCCTTAAATGCTTTTCTAAGCTTCTCTTGTTGTTTATGCATCCAAGTTGCTTGTTGATATTGAGCCAACAGCTCGTCCGCAAAAACGACAGGATCAGTACCGACGATGCCCTCAATCGACACGCCTTCTGCACTACCCTCTTGAAATAAGGTCAGCAGATTATCAAATAAATCGACAAACTCATCAGTTCCCCAATACTGCATTAAATAGTTATCGAGCGTCTGAATCGCTGTGCGGTAAGGTTCAGGCAAGGCTTGTTCTTGCTTTTTATAATCCCGATACCATTTTTTGTCGCCAACTAACTTTTTCCAAAATTCCATTTGAACTACTCTCCTTTAATCTGCTGAATCTGGGTCATAATAAATTGCCACCGAGTCCAGAAATCCTGTCTTGCTTGTTCACCACTGTTGGTTAGTCGATAGAATTTGCGCATCGGCCCTTTATCGGACTTGCGCTTTTCAACCGAGACACTCTTTTGTTTCTCAAGACGCAACAATACCGTGTAGACAGTCCCCTCTGAGATATCGTTGAAGCCAGCTTCTTTTAGATGATTTGTAATTTCATAGCCATAAGTTTCGCCTTTAGAAATAATCTGCAGTATTATTCCTTCAAGTAAACCTTTCAGCATTTCAGTCATACCCGCCAAAAAAGTCATCCTTTCTCTACATACTTTGTAATACTTAGTACTAGTACATAGTATTACGTAGTAGCTATTTTGTCAAACAATGTTGCTTTATTTTTTTGATCTTCGTTTCAGATCATGAGAAGCAATCTATTGCTGGCAAAAAGATGAGCAACAAAATTTGGGTTGCGTTTTTCGGCTACACAAAAAAAGGACCGAGATTTTTATCCCGGTTCCTACCAAACTCATTCAAAAAACAATCTCAATAAAATGATTAAAGGAGCATATCCAAATGCGGAATGCCATCTTCTAGATAAACTTCGGAAATCGGTTGAAAACCAAAGGCGCGATAAAAATCTTTAAGATAGGCCTGAGCTTGAATTTGAATCCTTTTATTTGGAAAAAGTTTTTGCGCTTGTTCAATTGTGGCCTTGACTAATCGACGACCGTATTGTTTGTTGCGATATTGCTTGGGAACTAACACGCGGCCAAATGTTGTTTGCTCAGAATTCTTGCTGAAAATTCTTGTATAACCGACTAGCTTGTTCTGGTCGTCTTTTAACAACAAATGATAGGCTTCGCGGTCGTGTTCATCGACTTCTTGATAAGGACAATTCTGTTCAACAACAAAAACTCTAATGCGCTCTGCCACAATGGTACAAAATTCCTGAGCTGTTAATTCACTAAGCTGTTTTACTTCGACTTTCGTGTCAACGACCTCCTAAACGACCAAAATAGCAACTAACCTCTGCACGGCAAACTTGACGAATCGTTGCAGAAACTGTTTGATACTGCCAATAATCCAAATTTACGAACCGAAAAACCCGTTCCTAAAATTCAACCCATTATAAATAACCAGAATATAAGTTGTCAAGATGGGCTTTTTTAACAAAAACTTTGCCTTAATCAAGTTCAAACTGGGCTAATAGAAGTCAAACGAAAATTCTAACACGATTTACGCGCGATTCTTGTAGACTTGTTCCTCACCCAGATGCAACCATCCTGACAATTTTTGCAGCATTTAGTCGCCAACTTGATTAATGATCGTTAGCCGCTTGGTTGCTCGTGATGCGGCCACATATTTGCGTTGATTGGCAAATTCAGAATTAGAAAAATACGCGTCAACAAAACCGACCACTAACACGCGATCAAATTCTAAACCCTTGGCAATTTTCAACGGAAAGATTGGCACATCTGATTCTGAGAGATGATGGTGATCACTAACAACGGCTACCTCTAGTGTGGGTTTTAACAGGTCAGAGAGTTGCTTGGCACTATCTTCATCGCCGGTAATAACGGCGAACGTCCCAATCGTTTCACGCCTTTGCACCCTGATTAATTCAACCAAATCATTTTTTGAAATTTCATCAATGATAACAGGCTTTTCACCAGCTGCTTGAACTGGTTTGATGAAAGAACCTGCTTGCATCTCATTAAATTTTCCGAAAAAGCGCGTGATATTACCAGTCGAGCGATAACTGGTCAACATTTGAACGCTATTTGTGTTGCGGCCTTGTTGTAAATATTGCAATAATTTCTGCTGATCAAAGCCAGACTCAGTCAACGTCTGATTGTGATCACCGACTAAAGTTAACTGACTCGTTTTGAAAATATTGAGCAGCAGTAGCATTTGATCTTCTGTATAATCTTGCGCCTCATCGACAAAAAGCGCGCGAATACTATCTTGATGATATTGCGAGACGCGAATAATTAAGTAAAGCGTCTGAAGTGTGGTCGGCGTGTCTATGCCTAAACAAGTAAAAATATCCGACCAAGCAACCCAAGTCGAAAGATCCTTCGGTAGTTGATCAGTCGCAGCCATTCGGCGCCAAAGAAGTTGCAGCCGCTTAATTAAAATATCCTCAGAATCGGTTTGTGCTAATCCAGGAATCAATTTAACTAAGGCTGTCGGCGCGACCTGATTTAATTTATGCTCGATTGTACCCAGATCATGATGGCGGTCAAGGTCGGCATTGACTAGTGGTAACTTGAGATGGTGACCCAGTTGCAACAAGTAAGCATTGAAGGTCATGGCACTAGGATTCTGCTCACCTAGCGTTGGTAGCACATCTTGAATATATTCAGCAAATAGCGAACTAGGCGTCAATAATAAAAGATCTTCGGTCCGCCACTTGTCACGATAATAATAATTCAAATAGGCAATCCGCTGTAACAATACCGATGTTTTGCCACTCCCCGCAACGCCATCAACTAGTAAAATATCACTGCTGACATCGCGAATAACCGCATTTTGTTCGGCTTGAATTGTCGTGGTAATGTCTTGAAGTGATCCATGATGCGGCGCGGCTAAAATTTCGAGCAAAACTGGATCAGAAATTGCGGTGGTTGTATCGAAGACATTTAACAACTTGCCATTCTGAATTTGAAATTGACGCCGCAAAGTTAACTTGACAGCGATTTTCCGGCCATTGGCTTGATATGAAGTCGCCCCCAGCTGGCCGGAATAGTAAACATCCGCCACCGGCGCACGCCAATCGTAAATCAAATTCTCATGGTCAGAATTCGTATAGCTAACTTTTCCGATATAAAAAGGTTCGCTCTCAGCATCGCCGAAATCAAGATCAATTCTTGCAAAATATGGTTGCGGTAATAACAATGTGGCGCGTTTTTGTTGAGTGCGAGCATCATCAATTTTGGAATTTAAGGTGTCAATTTGCCGGTTGCCACTTTCGATATTTGCAAAAGTGTCAACATTGTCGGCCAACGTATCAAAATTAAGTCGCGTCTCTTGTGCCAAATTAATTTTTGTTTCCTTGGCATCGGCTTGAATCTTGTCAATAAGTTTCGCCAGTCGGTCCAGTTCAGTTGTTAGAAATGCGTGAATCGTGCTTAAGTGCTGCCGTTCAAACTCATTCATTGCAACCACCTCCAAAGGCTTATTATAACAGGCCGTTTAGCAAATAATAGTCTGATAATCACTGACTTGATATGCTATAATTAACTTAAGGATAAGTGTCAACGTTAATCGAATGATCACTAACATTCGGTTATTTTACTCACCCGATCTTTCACTTACCTAATCAATGACTAGCCGAACACAACCCGACTTAATTTAAAAGAAAACACTAGCCCGCAAATGTTGAACTTAAGGACAAACATTTGTGGGCTAGTTTATTTTTGATTAAAGATAGTCAGTCTTAAGTACCGCCATACCTAGAAATACCGAGATAACATTTCTAAACACGCAACCAACGCGTAAGAACAATAAGAAATTAACGGCGCACAATTAAAGGCCTCCACGGCAATAACTTCTAAAAAGCCTGTTGGTTCCTCCTCAAAAGTGATCACCAACGATGCTTGATCATTTGGATGGCCGGACATCTTGTCGGATCTTGTCACTATCACGATCCCAACGCCTGAAATGTCGCCTCTTGCAAATCTCCCAGCAATTGATGCAAATCATCGACTGAATCCTGCTTACCACCCAGTAGCCACTCGCGCCAAATGTTATAGACGCCGGCACTCATGAAGCCAATCCAATAACGACGTTTAGCTGCAGGCACATCTTGCACACGCGAATTTGTTTGATAAAGTCGATTCATATTATCGAAGAAAATTTGTTGAATAATATATTCATAATGACGTTGAATCGATAATAAAATCGTGTCCTCAAACGCGCTTAAGAAATGATCCAAACGCGATAATTTATCAGCTGCAGAAACGTGTTTAATCACATCGTCAAATAAATGACCAATTTTTGATTCGAAATAGTCCCGTAAAACATCGTCTAACGTATCAAAGTTACGATAAAAAGCCATGCGACTAACACCAGCTCTTTTAACTAGTTGTGAAATTTTGATGTCATTCAAATCATTTGTTTGTAGTAACTGTAATAAAGCGGTCGTCAGATATTCTCTGGAATCATTCTTAATCGATTGTGCGTATTTAGTTGCTGCCATTACAATTCCTCCGTTCTGTCACAGATGCGTGCTCAGCCATTGTCTTCTATGCCAAAACATTGTACGATATCCCCACTTACGTTACAAGTATAACTTATGTGGAGGAAAACAAATGAGCACTCAAAAAGAATTAGTCGTCGTCACTGGTGGCACTGGATTCATCGCCAGTCATATTATCATTCAACTTTTAAAGCAAAATTATCGCGTGCGGACAACAGTTCGTTCGATCGCCAAAAAGGAAGCCTTAGTTAAAACGATGTTAGCTACTGGCGGCATCTCAGATTTTAGCGGGTTAGAATTTGCAGAGGCCGACTTAAACGCTGATCATAATTGGTCAGCTGTCATGAATGGTGCAACCTATGTTATGAGCGTGGCCTCGTCGACACCCACTGGCGAATTTGCCGACGCTGACAAGATGACCACCACTGCCGTCAATGGTGTTTTGCGCGTGCTTAAATTCGCGCGTGACGCTCAAGTAAAGCGGGTTGTTTTGACATCGGCCTATGGTGCAATTGGTATGGGACATTCGAACAAACGAACTGAACCTTTCACCGAAAAAGATTGGACGAACTTAAATGCGCCAGCTTTAGATCCCTATCAACGCTCAAAAACGATGGCCGAACACGCTGCCTGGGATTTTATAAAAACTGCAAGTAATGGCCTGGAAATGGCCGTAATTAATCCTGTTGCGGTAATGGGCCCAGTCCTATCCAGCGATTACTCGCATTCCAATCGTCAAATTCAAGACATGCTGGAGGGAAAAGTCCCAGCAGTACCCAATGTTAAATCTGGTTACGTTGATGTTCGCGATGTTGCTAGCTTGCATTTATTAGCGATGACTTCCCCAAAAGCGGCTGGTCAGCGTTTCTTAGCTACGACTGGTGAAACACTTTCAATGTTAGAGGTTGCTAACGTCTTACGCCGTGCATTTCCAAACTTTGCAAACAAAATACCTAAGCGAGTTATTCCAAATGCAGTCTTGAAACTAGCAGCAAGAGTTAATCCATTGCTAAAAATGGTAGCCAGTCTGACAGGCAACTTTGCAGACACTAGTAATGCCAAAGCCAAAGAATTATTAGATTGGCAGCCACGTTCTGCCGAAAAAGCAATCAGCGCTACCGCCCAATCAATGATTGATCTAGGGATTGTAAAGATGGACTGAAGTTACTGCGAATTTGTTATTAACTTGAAGAGTTCACATTTTAAGAATTTCTTTCTGATCTTATTCAGAATAAAAATCCGCAAAGGCTAGATTATCATTCTAGCTTTCGCGGATTTTTAATAAAGTCAAGATTGGGCCACAAACTTGGGGTATAATTTCTGAACATGTACTAGCATCTTAGCTCAGTTATTATAAACCTTCAAAGTATGCTTTAATTCGTTCGGCGATTAGGTGTCGCCGCAGATCTAGAAATTGTTGATAATTGGTTGCATCAAACGTACACAACTCCTCTGGCAAGACATTTGCCTTAAAGTTGGCGGCACTCATAAACTCTGTAATCTTAGGATCAGCTAAGTAAACTTTAGGAGCCTGCTCACTAATTTGTAGATTGCGCGGCTGTGTCAACCAAGTTAGGTTAGCGACCTGATTAAACTCGGACTGCTTAAAATGATGTTTCTTAAGGTATGCTTTGGGAAAAATATGGTGAACATTGCCTTGCTCTGTGATTACTGAACTAATCTTGTGATCTTTTTCTAGCCAGATTGGTGCATCTGCGTGAACTTGCGCCATTTGAAAAATGCGCCAGACATTGCTTGATGTCGCTGACGTTACTAATCGTTCTGGTAATGTTACCTGCCAAAACGATGACACCATTTCTTGTGCGAATATCCGATTAGCCACGCTTTGGGGATCATCTGAATTAAGAAATAATTTAATATCGATTTCACTCTGAGTTTCCGACGAACCACTATAACGCCCTGTAATTGCAGCCATTACAATCCACTTTTTGACGATTGATTCTAGCTGTGATTCAGTCATCTTCTGCCGTCCAAGTACCAAATATAGCATATAACCAAAGTTCAGTACGCCAGTCCCATTCAACGCTAATGTATTTGCATCCAACATCCCTAGGCTATATAAGATCATCATATAGCGCTGAAAATTAGATTGATTCGTAAATGCCAAAATACCAGTTCGCAATTTAGTATAGGTAGCTTCACGCGCATCTTCGGTATAAGTTTTAGTCTTAAAATCTCGGCCCGACACCAACGCAATTAAGTCCGCATGCTTGCCACGACCGAATTCAGTTCCTAAAACCACATGAAAAATATCGCCAAAATTAGGAATATAGAGATCAGAATGTTCACGTGCCGCCCAATTAATATGTTGAAAATAATTACTCCTTGCAAATTCAGGATCATTTTGCTTAATGCTGTTTAATAATTGGGGATCAACTAATAATTGCGTAAAGTATTCGACAATTTTACGCATTACATTCCCCTCATGATCATAATCAGCAGATAATTTGGACATGATGAAATCAGCTGATGATAAGACCGTTCCTTTTGAATTAATTCGGTTGAAAATTTCGGTAACCTCTTGAATATTTAACTGCGATGACAAAATGATATTACCAATATCATTGGTCACTAATTGACTAACCTTTTGAATTTGCGGTGCAATTTCACGCGGTTCAACTTCGTTTTGTTCAGCAAATTTAGGAATGAATTCAAAATCTGAATAGTCATCACGAAATAACAGCGCAATATCAGGTATCCATTGTTTGTCACGTACAATGGCTGCCGTTGTTGTCGCAAAGGCTTCCGTAAAAGGATTAAAGGCAATTTTTATCCGGCGCTGGCGAAAATGCTGATCCATCACTTCTTGGCCTGAAATTGCAGCTTTTAGTGCAGTCATTCGCTGCTGACCATCGATAATGATTTTTTTACCGCTAGCATTATTGCCGCTTTTAAGCTGCACCTGCGGATTATTCCAAATAATGATGTACCCCACCGGAAAACCATTGTATAGTGAATCAATCAAGTCACGCACTTTAACTGAGGGCCAAACAAACGGACGCTGTAACTCAGGTAGCTCTATTTCATCTGAATCAATCCAACTTAACAGCGTCCCGATTGAATTATTCTGCACCTCATATTTCTTATCCATCTCTTTACCCCGCTATCTTATGATAGCCTTATTTTAGCATAATTATTTAGTTAGTTTAGCAGTTACTTAATCAATCATTTACGATGTTCATAATTGATTAAGTATGCTTACATTAATAACCAAGACAAATTAATTCAATTAAATACCACAAGATTTCGATTGTTTTAATAACTTCCAGACAAAATACGATCATCAGGATTCCTCAAAACTTGTACTCATTCATAGTCCGAATATGCCACCGCTCTAACATCTTATTAAAATACTGTCATTGTGATGATAAACGGAACACATTTTCTGCAATGTGCAATGATTCCCCATAATTAAGATATGGACCCAGCTTCAGATACTGCTATTTTATAATTCGTTGACCGCCAGAATGAAAAGCCACAAAAATGTTTGAACTGGAAAACACCATATGAAATCTATCAAGATCAAGAGTTGCACTCAATTGACGATTTAAGACATTGTAAAAGCTAACCTATTTTAAATTCCTGACGTCATCAATTCGGGGAAAACTTGATACGACCTATCTTAAAATAGGCGTAAGGTTCAGTGACCTTGAACAATCATAATTATTTAATTTGTTCGATTGCGTCTATTTAAATATTGTTCGTATCGTAAATTCCTCGCCTTATGAATTTTCGTATTTTTGAATATTCGATAATATTTAAAATACGATTATTAATTTTCTCTGAATAAACTTTTTCTATCTCAACATTCGTTGTAAAAAATGCCTGCCACTATTTCTTCTGCCGATTCAAAAACAACGTTAGTCCTTTCGCCCAAAGAACTGGATGAACTCTCGCAATGTGGGTCGCTAAACGATCCGTCCAGCTGTTAAAGTATGCATATTTAGGCTTCTGATCTGTCGCTGCACGATAGAAAACTTGAGCCAGATCTTCCGACGTTGCGCTACTGGCTGCACTACCGGACAACATCGAATCAATTTTTGTGACCAAGTCTTGATACGGCGAATTCGGCTGGAGATTCTTTTTAGCATTGCTCATCGCAATTTCGCCCAAAGCTGATTGGGTACCGCCGGGTTGAACGATGATTGAGCGGATGCCGAATGGTTTAACCTCTAAATCCAAAACGTTACTCCATTTTCTCAGCGCCGCTTTAGTGGCGTGGTAAACACCGCCCAGCTGCATGTAAACATCTTCGCCGATCGAAGAAATATTGATGATCCGCCCACTATGTTGTTGGCGCATTTGTGGGAGTACCAGTTGTGCCAAAGCAGCGGCACCAAATAAATTAGTCGCGAATTGCTTTTCAAAATTGGCCATCGAAATTTCTTCCAGCGGTCCGTATTCACCATAACCCGCACAATTGATCAAAACATCAAGTCGACCTTGCTCTGAAATAATTGTGTCAATAAATTGTTGTCGTGATGCCGAATCAGTGACATCGAGTTTGAGTGCGCGAATACCATCTGTTGTCGGAATTTTTGCAACTCGCCGCGCCCCACCGTAAACAAACCAGCCCCGTCTAGCAAATAATTTGGCGGCCTCCTTGCCCATACCATTTGAAGCACCTGTAATTGCAACAACCTTTTTCGAATCCATCATTTCATTCTCCTTTTTATAAATGAATGTTCATTCTTTGATAGCTAATTTAAAAGTCCAATCGCTTGGACTCACTTTTTAAAAACTTTAATCATCATTTCAATTGTCTGTTCTAACTGTGCGTCAGTGGCACCGTCTTGCGCTAATTGTAATGGTAATGAGAAAAATCCGGTGGCAACAACGGCATCCATCTTCATGAATTCCGGATCTTTTTGCGTTTGGCTAAAAAGTTGCGAAACCGGCTCGGCCATCTCATCAGCGTAATGTTTCGCTTTCTGATCGACTAAACTTTCATTATTCAAAATGGCATTCATGAAAACGGCCTGTTTAGGAAATTGACGGAACTTTTTGATAAAATGCCATTCTGCAGCACGGATTTTATCAACTAGCGTTGGCGCCGCATCAATTTCAGCGGTGATACCAGCGTCAAATAAGTCCTTGACTTGTTCATACATCCGACTCAACATGTCTTCTTTATCGTTGTAGTAAATATAAATCGTTGCCGGGCTAACTCCCGCCAGCTTGGCAACCTTACCCATCGACAAACCAACTAAGCCATCAGATTGTGTCAAATCATAAACGGCCTCTTGAATTTGTTTGCGTTTGTTTTCATCAATTTTTCTCATGAGTTAATAGTAAACGAACGTTCATTTATTGTCAACGATTTTATTGATCATCTTAAACTGAACATCAATTGATGAACAATGAGTAACCTAACCCAACATCTCTTACAGCAACACAAAGCTATCGACCAATTTAACCAACTCGTCGATTGTTAATTCAGTTGGTTTTAATTCGCCGAGATTGATTTTCAAATCAAACTTATTAAATCTCACTATACCAAAAAAATTTCAGTTCTGGTAACTCACGCCATTTTAATTTCATTATCGATCATTAAAAAAACACCAGTCTACCTAGGCTAGTGTTTTAACTGATACTGGGTTTTAACTTGGACAATTTCTAGTTGATCATGATTAATTCGAAAGACAATACGGTTGACCTTATCAATTCTGCGGCTGTACCAACCGGTCAAACCACCACGCAGTTTTTCCGACTTCCCGATTCCTTGCGCCCCATTACGTTGAATATCTTTAATAATGGCATTAATTCTTTTCAATGTTTTTCTATCTTCGTTTTGCCAAGTAAGATATTCTTCCCACGCGTCTGCCGACCAAAGGATTGACTTCATTCAATTAAACTCTTTTTTTCAACATGACCAGTTTCTAACTGGTTAATTGAATGCTTAAGTTGCTTTTGATTAGCGCGCGAATAAAACGAATCACTTTTAATTTCAAATGGAATCTTACCTTCATTGGTCACTGCCTTTAGAAATAACGTAATTGCGGTTGTGTAGTTTAGTCCCATACTGTCAAGAACTTCTTCTGCTTCATCCTTCAGATTTGAATCAACCCGAATTGAAATAGAATCCTTTTTCGTTGTTGTCATCATATCAGCTTCTTTACATCAATATTGTAATACATTATTTATACGTCAGCAACACAATAGGATTATATCTCGCGTACGCACCACAATTCACTAAGCAAAGTAAACACGTTCTTTTGTAAGCACGGAACCCTAATTGCTAACTGGTGTATAATCAGTCTATCAACAAATGGAGGCAAACAATTGATTACATTAAAATCACCACGTGAAATTGAAGGCATGCGCAAATCCGGTGCACTTTTGGCGGCGGTCCACATTGGACTACGTGACTTAATCAAACCTGGCATTTCGGCAATGGCTATTGAAAATTTCACTAACGATTACATTATTAGTCACGGCGGTATTCCCAGCGAAAAAGGGTTCGAAGGCTACAAATACGCAACTTGTGTCGCCGTTAACGATGAAGTTGCTCACGCCACACCACGTCAAAGTGTAATCTTAAAAAACGGTGATCTGGTTAAAGTTGATATGACGATCAGCCTAAACGGTTATCAAAGCGACTCTTGCTGGAGTTACGCTGTGGGCGAAGTCAGCCCCAAAATTCAGAAATTAATGGACGTCACTAAAAAAGCGCTGTACCTTGGCATCGACCAAGCCGTCATCGGCAATCGCTTAGGTGATATTGGCTATGCAATTCAACATTACACCGAAGATGAAAATGGTTATGGCGACGTGCGCGAGTTAGTTGGTCACGGTATTCAACCAACTATGCATGAAGATCCCGACGTGCTGCCATATGGCGAACCGCATAAAGGCCTGCGTTTAAAAGAAGGTATGACGATTACCATCGAGCCAATGATCAACGAAGGTACTTGGCAAATTGTTGCTAAAGAAGTTGCTGATCCTAACGACTCGTGGGAATATTACGTCACCGCTGACGGCGGCTGGTCTTGTCAATATGAGCACACTTTAGCCATTACCAAAAATGGTCCTAAGATTTTAACCTCACAGGATCCTATTGGTGACGCTAAATATTTATGATTGAACATAAGACTTATTTAAATGTTTGAGCCGAATGAATATCAAATTAACCTTAACATTGTGAATCCTAGAACTGTTACCCTGTGGTTCTTCGTGCCTGCGGAAAATACGCTGGTGGAACGCTGCGAGCTTGATTTGAGCCAAATAAATTTGTCTCAAATACAATCTTTCTTGTAAATGGTAAACCATTAACAAGAATACCGCGGCTGACCGCGATTTTCCTCCGGCACTGACAAAAGTGCGTTAGTGCAACCAGACTTCAAGTTTATACTTCTAAAAGTTGGATAGTGATTCAACCACTCATTAATTCAGCGCTTGCGCAAAGGTTGCCATCTTGTTTGTTTAGTGAGGGAAAATAAATACCGCTCAGTGGTGATATTACTGTTAGTGGTTTACCACTTACAGTAAGACCTGTCTTAAAGACAATTTGAAAAATTGGCTTCAAGCAGCGTCCTCTACGTTCCAACGACAAGCTATGACAAAATATAAGGAGTCGGGATTTTTACCCCGGCTCCTTATTTTGACTCCGAAAGAAATAATCAATAACCACACCAAACCCGATGTTAATCTGCGTTGCTTGTAGCAACGGGTCAATTTTCATACAATGATCATAGTGATAATGGTTAAAAGAAAGGTAGTCAGTACAATTGTTAAATGAAAACATTAAAGCAATCAGAAAAGCAAAAGGACTTTCGCAGGCAGAATTGGCAAGCAAATTGAATGTGGTGCGCCAAACAATATCCAAATGGGAACAAGGATTATCGGTTCCTGATGCCGATATGTTAATCACCCTATCAGAAATATTAGAAACACCAGTAAGCACCCTGCTGGGAGAAACTGTCACTGAGCCGAAGACTGCGGATTTAAAAGTGCTTTCGGAAAAACTAGAAATTATCAACTTACAGCTTGCGCAAAAGAAAGCCACAAGACGGAAAATATTTCACGGGCTGTTTATCTTATTATTGCTGGTAACCGTCGCAATTTTTGTGATCCTAATCCTCTTAAATAGTCCTTACTTAAATTGGAATTATCGTGACCCTGAAACCAGCGTTATTGGCGTGGCCTTTCATGCATTTGAATGGTTGTTTGTCAGATTGATGCCATTTGCCGTCTTAGGCGCAATTATCGGCATCTTTTTAACCCGAAAGAGAGGATAACGCTGAGCTGCCGAATTAATTGATTGAAACAACTATCAGAATTAAGTCAATAAATACCCAACCAGCTCGAAAAATTCTTGCTTGGTTAAACCACAATTGAGCGCAAGCTACAAGAATCTCAATTTTAACTGCAACTATTTGTGGCTACTTCACCAAAAGATGCCATAAACTCTGCCAAAAATCATCAAAAGTGCGTTTAAAACAACGAAAGCAATGACCACTGCCCCAAAAAAGTAGCTCAACCACTGCTTAAGCGCCAGCTTTTGATTGATCGTCATTTTTTGCCTGGCTGTTGGTGAATAATCAGCCGAAGTCTCCGCACTTCTGGGAATGCCTTGATAGCTTCCTAAAACTGATGGTGAAAAGGACAGCTGCTTAAGCTGACATTGTTCAACCAAGAACTTCATTAATTGCTGAATGTCTTCATCCTTTTGATTATTGAGATTCAAAACAAGATACATACTTTGATAATCCCGCAGATACTTTTGAATTTGTTTGTCACTTTTATGCCGAAACTTGCCCCAGGTTTCTGGATCGGTCAATAATTGCAAAAGATAGACCGTATTTGACTTAACGTTTTGTTCTTCAAAGGCAACACCAGCAATCGCAGATAAGTTAAGGCGATTAACCCGCTTATTCATTATTCCCGAATAAACTTCCAGACTATTCTGTTGAGGATCAACAATGAGATGCGTTGGTCGCTTAATTAAAATCAGTTGTGTCCAACTTCCCAAAACCAACACGGGAAAAAGTAACAGAAATATCAATGACAGCATGTATTCGTGGTCAGTATACAAATATAAACCAGCAACTCCCCAAAAGATTGTTGTCAGTAAAATAGAAATCGTCATCAAGGGACGAAACCGATATCTGATGATTAATCTTTGTTGGTTATTCATACAATTCTCCTGTTAATTCAATCATTACTTTTTGCTGAGTTGAAAGAGATTAAACACATCGTGATCATCATCAGAAAAAATAACCAACAACATTTTCTTAGGTTGCGCTTTATTATAAATGATGACATGATCGGGGTGATCTTTTTTCGCAGATGGCCCCTCGAAATAATAAATGAGATCAGTTTTTACCTTTTTGCGGCTAAAGTTACCCGAGGTATGCCGACCAGGATACTTGATTGGCACATCCTCTGCGCCGTCTATCTTAATTTTATTCCAGAAAATCGTGACATCCTTGGGAACTTTAGCAAGCGAATAGTTAATTTCGGTATTTGTGACTGTCCAATCACCCAACATATTGGCCTGTAAATAATCATTAAAAACAAAAAGCAACAGTACAGCATTGATCACTAGGGCTAAAATTATAGCTAAAATCTTACTCTTGGTATTAATTAAGTTATAACGACTTTTTACTTTTCTCACCTCTTGAATAACACTGGGTTGTTCCGTTATTAACAATTTAAGCTGGTGACGACCAATGAACTGGTTCTAAAATTCGAGTATCTGATTGTGATTGATACCGCTATGACATTGCGGTCGATCAGCTTACCTAACGCGTTTATTATCAGCTATTTCACGGGACAATTCAACATAAATTTCACTTTTTTCAAGCGTCACATTTTTCGGTAGGCAACTCGGCTCAGCAACCATCATTTAAGTGACTTGCTATTCAATTTATTGAAACAAACGGCCACATTTAACACGATACTGCAGTAATTAAAAGAACCCAGCACCGATTCGATTGTTCAACAATGGTGAAAAACAAAGGAATATCAATGATGGGTTCTGATTTGTCGTCGTTGTTCGACTGAAAAGTCGGAAAAACAGAGTGGCTAAGTTTGAAGTGAACCAACGAGCTCAACTCAGCTTTTGTCCTGCTTTTAAAAAATTGAAAAAACGCCTAACAAGCAAAATCTTACCTGAGCCGCAGCGAGGCGCTGGTTATTTAGCATCGCTGTCTAGTGAAGCTTCGCTGTACGTAATTGTCGTTGTTCCCAAATATTAACCAAACCAGCCACCAACAGAATCAATAACGAAATCAACATAATGTTGTGTAGGCCATGATGGAGAATCGCCCGCATTTGCGGAATCCAGCGTTCTGGCAGAAGATGAACACTAGCAGCGTCACTTAACTTATTCATCATCTTCAAAGTAATCTTGCCCCGTGAATCGCGAACGCCTTTGAACAACGCTTGATTTAGAATAATTCCTAGAATTGATGCCATGAAGGTCTGACTTAACATTCGAATTAGGAAACTAAATGATGTCGCAATTGGTACATCTTGAAGTTCGGCATCTTGTTGAACTTTAATCTGCAAAACATTGAAACACAGCCCCGTGCCAAAGCCCTCAAATGCACCAGCAACTAATAATAACCAATAAGGTGCCTTGACACCGGCAATTGTCATCAAAATAAACGAGATGATCAACGTGACAATTCCGATCGCCACTACGGTTTGCGCTTTAAGGTGTAAACGCAATGAGGCAACTGATTCGGAACCGGCAAAATTAGTGAGTGAACCTGGAACTTGTGTCGCGCCACCAATAATCGCGGTGGTGCCCAACAAACCTTGAGCCCACATGGGAATATAAATATTGAAGCCGACAAAAGCACCCCAGATTAACGCGAATAAAATGAAATCAACAACCAACGCATGATTTTTGAATAAACGGCTGGGAATAATCGGATCGACGACTCGTCCTTCAACCATGAGCATAGCTGCCAGTAGTCCTAGTGCAATGACTGATAATAAAATAACCAAGACTGTTGGAATCGTCCCAATCATTTCAATCGCTAACAATAAACTGATTAATCCTGATGCCATCAAAGTTGCGCCTAAATAATCAACCGACTGTTCCTTCTTGGTTGATTTGGACACTTTGAAAAACAGTTGCACAACAATGATTGATAACAATCCTAATGGCACGTTCAGATAAAAGACCCAGTGCCAACTAAATGTATCGACAATCCAGCCGCCGACTAACGGCCCAATGATTGTCGCGGTGCTGTAACTAGCCGTGACAAATCCCAAAACCTGCGTTCGTTTATGAGGATTTTTGTACATTGTGGCATAAATAATATAGGGAATTGACGTCATACCGCCATTTCCAATCCCCATGATGGTGCGCGCCACGATTAAGAAATAAATATTAGGTGACATCCCTTCCAGAAAAGCACCAATTACAAATAAGGTCGTGGCAATTTGATAAGCACTTTTATTACCAATGTGCTCGCCCAGTTTACTCCATAATGGCGTCGTCACAGCCGTTCCTAATAGAAAGACGGCCACGATCCAGCCCATCAACTGAATGCCGTGGAGATCACTAATAATCGCCGGTAACGCAGTATTGATGATCGTACTGTCCAAGCCGCCCATGGCATTAGACAACAATAATGCGCAAGTCACGATTAACACACTTCTTTTTGACACGCTACTGCCTTCCTCCCTGATAAAAATCTAACTTTTATGTTACTCCTTTTCAGAAAAAACAAAATAGTTATTCCGCCACGTTTTCATCAGTGGTGCATATGGGAAGTAATGCAGTGTCTCTTCGCGCTTGCGCAAAGGTTGCATTTAGAATGTAGCAAGTGCCGTGAGGGAAAATAAATACTTGTCGCTGGAACGTGGTGGGCACTGCTTGAAGCCAATTTTTACAAAATTGTCTCCAAGACAGGTCTTGTTTGTAAGTAATAAATTACTAACAACAATTTCACCACTGAGCGGTATTTATTTTCCCTCACTAAACTAACAAGATGGCAACCTTTGCGCAAGCGCTGAATTAACATGTGGTTTAATCACCTCTAATTTTCAGGAGCACAAATTTGCTGTTACATAACACCATATCATCACTTTTGTCAGTGCCGGAGGAAAATCGCGGTCAGCCGCGTTATTCTTGTTAATGGTTTACCATTTACAAGAAAGTTTGTATTTGAGACAAATTGGTCTTTGATTTGGCTCAAATCAAACTCGCAGCGTTCCACCAGCGTATTTTTCGTAGGCACGAAGAAGCACAACCATAACAGTTCTAGGGACTATCATTCTATAACTATGTTTGTTTTTTATTCGACTCAAAGTCGAGCCCACAGCGTTCCACCAGCGTATTTCCCGCAGGCACGGAGAAGCACGACATAACAGTTCTAGGTCTTAGCATTTGCAATAACGCATCACAAATCAATCTTCAGATTTAACTATTTAAACTCAATCATTGCCAAATTTCTTTAGCTAAATTAAAAGCTGACCATGCTTTTGGCCAACCGACATAAAATGCCAAGTGCGTAATCATGGCGCTTATTTCAGTCTTGGTGATGCCGTTTTGTTGACCAATCTTTAAATGAGCAGGTAATTGTTCAAAATTTCCACCTGAAATTAATGCTGAAATTGTAATCATACTACGATCGTGCGCCGATAACTCAGCTTCTTTTGCCCAAACTTCACCAAATAATACGTCATCATTGATGGCCGCAAATTGTGGTGCAAATTCACCTAAATTATCGCGGCCGGCTGTTTGTTTTTTCATCTTATTCTCCTAACTGACTATATTCTTGATTGCTACTATTGCCATGTTCCTCATAAATCGTGGCAAAATTGGTTGCTTTCATCCTTGTTTTGTTGGATAAATGGTAAGTTCGTGCATCTCAACATCTTCTGGTTGATCAATTGCAAAATTAACGGCACTGGCAACGGCTGCAGGACTAATGCCAACCTGTGCATAAAGACCTGCCATGTCCGACTTGGTTTTTGCACCAGAGATGTGGCTAACTAATTCGGTATTAATCGCGCCTGGGTAAAGTGTCGTCGTACGAATATTGCTCCCCTCTGCTGCACTTTCCATCCGTAGAACTTCCATTAAATCACGAACGGCAAATTTCGTCGCACCGTAAATACCAGCGCCAGGATAAGCATTTAGTCCAGCAACTGATGAGGTGGTAATGACGTGGCCATACTTTTGACTAATAAAGGTTGGTAATATTGCGGCGAGACTATTGGTCACACCTTTAAGATTAACATCAATCATCTGATTCCATTCATCAACCTTTAATTCACTAAGGGGTGAAGTGAGCATGACGCCAGCGTTATTGAAAATAACGTCGATCTTGCCATATTTATTTTAAGTGAACTTCACTAACTTCTCCAAATCATGTGGTTTAGTGACATCGACAATTTGATAATCAGCTGCACCACCAGTCGCGTTAATTTCCTTCTTAAGTTCTTGCAGCCGAGATTCACGACGAGCAGCCAGTATTACCTTAGCGCCATTTTGGGCCAATAATTTTGCGGTCGCCGCGCCAATTCCTGAAGAAGCACCAGTAATTATCACAACTTTATCTTTAACTGTCATTTTATTCTCCTAACTTAGCATATTCTTGATCACTAACGGGCTCTAACCATTCGGGTGTTCCTGCGGTAATTGCAATGTGAGTAAACCAACTGTCTTTCGTTGCCCCGTGCCAATGCTTGACACCATCATGCGTCACCACAACATCGCCCGGAACTAAATGTTGGGCAGGTTGACCTTCTTCTTGGTACCAACCCTCACCGCCAGTGACGAGCAGAATTTGATAACCGTCATGATGAATATGCCAGTTATTCCGACACCCTGGCTCAAAAGTGACATTGCCCACACTAACATTCACGCTCGGATCATTCACCAAACCTTGCAGATAACTTTGACCGACAAAATATTGAGCATAAGCATCATTCTTAGCACCGATTGGGAAAATAACGCCATTCTTGACTTCTTCATTCTTCATCTTTAAAACTTCCTTTCAACTGTCAATCAGTTTAACAAAATTCACTATAATACTTAGGGTGCACTTTAAGTCAAGGCGAAACAATCAGAATTTGGCACGCGCCCGCTCCAGCGCGACGCAATTAATCAGCCGAATAAATTGTAATCTGATACATAAATGAGCGCCTTGCAGTTGCCAATTAGAAAATTCTAAGCTACAATCAGCTTTAATTATCATCAACCAATATCTATGAGGAGGACCAAATGCAACTCACAATCTCACAACTAACCCAAGCTAATGCGCTCGAAATCGCTGATGATTGGCACTATCAAGGTCAGTATGCCTTCTACAATATGAGCGAAGATCCAGAAGACTACGACGAACTTACGACGCCCGAGCTGAGACAAGATCAGTATTTCCAAGTATTGAACTCTCAACAAAAGTTAATTGGTTTCTTTTGTCTGATGGACATTGAAACGTCAATTGATACTTACGAAATTGGCCTTGGTCTGCGGCCTGATTTAACTGGGCAAGGAAACGGGCAAGAATTCTTGACAGCAATTCTACAATTTGTTCTGCGCACTAAGAAGCCGCAAAAATTAATTCTTGATGTTGCTGAATTCAACACTCGTGCGCAAAAGTTATATGCTAATAACGGCTTCACAATCGAAGCCAAGCACCAGCAAGCGACAAATCATGATATTTATCCATTCGTGACCATGAGCAAATCTTATTGATGTTTCTTTGTACGCAACACCATAAAAGCCTCCCGATAAAATATCGGGAGGCTTTTAAAATAGCTTAATCATTTTCGTTCAACCACTGATCTAACAACGAAATAAATTCGTCATGTTGATCAAGTAATGCTAAGTGGCGGCTATTGGCAAATAAATGCCAGCGAGCACCTGGAATATGATCGGCGACTGACTTGGCAATTAGCGGCGTGCATAAATCATCGGTTCCGCTGGTTACCATGGCGGGAATCTTGATCTTATCAAGTTGATCGGTCACTTCAAAGTCGCTAATCGTTCCGTTTTCGGTAAATTCGTTGGGCCCTTCAGCGATGAAACTTGCTCGTTGACCATTCGTTGGTCGCTGCATCGGTTCGGGCAAGTTCTTCTTATTGGTATCCCAAGCGTAAGCGTCCATGTAACGCTCATTAGCGGCTAAATATTTAGCCCCGGTAAAATCTTGTGTCGCTTCGGCAGCCGCAATTGCCACTTGATCCTCAGAACTCAAATATTTAATCAAGCGGTGTTGTTCTGCGGTCCACAATTTAATCGAAGCCGGTGAACTATTGATTAGCACACTTTTGACGCCTTGAGGATGATAGCTGGTCAAATAAAATATGGCCAGCATGCCACCCCATGATTGACCCGACAAATGAATTTGCTCAAGCTGTAAATAGTCGCGCAAGGCAATTAATTCTTCGGCCCAGGTTTCTTTAACATAAACCGACTCATCTTCTGGCAATGACGATTTACCACAGCCAACTTGATCGTACATAATCAACTGCCGACCACTCGTTTCAGCGTAATCGTCAAGCAATTCATAATAGTTGTGCGAAGAACCGGGACCACCGTGCAATAACAAGAGTGGCGTTTTGCCCTGATCCTCACCAACGATTCGATAATAAGTTTGATACTCACGAAATGGCATATAGCCTTCAACAATTTTTGTCATTTTATCCTCCATGCACCTAATTCTTTGTCTATTATAATACGCTTATGCCAGACAATGAACCAGTTTAAGTAATTAGCCAACTTAAGCTGCAAGAAAGCCTAATATTTTCTTTAGCTATGCGATTTGTGATTGTTTACCGCATCAGTTTAAAGTATAGTGAGAACTAACCGTCAGTTTAAAGCGGTGGTGTTAATAAAGGGAGCTTCACTATGAATGACATTGTCGCTAATGACCGTTTATTAAGCCGCGTCGAGGTCGTGGTTTTATTCTTTTTAGCCTTGTTCGGTAATTTTCCACTATTTATTGTCCTCTACATTTTTATTGCAATTCTGCTCATTTTCAAAACATCACTAGGGACGATGCAGCAGAAGTACAAGTTTATTCTTGGTCTAGGTTATTTGGCGTTACTCACTGCCGAGATTATTTTTGCAGCAGTCACTATTTTCAGTTCAACTAATGGCAGTTTCTTACATTTCATCTTACGATTAATTGGTGTCGTCTTAATGCCCTTGCCACTTCTTTTGGAAAAAATTCTGATTGACCGCGAAACACAGGACTTTTATTTACCATCGTTGAGTAATATCGCCACAATTAGTTTTGGCGCTTTCGCAGCTAACGGTGCTATGATTGATCACGCCTTAAATGGTATTTCGCGGCTGCACCAGAAGGCCTCTCTGGCGGTGATGACAGAACTATTTCAAGGCATTAAGAAGCAAAGTTCAACGCGCTATATTAATCATGGTTCACTGACAGACGCCTACTTCCAAGCCGCAACGGCTACCTTGGCTGACCCCCATATTTACTTGGCGATTTCGAACACGGGGAGTCCTGCCAGCGAAATTATCAGTCTCTTCACGCGCAAGCAATATAATCACGCGTCGCTGTCCTTTGATCCCGAACTAGATACAATTCTCAGCTATAACGGCGGCGCTAATGTTTATCCACCTGGACTAAATCCCGAGATGGTGCAAGACTTACACCAAAAAAGCGATGCCTCGGTTCTAATCTATGCGTTGCCCGCGACCAAAGCACAGAAACAAGAAATTCTCGCCAAATTAAAAAAATTAATCATGACGGCAGCGCCTATAACATATTCGGTCTCGTCGCCAAACACTCACTGCGCCCTAACATCATGTTCTGTTCGCAATTCGTCTACTCAATGTTGGCGACGGCTAATCTGAACTACTTCGATAAACCTAAAGGCGAAGTCAAGCCGACTGATTTAATCGAGTTAGACTACTATAAGAAATTAACTTTTGTTCGCGAATTGAAATTTAACCAAAACTAGGTATCGCCGCTGAAATTGTAAGTCAGCGACAATACCTAGTTTTTTTAACGCAATTGTTGATTAAATACTTGCTTGATTAAAATAACCAAATGCTTGCCGAATTGAAATGGCGACTTGAAAGCTATTGGTTGTTAAAACGAGCTAAGATTTTTTACCAGCGTGAAAGTACCCGCGCAAACTTAACCAACTAAACAAATTAGTAACTGTTGATCTTCTAGTAATCGTTGATCCTAATGCCGCTCTCGCAGAATGTGAACGTAATTCTCTTTTTCATCTTGTGCGACAATGCGACCGCCATTATTTAACATCACCTGTAACGAAGCAGTATTCGTCCTAGCACAGGAAAGATAAATTTCAGGCTCATCAGCTGGCATTATATGATCACATGCCTCAAGAGCCAACGATAATCCGCGCGTTCCATAGCCGCGCCCGCGAAACTGCGGTAAAATACCATAGCCAATATGCCCCGCACCGTGACGCAGTTGCTCGTTTAAATAATGGCGAATTTTAAACAGGCCGATTAGCTGACTATCATCCCACAGGAAAAAGTACGTGTCCGGAACGCGCCCAACCGCCGGCCCTAACCCACGAGAACTAAGTAGCCGCTCCGGAATTGCCGTCGTCACAAATTCTTGATATGTCAGCGTCTTATACGGAACTTCAAAACCATTTTCGACAGGCATTGTTTGGAAGAAATCAAATTCTGCTCGAGCATCTTTTTGATTCATCTTTCGTAATTCTATTGTCATGAATAACACCCCCGCTTGAAAAATAGTTACTCTGATATTAACACAAATCAACTTACCCGGTGCACTTTTTCTACCGGTTTCGCCGTGCTCGAACAAAAAATAAGTCAATACTTTAGAAAAATAGCAAAAGCGTCAGATAAGCTTATATTCTGTGGTAAATTAGAAAAATTTCGCGTAAAATTTGGTCATACCAACTAAATGCATCGGCGCGACACAAGATCAAGTCGTGAAAGAGCTGATGATGAAAAACGACGAATCAAATTCAGCAAACAATACAGCTTGGTTTCAACTAAGTCAACAATTTAACGAGGATAAATTAAGATGAAAAAAGCAGAGACATCTCAGGAACATCATCACTTCTTGAGCAATGATAAGCTACCGACCAGTGGTGGCGTGACATTTTTATTTTGGTTACTCAGTAGCGGCTGGTTCTATTTGTCCACACATATTTGTGGGACGTGGTTAAATCTGAATGATGCGACCATGGCAGTATTCTGTTGCGCACTCTTTGCTTGCTTCTATCCAGGTTATTTAGTGCTACTCAGTGCTTTTAGAGGGCTAGGCTATCATCCTAAACCTGAATCGATCGAGCTAGGTGGCGGCGGTAAACGTATTTCTGTGCCAGTCTTTACCATCATAGATGCGCCATTTAAGCAGCTGCTGAATGATCGTAGCCGTTCTGCGAAAGTTAGTCAATTAGCTTTTAATTTAACAAAGTTCGTTTGTTTACTCGTACTTGCCTATTTTACCGGTTACAATCTTTTTAGCTTCCGGACAACTTGGCAGTTCTTTTTTGCGATCGGACTTGCGCTGGCGATGACGGTCACTAACATGGCACTTTCATGGCTGTTCGTGCATGTCTTTGGTTTAAAGATCGTCGCGAAAGAATATAATCGACCAATCTTTGGCTAAAAAATATGCCAAAACTTGAAATAACAAACAGACCTAAAACTGTCTTGTTGCGGTTCTTCGTGCCTACGGGAAATACGCTGGTGGAACGCTGCAGTCATTATCAAAATAGCAAAACCTAAAACTGTTATCTTGCGATTCTTCGTGCCTGCGGGAAATGCGCTGGTGGAACGCTGCGAGTCTGATTTGAGCCAAATAAATTTGTCTCAAATACAGGCTTTCTTGTAAGTGGTAAACCACTAACAAGAATTCCGCGGCTGACCGCGATTTCCCTCCGGCACTGACCAAAGAGATGATATGGTGTGATTTAACCTCGAATTTGTACTTCTAAAAATTAGAATCGATTCAACCACTCGTCAATTCAGCGCTTGCGCAAAGGTTGCCATCTTATTAGTTAAGTGGTGGGAAATAAATACCGCTCAGTAGTGACATTAATGTTAGCAATTTATTGCTTACATTAAGGCTCGCATTTAAGACGATTTGTATTTTAATCGGCTTAAATCGACGCCCACTACGTTCCAGCGACAAGTATTTATTTCCCACCACGGTACCCGCACGTTTCGTATCCAACCTTTGCGTAAGCGCGGAGAATCACTACAAAACAGTTTTGGTTTCCACTGTCTTAATCGGCGTATCCATCATGTTCCATGTGCAATCTTTGTGTAAGCGCGAAGACTTGCAACAAACAATTTTCGTCGCACACTTTTCATTAGCTGCCGTTGCAGAATACTGCACGCGGCTTTTTTAATGCAACAAAAAAGCAATTCTCCAAAAGGAGAATTGCTTCATGAAACCTCTCTCAATATTGCTTAATAAATAATCTTCAATTATTTATCGTCTGCTTTAGCAATCTCTGCACGCTTAGCTACCCAAGCTTTGTGAGCCTTGTTATATTGAGCAATTGTAACAGGTTTAGTTTGAACCTTAACACCCTTGAAGATCCAGCCGAGTGAAGAATACATACCAGATTGAGCATATGGTTGTGTATATGGAACTTTCTTCGTAACTGATGGTGTTCCGCCAAGTGAGTTAACAGGAATTTGAATACCACTGTTCAATAACCATGCTTCTGCTTTAGCAAATGCTGTGTAACGAGCATCGGTATCATCAGTAATTGCTTCAGCCTTAGCTAATAAGTCAGCATATTCGCTCATGTTAAGTTCTTTCTTAGCAGCTGTATCGCTGGCAGTACTCTTGCCTGCAGTTAAGCCAAGTGTTGTTAACATAGCACCAGAATCAGGATTGTAAATCTCAAGGTATGATGATGGATCATCATAATCAGGACTCCAACCAGAAGCATTACTAATATCATAGTCACTGGCTGCGGCAGTTGTTGCTTGGTAAGTAGCAGCTAAATATTTATCTTCTGGTAATAATTGAATGTCAATTACAACATTATCTTTACCTAAGTTCTTCTCAACAGTGCTCTTGAATGACTTTGCTTTATTCAAAGTTGTAACGGCTTTTTGATCAGCTGGTAAGTCCAAGTGAATTGGGAATGATACGCCTTCTGCTTGTAATGCTTTCTTAGCTTTAGCGATGTATTCCTTAGCTTTAGTTGCATCAAAAGTACCATCTTGGGCATCTGCTAGATTAACGTTGCCAAATGCTTTGCTGTCGAGCGCTTGTAAGTCTTTTTCAACAGTGTCCCCATAAGGTTGTCCCTTAACTTGAACAAAGTTTGGTGGTGTCATCATGTTACGAATTGACTTCATGGCACCGGCCTGACCAGTTGATTGGGCATTATAACTTGTCTTGTTAAAGCCGAATTGAATAGCTAAACGGAAGTCACGATTCATAATTGCCTTGTGCGTATCTTGTTTAGCTTTGTCGGTCTTCTTAGACGTGTTATTGTAACTTTGACGATTCAAGTTAAAGGTAAAGTTATAAACAGATGAATCTTGATCGGACCAAATGATGTTGTTCTTACTGTTCTTCACAACATTCTTATAATCTGCAGAGGTTGGATAGACCGTTGCACTCGTGTAATCACCGGTGACAAATGACTTGTACAACCCATCAGGATTACTACCATCATTATAAGTTAACTTAACATCTTTGATATGAACATCTTTCTTATCCCAATAATTATCATTCTTCTTATATTCAATGACTGATTTAGAAGTGAAGTTAGCAAGTAGATAAGGTCCATTGTACAGGATACCATTGGCAGCTGCTTTACCAAAGTCTTTACCTTGTGACTTCAAGAATTTCGCATTGACTGGGAACATTACCCCATAAGTCAACTTAGAATTCCAGAATGTTTCAGGTTTATTCAACTTATATTGTACGGTGGTATCGTTTAATGCCTTAACACCAACAGTTGAGAAGTCTTTCGTCTTACCATTAACATAGTCACTCAAGCCAACAATACTATCTTGAACGACATACAAGGTTTCTGACTTAGCAGCAACGGCATGTTTCAAACCAGTAACGAAATCTTGAGCCTTAACCTTGGCATAAACATTACCTTCACTGTCAACCCAATTAATCCCTTTACGTAAATGATAAGTATAAGTCTTACCATCCTTGCTGACCGTCCATGATTTTGCCAGGGCGCCAACTAAACGACCATACTTATCATTCTCTAATAAACCATTAACAAAGTTAATCAAATGACCACTATTTGTTTGTCGAGAAGTGACCGTATAGTCGAAGTTATCTGGATCTGTTGCATACACATAACTATACTTACTATCTGCTGAGCTTTGACTGCTCTTGCTGCTAGACTTGCTATTACCACACGCAGCGGTTAATAACGTAACTCCGACTAACATCGCCGTCAATAGGCTTTTAGTTTTCAATTTCATACTATTTCCCCCAAAAAATTAAAAGATATTCTAAAGTCAAATAACCTGTGTTCGATTTAGAAGTTGGGAAAATAATACAATTATTAGAGTTTAATGTCAACGTTAAAATCAAATTAATTTTCAACTTTTTTCAATTATTTTGTAGTTTTCATGACTTTTCATTGATATAACAGCGATTCGTGGCCAAAATATTTTTTAAATGTTTTTTTATTTCAACGTCCTCAATGACACTTTTTGATGATAATTAGGGTTTATTCTCATAATATTTCTCATAAACAAAAAAATTGGTGTATTGCGTTAACAATACACCAAATATAATGAGTCCCTAAAATGTTTTAAGAATTTTTAAAATTATCGCTTGAAACAGCAGACTGACCTGCCAAGAAAGTCAGATCACCGTGAATTAAGTTAAGCTTTAAAATTAGTGCAGCAACAATTATGATGGTCGTTGAACAAGTCTCATTGCTTGCGTGCTAATTTCTCACTCAACCGGCCCTCTGATTGCGTTGTTCTCTCACTGCCTGTAATAAGCATACGGCCGAACGCCGTCGCCACCTTGAATGCCGCGAATCAAACGGTCGCGCGTCCAGTCAGAATCATCAGTGTCATATAAACCGGGAGCCGCTGGTAACTTAACATTCTTGGGCACAATCTGCAACGGCTCAAATGAAGAACCAATAATGCTGGGATCAAACGTGCCGATGCTTCCTTGAATATAACCATCACGAATTGCATCACCGGCAATGACTTCGGGATAACCATGATTATCTGCACCGCTGACAATAACGCCCTCGTCAATATCCACGCGACTATTGGCAGGTTTATGCATAATTCTGTTGGTCACAACAATCGTCTTCCCATTCGTCGCATTACGCCAAATTCCGACCAAACTTGAAAAATTATTCGTTGCGATTTGATTCAAATTCAAACTCGCCGTACTAGCCGTCTTTGCTGATTGTGTGGCGGGCGATTCAGCAAAAACTTGGGTAAACGAATTATTACTCGTCCAAATTACAATCAGATTTTTGGTATTGCCGATCTTCACATGGTTATTAATTCTGTATTGCTCAGCCCAATCGAAGGTTGTGCCCTTAGGAATGAAAGTGACAATCCAATTAATGGCCTGCGATTCATCAATACCCATCCGTAAACACCCATCCTGCTGCGTAAAATTAATCGCATGTTGACCATTATCATCCTGTAAGATATTACTTTGCAGTGAAAGGCCTTCCTGACTAATCATGTCTTTCGTAACCGCTAGCGTCGTCTTACCGCCATAATTCCACAAGTAACCTTTTGAACCACGATAATTTGCTGCGGTAGCAATAATTTGCCAGTTACCCAGTAGGCTACTGTAATCACCCCTTTGAATCTGATTGAGATTCATCGTCGCAACGCTTGGCCGACTAACCGCTGGCTTTGTTGTCGTTTGTCTAACTTTTGACGTTGCTGACGCCTGACTAGTTTTTGATTTCGAAGTTGATTGATCAACTTTTACTGATCGACTAGTCTTGCGACTTGATTTCAGTGATCGCGTCGAAACCGTCGAAGATTTTGTTGGCGAACTGGCTTTCTTTTGACTCGTACAGCCAGCCAACATTAACACGGCCAGAACCGTCATTGCGCTTGTTACTATTTTTTGATAACCCATTTGCTAAAGATGCTCCCCGCTATTGTTGTGATCGATTATTGTGTTCAATTTTTGCATTCCAGTTAATGCAACCATCCTTGCCCGACAGTTCTTCCTCTGAAGCATTTGTGAATACATTACTTATTTTAAAATTCGTTTCTCGATAAGTCAATTATAATTCTAAAAGTCATCTTATCGGCATGTTTACAAGATTATCACGGCTAAATTTAAGTTTGAAAATGACACGCTCAATTGGTTTAGCTTGACGCTCGCTCATAAAATAACAGCAAAAACTATCTATACATCACCACAAAAAGGACCATGACGAAATAGTGTTCGTCATGGTCTCTTTTGTTATCTTACTGTCTTGGAAATGTGCTGCAAACAACTGACCGCGCATAATTTAAGCGTGAATCTCTCTGCGTTGGCACGCAGCGATCTTTCCGTTTAAATTAAGGCAGTCAATTCGTTGTCCTCCGCACTCTGATTTTGAAACGTGTTCAAGTCAACTGCTGGTACAGAATTTAAGTGAAAATCTTGCTGCGTTGGCACGCATCAATCTTTCCAGTTAAATTCAGACCAGCAACCCGTTGTCTTTCACACTTTGATTTGAAACGTGTTCAAAACAACTGCTGGTACGAAATTTAAGTGAAAATCTTGCTGCATTAGCATGCATCAATCTTTTCATTTAAATTTGGACCAGCAACCCGTTGTTTTTCGCACTCTGATCTGAAACGTGCTGCGAAGCGCAGTTAGTTCCGGTTAAGTTAAACCAGTTTAAATCTTAAAACCAAGATTTTAACTGGTTTGAACTTAATCCTCACTAACTCCCCGCGCTTCTCTGCGCTCTGATTTTGTTTAGAATCGCGCGGTTCTGATGGGCGACTGAATAATGATTTTCTGCGCGCGGTGCATAGTGCTTCAACTTAATAATCTGCGTGTCTACCTTAATCGCAAATTCTGGATAATATTGCTGCAACTTGGCAAAATCAGTCTGTGTATTGGTTCCAAATAATAAAATATATTTGGGCTGCAACGCCTGATATTCGGCCATAAAAAGTTGAATGCTGCGCTGAAAAATTTCTGCAAAATCCAGGCCGGCTACTTGGGTGAGCTCGTCGTCTCTCAATCGTAAACGCGAATGCGGTAACGTACTCCGAAACAGACGATGAACTAAACCAGAATCTGTCAGGCGCAAATCCTTAAACAAGTCACTCATATACGCACCCTCGGCAAAAGTACCGTTCAAGGTGGCCGGAATATATTTATCGTTTGATTTCTTAATGGTTTCATGATAATTCGACCAAGGAATCGTTGTATCATTTCCCCGCGTTGACATATTATAACCTAACATCATCACGTCGGTATTAACAAGCTGCGCCGCCTGATTGGGGTCGGCTAACGCTTGGGCAAACGGCGCAATACCCACTTCATGATAGTCGACTTGATCTTTGCTAATGTCTGCTGCACTAACTGCATATAATGCAAAACTTGCAAAATTTCGTGCATCCTTGGGCAACAAACTTAGCGCGGCTAAATTCCTATCAAAACTTGCCATTAACTTACTCCTACCAACATTATTATTCAGTAACTGATTGTGTTAATGCCTTTAAACCAGCGTTCAAGATATTATCATGTGCCTGCAAATAACTGGTAACTTCGGCGTACAAGGCAGTCCGCACTTGATCGTCAAAAATACCATCTTGCTGACTTAACTTCGCTTTTGCCTGTAACTGTTTAACGGCAGCAACTGTTTGGTCATCATAGATACTCGTCACTTTAACGGCATAACCTAAGTCTTTAAGATTAGTCTGCAATAATTTAACTTGCCGACCAACATTACCAGCCTGCAAAGTATTACCACTTGAGAGTAAGCTTAATTTGGCTAGTGCTGGATAATCAGCCTTGACATCTGGCGTGATCCCCTTCTTATTAATCCAAGTGTCATTAGGGGTTAGCCATTTAGCCGTGGTAAATTTCATTTCACTGCTATTATTTAAAGGCACCACAGTTTGAACGGTACCCTTACCATAAGTTTTCGTTCCAACCAGTTTCACACCGGCGGATTGTTGCAAGGCGGCACTGAAGATTTCTGATGCACTGGCACTGCCACTATCAGCTAAAACAACAACTGGTTCCGTCACTTTGAAACCATCATCATAAGTTTTTCCGGCTTTGTAAACTTCTTCTTTACCAGTTCGTGCTTTAACTCGCATAATCACTTGACCATTCTTCAAGAACATACTTGAAGTTGCCAGCGCACTATTCATTAAGCCACCAGGATTACCACGCACATCAATAATAAAGCGAGTCGCGCCTTTTTGACGTAATTCCTTGATCATCTTCTTCATGCCACTGGCAGTGTTTTCGGCAAAGGTCGAAATTTGAATTTGACCGACTGTTTTGTCGCTCGGCAAAATACGACCGGTAACCGTCGCTTGATCAACTTTCGCCCGCTTAACTTTAATCGTAAAGGTGGAAGTATCCCGTTTAATTTCTAAGGTAACCTGAGTCCCTTTAGCACCACGGATCTTGCTGACGGCTTGATCGACACTTAATTCAGCGGTTGACTTGCCATTAATCTTCATAATCAAGTCGTTGGCTTTCAGGCCAGCTTTAGCAGCAGGTGATCCTTTAATTGGCGAAATAATTTTGATGGCATGCTCGGCCTTTTGCACTTCCGCGCCGATACCTTCAAACGAACCGGACGTTGAATCATTTAAACTACTACTTTGATCAACATCTAAATACTGGGAAAAGGGATCACCTAAAGAATCTAACATGCCTTTGACAGCGCCGTTAACTAACTTTTTCTGACTCACTTTTTGATAATAGTTATTCTTAACTGTCTGATAAACGCCGATTACTTCGTTTAACTCGGAATTGATACGTAATGTTGGTTGCATTTGGTGCATGACAATGAGCACGCCGGCAATCATTCCGACGGCTAAAGCCACGACCACACTGAACCAATAAGTTAACCGCCTGAAACGTTTAACTGGTGGTTGCCGCCGCTTTTTCTTGTGCGTTGTCTTGTTACTTTCATTTTCAGTGTCATTAAGGATTGTTGCAGCAACATCTTCAGTTGGTGTCGTTGTTGCAGATGATACCGATGGTTCACTAGGTTGGACATTTTCGTCCTGATGAGATGTATTCTGTTTATCAGCCAATTTGATCCTCCATTATGCTTCACTATCAAGATACAATTGATACGCTTGATCAAAAATCGTCATGCTCGCCAAATAACCGCCATTTAATTCTAAATAACGAGAAAGCTGATCATAATTCTTATCTTGCTTAGGAAAACTATGGTCATAAAAGGCATTATTCGCAAATTCAGCAACTTCATCATGACTATTAGGATTCCTAAGCGTCATTAGAAATTGATAAAACGAACGACGTAATTCCATAATGTCACCTCTTAATTTGATATAAACGCACTAAAATCAATTTTATCATTATCAAGGTCAATATGGTCGGCCTTAAAACTCATCCCGTTATCCGTTCGATATTGGCTGAGATGAATGGTGACAGTTTCTTGCTTACTGCTCAGTGTCACCCACTTAGGTAAATTATAGTCATTGCCAACGAAACTTAACACCGTACTGACTGGCACAGGCAACGCACCAATAGCCAACTGTTTAGCCTTTAATTGAACATCGCCGTTTTCTAAAACATAAGGCTCAAAGTTTAGGGTAAAGGGAATCTTAGCACCTAAAAACTTAAATTGACCGGTTAAAACAGCTTGATCCGTCAATTTAAATTGGTACTTCTGATCATTGTCCTTAAGATAATTCTTTAAATAAAATGCCACAATTCGATTAACTTGACTTTTGGTCATTTCCACACTAAAAACCGGTTCATCACTACGAGAAACCGTCTTAGCCGTGGTTGTCGGCGTTGGCTCAACAAATAATTTCGTGCCTAAAAAAATGCCCGTTCCCAACATTAAACCCAATAAAATTAAAAACAACCATTTCCAAATATTAACGGTTGCAGATTTCTTGACCGGACGTTTCGGTGTGTCTGTCATAATTAACTTCCTATCTCACTTTAATGATGGTTACTTAGCCAAAACCGCTAAGAAACTCCTGATGTTCGTGGCGGTGTCCATTCAACTTAGGCAAAGTTCGCCTAGTTGAAACATGGCCCTATCTCACTTTAATGATGGTTACTTAGCAAGATTTGCTAAGTAACCTTTGATGTTCGTGACGGTGTCCATTCAACTTGGGCAAAATTCGCCTAGTTGAAACATGGCCCTATCTCACTTTTTATAATGATTTCTTATTTTTGGTAGAGCCACTGCGTTTTAATGGCTTGGATCTTGGTCACAAGTTGATTGGCGATTGCTTGATAGCCGCGATTATTCGGATGAAAATGGTCCTTCGTATACAAATAAGGATTCACCGTTGCTTGCTTTTGCTTATTGTTGGCCAAAATGGATCCTTTCGGCTTTGTCATCACCGAATCAATGTCGACATAATAAACATCAGTAAATTGCTTGATTGTATTTTGTGTGGTCGTATTCCACCATGCCATGCCCGTTTGCAAATCAGTTAATTGCGGGAAGTACACATAAAACGGATCATAAATACTGGCAATCACAATCGGTGCCTTAGCGTTGTGTTGACGAATCGTCTTGATTAATTTGGTAAGATTTTGCTGATAAGTTTTACTGGCAGTCTTAATTTTAGCGACACTAACATTATTGATATTATTGCGCAACTCATGCATCAAGTCATTTGCACCGACTGTCATCGTAATCAAATCAGCATTGGCCAAACCGTCTTGAACTTTTCTTTGTTTTAAAATACGCGTGCGAATTTGAGTTGAAGTATCACCACTGACCCCAAAATTATGAGTGGTTACTTGGTTACCATCTTGCAACTCTAATTCCTTTTTAATCAAGGGGACGTAACCGCCATTTTTGGTAGCATCGCCGACACCATAGGTCAGTGAATCGCCAATCGCCGTTAAGGTTACTTGTTTTTTGACTACTTTTTTGACAACACTAACCTTACTACCTGTACTTCTTTGAAAGCGTGGCGTTTTGACGACAAGATTTAAAATCATAAAAATCGCCAACGCACTAACCGCGACGATTAAAAATGTTTGGATAAATTTCAATAATTTTTTCAACGTTATTCCCAACTCTTATTAATTCTGATATAAATTTACGAAATGGTACAACTAAAACCGCACTGAATTCTAGGCCTAAAACTATTATGTTGAATTTCTTCGTGCCTACGGAAAATGCGCTGGTGGAACGCTGCGAGCTTGGTTTGAGCCGAATCAAAACCAATTCGTCTCAACCTCAAGCTTTGTTGTAAGTGGTAAACCACTAACAACAATTCCGCAGCTGACCGCGATTTTCCTCTGGCACTGACAAAAGAGATGATATGATGTGACATAACAGCAAATTTGTGCTTCTAAAAATTAGAAGTACTTCAATCACTCATCAATTCAGCGCTTGCACAACAGAATTATGACGACATTCGAATTCAGCTTTAGTTCCACGACAACCTAAATGAAAAGGAACTGGCATCTTTGTTCCAGTTCCCCAACCGACAATATTTACTAGTCTTAACTTATTCAGTGTAAAACATGACTGCTAATGCACCAGCACCAGAATGAGTTGCGACGACGGGACTAGTTGGTGCAACTAAAATAGAAATCTCTGGAAAAATCGCATTTAATTGTTCCTTGATCTTAGTCGCTAAACCTAAATCGTCTGCATGGGAAATACCAATGCCGACAATTGGCGCCGCCGTTTCTTTCATCTGTTCAATTAAGTCATGATAGAAGTTATTAATCGTTTTGACCCCACGTCCCTTATGAATGGGATCCAAAGAATTGTTTTCAAATTTCAAAACAACTTTGATATTCAACAAGTTAGACAGCAAACCAGAAACACGGCTTAAACGGCCACCCTTAACTAAGTTGTTCAAACTCGAAACCGACATGAACAACTTGGTGTGCGTCTTGATCTTTTCCATCGCAGCAATAATAGTAGCGCGATCCTTACCAGCCTGTGCCAATTTAGCCGCTTCAATAACTTGGAAAGCCATCGCGCGGTCAATATATTCACTGTCAACAACCGTCACCGCAGCCTTGGAAATTTGTGCTGCTTGACGCGCGGCATTAACGGTCCCACTCAAACTATGAGACATGTGCACTGAGATGATTTCACTGCCGTCTGCCGATAATTCATCATATAAATCTAGAAAAGTACCGATTGAAGGTTGACTTGTTTGCGGCAAATTCTTGGCAACAGCCATCTTGCTCATAAATTCTGGGCGCGTTAGATTAACGCCATCAGTATAGATCATCTTATCAATGACGATCGTCAATGGCACCACATGGATTTCATATTTTTTAATTTCTTCATCAGTTAATTGAATTGATGAATCGGTTACAATCTTAATTGTGTTGGTCACGGATAGTTCCTCCAAAATTCGATCAAAATATCATTCAAAATGATGAACCTAATTGCAAATAATGGTAATACAGTGCGACTAAAATGTCTATTGACAAAGGCTACCGCAACAATTTAACCACTAACAGCTTGAATCTTAATGAGCCAAAACGGTTCATTAACATTATAACATGGTATTGGATAAACCTACTAATAATTAATTATCATTTCAACTAGTTTCAAAAACTAGTTGAACATTATTCCTTGCTTAATCGGCATTTGAACGGCGTCGATACTCATTGAAACTAAATTTTGGTGTTTCAGCAGTCGCCGGATGAATTTGTAGGTGTACTAACTCAAAAGCCGACCACGCTAACTCAGGAAAATAAACATCGCCTTGATACGTGGCTTTGATGGCCGTTTGGTATAACACGTCAACTTCTGCAGCAAATGCTTCAAATAAGGAACCCCCACCAATAATGAAATAATTCTGCTCCGGCGCAGTGGCAATCGCCGCCCTAATCTGCTGTACGTCATTAAAGATACGTACCTCCATAGGAAAGTTAGCGGCTGATTGCGTCGTTAACACCCAATTCTGACGCCGTGGCAGCGGACCATTCGGAAAGGAGTCATAAGTTTTACGCCCCATAATAATCGTTTGACCAACTGTGAGCTGTTGGAAATGCCGTAAATCAGCTGGTAAATGCCAGGGCAATTGACCTTGATTACCAATCAAGTGTTGTTGATCTTCGGCCCAAATAAATGCTAACACTGTATCACTCCTAAACGGCCACAGGTGCAGAAATTGCCGCGGCCGGATTGTAATCTAACAATTTCATGTCTTTCATGGTGTAATCAGCTAAGTCTGGTTTAATTTCATCGGTTAACCACAAAGTTGGTGCTGCCGTGGGTGTCCGTTGCAATTGCGTTTCAATTTGCTGGACATGATTTTGGTAAATATGGGCATCGCCAAAAGTATGCACGAACTCGCCGACTTCTAAACCAGTTTGATGCGCGACTAAATGCGTTAGTAACGCGTAGCTGGCGATGTTAAAAGGAACACCCAAAAAGATATCGGCGCTGCGTTGATACAGCTGCAAGGATAATTTACCATCATTAACATAGAATTGAAACAACGTGTGGCATGGTGGTAAAGCCATACTCGGCACATCTTCAGGATTCCAAGCACTGACAATCAGCCGCCGTGAATCGGGATTGGTTTTAATTTGTTGCACGACAGCCGCTAACTGATCAATTGTATCGCCGCGACTAGTTTGCCAAGCCCGCCATTGCCGACCATAAATCGGCCCCAGTTCGCCATATTGAGCAGCAAAATCCGCATCAGTTAAAATCTGCTGACAGAATAATTGATGTTGTTCTTGATAAGCCTTAGCAAATTCAGCATCTTTTAAAGCGCGATGTGCAAAATCAGTCATGTCAGGACCATGGTAGGCCGAACTTTTAACATAATGCTCAAAAGCCCATTCATCCCAAATATGGTTTTTATGTTGTAACAAATAACGAATATTGGTGTCTCCTTTCAAGAACCACAATAATTCGCTTTTAATCAACCCAAAGGGCACTTTTTTAGTGGTCAAAATAGGAAATCCGGCCTGTAAATCGAAATGAATTTGGTAACCAAAAATACTGTAAGTGCCGGTATTCGTCCGATCGCCTTTATAATGCCCTTCTGTTAGAACCGTTCGAGCAAATTGTAAATATTTCTCTTCATTAGGATTCACGATTGCGCCCACCTTCTATTGATTTTGTGCTTTAATCCAGTTTAACAATTGGCCAGTCTCATTGCCAACTTTACCCATGACAACCGCTTGCTCAACACGATCTAACCAGTAACCAATCGCAGGTCCGGGTTTGATTCCTAATTCTGCGATTAAGACTTGACCATTAAGCGCAAGTTCATGCCGATTTTTAATGGGTAAATTCTGATATTGAATTGCTAAGCCGGTGAAATCAGCCTGTAACTTTAATATCGGCCAAATGGTTGCTAAGCGTTCGATGATTGTCGCGTCAACTTGATAAATTTCCCAAGCAGTTGGACTTGCATGTTTCTGTAGCAAACGACTGAAGGCTAAAGTGTGCTGACTATCTGCAATCACCTTATTGGCTGATTTCCAGCTGTGTAAGAGCTGCCGCTGCTCATTGAGGGTAAAGTTAAAGCCCTCACCTAGAAGTGTCCAGACGGCCGCCTCATCCATTAATGGCTGGGTGACCGCTGTGAAATTAGGATAATCGTCTTGTAGATGATCTTGGAAAAAAGGCGTGTTTTTAATGAGATTCGTTGCGACAAATAATTTCCAGCCAATCAGCCAGTTCGCACCCACCATCATCTTTTCAAACTCAGTGTGAATGCGTTCAACGGCAATCTTTTGCAAAAGCTCAGCATTATGTAGTAAGCTGACATAAGTGTCAGTCGTAATCTCAAATCCTAATTGACTTGCAAAACGGACAGCGCGCATCATCCGTAAAGCATCTTCATGGAAACGTTCGTCTGCATTGCCAACTGCACGAATTCTTTTCGCTGCTAAATCAGCGAGGCCTTGATATTCATCAATGATGAGACCATCAGCACGAACGGCCAAGGCATTGATGGTGAAATCCCGACGTTGTAAATCTTGGCGCAGTGAACGGACAAACGTAACATGGTCCGGGCGGCGAAAATCTTGATAACCTGATTCGGTTCGAAAAGTTGTCACTTCATACCCAATTCCCTGAACCATCACAGTGACGGTGCCATGTTTGATGCCGGTATCAATCGTCTTGGGAAAGATTTCTTTAATTTCAGCAGGAAAGGCGCTGGTGGCAATGTCAACATCTGCAATACTTTTTCCCAACAAGGTATCACGAACAGAACCACCAACGAAATAAGCCTCATATCCGTGAGCCTCAATTTGTTGTAAAATAGGAAGTGCCCGTTGAAATTCATTAGGAAAATTCGTTAAATACATGTTGACACCTGTCCTCAGTTAATTCTGTTAATCTTTTGATGCAATCATTTCTTTAATTGTAAAACGGTAATTAATCTGATGCAATTTTAATCCATACATATCTTGTCAGATGGGACAATGTTTCAAAACGGTCACCAGATTTTCTGGTCAAGCAAAATATCCAAGTAAGGAGTATGACAAATGACAAACGTTAATTGGAAGAGCGTGGATTGGAAAACGACGATCCGCGAATTTATCATGATCACACTCGGTGCCTTAATCTATGGTTTCGGTTTAGTTGCGATTAATATCAAAAATGACTTAGCAGAAGGTGGCATGACCGGTGTTACCTTAATTTTACGAGCGTGGTGGCATTTAGATCCGGCCTACTCAACAATCTTTTTAAACATTCCGCTTATTATTCTAGGCTATCATTTTTTGGGCCGTAAGGGAATGATCTACACCATATATGGGACTTTAGCCTTATCAGGTTCACTGTGGATCTGGCAACGCGTTAGTTTTATCCCTAATATCAATTTGCACCACGATTTATTTATTGCTGGTGTGTTAGCCGGAATTTTTGGCGGCTTTGGCTCTGGTTTAATCTATCGGTTCGGTGGAACTACTGGTGGTAGTGATGTAATTGCCCGCATCCTTGAGTTGGAGCGCGGTATTCCCATGGGTCGAACTTTACTGGCAATTGACGTGATCGTGCTACTAACGTCACTCACCTATTTAGATATTGAACACATGATGTACACGTTGCTCTCTTCATTTGTCTTCTCCAGGATTGTGGATGCCACTCAAGATGGTAGTTACTCTGCCAAAGGTTTGCTGATTATTAGCGAGCAACATGAGGAAATTGCGCAATCGTTAATGGACGAATTGGAACGCGGCGCAACGTTTTTAAGTGCTGAAGGTGGCTATCAACACGATAGTCGGCCGATTGTTTACTGTGTGGTTGCGCCTAATGAAGTTGTGCAAGCTAAGAAGATCATCATGCATCTTGATCCGCACGCCTTTGTCTCAATCATTGACGTCCATGAAGCTGTCGGTGAAGGCTTTACCTATTTACGTAAGCCAACTCGTAATTTGCTAGCCCTACACACCAATAAGAAATAACTATGACGGAATCGGGAAAAGCTCGATTCCTTTTTCATTGTCGAAAAACGAAAAGATGTTACATCAAGCGTTGCGCCCTCACAGATTTAATAAGAGATCCTGAAATTCATCATCTTCCGGCACTAATTTCAAATATTGTTGCAAGGCTAACTTTAATTCATCTGACAAACCTTGTGCTTGTAGGAAAAGTACCATTTGCTTCATGAACTGTGGATTATCTTTTAAATTAGGATATGCGATAAAATAATTCTCTCGTGCTTGTTCAACATCATCCAGTTGATCATAGGCTTGCGCTAATTCCCAATTCACTTGCGGATCTGCTTCATCTTCTTGTTCAGCAATTGGCGCTAACAACGCCACACTCTCTTGATCACGCCCAGCCTGTAAATAGTACTCACCCAACATTAAACGCAGCGGTTGCGCCTCTGGATCGATTTCCAGGCCATTTTTAAGCAAGTGCTCAACTTGATGCTTGGCACCAACCTTGGCAGCTGCTTTCGCGCCCAGACGATATAATTCCAAATTAAATTCGTCATAACCTAACCCTACTTGCGCCGTTTGCAAAGCTTGTTCGTAACGGCCCAATTCAGATTGACTTTGCACTAGTGGCCGATAAAGCGCACTATAATCAGAATTTTGTTGTTGCAAACGCGTCAACGTTTGAACTGCCTTTTCATCATTGTGAACTTGTTGATACAACACACCCAATTCAAAAAGTTGTTCGTCAGTCGCAAGCGTTGCGGTCAACTTCTCATCAATGGCAATTGCCTCTTCATATTGACCTAAACCTGAAAGACATTGAGCTAAACGTTGCTGAATTGAAACTTGGGCTAAATAATCAACGCCGGCTTCACTTAAACTTTCAAAATAGGGTAATGCCTCTTGATAACGACCGAGACTCAAATACAATTCACCCAAAGCAAAATCAACCACTGGCTCATCGGGCAATAATGTCTTTGCTTCTAACAATTTTTGCTCGCTAACTTCTGGTAAATTTAACGATTGGTAAAGGTCAGCCGCAGTCAGCAAACTTTGCGGATAAACTTCAGAATCCTGAGAAATTTGATCCAACTGCAATAAGGCATCATCCGTTTTGTCATCGCTAATCGCAAGCTCCGCTAAAATCAAGCGCACATCATCCGCATCAGGATATTTCACCAACAATTTATCAGCAATTCGCCGTGCTTGATTATTGAAACCCAGCGCTTGTAATTCCTCGGCTAAACTAAATAAAGTTTCATCGTCATCATGCCGCAATGCCGCGGCAAATTTTTTCTTTGCTTCATCTAAATCTTGATCATCTAGCGCCTGCAACATTTCTTCAGAATAAGTCATAAACTACCCCACTATTTTTAGATGTTTTAAATTAACGTGCAATTAAACTAATCCTATTAATTATAACGAATAATTAACAACGGTGCTATTGTCGCACCTTCTTAGTGTCAAGTTTCAGTAATAATTTAACTTGCTGAATAGTGAAAAATTGATATGGTGGTTCTTCGTGCCTACGGGAAATACGCTGGTGGAACGCTGTGGGCTCGACTTTAAGCCAATCTACGATTGTCTCAAAGCTCGGCCTTGTCGTAAGCGATAAATCGCAAACGACAATTTCACAGCTGACCGCGATTTCCCTCCGGCACTGACAAAAATGTGTTAGTGCAGCTTGAATGCAAATTTGTGCTTCTAAAAATTGGAAGCAATTCAACCACTCGTCAATTCAGCACTTGCGCAAAGGTTGCCATCTCACTTGTTTAGTGAGGAAAAATAAATACCGCTCAGTGGTGAAATTGTTGTTAGTAATTTATTACTTACAACAAGACCTGTCTTGAAGACAATTTTGCAAAAATTGGCTTCAAGCAGTGTCCACCACGTTCCAGCGAAAGTATTTATTTTCCCTCACGATACCCCCCACGTTTTATATGCAACCTTTGCGCAAGCGCGAAGAACCGCAAAATAACAGTTTTAGTTTCCACTCTTTTAAAAAGTAACGTTCCAGCGACTAGTATTTATTTGCCGCCACGGTACCCCACACGTTCCATATGCAACCTTTGTGCAAGCACGGAGAACCACCACAAAACAGTTCTAGCCTTTAGCGCATTAAATTAGAAGACCCGCAAAAAAATAAGTCGACAAAAAAAGCCGACATTAGCGTCGGCCTTAGTACTTCAATAAAGTGTTAAATTCTTATTTAACAGCATCCTTCAAAGCCTTACCTGGTTTGAATGCAGGTACAGTGCTTGCAGGGATTTCGATTTCAGCACCGGTTTGAGGGTTGCGGCCTTTGCGAGCTGCACGTTGACGAACTTCGAAGTTACCAAAGCCGATCAATTGAACCTTCTCACCCTTAGCAAGTGTTGATTGGATTGAGCTAAATACGGCGTCAACTGCTGCAGTTGCGTCTTTTTTAGTCAAGCCAGTCTTTGATGCTACGTTATCGATCAATTCTGCTTTATTTGCCATGGATTTCACCTCCTGGGACAAGCTTCAAGAGCTTGCGCATTTCACTTTTGATTAATCAAAAATGATGAAACAATGATGCTTTTCAATCACTATTCCATAACTAAAGTTACCATAGAAACCCCTATTCTACAAGGTTTTTTTGCAAAAACAAGCGATATTTATTGCCACATTAATTATTGAAATGTTTTTCAAGAAAAAATAAATCATTAACGCGTTATTTACAGAAAAAACGGCCGTAATTCGTGCAAATCAGCGCCGAGCACCATTGATTCGTCATTCCCATCAAAAAGTTAACTCAAATTAAACCCCGACTTTGCCAACTTATTTACGTTGGCGAGGAATTAAATGAATTGGGGTTCCTGAGAAATCAAAACTAGCGCGTAATTGATTAATTAAGAAACGTTGATACGAAAAATGGAACAGTTCCGGATCATTAACGAAAGCAACAAAGGTTGGTGGCTTGATGGCTACCTGTGTTAAGTAGTAAACGCGTAGACGCTTGCCTTTAACTGTTGGCGTTGGTGTAATGGCCACGGCCCGCAATAAAACATCGTTCAAAACTGAGGATTGAATTCGGCGTTGTTGATTGACTGAAACGGTCTTGATCATATCAGGCAAGACATTCAAGCGTTGTTTCGTCAATGCGGATACAAACACAATTGGCGCATAATCCAAGTATTGTAATTCAGCCCGTAACTTATCCGTAAACTTTTGCATTGAATAAGTATCTTTTTTGACTAAATCCCACTTGTTAACCACGATAATGATGGCGCGGCCAGCCTCATGGGCATAACCGGCAACTTTTTTATCTTGTTCTCGTAGACCTTCTTCACCATCAATGACGAAGAGTACCACATCCGAACGGTCGATGGCACTTTGCGCCCGCATCACCGCATATTTCTCCGTTGATTCCCAAACTTTACCACGTTTACGAATTCCTGCGGTGTCAATCATCGTGAATTCTTGGCCATCATCATCTGTGAAACGGGTATCGATTGCATCACGAGTGGTGCCTTCAATCTCAGAAACGATGACGCGATGTTCACCCAAAATTGCATTCACTAATGATGACTTACCGACATTAGGGCGACCAATTAAACTAAATTTAATCGTGTCGTCTGCTTCATCATCTTTTTCAAGCGGGAACTTAGCAACAATCGCGTCCAGTAAATCACCTAACCCGGTCCCTTGAGCGCCAGAAACAGGAATGGGATCACCAAAGCCTAAAGTATAAAAATCGTAAATATCTTGGCGCTGTTCGGGATTGTCAGTTTTGTTGACAGCCAGAACAACGTCTTTCTTAGCTCGATAAAGGATCTGTGCGACACGTTCGTCAATATCGGTGACGCCTTCGCGAGCACTAACCATAAAGACGATCACATCTGCCTCTTCAATGGCAATTTCGGCTTGCGTGCGAATCTGATCGATAAATGGTTGATCTGTAAAATCAATCCCACCAGTATCAATCATGCTAAAATCGTGGTTCAACCAAGAACCATGGGCGTAAATCCGATCACGAGTGACGCCAGGTGTATCTTCAACAATAGAAATACGCTGGCGAGCAATGCGATTAAAAACCGTCGATTTGCCCACATTAGGCCGACCGACAATGGCGACGACTGGTAATGCCATATTAACTCACCTCACAACATAATTTTAAATTTCGTAGTCTCATAAAAAAGGAGTCGGACCAGATAAAGGTCCCAACTCCTTTTATCATATCATTAACTTAACCGAAGTTCTGTCAACAATCAAGCTATCATCACAATGATCGTTTAATTATTTATCAGAATCGTCTTCGATGTTCTTCATAGCATCGCCTAATAATTCACCGAAGCTAAAGCCTGTATCTGTTTCTGGCAAAACATAATTCTCATCGCTATCATCTGATTTAGACTTAGCATCGTCATGATCATTTTCACCAGCTGGCTTTTCAGTCAAAGCCTTGATTGATAATGATAAACGATGATCTGTTGGATCAACACTCAAGACCTTAACCTTAACATCTTGGCCTTCTTTAAGAACGTCATTAGGTGTGGCAATATGTTGATGAGAAATCTGTGAAATGTGAACCAAGCCCTCAATACCAGGGGCAACTTCAACAAAGGCACCAAAAGTCGTCAAACGTTTAACTTTGCCGTCAATAGCTGCACCAACCGGAGCAACCTCAGTAACTGAATCCCAAGGTCCTGGTTGTAAAGCCTTCATTGATAATGAAATCCGGTTGCGATCTGCATCAACACTCAAAACCTTAACCTTAACTTCATCGCCAACCTTGAGCACATCACTAGGCTTGTCGACACGTTGATGAGAAATCTCAGAAATATGAACTAAACCGTCAACACCACCAAGATCGACAAAAGCACCAAAGTTAGTTAAGCGGGCAACTTTACCAGTGATTTCATCTCCTGGTAAAATCTTAGCAAATAATTCTTCGCGCTTAGCTTCTTTCTCTTTTTGAACTAACTCTTTACGAGATAAGATCAAACGGTTCTCACTAGGTTCGATTTCGACAATTTTGACGTCAAATGCTTGACCAACATATTCTTTCAAATCATCAACATAGTGATCTGAAACCATTGAGGCTGGAATAAAACCACGAACGCCAGCATCAACAACTAAACCGCCTTTAACAACTTCCTTAACAGTTACAGGAACTGCTTCACCAGCCTTAAATTTAGCTTCGATATCACTCCATACTTTACGTGCTTCCAAGCGACGTTTCGACAACAAGTAGCTACCATTTTCCTTATCATGACCAATGCTAGCAATAACGACGAGATCTAAAACGTCGCCAACATTAGCTTGCTCCTCGATAGTAGCGTTGCGATCGCCTGTAAGTTCTTTCAATGGAACAACGCCTTCGACACCTGTTCCTTGAATGCCAACAACTAATTGACCATCATCAATGGCTAATACTTCACCTTTAACGACGTCACCAATTTTGACTTCATGTACACTGTCGAGTGCTTTTTCCATTTCGCTTTGACTGTAATCTTGCTCTGACATAATTAATCCTCCCACGCTATAACATCATATTAATTTTAGTTGATATTGCATCAACAAGCTAGTAAAAAGTGTTAAAACCTGCAAAATTCATTATTTGGCAATATTTGCCAGTTCAACTATACGTTCAACCACTTCTCGAATACTCAAATTGGTTGAATCAATCTCAATGGCATCAACTGCTTTAGTTAATGGTGAAATCTGACGATGTGAATCTTTATAGTCACGTGTTTCGATTTCTTCTTGCAACTTCGCCAAAGGGGTCATAATCCCTTTTTGAATATTTTCTTCGTAACGTCGGCGCGCCCGTTCACTGGCTGAAGCAACCAGAAAAACTTTAACTTCGGCATCTGGCAACACCGTCGTACCAATATCACGACCGTCCATGACGATATCATGATCCCCAGCAATCTTACGTTGTTGGCGAACTAACTCTTCACGAATCTTTGGTAGCGCCGACACTTGTGAAACGTTATTGGTAATCTCTGGGGTGCGAATCGCCAAGGTAACATCTTCACCATTGAGAAAAACCAGCTGGCCGCTAGCCACTGGTTTAAAACTAATTTCTGACTGACTTAACTCGGCGAGAATTTGTGTCTCGTCACCATAATCAATCCCATATTCCCGGGCCAAAACGGTTGCAGCACGGTACATCGCACCAGTGTCACAATAAACGAAACCCAATGATTGGGCAACTTTTTTAGCGACAGTACTCTTACCTGCTGATGATGGTCCATCAATTGCAATTTGCAATGAACAAAAGCCTCCTGCTAGTTAATTATTTAACACGAATCGTTTGACCAGGTGCAATAGCAGATCCGGCTTGTAAGCCATTCAATGCTAATAATTCATTAAGGGTCAAACCATGGTTAACCGCGATTCGATACAAGTTGTCTCCGGCCTTGATTGTATAAGTTCCTGCCGTTGAGGTGCTTGTTGACGCAGAAGAGCTCGAAGAAGATGATGCTTCACTTGAACTTGAACTACTTGGTGCGACACTGACTGAACTACTACTTGAGCTACTTGAACTGCTAGAAACAACTGAGCTACTACTTGAACTTGATGATTCGGTAATCTCTTCACTTGAAGAAGCTTTAGAAGAGGAAGATTTCTTTGAACTGGAACTCTTCGACGACTTCTTAGAACTTGACTTCTTTTCTGAGCTAGAAGATTGCTTCGATGACTTCTTGGAACTGACCACGATCTGGGTCCCATTGTTATTACTGCTGCCTTGCGCAGAAACCCATGCCCAAATTGTCGTCCCAATTACTGCCAATAAAATAACAACTAAGATCGAAACGAAAACTTTATTACTCCGATCACGTTTCTTACTGGCAACACGTGATAATTTACCATCTTCATCACGGTCATTATCAAAGCTATTCTCCCAAGGGCGTTCAGGATTAGTTTCATTCTGATTGTTCTGATCGTTTTTCTCATTATCATGATCTTTACTCATAACTGACCCTCCATTTGTTTATGTTTAATTTTATCATAGTCCAGCCCAGAATAATTTAAAAACTACTAAAGAATCCGGACTTTTTTAATCATTTTTCTAAGTTGAATCCCCAAACAGCAATCAAGATGACGACTTATCTGGCAAATTAACGAATAACTGCGTCCAAACCTGCGTCGGTGTCAATAAATTGACCGTCGGTGTGGTTGCTGCGACCAATGTTGGCAAATTGAGCCGTTGCAAAAGTACGCTTAGCGATTGTGTTTGCGATGTGCTGCAACAAAGCGCATCATGCTGAATCACCTTGGGCTCATGATCGAAGTAATCACAAACTTGTTGCCGTAAACACGTCGTTGAGTTTAAGAACTGCCAAAACTGCTGTAGCTGCAACTCGCGCACTTCCTGTGTCTTAGTTAAGGTGGCGATGACATCCGCTTCGGAAAAATTAGCCCGTTGATAAGCCTTAAGGACCGCTAATTGACCGCTAGAATTTTGCAAGGTTTCATCTAAAATCTGCTCATAAAAGTGAGTCACTGTTTGCGGACGAATTTGGTTTAATTGGCGCCGCGTTTGTAACCGTTGGTAATCATTTTGGCTGACAAAAATTAAAGTTAAGGCTTGCTGCTCATCGCGACCGGCACGACCGATTTCTTGTAAATAATTCTCGAAGTTTTCCGGCATATCATAATGAACTAACAAGCAAACATTGTCCTTGTTAATCCCCATGCCAAACGCACTCGTTGCTACCACGACGTCTAATTGATCAGTCATGAACAGCTGTTGAACTTGCTGCCGTGCCAAATTATCTAGCCCCGCATGGTAAAAAGCAACCTGCCGCTTAGTTGTTTCGGCAATTTTTAAAGCTAATTCTTCGGCAGTCTTACGGGTGGCAACGTAAATTAACGTTGGCCAGCGCTGTTCCAATAACAATTGCAGTCGCTGCCACTTTTCTTCATCGCTGCTCACAAATTCCGTCCGCAAATACAAATTGGGACGATCAACAGAAGCACGGTAAATAAAAACGGACTGCTGGGCAAATAATTGCTGCACAATATCTGCACAAACCTGATCTGTTGCCGTCGCTGTTAAGGCCAAAGTCACTTGCGGTTGTAATTGTTGCTGCACTTGGCCCAGACGCAAATAATCCGGACGAAAATCCGGCCCCCAACTCGAAATACAATGCGCCTCGTCAACCACAAATAACCCAATCGTTATGTTTTGCAAATAACGTAAAACTTGCGGTTGGCAGAGCGTCTCTGGAGCCATAAACAAGAATTTATAATCCACCAAATGAGTCAAAATATTGCGGCGATCTTGCACATTTAAGCGACTATTTAAAACCGCCGCTTTACCTAAATGAGCCGCCTGAATTCGCGCCAACTGATCAGACATTAACGAAATCAAAGGACTGACAATAACGAAGAGACCGTTCAAATGGGGCGCGAGGAATTGATAAATCAGCGACTTACCGCTACCGGTTGGTAAAACTCCTAGGGCATTTTGACCAGCAAGAATCGCCTGTAACAATTCTTGCTGCCCCGGACGAAATTGCTGAAAGTTAAACCGTTCGTGTAATTCAGTTTGTAATTTAATTGTGGTACTGTTTAAATCAGTCATCTTGCACCCCCTGCCTTAATTCTTGAATCTCCAGCAATCGTTGTCCAAAATAACTTTCCGGATTTGCAGCTACCAATTGTTGTAATCGTGGCTGGTCAAAATCAAAATCTGGCATCAAAATTGCAGCTTCCAATAAATGTTCTAATAAGGTGCTTTCTTTTTGATAGCTGTGCTGCACAATTTCTGACCATGGTTGTCCTGACCGCCACAACTCGTAAGTACGCGTCGATCCTAGAGATAAAATCGTGGTGGGAAATTGAAAAACCTGGCGTAGTGGTGCTGATTGAGGGAATTGCTGAACTTTTCGCAAGAACGCGCTCAGGACCGTCACCCGTGCTAATATTAATTCTGAAGCGGTCAAACTTAAGCTAAGACTGAGCTGAAAGTCCGACACCCCAGGATAAGAACTACTTCGTAATGAATTAACCAATAAATTAGCCTGATTAGGTGTTAATTGTGCCGTCGTTGCGCTTAATTCCTCAACAAATTGTTGTTGCTGCGTCCGACCGCAACGATAAAACCAGTGGCGAATTTCATTTTGAACTAACGGCTGTGTTGCCAGTGGTGTATAGTGCGCGTGGTGATGTTGGTAATTGCTGATGACTTGAACGCTTAACAACAACCGTTCCCACTGCAACTGCCAATCACCATCCTGCCAATAATTATAAGTTGTCGGCCAAAATCCCCGTTGTAATAATCGTGCTTGAACAACTTGGCCTAGTGAAGTTAACTGAATTGTTTTATCCGTTGCTTGAATTTTAGCATAGTGCTGTTCAACTAGTTGTTGCAACGCTGCTTGATAATCGTCTTGGGATAGTTTAGGATAAAAATGAAAATAAGGAAGCAATTGATAAGCTAAACCAGCAGATAAATTGGAAACGGTGCGTTTACCTGTCAAGAGATAATAGATCGCTTGATAACGCCGCGCTTGCTTAGAAAATAACGGTAAAAGTAAATTTGCCTGCAAAATAACACCACCAAAGAGGAAACAAAATGTATACTAAAGTACTTTCAGAACAATGCATTGCTTGTGGCCTGTGCCAATTAAAAGCGCCAGAGATCTTTGAATATGACGAAGATGGCGTTGCTTATGTTAAATTGGATAATAATTTAGGCACGAAAGAAATCCCGCTACCATTATTAGCCCAGTTCAAAGACGCCTACACGGCTTGTCCCACTAGTGCCATTCAACGACGCGACACTCCTTTCCCTAAGGATAACAAAAAATAATTTGAAAGCCAATTTTATCTGATGATGTGGCAACTAAAACTGCTTTGTTGTGGTTCTTCGCGCTTGCGCAAAGGTTGCTGATAAGACATGCGCGTTGTCGTGGCGGCGAAATAATACTTGGTGCTGGAACGTAGTGGGCGTCGATTTGAGCCGATTAAAGTACAAATCGTCTCAAATACGAGCCTTACTGTAGTCGATAAATCGCCAACAATAATGTCACTACTGAGCGGTATTATTTCGCCACCACTAATCTGACAAGATGGCAACCTTTGCGCAAGCGCTGAATTGACGAGTGGGTGAACTATCTTCCAATTTTGAGAAGTACAAACTTTGAGAAGTAAAAACTTGAAGTTTAGTTGTACTAACGCACTTTTGTCAGTGCCGGAGGGAAATCGCGGTCAGCCGCGGCATTCTTGTTAATGGTTTACCATTTACAAGAAAGTTTGTATTTGAGACAAATTGGTCCTTGATTTGGCTCAAATCAAACTCGCAGCGTTCCACCAGCGTATTTTTCGTAGGCACGAAGAAGCACAACACAACAGTTTTAGCACTTTACAACAAGCCCAGCTAAAAAAGGACCTAAATCTATTTTCAGATTTAGGTCCTTTCATTTAAGAAGAATTATTAAATTTTTTGTTTTGGTTCAATTTTGCTTTTTATTTTTACTAATTCAATTGCCGTAGTACTCGACAAGGATTGCCGACGGCTAAACTATTAGCCGGAATATCTTTGGTGACTACACTGCCAGCACCGATCACACTATTGGCACCAATCGTCACACCGGGTAAAACTAAAACACCAGCAGCGATCCAGACATTATCTTCAATGGTAATTGGATGTGTATACTCTAAACCGGCCAAGCGCTGTTTAACGTCCAAAGCATGTTCTTCAGTAATTAGACAAACATTCGGCGCGATGAAGACATTATTGCCGATGGTAATTTTGCCCGAATCCAACAATTTACAATCAACATTTAAAAAGAAATTATCACCGACTGTGGTATTAGAACCATATGTGCAAAACAACGGTTGTTCCACAACACAATTCTGACCAGCGTGTCCGAATAAATCTGCAATCGCCATTGTTCGTGCAGTAATATCTAGCGGATTTAACCGGTTATAAGCGGTTAATTTTTGCTTCGTCACTTCGCGCTCTGCAACTAACGCTGCATCCGCTGGTTGATACAACAATTCCGCCAATGATTTCTCTTTTTCCGTCAATTCAGCCATTGTGATGACTCCTATCTCACTTTAATGATAGTTTCTTAGCAAAGCTCACTAAGAAACTTTTGATGTTCGTGGCGGTGTCCATTCAACTAAGGCAAAATTCACCTAGTTGAAACATGGCCCTATCTCACTTTAATGATAATTTCTTAGCAAGACCCACTAAGAAACTTTGATGTTCGTGGCGGTGTCCATTCAACTAAGGCGAAATTCGCCTAGTTGAAACATGGCCCTATCTCACTTCTATTGATAGTTTCTTAGCAAGGCTCATATCCTTTAGATTATTGGCGTTGATTACCTTGTCGCAGTAACCATGGTCCAATCTTAGTGTAAATCAGTGTGAATAACGCTGTGACAAGCGCGCCTTTAATTAAGTTGAAAGGAACAATCGCAATCAAGACATACTTCAAATAATCCATCCCGATTTTGAAACCACTGACTTCAACATACAACGGTGTCAAAATGAAATAGTTCATCACTGCCATCACGAAAGTCAAAGCCAACGTGCTGCAGATGATCATACCTAAACGCTGCCACCATTTTGATTGTCGCTTCATAAAGAAAGCTAACACGAAAATCAAAGTTAAACTGGCTGTAACTGATCCCAGCTCACCAATTAAAGATGGCGCCGCAAAACCGGTCATGACTAAATGTAGAAAAGCACGAATTAACGCCGTACCAACTGCACCACTGACACCAAATAAATAAAGTCCACATAAGACAATTAAGTCACTGAAATCCAATTTTAAAAATGGAAATCCTGGTAAAATCGGTATTTCTAACAACATTACCAAATAACTCAACACGCCAAACATGCTAATACCAACCAACGTCCGTAACTTATGATCACGCACAAAAACCGTCTCCTTTAACGGTCGTCTCCGGTTTCAGCCCTACTCTCCATTAGCAACTAACTTACTAACCTGGTTAACTTTATTAAGCGAGTTACTAATTTTTGCGCAAAAAAACTGTTAGTCAGGGACTAACAGTCAAATTGTCTACACAAATAAGACTGTCTTCTTTCATCTAGACTATACTATCGGTATCGGAATTGCACCAATTCGGCCACATCGCTGTGGGTCGCGGACTTTACCGCCGGTCGGGAATCACACCCTGCCCTGAAGACAAACCAAATATTTAATTACAAGTTAACTATACCAAAACTCACCCAGAGAAGCAATGAAAGCCATTTAATTTAGAGCGCGAAAAGCAACGGGTTGGTTGCGTAGCTCTAACTAGAAAGCACAGCTGGGTGACAACCCAGATGGGATTTTTAGTTAGACATAGCAATCAGTTGCTTTGAGCACGTTTCAAAATCAGAATACTGCTATGATTGTTCTTCTTCGTGCCCACAGGAAGGTTGCACATGAAACATGGTGAAGGTCGTGGCGGGAAATAAATACTTACGCCGGAACGTAGTGGGCATCACTTTAAGCCAAATCAAACCCAATTTGTCTTAAAGCTGAGCCTTATTTGTAGGTGATAAATCACCAACAATAATGTCACTACTGAGCGGTATTTATTCCCCGCCACTTGACAAACGAGAGGGCAGCCTTCCTTCGGCACTGAATTAGCGAGTGGTTGAAACACGCTCAATTTTAGATGTGGAAATTTACAGTCAAGCCGCACTAACACACTTCCGGCACTAACCAACATGCGTTAGTGCAGCTTAACTGCAATTGTGTACTTCTAAAAAAGTTTGAAGTAATTCAACCACTCTTCAGCTAAGTGCTTGTGCAAAGTTGCCCGCTTACTTGATTAGTGGCGGTGAAGAAATACCGCTCAGTGGTGAAGTTATTGTTGCAGCTTTAGCTGTTTACAATAAGGCTCGCATTTGAGACGATTTGTACTTCAATCGGCTCAAATCGACGCCCACCACGTTCCAGCGCAAAGTATTTCTTCGCCGCTACGTCACCCACCATATTCTATCGGCAACCTTTGCGCAGGCGCGAAGAAGTACAAGATAAAACTGAGGAAAGCTATCAAAACTGCTATTTCTTTTGCCCTCGTGCTAATTCTAAAAGACGTTCAACTTCACTGTTGCTTAAACGCCGTGCTTCACCTGGTTGTAGGCCGGTCAAATCAATGAACGCCACTTGTTCGCGTTTCAATTTCATCACGGAATGATCAACATCGCGTAACATTAACTTAACTTGGTGGTTCATCCCTTCATGAATAGTTAAGCCGACGAGCGCTGTGTTTTTAGCTTGATTCCGATTTTCAATCCAAATTTTGGCTGGTGCGGTTTTACGGCCGTGGATTGAAACACCCTCCCGCAATTTCTTCAGAGCAGCCGCATTCGGAATGCCTTCAACTTTGGCAAAATAAGTTTTATCAATTCTAAACTTCGGATGCATTAACAAGTTAGCTAACTCGCCATCATTGGTCACCAATAGTAAGCCAGACGTATCGTAATCTAAACGACCAATTGGATACAAGCGCGTGTCTTTATCAGCAAAATAATCAGTCACGACTTTCCGATGTTTATCATCACTAACAGCCGAAATAACGCCACGTGGTTTATAAAAGGCATAAGTGACTGTTTTTTGATGTTTGTCAATCGGAACGCCATCCACTTCAATTTTAACTTTAGGGTCAACTTTGGTACCTAGCTCACGGATAATTTCACCGTTAACGGTCACCCGGCCAGTCTTAATTAATTCCTCTGCTTTGCGCCGTGATGTTACGCCGGCGTTCGCAATGACTTTTTGTAGTCGTTCTTCAGTCTGTGTCGGTTTCATTCAAATGCCTCTCTTCTGCAGCCTGCTCAGGTTGCTTATCCTTGAAAAATAAATCTAAATTCCCACTGGCATCATATTGCCCAGTGTTAAATTCTGAAAGTTCTGGCAATTCGTCCAATGAATTAAGACCAAAATAATCTAAGAAATAATCTGTCGTCCCATATAAAATGGGGCGGCCGGGTACATCTTTACGGCCAGTTTCTGCAATCATTTGCCGTGCAACTAAGGTTTGCAACGCACCAGCACTGTGCACGCCGCGAATTTGATCAATATCAATTCGCGTCACCGGCTGTTGATAGGCCACAATTGCCATCGTTTCTAACGCAGCCTGACTTAAGCTAGTCGGTTGATGCTCACTGAAATATTGATATAAAATCGGTGCAAACTTTGGCTTAGTCGCGAGTTGATAAATATCATGATGATGGATCAGTGTTAACCCACCATCATGAGTTTCGTAAAAAGCTGCCAGCTCCGCTAATAATTGTCGCAACGCACTTACATGAATGCCGAGAATTGAGGCCAAGTTACTTAAGGCAATGCCATCATCGCCTAGTGTATATAAAATACTTTCAATTTCACCTTGGTACTGAATCAAACTGCCACGTCCCCACTCACAAAAATTTCATCATCAGATATTGCTTGAAAACAAGTAATCACTTTGTTCTTCATTAACTCCAGGCACGCTAAAAACAAAATAATCACCTGTTCGCGACTAACAGGTGTCTGTAAGAGTTGAGAAAATTTCAAGTGCTGTTGTTCAGCAGTACTAACCCGCTGTTTAACCCAATCCTGAGCCTCTTCTATTGAAAAAACATCACGATCAATCGTTTGATTAACAAAAGCTTGATCTTGAGCCTGTTTAGTTAACAAATGGGTCAGCGCTGCTGCCATTTCTGTGGTGGTCACAAGTCCCTTGGGCAACGGCTTAACCGGTTGCTTCGGTAGCACACTCGCTTCCTTAGTAAAATAACGTGACCGTTCGCGAGCTTTCTTGCTTAAATAATGACTCACCTCTTGATAAGTCTGATAAGCCAACAATTGATCAACTAATACTTGGCGAGGATCTTCTGATTCAATCTCGCCTTGATCAAGTTGCTCAACTTTTGATTGCGGTAATAACAACCGACTTTTAATTGCCATCAAAGTTGAGGCCATGACCAAGTATTCACCGGCCACATCTAATGCCAACCGTTCCATTTCATTCAAGTAGATTAAATACTGATCGGTGATTTGGGCAATTGGAATATCATAAATGTCGATCTCTTGAGTCTTAATCAAATGTAATAATAAATCTAGCGGTCCGGCAAACTTGGTTAATTGCAGTTGTAATTCCTCTGTTGCCATCAATTAGTCCTCAGTATCTGTTGGATCGACAGATTGACTCTGATGCTGTTCCCAGGCCGTCAGTAGATTACTCATGCTCATTGGCGCCATAATGCGTTTATCTGCATAAACGTTGTGTAAGGCGTCTAAAACAGCGAACTGACTGTCCTGATGACGATAGTCTGGCGTAAAAGCTAAATGGCGCAACAAAATAAAATTATCATCCAACTCCACACCACAAATTCCAACAAAGTCACCCTGGTGGTTCTTCCAAAGATAGAGTTGCAAATTATCTTCCGAATTATACGATTGTAGTTCTGCAGACAGGCGATCAAAATCTTTTAAATCTGGTGTGTACGACAACAACCCCAGTGCAATTTTTTGATAATCCTGCTTATACTTCACTAACATCTTATGCCTCCGTTACTTCTAACCCGCTTAATCACGGGGATGTGACTTTTGATAAACATCTAATAATCGCTGTTGCGTAATATGTGTGTAAATTTGAGTCGTAGAAATATCGCTATGACCCAATAATTCTTGGACAATTCGCAGGTCGGCACCATTTTCTAACAAATGGGTAGCAAACGAGTGCCGCAGTGTATGCGGCGTCACATCTTTATCAATTCCAACCTGCGCAATATATTTCTTGATCATTTTCCAAATCGCTTGCCGTGATAAACCTCGGCCGTGAAAATTCAGAAATAGTGTTCCTTCATAATGTTGCGTACGAATTAATCGCGGACGACTATCTGTTAAATAACGTTGCAAATAATCAATCGCCACGTCCCCAATCGGCAATAATCGTTCCTTATTACCTTTGCCAACCGTTTGAATTAATTTCATTTCTAAATGTAAATCTGACAATTGTAAATGAACTAACTCGCTAACACGCAATCCGGTGGCATACATGACTTCGAAAATCGCGCGATCACGTAATCCTAATGGTTTATCAATATTAGGTGCCGCTAACAACTGCTCGACTTCAGTCATCGTTAACGCCACTGGTAAATGGCGACCGCGTTTAGGCGAGGGAATGGTCTCCATTGGATTATGCTTGATGATACCATGCGCCAACAACCAACGGTAAAAATGACGCAAGCTGGAAACAGCCCGCATGCGACTGGATTCAGCTTTTTTCTCAACAACTAATTGATTTAAGTATAAACTAAGCACATCTGGATCTTCACTAAATTGCTCAAGTTCTTGCGCCGATAACCAATTGATGTAGTGCACCAAATCGCGACGGTAACTGGCAATACTGTTATCAGCCAAGCCTTGCTCAATCGTTAAGGAACGTAAATAATCGTTCAGTGCGTTATTCACGATACGCCAGACCTTTGTCAGTTAACTTAGTGCCGCTAAAATCGGTTGTAATTAAGCGATGTTTCAACAAGTTACCCAATGCCCGCTTAAAAGCACCCTTACTGATTCCAAAATAATTCTTAATCTCAGCAGGATCACTCTTGTCTTGGTAAATAAATGAATGTTGCGGATTTTGTTGCAAAACAGCCAGTAACATTTTAGCATCATCTTCGATTTCGACAAAGGCAAATGGCTTTAGACTAACTGATAAACGGCCATCTTGCATTTTACCAATCACGCGACCCGTTACCTTTTGTCCTAAACGTGGCTCATCTTCACGTTCGCTCTCATGTACAAAGCCTAAACGGTCGTCATCTAGCAGTAAGAAGGAACCAACACGTTTTGCTAAATAAACGGTTCCGCTAACCGACTCATTACGTTCAAAGCTCGCTGAAAAATGACCAATTGCCTTAAAGAGATCATCATTGGCCAATTGCGCCCATAACCGATTCTTGTGATCAGTTTTCAACCCCACCATCAATTGATCATCTTTTTGCGGCCACAATTCATGTTGCAATGGTAAATCATCTAACGACAAAACAATATCTTTATCTGGCAAACCAATGTTGATGAAGACGCCTAAATCACGACGCACGTCAACAACTGTCCCATAAGCGTAACGATCAAATCCGACCGCGGGTACTTCAGTCGTAATCACCCATTGGCGCTTTATATTTTCATAGACAAAGCCAGTGATTTCGTCTTTTAATTGCCAATTTTCTTTTTTACTATGAACGTGTAATGTTTCCCCATCAACTTGGGCAAAGAATTCACCATCGTCATTCTTGTCACTAATTGTTGCCGTCATTATTGAACCTGAATTTATCATTTCTACCTCACAATCGGTCTATTACCGAATTCACTAACATTAAGAAAACATAAGTCATGCCCGATGCAATCACCGGACCAGCTGCAACACCGCGAAAAACAACCACACCAACAATCGTGCCAAAAACTAAAGCCACAGTAATTTCCGGACTTGTTGCCAAAAGTCCCACACCACGTGCTGACAAAACAGCCACTAAAATACCACAGGCCACCGCAATGTAACCAGCTGGTGTTTTAAAGGCATTGAGCAAATCTTGAAAACCGATTTTACCAGTTGCAATCGGCACTAAAATGGCAATCGAAATAATGGTGACACCCCAGTTAATCCCCTGTGCACCAATTAAATTGAATAAACGTTCTGATTGCGGTAATAGTTTAATTACCAGCACTACTGCTGCCGCAATGATCAATGACTGATTGTGACTCACCAACGCCACGGCCAGAATCAGGCCGAGGAACAGCCAACTTTCCAAATGGTTCACCTGCTTCCAGTAAATGAACTATACGCTCATTGTACCAAAAATCAACGTTTCTGTATATGTTGCTAAAATATACTGAGTGGCGAACCCTAAAACTGTTATGCCACAATTCTCCGTGCCTACAGAAAATACGCTGGTGGAACGCTGCGAGAACGACTTTAAGCCAAATACCAGCTTTCTTAGAAGTGCTAAATCCTAAAACTACTTTGTCGCTGTTCTTCGTGCCTACGGGAAATACGCTGGTGGAACGCTGCGAGTATTGATTTGAGCCAAATCAAAGACCGATTTGTCTCAAATAATCGAGTAGGAGGTAATTGATTAATTCAATTACCGACCTCTCACACCACCGTACGTACGGTTCCGTATACGGCGGT
>NZ_RHOX01000007.1 GCF_003946695.1 Lapidilactobacillus bayanensis | reverse complement strand
TATTGAACCGCCGTATACGGAACCGTACGTACGGTGGTGTGAGAGGACGGTAATTTACAATTACTTCCTACTCGATCAGCTGACCGCGATTTTCCTCCGGCACTGATGAACGAGATGTAGTGGTATGATTTAACAGCAAATTTGTACTGCTAAAAATTTAGAAATGATCCAACCACACGTCAATTCAGCGCTTGCGCAAAGGTTGCCCTCTTGCTTGTTTAGTAGTGGAAAATAAATACCGCTCAGTAGTGAGATTAATGTTGGCAATTTATTGCCTACATTAAGGATCGCATTTGAGACGATTTGTTCTTCAATCGGCTCAAATCGACGCCCACTACGTTCCGGCGACAAGTATTTATTTTCCACCACGGCACCCGCACGTTTCGTATGTAACCTTTGTGCAAGCACGATGAACCGCAAAATAACAGTTATAGTTTCTCTGTTCTTAATCACAATTACAAGCGCAGTAAATTTGGAAGTTGCGTGAATTGAAATTGTTAATCAGATAAGGTAATCTAAATAAATCATAATGAGTCATTTCATCAATGAAGTAAGGTGCAATTAAACGCGGTCATGCGGCATTGACCAATCGCAGATGTGGGGAGATTTTTTGAAGAAGATAATCATTATCGTCGCAATTCTTTTCGTGGTGGGTTCGGTGATTGAATTAGGGATTGGTAACTATTTCTACAATTATGCGGTGAGTAATCATCCTAAATCTTTTATTGCCAAGGCCAAACCTTTGCAGAAAAAAGATCCTAATTACGCTGATCTGAATTGGTTTAAAAATCAGGCGAAGAAGGTAGTCTGGTCGCAAGAATCTGCTGATCATCTAGCTTTAAAGGCTGATTATATTGATAATCATGCTAATAAAACAGTGATTATTGCACATGGCTATATGGGTAGTCGTCAAGAAATGGGGCTGTATGCGCGATTGTTTAAGCAGTTAGGCTATAATCTTTTATTGCCTGACGCTCGTGGTCACGGTGCCAGTGAAGGCGATTATATCGGCTATGGTTGGCCTGAACGTAAAGATTACCAGGGCTGGATTAAACAAATCATTCAAAAGAATGGGACTAATTCAAAGATTGTACTATTTGGTGTCAGCATGGGTGCAGCAACAGTAATGATGACTTCCGGTGAACAACTGCCCAGTCAAGTTAAGGCTGTCATTGAGGATTGTGGTTACACGACCGCTAAGGCGGAATTAACTTATCAACAGCAGGAAATGTTTCCGAAAATTCCGCCGTTGGTTTCAATTCCAGTGACTAGTTTAGTAACGAGAATTCGGGCAGGATATTTCTTAGGCCAAGCGAATGCCGTGCAAGCCTTAAAGAAGTCGAAGTTGCCAACGTTGTTTATTCACGGCGGCGATGATCATTTCGTACCAACGGCGATGGTTAAAGAACTTTATGCGGCGCACAAGCAGAATAACCAGCACGATCAATTGTTGATTGTTAAAGGAGCCGATCACGCTGAATCAATCACCAAAGATAAAACTGGCTATTACCGAACGGTGACCAAGTTTTTGGCCGCACTTAATTTGTCAACGAATTGACAGAATTCGCATCTCTTGACCCATTAAATCAAGTTAGGTTAATTGTGACAACGGTATTTTATTAACTTACTGAGTATCTTTGTCTTTAAAGAGGTTAATTCACCGATAACATGTTAGAATGAGAAGCATACAGAAATGAAAGAAGGAAGCTCATATGATTATTACACTTATTGTGATCGTGGTTTTGGTTGTGTTGATTGCTGGTCTATATAATGGCTTGGTTAAAGCGCGCAACTTAACTGATGAAGCTGAAAGCCAAATTGGTGTTCAATTGAAGCGTCGTGCTGATTTAATTCCTAATTTGGTTAATACGGTTAAAGGTTATGCTAAGCACGAACATGACACTCTAATGGATGCCATTCAAGCACGCGGTGTAGCAAACGGTCAAGCACAAGCTAATCCGCTTGATGATTTGGAGAAGCAAGCCAGTGTGATGGGTGATGAAAGTCAATCAATCGCCACCCGAGCCAAAGCCGACGCTCAAGCGAGTTCTGTCTTAGGTCATCTCTTTGCTGTTTCTGAAAATTATCCCAACTTGAAAGCTGCACAAAACTTCAGTCAATTACAAGAAGAACTAACGAGTACTGAAAACCGCGTTGCAGCATCACGGACGAATTACAATCGAACAATTCGTGATTACAACAATAAAGTCGAAGTCTTTCCAACTAATATTTTGGCTGGTATGTTTCATTTCACTAAGAAAGAACAATTGCCGGTTGAAGAAGCAACTAAGACTGCACCTGAAGTTAAGTTCTAGTCGTCGATTAATTCAATATTAAACGACAGAAGGTGAGTTATTTCGTATGCACAATCATTTAGATACGCTTGAGTCACAGGTTCAAGCGAATAAGAAACGTTCACTGTGGGCAATTGTTGCTTTTTTTGCCATGATCAATATTATTTTTGTAATTTTAGTGGTCGTGTTTGGTAATTTGCAAGATACAGAAAATCCTTATCAACCATTGTTGTGGTTAGGCATCCTTGAAGTTATTCTTGGGTTTTATATTGCCTTTCAATATTGGCAAAATGGCCAAAATATTTTGCGCATGAATAAAGGCTCAAAAATTAGCGAGGATACGACTAATCCCGACTACAAAAAAGTTTATAACATTGTAACCGAAATGAGTCTAGCAGCCGGTTTGCCCATGCCCCAAGTTTATATTGTCCCTGATCCATCGCCTAATGCTTTTGCTACGGGTATGAGCCCTGATAAGGCCAGTATTGCGGTGACACAAGGTTTGGTCGACATAATGGATCGCGAAGAGCTAGAAGGCGTTATTGGCCATGAAATGAGCCATATTAAGAACTATGATATTCGGATCAGTACATTATCAATTGCCTTAGTGGGTTTCATTACGATTTTGGGTTACGGTTTAGTTCATGTTGGTCAAGGCATGATGTATGCTTTTGGCGGTCGCCGTAGTAGTAACGACAACAATCGTGACTCGAACTACACGCAATTAATTGGACTAGCAATGATGGCAATCGGTGGTCTTATCATTGTATTAGGCATTCCTTTGAGTTATTTGTTAGAGAAATTCGTTTCTCGAAAACGTGAAGCGTTAGCCGACGTTTCCGGTGCGGAATTAACAGGTAATCCCATGGGCCTGATTAAAGCCTTCAAAAAATTAGCAGGACCAGTACCGAATGCGAAAGTTTTATCGCCAAATACGACGCAACTCTGTTTGGTTGAACCACTTTTTGGTAAAGCGGGGAAGCGTTCTTGGTGGTCAAGAATGATGGATGATCATCCACCACTAGATGAACGTATCAAGAACTTAGAAATGGTTCTTGGTGAACAAGGTGCCGACAATAGTACAATTGTTGGTGATTAAAGTTAATGCGATATACAACAAGAAAGGAACTGGGATAAAAACCCCAGTTCCTTTCTTGTTTAGTAGATTTAAACAGCTGCACAATTTACGTTAATATTTACCAGATCTATAAAACTAATAGTATAATGGCGAAGTTTCGATTGTATCTCGAATCTTGATTATTAGGTTTACTTTTAACTTTAGGCTAAATGTGAGAACGGTATAAACTAACGACTTTCCCAAGAATTGTTACATTCGGCAAAATAATTGGCGCCATCGTATCATTCTCTGGTTGCAGGCGAATGTGATCGTCTTCCTTGAAGAATCGTTTGCAAGTCGCTTCGTCTTGCTCGGTCATGGCAATGACAATATCACCATTCTTAGCGTCGCGTTGTTGGCGAACGATCACTTGATCACCGCTCAAAATGCCAGCGTTAATCATACTCTCGCCACGAATCGTTAACATAAACAAATTATTATCGTCAATATTTAATTCAGGTGGTAATGGGAAATAGTCGGTAGCTTCTTCAACAGCAAGAATTGGTTCACCGGCAGTGACCACGCCTAAAACAGGAATGGCTTGCTTCTTAATACCCAGCTCGTCTAGGCCCTCAGGTGTTACTTCGATTGCGCGCGGTTTCGTAGGGTCTCGTTCAAGCAGCCCTTTTTTCTCAAGCCGTGATAGATGACCGTGTACAGTAGATGTGGATGACAAATTGACCGCCGCGCCAATTTCGCGAACAGTTGGTGGATAGCCACGGTCGGATACCGTATCGTAAATATATTGGAGCACTTCCAATTGTTTAGAACTAACCGTTTTAGTCATATGACACCTCAATAGTATGTTAATATTAATTTAGCATAAGTATTTGTAAAAATCAAACTTATGTTCGTGTATGTTTGTTATTTATTAATAAGACCAAGGGAGTTGTTATTAATGTCAGAAATCGATCCGAAATTAATTGCTAGAATAAATGAATTAGCTGCTAAAGCAAAAAAAGGCGAGCTTACCGATAAAGAAACAGCTGAACGTGCAGATTTACGCAAGGCTTATTTAAAAGAGTTCCGGGCTGGTTTTCGGACGCAGGTTGAGAATTTACGTGTATTTGATAAAGACGGCAAAGAAGTGACGCCTCAAAAAGTGCGTCGAATTCAAAAAGAGAAAGATTTGCGCGATAACGAATAACGTACGTCTAACTGAAGTCATCGGTAGTTTGTTTCTAGTATTTTTGCGTTGCCGGTAATTCGGAATCGTGGTAGCTAAAACTGCTATGTTGTGGTTCTTCGCGTTTACGCAAAGGTTGTTAACGGGATTCGGTGCGTGCCGTGTCGGCGAAGGAATACTTGGCGCTGGAACTAATCAAAATAGCGGAGACTAAAACTGCTATGTTGTACTTCTTCGCTCATACGCAAAGGTTGTTTATGGAGCGTGCGGATACCGTGAGGGAAAATAAATACGTGTCGCTGGAACGTGGTGGACACTGCTTGAAGCCAATTTTTACAAAATTGTCTCCAAGACAGGTCTTGTAGTAACAGCTAAAGCTGCAACTACAATCTCACCACTGAGCGGTATTTATTTTCCCTCACTAAACAAACGAGATGACAACCTTTGCGCAAGCACTGAATTGACGTGTAAGCTGAAGTGCTTTTAATTTTCAGGAGCACAAATTTACTGTTAAATCACGCCACTGCATCTCGTTTGTCAGTGCCGGAGGAAAATCGCGGTCAGCTGTGAAATTGTCGTTAATGCTTTAGCATTTACGACAAGGCCGAGCTTTAAGACAATCGCAGATTGGCTTAAAGTCGAGCCCACAGCGTTCCACCAGCGTATTTTCCGCAGGCACGAAGAACCGCAGCATAACAGTTCTAGGACTTAGTACTTCTGAATAAAGTTTTTTATTTAGTTTTGATTAACACTCACAGCATTCTATCGGTATGTTTTTGGAAGTACGCATCATCGTAATCATAAAAGTTTTCACCGCTATGGTGTTAACATATTTCGCATAATATTAGCGGATTGACTTGCATATTTTGTGGGTTCATGGGTAAAATAGTAGCAGAATTTATTTTAAGGAGTTTCGTGAAGATGAGTGTAGGTTTAGCAGTTTTCTTAATTATCCTTGGTGTAATTGGTGGCGCAGTGGCAGGTTTCTTCGGTGCACGCGCCTATATGAAGAAGTATTTTCAAGATAATCCACCTGTAAATGAAGATATGATGCGGACAATGATGATTCAAATGGGGCAAAAACCTTCTGAAAAGAAGTTGCATCAAATGATGACCGCCATGAAGGCTCAACAGTCTAAAAACGGCAAATAATATCGTCTATTCATGTGTTTAAGCGGGTGTTTTATACCCGCTTTTTTTGTATTTTAGTGGTTTATTATCAAGCTAGATGAATAGAATGACGAGGTTAAATTATGGGGATTTTTATCAAGTTAAGTTGGTTTTTTAAGCAACAAAAGAAGCGCTACATTGCTGGGGTACTATTTTTATTATTGGCGGATTTAGCGGGACTAATTCCGCCACGTGTTATCGGTGTTCTTGCTGATCTAATGAATGATCGTCAGTTGACGTTGCAATTATTGTTTCTCTGGGTTGGTTTGTTAGCGCTAGCCGCGTTGGTACAGTATTTAAGTCGTTATGGTTGGCGGAATATGATTTGGGGTGGTGCCGCAACTTTGGAGCGTGAATTGCGGACGAGCCTGTTTTCGCACTTCATGAAAATGGACGAAACGTTCTTTCAGCGCCATCGCACCGGTGATTTGATGGCTCACGCGACCAATGATTTAAATGCCATTCAAAACGTAGCTGGTGCCGGAATTTTAACGCTGTTCGATTCGATTTTGACAGGTGGTACGACGATTATCGCGATGATGGTTTTTGTGGATTGGCGGCTAACCTTAGTGGCCTTAATTCCAATGCCATTGTTGGCTGTATCTGCACGTGTTCTAGGCCGTCGTCTGCATCAGGCGTTTGGTGAATCACAGGCTGCTTTTTCGCGCTTGAACGATAAAACGCAAGAATCAATTAGTGGCATTAAAGTCATTAAGACATTCGACCAAAATCAGCCAGATGTTGCCGATTTTGAAAAAATTATTAATAAAACGGTTAGAATTAATCGTAAAGTTTATCGGATTGACTCGCTTTTCGACCCGACGACAAGTATTATTATCGGCTTAACTTATGCGATTACAATCGCCTACGGTGGCTGGTTAGTTACAACGCATGTGATCACATTGGGACAATTGATTTCATTTGTCAGTTATATTGGGGCTTTGGTTTGGCCGATGTTTGCGATTGGCCGTCTATTTAATGTGATTGAGCGTGGTAATGCGAGTTATGATCGTGTGGCGGAATTACTGGGTGAACAAAGTTTGATTAAAGAACGGCCTGGTGCGATCGAGGCCTTGGCCGGTAGTAGCATTGATTATCATGTTGCCCAATTTACGTATCCTGACGACCAACAACCAGCATTAACAAAGATTGATTTTGATTTGGCTGCTGGTGGCACGCTGGGCTTAGTTGGTCGCGTTGGTGCTGGTAAAACTACCATCATCAAATTATTATTGCGTGAATTCGATAATTATGACGGCACGATTATGATTGGCGGTAAGAACGTCAAGGATTATACATTGGAAGGTTTATTATCAGCTATTGGTTATGTGCCGCAAGATAACTTCTTGTTCTCCAGCAGCGTGCGCGATAATATTCGCTTCGCCGCAATGGATAAGAGTGATCTCGAGGTTCAAGCGGCTGCGCAACAAGGCGCAATTCATGACGATATTCAGAATTTCCGTAATCAATATGACACATTGGTTGGTGAAAAAGGGGTCTCGTTATCTGGCGGTCAGAAGCAACGTTTGGCAATTTCTCGAGCCTTGATTACGATGCCGGAGATATTAATTCTTGATGATGCGCTTTCGGCAGTGGATGCTAAAACGGAAATGCAGATTCTGGAGAACTTGAAGCAAGAACGTCACAACAAAACCACAATTATTGCGTCACATCGTTTAAGCGCCGTTGTTAACGCGAGTGAAATTCTCGTGATTGACGATGGCCGTGTTGTTGAACGCGGCACACACGAACAACTACTCGCCTTAGATGGTTGGTACGCAGAAATGTGGCAGCGGCAACAAATTTCTGCAGAAATGGGGGCTGATCAAGATGGCAGAGACTAATTCGACTGATAAAGAAAACCAGACGCACCAATCAGCTTGGACACAAAGCATTTCGACGAAAGATCAGGTCAAGATTATTGCCCGTGTTATGAAATATGCATTGCCATTTAAAAGTTATTTTTTAATTGCTTTGGTTTTCTCTGCATTTTTGGCAACGATCAATATTCTTTTACCACGGTTACTGCAATACTTCATGGATCACTTCTTGAATAAGGGCAATACGGCGTTCAATATTATTCTTGATTTTGCCGCGCTGTACTTTCTAGGAACTGTTTTAAAGGCAATTCTGCAGTTTTTCAGCAACTATCTGTATTCAATGGGTTCTGAAAAAACGTTGGAAAATGTCAGGCTTGTTTTATTTAAGAAGTTGCATACTTTAGGCATGCGTTATTTCGATTTAACACCTGCTGGCTCGATTGTGTCGCGGGTGACCAACGATACCATGTCATTAATGGACTTCTTGGCGGTATTTGCCTCGGTATTAACGGGCTTATTCGCCATTATCACGGCGTTTATTGCCATGTATACGACTAATTCAGTTTCAGCATGGATTGTACTCGGATTTTTGCCGATTTTATTATTGGCGATTTGGTATTATTCGCATTACAGTTCGCGGGTTTATCGTCACATGCGTGAGAAGTTAAGTGAACTGAATGTCAAGTTGAATGAATCAATTGAGGGCATCAACATCATTCAAGAATTTCGTCAGGAGAAGCGGATAAGCGATGAATTTGAGGCAACTAATCAAGACTATTTAAACGCTCGTAAGGCGATGATTCGCACCAACTCATTATTATTATCATCTCTGATTAATTTACTTTATGCCTTAGCAATCGTGGCCGTTTTGACGCATTTTGGGTTAGTTGCCCAGAATCAATTTGTCGAAGCTGGTGTGATTTACGCTTTTACCACTTATGTTTCGAATTTCTTCAATCCCATGTCAGACATGATGGATTCATTATCCAGTTTGCAGGATGGTGTTGTAGCTAGCAGCCGGATTTTAAGAATTTTGGACGATCAAACTTATGCACCAGCACAGAATGAAGGCGCGCACGGTGAAATTAAAATGGGCAAGATTGAATTTCGCCACGTGTCTTTCTCGTATGATGGAAAAAATAAAATTCTTAATGATATTTCTTTTGTTGCCAATCCGGGTGAGACGATTGGAATTGTCGGACACACTGGTTCTGGTAAGAGTTCGATTATCAATGTGATGATGCGCTTCTATGAATTCTATGAGGGCCAGATCCTGATTGATGATCGAGATATTAAGGACTATCCTATGTCTGAAATCCGGCGAAAAATTGGACTTGTTTTGCAAGATTCATTTATGTTTTACGGCGATATTTCTTCAAATATTCGTTTGTTTAATCAAGATATCTCTGACGAGCAAGTCTATGATGCTGCGAAATTTGTTCAGGCTGATCGTTTTATTGAAAAATTACCAGGTAAATATCATGCTCGTGTCATTGAAGGCGGCGCGAAGTTCTCTAGTGGTGAGCGCCAATTACTTTCGTTTGCACGGACGGTTGTGACCGATCCGAAAATTCTTGTCTTGGATGAAGCAACGGCTAGTATTGACACTGAAACAGAAACGCTCATTCAAGAAGGACTCCACCGAATTCGCCAAGGTCGGACGACAATCGCAATTGCTCACCGTTTGTCGACAATTCGCGATGCAGAACAAATCATCGTGCTCGACGCGGGCAAAATTGTTGAGATGGGCAGTCATGATGAATTATTAGCCAAACATGGTCATTATTATCAATTGTATCAATTGCAACAGGGGCAGAATTAATCTTTCGCTTTGGCGAACTGGATCTGTTCTTCAGGTAGCAAACTAAAACTGTTGTGTTGTGGTTCTTCGCGCTTATGCAAAGGTTGCGTATGGAACGTGCGAGGTATCGTGGTGGAAAATAAACACTAGTCGCTGGAACGTAGTGGGCGTCGATTTGAGCCGATTAAAATACAAATCGTCTCAAATGCGAGCCTTAATGTAAGCAATAAATTGCTAACATTAATGTCACTACTGAGCGGTATTTATTTTCCACCACTAAATAAGCAAGAGGGCAACCTTTGCGCAAGCGCTGAATTGACGTGTTGTTGAATCACTTCTAATTTTTAGAAGCACAAATTTGCGGTTACATCACACCATATCAGCTTGTTTGTCAGTGCCGGAGGGAAATCGCGGTCAGCTGTGAAATTCTCGTTAGCGATTTATCGCTTACGAGAAGGTCGAGCTTTAAGACAATCATAGATTGGCTTAAAGTCGAGCCCACAGTGTTCCACCAGCGCATTTCCCGTAGGCACGGAGAAACATCAACATAACAGTTCTAGGTCTTTTTGACCAAGAACGACATTCAAATAATTCCAACCAAAAAACAGGACCCGTAGACAATTTGTTTGCGAGTCCTGTTCGTGATTATTATTTTAATTTATTGGCGGCCTTTTCTTGGTCGAGCTTTTTTTGATCAGGTTGATAGTTGAAGTTAGGATCAATTCTTTGATCAATGGCATGCCAAGCTGTCTCCATTTGTTGATTAATTAAGTCAGAGCCAGCTTCATCTAGCTTGAGTTTACGATCAACCATAATTGGTTCACCAAACCCGATGGTGACCTTTTTGTGTTTCAAGAAGTCTTTAAAAGTTGTCGGCCCCTGATAAACAGCAGGTAATAATGGTACTTTGGCCAATTTAGCAATTAAAGCGGCACCACCTTTTAGTTCCGCAGAATAACGCGTACCGGAGGGAAACATGATTAAAGATAATTTACCTTGTTTAAGGGTTCTGACAGGCGTTTTAATCGCAGAAGGACCAGGATTAAAACGATCAACTGGGAAAGCATGCGCGTGACGCAAGATCCAACCAAGAATTGGATTTTTAAATAATTCTTTTTTAGCCATGAACGAGAATTCTTTCGGGCTGGCCGCTAAAGCAAAGATGATTGGTTCCCACCAGGTTCGGTGCGGTGCAACTAGCACGTAAGAACCTTCAGGTAACTTATCTTTATCAATCACGTGGGTGTGTCCGTTTAATACCCAGACAATGAAGCGGGCAATCGGTCGAATAATTTTATAAAACATTTTTTCACCTAGTTTTTTATTATCTGTAACGAAAAGATTATATCAAAAAAAGATCATTTGGTATAATAATATTTATTACCGTGACTTTTAAGGCGGCAGAAGGGATGAGCAAATGAGCGAGCGAGTGGATCAATTATTTAATGGCGGTGTGAAAATTATTCAAAGCGATGCCGTCTTTTCATTCTCGCTGGATGCGGTGCTGCTGGCAGACTTTGCTCATGTGACCAAGAAAACCCGCTTAGTTGATTTATGCGCAGGGAATGGAGCAGTCGGTTTATTCTTAAGTCGCCACACGCAACAACGAGTTGATTTGGTCGAGATTCAAGAAAAGCTCGCCGATATGGCACAGCGTTCGGTAATCTTGAATGAATTAACGAACCAAGTCGTGGTCGATAACTTTGACTTGAAAGAGGCACCTCAAAGACTGGGTGCAGATTTTGCTGATGTCGTTACTTGTAACCCACCTTATTTTGCAGATCATCCTGACAGTGTCAAAAACCCCAATCCTCATTATGCCATTGCCCGGCATGAACTCATGACCACGTTAAACCAAGTTTTAAACGTCAGTAGCCGTTTATTGAAGACAAATGGTCACTTGTACATGGTTCATCGTCCCGAGCGCTTAGACGAGATTATGGCGGCTTTACAAGCTAATCGTTTTGCGGTGAAAAAATTACGATTTATTTATCCCAAAGTCGGTCGAGAAGCTAACATGGTTTTAATTGATGCGATCAAAGATGGCCGACCTAATGGGGTTCGTATTTTACCACCTTTAACTGTTTATACTGATGATAATCAGTACCAACCAGAAGTTCAACAAATTCTTTATGGATCTGAAAGAAGTTAAAAGGATGTATTATTGTTATGTTGTCTTATGTGCTGATGGCACACTTTACACCGGTTCAACCAATGATGTCGCCAAAAGAGTCGCGACACACAATGCCGGTAAAGGGGCGAAGTACACGAAAACACGACGTCCAGTTAAATTATTATATCAACAAGAATTCGCGAGCAAACATGATGCCTTAAGTTTTGAAGCCAAGTTTAAACGTCAAACACGAATGGCTAAGGTTATTTATTTGCGAGCACATGGCGTCGCATTTGCAGCAATCAATCCTTGAGAAAATACGGGCAGTTCTTGCTTTCTGGCCGCGCTTATAATACAATATTCATATTAATTAAGGTGGTAAACTATGTCTGGTAAAAAAGTAGCGTTAGCGTGTACTGTCTGTGGTTCACGGAACTATATGATTGCTGAAAACACGCAACGCACCGAACGTCTTGAAGTCCGTAAGTTCTGTAAGCACTGCGGTAAACATACATTGCATAAAGAAACACGTTAATCCTAATTTAGTAAGGAGCAGTAAACATGAAACGACTATTTAAATTCTTCGGTAGTGTTGGACAAGAAATGAAATTGGTCGAATGGCCAACGATGAAACAAACACGTCATGATAGTTGGGTTGTTGTTTCAACATCAATTCTATTTGCATTATTCTTTGCTTTAGCTGATTTTGTTTTAAATCAAGGGATTACGCGTTTTATTTTGAAGTAACTTGTTAATTGATTGATTATTTCTTGGAGTCTGTTAGAATAAGATTATTGAGGAAAAACTTCGTTGTGTGCGAGGTTTTTTTATTTTGAAAAAAAGGATGATCACAAATGGTTGAATCGCTCAAAAAGAGCTGGTATGTATTACATACATATTCTGGTTACGAAAATAAAGTTAAAGCAAACCTTGAATCACGAGCAACATCAATGGGTATGGAGAACAATATCTTCCGCGTCATTGTCCCAGAACAAGAAGAACATGAAATTAAAAACGGTAAAGAAAAAACTGAAATGCAAAAAACATTTCCTGGCTATGTGTTAGTGGAAATGGTGATGACTGATCAAGCTTGGTTCATCGTCCGGAACACACCAGGTGTAACTGGTTTCGTTGGCAGTCACGGTGCTGGTAGTAAGCCTGCGCCATTACTAGATGGTGAAGTTGAACAGATCTTGCACAGCTTAGGAATTAGCAAACGTCACAGTGGCGTTGAATTCTCTGTTGGCGAAACAGTTAAGATTGTCGAGGGCGCTTTTGCCAACTTGACTGGTAAGATTACTGAAGCAGATCCAGAAAAGCTGAAGTTGAAGGTTAACATTGATATGTTCGGTCGTGAAACAAGTACAGAATTAGATTACGACCAAGTTGACAAATTAGCATAAATTAGTTGCCGATTGTCAAGAGGTATGCTATATTATTCAAGTATGTTTTGATACATGTGGGAGGAGAAATTAACATCTCCATCATAACCACAACACGGACTAAGGAGGTTTTGTCTCGTGGCAAAAAAAGTAGCAAACGTTGTTAAGTTACAAATCCCTGCAGGAAAAGCAACACCTGCCCCTCCAGTAGGTCCAGCATTAGGTCAAGCCGGTATTAATATTATGGGCTTTACAAAAGACTTCAATGCGCGGACTGCTGATCAAGCAGGTATGATTATTCCTGTTGTTATCACTGTATACGAAGACCGTTCATTCGACTTCGTTACAAAGACACCACCAGCTGCAATTCTTTTGAAGAAAGCTGCTGGTGTTGAACACGGTTCAGGCGAACCTAACACTAAAAAAGTTGCTAAGGTAACGAAAGATCAAGTTCGTCAAATCGCTGAGACCAAAATGCAAGACCTAAACGCCGCTGATGTAGAAGCAGCAATGCGCATGGTTGAAGGTACTGCAAGAAGCATGGGCTTTGAAGTAGTCGACTAAGCTACTTGACAGTCGGATAAACAGCGAAAGTTGTTCAATCAAGTGGGAGGACAAATAAAATCGTCCATTTGACCACATTTGCAAGGAGGAAAATTAATGTCAAAGCATGGCAAGAAATATACTGAAGCATTAAAGCAAGTTGAAAAGAATAAAACATACGCTGCTGATGAAGCAGTCGCATTGTTAAAGAAGATCGACTATGCTAAGTTCGACGCAACTGTTGAAGTTGCTTACAATCTTTCTGTTGATCCTAAACAAGCTGACCAACAAATTCGTGGTGCCGTTGTTTTACCAAATGGTACTGGTAAAACGCAACGTGTCATCGTGTTTGCTGAAGGCCCTCAAGCTAAAGCAGCCGAAGAAGCAGGCGCTGATGTTGTTGGTTCAGACGACTTAGTACAACGGATTCAAGATGGTTGGTTGGACTTTGATGTCGCTGTTGCAACACCACCAATGATGGCTAAAGTTGGTCGTTTAGGTCGGGTCTTGGGCCCTAAAGGTTTGATGCCTAACCCTAAGACAGGTACCGTTACGATGGACGTTACTAAGGCCGTTAATGATGTTAAAGCTGGACAAGTTACTTATCGTGTTGATAAAGCTGGTTTAATCCATGCACCTATCGGCAAGGTTAGTTTCGATGATGCCAAGTTGTTGGAAAACTTCAAGGCATTTAACGATGTTATTTTACGTGCACGTCCTGCAGCTGCTAAAGGCAACTACATGAAGAGTGTAACGTTAACTTCAACATTCGGTCCTGGTTTAGCCGTCGATACTAATACACTTTAATCAATCGCTGAGTCAATTTGACACAATCGATTTTAAGTGCTATCTTAATTTAAGAATATTTTCTACCTAAGACTCAGGTGACGTAAGTCTCAATATCCTGCCGAGGCCAGATGATAACTGATAAGTTAATCTCTGTGTCTTTGGACACAGAGATTTTTTATTTGGTTTGGTGAGAAGATACAATTAGTATGTGGAGGTGAAATTAAATGAGCGAAGCAATTATTGCAAAGAAAGCAGAAGCTGTTGATGAGATCGTTGAAAAATTCAACCGTGCTAAATCAGCTGTCGTTATTGACTACTTAGGTTTAAACGTTGAACAAGCTACTGCATTACGTAAGGAATTACGTGAAGCAGGTGTTGAGATGAAGGTTCTTAAGAACACTTATCTTCGTCGTGCCGCTGATAAGGCTGGTTACGAAGGCTTAGACGACACTTTTGCAGGTCCTACTGCAATTGCATTTTCATATGAAGATGTTGTTGCACCAGCCCGTATTATGGCTAAGTATGCAAAAGACATCGACGCATTGGAAATCAAAGGCGGTATCATTGAAGGCAAAGTTTCAGATCTTGCAACGATTAACGAATTGGCTTCATTGCCAAGTCGCGAAGGTTTGTTATCAATGTTACTTTCTGTATTACAAGCACCCGTTCGCAACGTCGCATATGCTGTTAAGGCTGTTGCTGATTCTAAAGACGAACCAGCTGCATAATGCATAATCAAACAAAAAAATAATTTTCTATTTGGAGGAAAATAACATGGCTTTAGATACACAAGCAATTGTTGATCAATTAAAAGATGCAACAATTTTGGAATTAAACGATTTAGTTAAAGCAATCGAAGAAGAATTTGGCGTTTCTGCTGCTGCTCCTGTAGCTGCTGCTGGTGCTGCCGGCGCTGCTGCTGCTGCAGAACCTACAGAAGTTAACGTTGAATTAACTGAAGTTGGCCAAGAAAAAGTTAAGGTCATCAAGGCTGTCCGTGAAATCACTGGCTTAGGCTTGAAAGACGCTAAAGGCGTTGTCGACAAAGCACCTTCAATCGTTAAAGAAGGCGTTACTCCTGAAGAAGCTGACGAAATCAAAGCTAAGCTTGAAGAAGTCGGCGCAACTGTTTCTTACAAATAATAAGATAGCTAGTTGAACGAATTAAGTCCCACGCAGTCACAGTAAAATGTGATTGGGTGGGGCTTTTTTAATTTGCACGATTTTAAAGATGTCATTAGGGACAACCTTATTTTTGATTAAATTAAAAATGCACTCATCTTCCTAATGTCGAATGATAAGTGCATTTTGCGAGTTTTTGTTATGGAACTTGTTTATTTGGATAAAAGGCACATTTTCGAGTTTTAGTTTTTTCTTCATTAGTAATTTCAAGCGGCTTCAGGCAATTTAAAGAAAGTAGCTGATTCATAAGAATTTACCTCCAATATTTCTGAAATAGAAGTTTTAACAACAGTATTTTAACCCAAATATGACAAAATCGATGTCTTTTAATCTGATGTTGATTATTGCTATTTATTAGAATATTATTATGCTTAACTAACCGTTTATTGAAGAATTTTAAAATTAGACAATAATTAATGGAGAATAACTTATGAAGAAATATTTGCATCATCATCGCAAGTCAACAATATTAAATATCGTCTGGCTGATTCTCAATACTTTGTTAAACACGATCACGTCGGTTTTATTCACATTTTCAACGAATGCTATTTTTGAAAAGAATTTACCTAAATTATTCTTTTGGCTGGGGATTAATTTGTTAACTTGGTTGGTTGTCATGACTAGCGAATATTTTCAAGATATTTCGCAAGAGAAATTAATTCAAAACATGTCGATTGATTTGAAAAAAGATATCTCTACACAAATTTCTCAGTCAGATATTAATCAATTTCATCAAAAAAATATTGGCCAATATATTTCACATTATGTTAACGATGCAGAAATAATAGAGAACAACTCATTTCACAATTTCTTTGGTCTCGTTAGTGATTTCTCAACGGTTATTTTTGCGGCCATTGCATTAGCTATGTATCATTACCTGTTATTGATAACAGCCTTGGTGTTGGCAGTTGTGATGTTGACACTGCCTAAGAAGTTTCGCAAAAAATTAAGTTTGGCAACGGATGAATTATCTAAGGCTAATGGCGTCTTTTCGAATCAAATTACGAATATCTTAAATGGTTTTAATGTTTTCTTTAATGCGAATAAGTTAAGGGTATTGCCAAGTCGAACCGATATTGCAGCTCGTTCATATGCCACGAGTAAAGTTGATTATACGCGTATTGAAGATCAGGTGGATACTGGGATTAATTTAATTAGTCTTATCTGTCAAATGCTAGTTGATGTCGTAACGAGTGTCTTAGCAATTATGGGCCGTATTCCTCTTGGCGCGATTAGTTCTACTGGTAGTATTGCTGCAAGTATTTTCAATAGTCTGAAACATTTGAGTAAAGAGCAGGTTCAAATTAAAGCGACCGACCCATTGATTGATGGCTTTCAACCAGAAGGTATGAGCGACCAGCACCAGACAACACTAAATTTCGCGCATCAAATTACGGCAAGAGATTTAGGTTATCAAATCGATGGGAAGCCAATTATTTCTGGGCTTAACTTTACAATTAAAAAGAATGAAAAGGCAGCCATCATTGGTCATAGTGGTTCAGGTAAAAGTACGTTATTGAAGATTCTTAATGGACAATTGCGAGGCTATCAAGGCAGTATTAAAATTGATAATTTTGAATTGCGTGATCTTAGTAGCAGTCAAATTAGTCAGATTTCTCATTATGTTGATCAAGACAACTATTTATTTAATGACAGTGTTGTCAATAATGTGACGATTTGGGCTGACCATCCTAATATGACGAGTGTAAATCATTCGTTGAGTTTAGCCGGTGTCGACTTTGTAAGTAGTGCAGAAATGCTAATTTCGGAAAATGGCCGTAATTTTTCTGGCGGTCAGCAACAAAGACTGGGTTTGGCCAGAAGTTTCTTCGCGCCAAAAGCAATCGCTTGTCTAGACGAAGTCACGTCTGCTTTGGATGTCAAAACAGCACAAGCAATCGATCGGCGATTGTTGTTAGATGATAACTTAACTCTATTAGAAGTAACGCATCACCTGGATCCAGAATTACAAGATTTGTACTCGAAGATTATCTCTCTAGATGATTGAGCGCAATGATTGCACCGTCATTGGTTATTCGTGCTAATTGAAGAACCTTGAGAATTGTTGATTGGAAAATCGACCAATCTTGTGTATCACATCAGGTTTTATATCATGCTGATTTTAAAATCTCATTGAATCGGCTGAGAATAACCAGCTAGATTGGTTCAAATTACATTGGAAAGTAAATACTGTTAAACAATAAAGATAGCCAATTGAACAAATTAAGCCCCGTTCAGTCACATTTTATTGTGATTGGATGAGGCTTAATTTGTTTATGCGATTTTAAAAATGTTATTAGGCCAATTTCTACCGGTCGATTATTTGGTATTGACTAAAGAAACTTTTTTTATTGTGGGTTGTTAAATTGATGTTTAAATAATTACTAACGTCTTTTTGTCACGATTAACTATGTCTTGAGTTGGAAAAACATTTGGTTTATGGAGAAAATGTTAACAAAAAAAGTTCATGATATTATTTTTGTGAGTGTTAACTCCATAAGTGGTTCCTTTTAAAATTTCAGAATGGAAACCACAATTCTGACGAAAAGCTGCATTATGAAGTTTTTAGCATTCAACTGAGAGTTCTATTGCCCCTTTTGAGATTGTGGGGGTTATTTTGGTTAATTTATCTTGAGCTTTGGAAATAACTTCTTTGTAACTCACGTTTCTTTAAATCGCGAGAATAAACGTCGAGAAGTTCTGCGTTACCTAAATCTCTAAGAATTAGAATGCAATGCCAGCATTTATCGCTTGAAGGCACAATGCCAATAAAGTAATCAAAAAGCTCATGATAATAGGTAAGTAGAAAAGAAGAGTGTAAGTCATTACAATTGTGTATCGAGTTGACTAATTGAAGCATCTGAGGAACATCTTGAATATCGTTATGGTCAAAAAGATAAGAAATAATATTGAAAAATAGGTAGGACGCTTGATATCTTGAAAAAGTATTTGCTTCGTCAATTGTCGGGATTTTTTTCAAAATAAGATTACCGATTTGCTTTACATTACGAATAGGAAGGGCACTTAAGGTCGTTCCAAAAAGTTCAATTTCATATACACCCCATGTTTCAATTTTTTTTAAATAATCTACCAGTATCAATGTATCAGCTATCGGAATGGTTCTATCTTGTAAGTTGCTAAGTAAAATGTCAGCAATAATTGATAGATGCAAGAATTGTTTATTGTTTGACGTAAGGAATTTTTGTTGAAAATATTTTGAACATGATGCTAAACCATCAGTGTTATGTCGCAGGTAAAGTAATCGTAGCTTCTCAATAGACTGTTGATGACTATCTTGAAATTCACAATCATGAACAAATTCTTCAATTGAGATCTGTAGACGGTTTAATAAATCTATTAGCAATGATATCCGAATGTCAGTCTTTCCTGTTTCAAAGTTAGATAATCCTTGCTTAGACATAATTCCCTTTGATACATTTTCGAGTGACAGCCCTTTGCCCAGTCTTATTCTACGAAATGTGCTCCCATAATTACTCATATCGTACCTCCCTAGATATTAGTGTCAAGAAAAACGGACAAATCGATTTAGAAGACAGTATTAGTTGTAAATTGTTTTTGTTGAGAAGGAGTGATCGGATATGAAGAGAAAACATCTTTATAAATACCTAATATTCTTTATTACTAGCGTGATTATAGTTCTGGGTTAGATTGTGATATCTCTCATTAAATGATATCACAGAAAGTTAACAGTGGTAACTGTTTTCTAGTTTAAAATTATATTAGTGATAGCCGAATCAATGCGATGCTCTATAAATGTAGAAGGAAGGAAAAGGTGGTCGATCATATGTATTTTATTAATATAACTGCGTTGCATCATCACAGCGGCCAATGGTCGTCATTTAAACGTAAATATGGTTTTAGTCAAACTCCGGCATTTATTGTATTCAAGAATGGTTCAAACTTTCAAATGATTCAATGGTCGTCACAAAATGGACTAAGTAGTTCAGCACTTCAAAGATGGATAAGTAAAAATAAAAAAACAATAATTCAGAGTAATTAAGGAGTGAATCAATATGGTTGAAAATACTGTACCTAAAGCCGTCAAAGTTAGTAACGCAAGTAATATTTTGGAGATTACATTTGATAACGGAGAGAAGAGATATTTAAGGAGTCATTATATGAAAAATTATTTAGACGCATGGAGTCCAAGCAAAGGTAAGGGGAAGAGACTAAATTTAATCTTGCGCCCAACCGCAATGTGGCAAGGTGCAAATCCCAGAATTATGGATGACGGGACAGTGATCATAGCTAGTAATGATAGATATAGTCCAGACGAACTTTGGAATGATAGTGTTGATAGTGTTTCTAAACTGAATTCTAAAGAGAAATAGTTTTTACATGTCTGACCACAATACTGAGTACCAAAAATATGAAAACTTATATTTAATTATTGATCGAATAATCGCAACAGATGAGCGTAACAGTCGAGCCGATTTAGAAAAGCAACTAAAAAATCGTTAACTTGATGTGGGTCAATTATTTCTTGGTGGATTGGCGTTATGCTGTAGTCAATTCAAAGAAGGAAGGCAATTCATATGGCAGCACAAATTGACAATCAAGAATTTATCGAAGCAGAATTTCCTAAATTAAATTTCTTCACAACTCAGATCGTTAAGGTTCACGGTGCACATCATCCCGAATTGGCTGAGGTACGTGAATTATTCGTTGCGATGGTCGCCAAGTTACAGCATGATCTCCAAGCTGATCTTACGCCTGAATTTAAACGGCTACAGACTGTGACCGACGATTATCGCGTGCCAGCGGATGCTTGCGGTGCGTATCAGGCGACGTATCAATTGTTACAGCAATTTCAGACGCTTGAACTAGCTGAATAGTTTTTAGACAAATCGAATAGTTTTTTGTGTACATCATCATTGACAATATGATGGTGTGCTTTTTTTGTTTGAGTAATGTGTTGTCAAAAGCTGCGATTGTGCAAAATAATCTCGGTAAAACTTCTGACTAGTTAGCTTATCGGGACAAATAAATGTTGTCTGAATTAATGGATCTATTGATTGAGCTTTCTACAAGATACAAAAATGGTTCACTTGCGTTTGTTTTTTTGCTAATGAAACAAATAACAACTTTGATAACAACTCGAACAGTGGCTTTTCCATTAACAAAGATGATCTTGCAAAAAGGTTGAGTAAATGACACGATTGCCAATGTACCGCTTAAGCGAAAAGATCGCTAGTTGAACAAATGATGCCTCGTTCAGTCACATTCAATTGTGATTGGGCGGGGCTTTTATGTTTTGGGTCAAACATACACACAATCTTTTTAGTGATATCCATTTTAGACGTTTTAGTATAGAATATAAGATATATGTCAATTTAATTTGATTCTAATTTAGTTTTAATTTAGTTCGTGAATTAATAATTTGAGGATTGAGGAAGTGACACTGTGAAAATTGTTGGTCAAGAAATCGATAAATATTATGGTCATCGTCAGGTTTTATATCGTGCAGATTTTGAAATTTTACTGAACCAACCGGGAATAATTGGCTTGATTGGTCCAAACGGCGCGGGAAAGTCAACGCTGATGCGTCTGTTGAGTGGGATCACAACGCCTAATTCTGGCAAACTATTTCTTGAAGATAGCGCTACTTCTAAGGTCGATGATTACAGTTCGTGGTCAAGAGACAATGCTTATTATGTGCCCACTGGCGAGCGAGGGTTGAGAAATAAGCTCTCGATTAAGGATAATCTGCGTTATTTTGCTGCATTGCGTCAAGTATCACCAACGCGCGCCTTAGAATCACTTCAACGGATTGCGAAAGATTTTCAGATTGAAGATTTGCTTGATCGAGATATTGATCAAATGTCAACAGGTCAAAAGAAAAAAGCAGAAATAATGGTGGCGGTTGCGCTTGATGCGCGCTTATTATTACTTGATGAGCCTTCGAATGGTTTTGATATTGACGCTCAGGTTAAATTGATGCATTTAATTCGCACCGTTGGTAACACCGAAACTAAAAAAATTATTATTTCTTCTCATGATCCGCATTTGCTTGCCAATGTTGCCAATCAATATATTTTGATTGCAGAGGGACATATTTTGAAAACACTGGATCAGTCTCTTAGTGAAGCTGAGCTGCAAGAAGTTTATGAACAGTTATTTAATCGGGGTAATTAGATGATTAGGGCGAATACGGTTTTACATATGATGCAAATAGAACTTGCGATGGAAGTTAAAACACGCCGTAAATATTTGCTGGCAACATTGAGTGATTTTGTTATTTTTACGATTGCGTATGCTGCTGTTTTGTTTTTTGCCGATGTTTCTGAAATTAATTCTAGTTATCATACTCATGATGGTGTTTTGCTTGTCTTAATTGGCTTTATGTTTTGGAATGCAGGCGTTATGGCAATGGATTTGTCGATGCAAACCATCGAAACTGATTCGCGTGCTGGAATTTTAGAAACGGAAATGCAGTCTAAGTTCCCGTTATGGTTTTTGACGTTGATTAGAAGTTGGGTTAGTAATTTAATTACCTTTGGTTATTTGTTGTTAGTCGGTATTGCCACTGCAATAATTGTTGGCAGATCAGTGCTCACTATTATTGAGATTGTGTTCTTGGTTATGTTAGTTTCTTGTATCGCTAATCTAGGGATGTTTGGTCTGGGACTCGTTTTAGGAGCAGGTTCACTGGTTTTTAAGAATATTGGGCAGTGGGCCACGGTGCTTCAAGGTGTCATTCTAATCTTTGCCAATGTTGCCATTCCGTATACATCATGGATTCAAGCCGTTCTACCTTTTGGCTTAGGAATTGAGATTGTGCGTGATTTATATCTTGACCAGAAGATAACATTAGTAACTGTGTTGGCCTATCTCGTTGTAAACGTGATCTTTTTCGGCGTTGGCTTACTTATTTTTAATGCCGCGCTGCGTTATGAACGAAAGTATGGTTCCTTTGAGAGATTTTAATTGTTGAGTTGATGTTAAGAATAGTCTCGAAAACTTATTACTACAAAAAATAAACTACATTCTTTTACAATTGCAAAATAGCAATGAATCTATTTTTGGCATATTCTGAAGACCACCTGACGTGGAGTCAAGACAAGTTCTTAATAATTTCTAACTAGCTTTCTTTTCGTTGCTCTGACCACACGAGTATAACAACAATAGAACAGGTGAACATTATGATTAAATTAATACTAAGATTATTTCGAGGCAAGACAATATTTGTATTAGGCACTTTGCTTAGCTCATTAATCATTGCGTTGGATGGAATTGTTGGTCCACACTATATGGGACTGTTTACAAATTCCATTACTGAGAAACATTATGGGCAGGTTCCACAAATATTGTTATTCTGGGGCGCTTTACTTCTACTGATTAATATTGCTGAAGTTCCCTACGCATATTTTTACGGTCGTTTGCGAGAAAAAATCAATATAGAACTCAAGCAAAAAGTATTTCAGCATGCATATAAGGATGGCAACGACAACGTTCGCAATAGTGAATACGTTGCTACTATTTTGAATGATATAAAAAAGATCGAAACTGATTTTGTGTACAGTGCCGTTCATTTTATTTATTGTTTATTTCAGGGTGGCATTACTTTAGTTTTTCTTTTGAGTATTAATTGGCAAGTAGGTTTAGTTTTCATAGGCTTAGGTTTTTTGCCGACAATTGTTCCACGATTAACTGCAAAGGGGTTAAAGACAGGTTCAGAAAAATGGCAACAAACCAACCAAAGTTATACTGACAATTTAGAGGACGATTTAAATGCGCGTAAGCTGGTCAAACATTATAATGCTATTCCAATAATTTTTAATCGGCACCAGCGTGTTTTAAAAAGTGAAGAAGATGCTTATTTCACAATGGATTTGCGTCAAGAAATTTCTGGTATCAGTGTACGTACTTTATACAATATTTCAACAATTCTATCATTGGGTTATGGTTTTATTGCTGTAATGAATGGTGGGATGACTCTAGGTGCTCTACTGACAGTTTATATGGCGGCAGATCGTGTTGTAACACCACTGATTTCACTTGTAACTTATTATAACCGCATGCAAGCAACTGAGCCTTTATTCACTCGTGTTTTCGATAATAGTACGCGTGAACCAGTATCAACATCACCAATCATTGTCCCTGAACAACGAGATCTAATTGACGCCGCCAACGTGACAATAGGTTATGATCAACACCCCTTGCTTTCCAATCTAACATTTAGTATTGCACCCAGGGATCGTATCTTAATTCAAGGAGAATCCGGTTCTGGCAAGTCTACATTGATACGCGCACTGATGAACGAGCTAGATATTCAAGCAGGCACGATTAGTTACTCACAAATTTTTTCCTCTAATTTTAAGACGAATTTTGCAGTTGTGGAACAAGCACCTTTTATTTTTGCAGATACTTTACGTTTCAATTTAACTCTAGGCGATAAAAATCCTGATGCTGATTTAATCACTATTTTACAACGAGTTGGCCTGAACAAGTTTGCTGATTCAGCTTCTCTAGACATATTATTGGACTCGAGCCAGTATCAATTATCTGGTGGTGAAATCAAGCGTCTTGCTGTTGCGCGCGCATTGTTGTATCACAAACAAATTTTAGTTGTAGATGAAGCCTTATCAGGTCTTGATAGCCATAATGCTGACCTTTTAAATAGGATTATTTTAGACTATCCAGGAACTGTGATTGATATTGAACATCGAGTTGACCAAGAAATCAAACAGCGTTTCACCAAGTGCTTAGCAGTTGGTGAAGCAACCTGAATAAAAACTACCTTAAAATATTTTAAAGTAATTGTTATTCATAATAAAAGCTATCTATACGCGAAAAATTGTTAGTAGCATTCTTGGTGGTAGTAATATCAATTTAATTTTTATCAAACGTACGAGCGATCACAGTTTACTTCAAAAATTTGACCAAACTATAATGTTGCAAGAATGGCTAAATATATGACAATGTATTGTAAAAAATCACTATCTATTTTTACAGATAGCGACACACGCCTTGACAGACTTCAAGTTTTGGTTGCTCGATGACCGTTGAAATGACTGTCACGAAAGATTATCATCATGAATTTATCCTTAAAGGCACTGGTGTATAAGCGTTTGCGCGAAATCAAAACTCAAACCTCTGGTAACCGCATCCTAGCGTTAGGTGTTCTCGCTATCTTCTTTCTGATCATTGCCATGATTCAGGTTGTTTGGCGCGGACGAATCAAGAAATGATGAAGTTTGCTACAAAGTTTTCGCGGCAGTTCACTATATGCATTGAAAGGAAAAACTAAAATGTATAATTCAACAACCAAAGAATTCCAATGTGATAATTGTGGTAAAACAATTTCATCTTATGAAGAGGTTTGGACGAAGTGGAAATTTCCACCGCAATCAACGGAAATGCAAAACAGGCCACGCAAAGAACTGGAATTTGAAAATGCTCCGATATTATGTATGCGTTGTGCGCAAGATTTATTAAAAAAATCATTTTAACGTTATGTTTAACAAACCCTCGCTAGCAATCAATAGCGGGGGTTTAACGTCTAAATTAAATGTTAAAAATAATAATTGGTTACACCAATAAAATAATGCAGGATTAATCGCTGTTTTTTTGAGTACTTAGTTGTTCATATAGCGGGGTGTCAGTAACTAATAACGTGATGATATTCGATTTATCGACGATCTGTATACCTTGGCGTGACAAAAAGGATGCAAATTGGGGTAAGAACTCTTTTGGTGAAGTATCTAAATTCAGGTCGATAGTTTGATTGTGGTAATTGACGGCGACGTAGAAGTAATCTGGATTGAGATCAAAGGGTGACAATCTCACTTTTGAATTGTAAATAATCTCAAAGGTATCAATTTCAGTATAGGGGATTCGTTGTGGATTTTTTAGTCCAGTAATTAATTCAATTATTTTTAGCAATGGATGATGATCAAATTGATGAATCTCAATAAACTTCTGATCAATAATCCAGTAATCTGAAAAAATAGTCGGTAAGACTAAGACAATGCCAATTAACATGACTAAAATAAAGACCCAGAGTGGTTGATAACCAAAACCAGTTAAAAATAAAGCGATTAAAATCCAGCTAATGAGAAATAGAATCCCTTTTTTATAATTGAAAGTTTTGCCAACAATTCTTGGTTTTTTAAAAAATGGGCTACCTTGAACCAATTCGTCAATTGAAACATTGTATAGGTCGGATAATAAGACAAGGTTGTCAATTGATGGAATAGATTGTCCATTCTCCCATTTAGAAATGGCTTGGGTCGTAATATGTAATTTCTCCGCGATTTGTTCTTGAGTAAAATGATGATTAATTCGATTAGTTTTTAAAATAGTTTGAATAAGCATTTTATTCATCTCCTTGTATTTAACGTACGATTATTTGTTGCTTTTGCCAATCAACTTGTGGTTGATAATGAGAGAAGTAATGCTACAACGGAATTTGCTGCTCTTGAAAATATTAGTCATTCCTTCAAACACAGTATGTCATTGTGAGCATGATGACATACTGTGTTTGTTATTCAAAAATCACTCAGGTATAATTTAGATTAATTGAAGCGACTCAAGAGAAGATTAAAGAGGGCTAAACGAATTATAAACAGGCTTGATGTTTACCAACTTTGAGTCAACGCCGATTGTCATTAAGATGTTGTTGCTGAATTATGGTTATGAAAGAATTTCAGCACTTCAAAATGGGATTTAATTTGGCAACAGAAAAATTAATCGGACATGATGGCATTAAATATGGCAATTATTATACAGATAAGAAATGAGGGTTAGCAAATGGATCAACAATGGGAAGATATGTACGCGGCTGCTAAAAACGTTCAAGGCTTTCATGCAATTTCGGATCACATGGAGGCTGGCGGTGTAGCAGCGGCTGTTTTATCAACAACGGGTCAAATTTATACTGGTGTTTGTATCGATACATCCTGTTCACTAGGTGTTTGTGCGGAGCAAAATGCCTTGATGACGATGATTACTAACGGTGAGTATGAATTTACGCGTGTTCTGGCCGTGATGTCAGATGGCAAAGGTGGTGCTCCTTGTGGTGCTTGTCGGGAATTTATGGTGCAACTTATGGAAAAGCAGTATCAAAAGATTGAAGTATTGATGGATTATGAATCTGGTAAAGTCATGACCATGGGAGAACTCACACCAGAATGGTGGCTGTAAGTTTAAACGCTAATAAAGATTCGCAAGTTTTTGCGGTGAATAACCTGAAATTTGCGGATTTTTCTAATTGGAAGGATTTTATTTTCACACGAAATCAAGTGTGTACTTTCTCGACCAAGTGACTGATTTAAACGAATGGACTCTATGCCGTCTTTAGAAATATTAAATCGATACGCAGCACGAACTTGAGTTAAAACTCAGGTTATTGATTACGTTATAGACTATTACCCGACTTTATCTGAATACCGGACTAAAAGTATTTGATTTGAAAGGTAGTTTTTATTTTAAAGTATTTTGAGCTTTATCAAGACAATTTATTTGACGAGAGACCTTGTAATGCCAATTGCTTTAGTAGAACTAAATTTTTTATTAATCTAATATGGCAAATGGTTATTCTAATCTCTGTACCTAATTTGGTGAAAAAGTTATTAAGAACTTGAAAAGTAGCAAAGAGAATAAGAAGATGATATTATGCTGATTGCATTTGAAGGAATTAATAGTGCCGTGAAAACTTCAATTTTAAAGAGATTACGTGATGAAAAAGATGAAGGGATTTATGCGTACTGCTCTGCGAGTGATAAGTTATTCACGGATAGTCGTGTTACGTTATCAGCTCTCAAAAAGAACAAGATTGTGATACGGGATCATGATATAAATTCAGCACTAGTTGGTCGAAAAGCAGAGTTGACGAACACGGATAGTATTGATGATGATTTTGTTGCAGAAATAAACGAACTATTTCAAACTCCCGATATAACCTTCTACTTTAAAATTTCAACTGAAACATCTAAATACCAGACTAGCAAGTCTTGTTCGGTTACTCCAGAAAGTCGCGCTTTTTTGAAGAAAATCAATGATTATTATTGTGATAAGGCCTCAAAAGACGAAAGTTTCATTGTAATTAATGCTGAACAGCAATTTGATAATGCGTAAGATACTGTTAATTCACGCTTAAAGAAATTCGAGAAAAATAGATTAATTGTTGATACGAACAGAATTGACGAAGTCGTTCGACGAGCTGACAAGATTTATGATAGTACGGATGATAGTGGTATAACAGAAGCAAAAATGGATTTAATAGAGAATCAAATTCCAGCTTGTGTAGAAAAAGGTTCGATTGAACACGCCCGCTTTCTATTTTTTGTAGCTTCTAATGATCACGGACTAAAATCGAGTGCGATGTATAGTAAAGCACTCAATTTATACAATACACATCCAGAATACTTTGTTCCAAATAAGATTGTTACAATGGATGAACAGTCAATTAAACGAGAGATACTTACACCATTAGGATCAAGATATCCAAACGCAATGGCGAAAGCATGGCTGGAAAATAGTAAGGCACTTTGTAAAATATACAAAGGCGAGCCGCTGAATGTATTCAACAGTACGAATGATGCAGTTACATTGTTAAAGAAGATCCAGGCGTTTAAGGGATATGGACCGAAAATTTCGGCAATGCTAGTTAGAGCATGCAGTTCGCTGATTTTTATAAGTCGATTGGAACATTTGGAAAACGTCTTAGTACCTGTTGATGTTCATGATGCCAGGACATTATTCCGTTCGGGGGGACTTTACGCAACTGACTATGAACAAAACTATACTAAATATGTTAGTACCGCTCAACGAGAAATCTTAGAGGCATGCAATCGAAATAAGCTAGAGTGGCCGAAAGTTGATCGTTCACTGTGGCTGTTGGCATCAAACGGATTAATGGATAAATTAAAATTAGACGAAATTAAAAGAGACTTTTAAAATGCTTACCATCTTTTTATCCGCAATTCTGGAGAGGTCAGTTTATATTTACAGATAGTCATGGCCGTTGAACGAACGCGTTGTCCCAGTCTGTATAATAAATAATTTCTTTGTTCAATCTTTTTGCAAATTCAATTTCATTTTGAGTTTGTTTACCAAGATAATGATTGACGTCCACAACTAAAATCGCATCTGCTATTCTGATTCGCTCTCGATGCATTTTTGCAAACTGCGCTCTTTCTGCTTCGGAATAATCATCAAAGTTGGCTTTAGTGGGATAGATAATGCTCAACAAGCAGTTTCCCTGTAGCGTTAATGCTTCAGTGATTCTCATGATTTCATCTTTAAATTTCAAACTGCCACAAACGGCTATAACTTTCATTAACTGATGTCCTTTCTTAATGACTAAATTTACTGTGACCAGTTGTCTTAAATACATTTTAAAAAGCAAACCAACTGGTGCCAAAGTTTTTACGACAATTCCTATTCACGACAAAGTGATCGTAACATGATGATCCACCTATTTCAATTTTTTATAATTTAATGCTAATTTTTATTTAATAATATCTTGTCCATTCATTTACAAAACCGTATACTGAAATAAGTTTAGTTATTCAATTTGGTATCGGGGGAATTTAATGTCATTATGGAAGTGTCTTAAACAAGAGCCAAAGTTAAATTTATTGGTTCTTTTTTGGCAAGTGTTAGGTGCTGCATGCGTCACAATGTATGGCTTGGGAAGTGCGAATATCGTGACTAGTATCGTCAAGTTCGATGCGAAAGCGGTCATCATGTGGTTGATTATTCTAGAGGGCACAAATATTATTTGGGGTATTCAGATCGCGGCCAGCCAAGCTGCACTTGAACGCGCTGTCCAAACGATGGATACGAACATTAGAAACGCGATAACGGCTAATTTGATTAAAACCGATTATCAACAGTTTCATCACACTGACGTTGCCACTTATATTTCGTGGGTGACGAATGATATCAGTACTATTAACGATTATGGTTTTGAAACGCTGGCCTTGGTTATTTCGCAGGCGATAACGATTTTGATGAGTATCGGGGTCATCATTCAATTTCATTATTCGATGATAATTACCATTGGCGTGTTGTTGGTGGTGATGCTTACCGTGCCCAAGTTGTTTACATCTAAAATGAATGCGGTAACGTTGCATTCGACGAAAGTTGCTGAGCATTTCACGGCGAAATTCACGGATATTTTTGCCGGCTTCGATGATTTGATGCAACTTAATCGCAAGAGTGTCATTCAAAAGATCACGAATAAGTCTTCTGAAGATTTAGCGTAGGCGAAGGTTCATCAAGCCAAAGTCAGTGGGTTGATGATGGGGAGTTCTAACTTTATCAGTTTAACGAGCCAGGTAATTGTCATGGGGCACGCGTGTCTTTTGTTCTTCGCGAGACTCGTTCCTGTCGGCGTCATTAATGGGGCCAGATATTTTTCGGCAACAATCTTTGCTAATTTGACCGGTTTAATGGCCAATGTGATTGAGATGAAAACGGTAGAGCCAATTTTTGCCAAGTATACTTTTACAGATCTCCAGCATACAAATTTTGTCAAAACAAGTTTTAATGAGAATATCGCCAGTGAAATTTCATTAGCTAATGTTAGTTTTTCATATGATCATTCAGAACAGCCGATTATTGAGCATTTAACTTATCAATTCGCGACCAATAATAAGTATGCCATTGTTGGGAAGTCCGGTGTTGGCAAAAGTACAATTTTGAACATTTTAACTGGGCGCATCGCTCCGTTAGTCGGTCAAGTTTATCTTAACGGTGTCGCATATTCGAAGCTTGATTCAGCAACTTTAAATGAGAATATTGTTTATATTACTCAAAATCCGCATATTTTTTCGGCCTCGTTAAATTTCAATATTACGCTCGGTGCAGATGAGGATGACGAACTTATGGAACGCGCGTTAAAATTTAGTGGCATTGATGCAACAATGTCGATCTTTGCAGATGGATTGCAGACGATGATCGATCAATCAGGCCGTCATATTTCCGGCGGACAACGAGAACGAATTGCCATTGCCCGCGGTGTTTACCAGAACAAGCGTATTTGGTTAGTCGACGAAGCAACCGCATCTCTAGATCAAAAATCCGCTTATGATATTGAGTCAGCCCTATTAGCAATGACAGATATTACGTTAATTGTCGTCAGCCATCATTTCGCCCGACCAGATTTCTTGGAAACAGTAGATGGCGTTATCGATTTAAATCAGAGCGCGGAGAAGCGCGGGTAGTTAGTGAGGATTAAGTTTCAACCAGTTAAAATCTTGGTTTTAAGATTTAAACTGGTTGAACTTAACCGGAACTAACTGCGCTTCGCAGCACGTTTCAAAATCAGAGCGCGGAGAAGTAACGGGTTGCTGGTATTAATTTAAGTGGAAAGATTGGTGCGTGTCAACACACCAAGATTTTCACTTAAATTACGTACCAGCAGTTACTTCACAGCACGTTTCAAAATCAGAGCGCGAAAGGCAACGGGTTGGCGGTATGAATTTAAACGAGAAGATCAATGCGTGTTAACACAGTGAGATTCACGCTTAAATTCACTGTCGCCAGTTGGCTTAAGCACGTTTTAAATCAGAGCGCGAAGAAAGTCGGGTTGACAATGAGCATTAAGAAAGCAATGAAAAAGTTCGCTCTTTGAACTTATTCATTGCTGGCTTAAGCGGAGTTGTCAGACTTTCGTAGCACGTTTCAAAATCAGAGCGCAAAGGCAACGGGTTGGGTGTTCGTATTTAAACGGGAAGATTGATGCATATCAGTGCAGCAAGATTCACGCTTAAATACGCGACACCCAGTTGGCTTGAGCACATTTTAAATCAGAGCGCAAAAAGCGAACAGAAATCAGAATCATGTCCCGCTGCTATTTTGTATCTCATATATACCCAGCTAAAATTTAAATTGATTGGTAGAGGAAGTCTAATGTTTGAAGAACCCTTTTTTCTAAATTTTGATCGTGACCCTCATGCTGTACTCGAGCCTAATCACGAACGCGCACCGTTTAAGTTTCATTCGAAATTGCTTTATGCGTTTGTTTCTAAAGACAAAATTGACCTTTTTCTTAGTCAGCACGCTCACAAAATCTTGGGCACTTTCGAATCTATTTCTTTTTGTCCTGATGTTTATGAAGTTGAGATTGGTCATGAAAAACTGACCCTTTGTCAAGCTCCTCTCGGTGCGCCTGCAGCAACGCAATTACTTGATTGGTTAATTGCTTACGGTGTTGAAAATGTCTTGGCATTTGGGACTGCCGGTGCTTTAGAGGACCTACCGGAAAACACAATGTTGGTTCCCACTCGTGCCATCAGAGACGAGGGGACGTCATTTCACTATGTCGAACCCGGTAGATTGATTAACCTCGAGTCCGCCTTTTTAACGCGAATTGAAAAGGAAATTGTTAATTTAGGGATGACAAGTGATGAGATCATCACTTGGACGACGGATGGATTTTTCAGAGAGACCTCCGAAAAGGTGACGCAATTTCGCAAATTAGGTGCAGCAACTGTCGAGATGGAATGTGCGGCTTTAGCGGCGTGTGCACAATTTCGTAATGTTGATTTTGCGCAAATTTTATTTACTGCGGATTCACTAGCAAATCTAGAAGATTATGACGAGCGTAACTGGGGCGATGATTCACATCAATTTGGGCTGGAGATTTGTTCACAAATACTAGCAAATATTTAAGCAAATCAATAGCTGATTTCATGATGATTAAACGTCACCGTGAATCAGGCTAAAGAGAAATAGACAGTTTCACCGGTTAATCGTGGTGTTACTTCGGACGTGCAAAAAAGCAGGTCCCTTTTTTTATCATTGTAGCAGTCAACTAAATAGAATGCCGTTAAGATTTTCCGTACGGAGAGGCGCTATAACGGTCATGATCAGATTGTCAAAAACTTTTGACATACTTTTTTGCGCAATGACAACGACATTTGCTAGCGGCTTAATCGAACTTTGACTAAATTGAGATTAAAGGAGATGTTAGAAATGGATCTGAGTTTTCAAATTAAGAAACATCGAGAAGCGCAGCACCTTTCTCAAGAGGATTTATCTGAAAAGATTTTTGTATCGCGGCAAACGATTTCGAATTGGGAAAATGAACGCAGTTACCCTGATGTTCAAAATCTGTTGCTATTAGGTGAAGTCTTTAATGTTTCCTTAGATGAATTAGTTAAAGGAGATGTGAAGATGATGAAACATGAGCTTAATCATGCTGCATTGAAACAGTGGAGTGCGGTGATGTTCGGTGCAATGCTGTCGCTGGCAGTACTAACCATACCTGCTATCTTAATCTTTGATTGGTGGGCTTTGTTGATCATGTTGCCGCTTATTGCTGTTTTGCTGTTCGCGGCATTTAGGATTGAGAATCTCAAGAAGCTGAATGATTTACGAACCTATCAAGAAATTCTTGCTTTTCTAGACAATCAGCAATTACCCGTTGAAGAAAAACAGAATAATAATTCTGCGCGTGGTCAAAAAATATTGTTGGTCATACTTGTGACAGTCGTTTTTATGATGATCACATTTATTTGTGGTTACATTGCACTTAAGTTACTTAGATAATCAGGAGAATCGGGAGCGTCGGGTCTAAAACAATTGAACTTGCAAGCTAGTGCGTTATAAAGATTAGAAAAGCTGCATCACGCTTACTGATTAACAACACAAATCAGTTTGATTTATTTTTTGATCAGACAGCAAGGTGAACACTCGGTTGAGAATGAAAAACTGAATAAATTGGTTGTTGAAGATTAGTAGTGGAAACTAATAATGTTGTGTTAGCGTCAGCCATCAAAGCCAGTTTCAAGGTAAATTCATGCTAAGAAATAAAAATTGAATATGAACAGTTGGAATTGGTAAATCTTAGATTGACTATTTTTTATTAAATTGTATGATGAAGATATGATATTGTGCAAAAAGTCACTCAATTAAGTTACTGCCAGTAAGCAGGTGGGTAGATGCTCAAGTGGATCGCATACATTGGCTATGCCATCGTCATGATAATTGGGTTATCATTGAAACAATTTTGGGCGGGCTTTCCTTTATGGTTGTCCATTTCGATTCCAATCATTGCTTGTCTAATATTATGTTTACCGTACACTGTTGTGATAGTTAAATTCTTTCGTAACTAATTTGATCTTTAATGCGTTCTGAAAGTTTAATCATTGGCAGTAGTAGCTTGAAAAAATAACCGTATAGGGCATTATTGGCCGTGACCGTGACTGTCCAATCACAGAAAGAGGCAACGAAATGAAATTATGGCACGATCTTAGTCCACAACAACAATTGCAACGCTTTAAACGCTTGAGTCCAATATTACTTTTGATTATCGGGTTTGCTTTTTGGAAATTTACACTGAGACCGGCACTGATCATTGCAGCTGTGATAATGGTTTGCTGGCTCTTTGGCTTTCAGTTATATACGTTGCGTGTTAAACATTCGAGGATGATCAAGCGTTAGTGTCAATCATGCTCTATCTGCTGATCAAACAAGAAAAAACCGATTATAACCGCCTTAAAGAAATAGCGAACCTCGATTGTGATGGCACCGGGTCTGTTGATCTTAGTGCCATTTAACGACGATTCAACTCCAGTAGCAATGCTTATCTTCTCAATAATTTTCATAGTGAGACAACCCTAAATGAAGTGGTTGTCTTTTTTGTTGTTAAAAATTTGGTCAGCATTGCGGCATCACTCAACCTAACAATAATTCTTCATAGCAACTGCACACACGATGCGGTAAAATGAAGCAATGGACTTACTACTAGGGACCGCTTTAAATCATGATTTAATGAAATTTGGGAAATTGAGAATAAGTTGGAGCAGATAAAATGGCACATCAATATTTTGAAGATAACGAAGATTTGGCACACGAATTGCAAGAAGTGCAATTAAATTTAGCAGACGCAAGTTTAACATTGACGACAGACAGCGGCGTTTTTTCACGGCAACGGGTTGATTATGGGACGTTGGTTTTATTGAAGGTGATTTTGCCAGTGCTTAAAACAAAGGCTGACCAAAGTTTTTCAATTCTCGACGTAGGCTGTGGCTATGGGCCAATTGGTTTATCTTTGGCAAAGTTATTTCCTAACGCGCAAGTCACCATGGTCGATGTTAACGAGCGGGCGTTAGACTTGGCACGCGACAACGCGGTCAAGAATCAAGTGGCTGATCAAGTGACGGTTAAGGCCAGTGATGCTTATGCAGCTTTGTCGGCTGACGCCAAGTTTGATTTCATCATCACCAATCCACCCATTCGCGCCGGCAAAAAAGTGGTCGCTGAAATTTTATTAGCCAGTCAAAAGTTTTTAAAGGTCGACGGCAGCTTCTTCGCCGTCTTGCAAAAAAAACAGGGTGCACCTTCCGCCAAAAAGAATTTAGCAACGGTGTACCCTAACGTCGAAGTAATCAAACGTGATAAAGGCTATTATATTTTACAGGCACGGTCGCAATTTTAATCGGTAAACGAGGTAATCAGTAAGTAGCACAAGACTAAGTCGTCCATATTTTTCAGATTAAAACCAGTGACTTCCCGGAAACGTTCTAATCGATATTGCAAGGTGTTGCGGTGAATGAAAAGTTGCTTGGCCGCCGAACTTAAATTACCAGCATTCTGATAGACAGCAGTGATAACGTCTTGAATGTCGGTTTCTTGGCGAATTGTCGCGGTTAGCTGTTGCGCCAATGATGATTTACGCAATTGCGGGCGCGCATAATAATCTAAGGCAAGCGATGATAACGTGCTGACTGGTACAGTCGACTTCGCGAAAACAGCTTGTTCTTCATTAAAGATTAGGGGGAGTTGTTGATCGACCGGCCAATAATTGCCTAAGAAAAGTTGCACTTTAACGAAGAAGTCACTTTCAATTGTTTGTAAGATACTCTCCAATTCGGCGCTAGAAAGCGATTGAACGTCCTTTGACTGAACAATGATCAAAGTACTGGCGTTCAAGAAGAAACTCGTGATAATGTGATTAAAGAGGCTTTTAAGCGATTCTGTTAACTCATCAGTGTTGGTTGTGTCATGAAAAGTAAAGTGTGCTTGAATTAAACGGACTTGTTTATCTTGATCATTAGTTTGCGGTGTGTCACTAGTTTGGTGCGTCAAAAAACGATACCAAGGATTAGTAGAACGTTGGTCATCGAAATTCTGATCACTTAATGTTTGTAAAATTGCTAGTTGTTCAGCCGTTAAATCGTTTTTCCGAAAGGTTAGCCACGCGCCAGCAAAAGAGAGAACTTTTTCCTCTGGTGTATCTGTGCTAGGGCCACTGAGCGGTTTTGCATTAGGAAACGCGTTGCGAATCCGCGTTAACAATTCATTGTTATTCATCAAATCACCATCTTTAAATTAAGTTTAACATTTTTCTTGAGAAAGGTCAGTCAAAATTGGCAACACTTGCAGCGCTGACGTCAGCGCAAAAAAAAGAGTACATGGATCAAGCCCTGCAGCAAGCCCAATTGGCCGGAAATATTGGCGAAGTTCCCATTGGTGCTGTGATTGAACGGGATGGTCAAATCATTGCTAGAGCTTACAATTTGCGGGAAACTAGCCAGGATGCTACAGACCATGCAGAATTAATGGCGATTAAAAAAGCTTGTCAGGCTGTCGGTAGTTGGCGGCTAGAACGAGCGCGGTTATTTGTGACCTTAGAACCGTGTCCAATGTGTGCAGGTGCAATTATTAATAGTCGAATTGCTGAAGTTTATTATGCTGCATCAGATCCAAAGGCAGGAGCCGCGGGTAGTTTAGTCGATTTGTTGTCAGATAAACGGTTTAATCATCAACCGCGAGTATTTGCCCATATTAATGAAACTGAGTCAAAGCAAATGCTACAAGACTTCTTCCGGCAAATTCGTGCCAGCCAGAAGGCACGCAAAAAACTAAAGAAATAACTAGCTTTTTTAGTTAAAGTTTTGTACAATGATAAGTGCCGAAAGGCTAGGGCAATGATCCGCTCTCGAATTGTGTCAGATCCGGAAGGAAGCAGCACTAAGGTTGTTGGATCATGTGCCTTATTTTTTTTGCCCAAAATTATGATGCGTGTCTCAACTGATAGTGACTCAAGATTTTGCACTAAAACTGTGTTGAGGTTCTTCGCGCCTGCACAAAGGTTGCATACAGAACGTGCAAGGTGACGCGGTGGAAAATAAATACTTGTTGCTGGAACGTAGTGAGCGTTGCTAATTAAAACAGTCGAAACTAAAATTGTTGTATTATGCTTCTTCGCGCTTACGCAAAGGTTGCTAATAAAACGTGGCGAGTACCGTGAGGGAAAATAAATACTTTCGCTGGAACGTGGTGGACACTGCTTGAAGCCAATTTTTCCAAAATTGTCTCCAAGACAGGTCTTGTTGTAACAGCTAAAGCTGCAACAACAATCTCACCACTGAGCGGTATTTATTTTCCCTCACTAGACAAGCAAGATGGCAACCTTTGCGCAAGCGCTGAATTGACGAGTGACTAGAACACTTCAAATTTTTAGAAGTATAAATTAGAAGTTTAGTTGCACTAACGCTCTTTCGTCAGTGCCGGAGGGAAATCGCGGTCAGCCGCGGAATTCTTGTTAATGGTTTACCATTTACAAGAAAGCTTGAGTTTGAGACGAATTGGGCTTGATTTGGCTCAAACCAATGCTCGCAGCGTTCCACCAGCGTATTTCCCGTAGGCACGAAGAACCGCAACAATAATAGTTCTAGAACTTAGTATTTTTCGCGGTGTATCGAACTAACTGTTAGCATTATCCAAGCAAAGTTTGCGTTTACACTTGACATGCTGACAAGATTCCACTAGACTTAGGGACAAGTTAAGAGATACCTTTAACTTAGTCCCGTGAGGCTAGTAAGGATGGATCAAGAATTAATGGCCGTTCTGTAGCTTTTCATTGGAAAAGACAGAGCTTTTTTTATACCTAAAAGTTTGGGAGAAAGTGTGGTTTAATGGCTAGAGAAATTTTAGATGCAATGACGATGCGGCGCGTTTTAACGCGGATCACTTACGAAATCATCGAGCAAAATAAAGGTGTCGACAATCTGGTTTTCGTTGGGATTAAAACGCGGGGGATTTATCTTGCCCAGAGATTAGCAACACGTCTTGAACAGTTGGAAGATATTAAAGTACCAGTTGGCAGCTTAGATATTACATTGTATCGTGATGATTATCATGCTGTTGGTGTGGCCAATGATCCAGACGTCAAAGCGGCTGATATTCCTGTTGATATTACTGGTAAACATATCATTTTGATTGATGACGTTTTATTTACCGGTCGAACTGTTCGAGCTGCATTGGATGCGCTAATGGATTTTGGTCGTCCTGCTAAGATTTCGCTTGCTGTTTTAGTGGACCGCGGTCATCGCGAATTACCTATTCGTCCAGACTTTATTGGTAAGAATATTCCGACTTCATTGGATGAACAAATTCACGTTGAAGTCAGTGAAGTCGATGGCGTTGATAGCGTCACGATTGATAAACTACCTGAATAAATTTAATTATTAGAACTAATTAATTGTTTCCAGAGAGGAACAGATTAGGTTGTCATTGGCGTACTAAAAACACCTAGCCTCTTTGGATGCAATTTACTTGCAAACAAGTGGTTAGGTGTTTTTTTCGTATCATGAAGGGGTGTTGGAAATGGTCAGAAATAATAGTCATCATGATTTAGTCAGTGTTCAGCAATTAGATGCAGCCGCCGTGTTACATAAGATTAAATTAGCCACGGCTTTTCAAAATGGGTTACAAATTCAATTAAAGCGGCCTGTGTATGCTATGAATTTGTTTTTCGAAAATAGTACGCGCACGCACACTAGCTTTGAAATGGCTGAACAACGGTTAGGATTAGGCGTGATTTCGTTTCAACCAAGTAGTAGCTCTATGACTAAAGGCGAGAGTTTACTTGATACCTTGAAAACAATTCAAGCCATCGGCGTCGATCTCGCCGTTGTTCGTCATCAACAGAATGCTTACTATACACCAATTTTAGCCGCAGATTTGGATTTGAGTTTAATTAACGCTGGTGATGGTTCCGGCGAACATCCTTCGCAATCATTACTAGATATGATGACGATTTATCAAGAGTTCGGTCATTTTGCCGGTCTAAAAGTGGGAATTATTGGTGACATCGCCCATTCACGCGTTGCACGCTCCAACGCGGAACTTTTAACGCAATTGGATGCGCAAGTTGCTTTTGCCGGGCCAGAATCTTGGTTTCCCAATGAATTTAATGAGTTTGGTCCTCACGTTACCGTAGATCAATTGGTGATGGACGCTGATGTGATCATGTTATTACGAGTCCAACACGAGCGTTTGAGTGAAACTGCGGAAGATGGTTTTGATACGGTTGAATATCATCAAGCTTTTGGATTGACTAAGGAACGGATTGCACGTTTGCAACCACAGGCGATTATCATGCATCCGGGCCCCGTGAATCGCGGTGTGGAGATTGACAGCGATTTGGTTGAGAGTAAACATTCACGGATTTTTAAACAAATGACGAACGGCATGCTGATGCGGATGGCGATTATAACAGATATTTTAGCAGCCCGGCAATTAATTACGCCCTTTGAGTTAGGAGGATCAAAATGAAGACATTATTGATAAACGGTTATGTTGCGTTACCAACAGAAGTTATTCAAGCAGATGTTTTGTTGGATGCTGGCAAAATTAGCACGATTGGGCAGAACTTACAAGATCAAATCAATGGGGCTGATCAAGTCATCGATTTAGCCGGTCAAGTCTTAGCGCCGGGCTTGATTGATCTTCATGTTCATTTTCGCCAACCGGGTTTTACGGATAAGGAGACGGTCAGAACAGGAAGTTTAGCCGCTGCCCATGGTGGTTTTACGACAGTGTGTGCCATGCCTAATCTTGAACCAGTACCAGATAATGTTGAACAATTCAAAAAGATGCTGGTTTTAAATCATGACGATGGTGTCGTCCACATTAAGCAATACGCCACGATTACCATGAACCGTGTTGCAGGTCAGTTAGTTGATTTTCAAGAATTAAAAAACGCCGGTGCCTTCGGGTTTAGTAACGATGGTTCTGGCATTCAAACGGCTAAAGAAATGTATGATGCGATGCAAGCTGCTCAAGCTGTTGCTTTGCCAATTTGTGCTCATGTTGAAGATGCCGCTTTAAAAGGAAACGGCGTCATGAATGCTGGCCCAGTCGCAGATAAATTAGGATTACCTGGCATTCCGACGATTAGCGAAACAGCGCAATTAGCGCGCGATTTAGTTTTAGCAGCCGAGACTGGTGTTCATTATCACGTCTGCCATGTTTCAACCGCTCAGAGTGTTGACTTGATTCGCCGAGCAAAAGCGGCCGGTGTTCGAGTGACTGCCGAAGTTAGTCCTCATCATTTATTCTTAGATGAAACGATGATTACTTACGATAATCCGATGCTGAAGATGAACCCACCGTTGCGTCGTCCTGAAGATCGGCAAGCACTTTTGAATGGCTTGTTAGATGGCACGATTGATTTAATTGCCACTGATCACGCGCCGCATACAGCCGCAGAAAAGACCGGTTCCATGTTAACTGCTGCTTTTGGCATTACAGGATTAGAAACTTCTTTTGCAGAATGCTACACCCATTTGGTACGGCCGGGAATTTGTACGTTAACGCAACTGTTACAGTGGATGAGTTTGAAGCCGGCGCAACTTTTTAATTTACAAGGCGCCGGTAAAATTGCCGTTGGCCAGACAGCAGATTTGGTGATTTTGAACTTAGCGCAGCCGTACGAAATTAAAGTTGAAGATATGCAATCAAAAGGCAAAAATTCACCATTTATTGGCGAACAAGTTTACGGACAAGTCGTCATGACAATAGTTGCCGGCAAAATCGTATATCAACAGCACCAAGCTTCAACAACGAGATAGGGCCATGCTTCAACTAGGCGTACTTCGCCTAAGTTGAATGGACACCGCCACGAATATCGGAGGTTTCTTGGCGGGTTTTGCTAAGAAACTATCATAAACGTGAGATAGGGCCATGTTTCAACTAGGCGAACTTCGCCTAAGTTGAATGGACACCGCCACGAACATCAGGAGGTTTCTTAGCGGGCTTTAGCTAAGAAACCATCATTAAACGTGAGATAGGAGCAAAGAGCATGAAGCGATATTTAGTCTTAGATGATGGTCAACAATACGCAGGTGAGGCTTTTGGCGCGGATGTGGCTGCCGTCGGTGAATTGGTATTCAACACGGGCATGTCTGGTTATCAAGAATCAATTAGTGATCAATCATACAACGGTGAAATCTTAATGTTCACTTACCCGTTGATTGGAAATTATGGCATCAACCGTGATGACAGTGAATCCATTAAACCAACTTGTAAAGGGGTTGTCGTTCATGAATTGGCTCGTCGCACCGGTAATTGGCGGACGGACTTATCGTTAGACGATTATTTAAAAAACGAAGGTATTCCTGGAATTAGTGGTATTGATACGCGCGCAGTTACGAAACACATCCGTGAAAAAGGGACAATGAAAGCGACGCTGGTTGATCAAGCAACTGCGGAAACGGTAGCCAAGTTACAAACAACAATTTTGCCGATTAATCAGGTTGCAACGAGCACAACGCAAACACCTTATCCCAGTCCAGCGATGGGCCGCAGAATTGTCGTAATCGATTTTGGTTTGAAACATTCGATTTTGCGTGAACTAGGTCAGCGTCAATGTAACGTGACGGTTTTACCGGCAACAGCAACAGCCACCGAAGTTTTAGGATTATTTCCTGATGGGGTGTTGTTGTCTAACGGTCCTGGGGATCCTAAAGATGTACCCGCAGCCTTGCCGATGATTCGCGAAGTTGAACGAGTTGTGCCAGTTTTTGGAATTTGTTTGGGGCATCAATTGTTCGCGCTGGCTAATGGTGCCGACACATTCAAAATGAAATTTGGTCATCGGGGATTCAACCATCCTGTTCGCGAAATTGCCACTGGTCGGATTGATTTCACCTCACAAAATCACGGCTATGCGGTTGACCGAGAATCGTTAAATAATACTGACCTGTTAGTAACACACGAAGAAATTAACGATCAAACGGTTGAGGGCTTACGGCATCGCCAATATCCAGCTTTCTCAGTTCAATATCATCCTGACGCGGCACCTGGTCCTCATGATGCAGCCCACTTGTTCGATGAATTCATGGATCTGATTGATGTTCACAAATCCGCAACTAAAGGAGCGCTAAATTAACATGCCTAAACGAACAGATATCAAAAAAATTATGGTGATTGGTTCCGGCCCAATTATTATTGGCCAAGCTGCCGAGTTCGACTATTCTGGTACTCAGGCTTGTTTAGCCCTTAAAGAATTGGGGTATCAAGTGGTGTTGGTTAATTCTAATCCAGCGACGATTATGACCGATCAAGAAATTGCAGATAAGGTCTACATTGAACCGATTACGTTACAATTTGTTGCTCAGATTTTGCGCAAAGAATTACCGGATGCGATTTTGCCAACGTTGGGTGGGCAACAGGGCTTAAACATGGCCATGGCATTAAACGAGTCCGGCATTCTGGACGAATTGCAGATTGAACTGTTAGGTACTAAGTTAACGGCGATTGATCAAGCCGAAGATCGCGAGAAATTCTGCATATTAATGAATGAATTAGGTGAACCAGTTCCTGAGTCGGCAATTGCGCATACCGTTGCCGATGCCTTGGAATTTGCCAACCAAACAGGTTATCCAGTCATTGTGCGCCCGGCGTTTACTATGGGTGGTACTGGTGGCGGCATTGCGAATAATGAAGCTGAGTTAGTTGGAATTTCTGAAAACGGGTTAAGCTTGTCGCCAGTCACTCAAGTTTTGATCGAACAGAGTATTGCCGGCTATAAGGAAATCGAATTTGAAGTGATGCGTGACGCGGCTGACAATGCCATGGTTGTTTGTAACATGGAAAACTTCGATCCGGTTGGTATTCACACTGGCGATTCAATTGTTTACGCACCAGTACAAACTTTATCAGATCGTGAAGTACAAATGCTCCGCGATTCCTCTTTGAAGATTATTCGGGCTTTAAAAATTGAAGGTGGTTGTAATGTTCAATTGGCGCTAAATCCGGATAGTTATCAATATTACATCATTGAAGTCAACCCGCGCGTTAGCCGTTCTAGTGCCTTAGCCTCTAAAGCAACAGGCTATCCAATCGCCAAAATGGCAGCAAAGATTGCGGTCGGGTTAACACTTGATGAAATTAAAAATCCCGTCACCCAAACAACCTATGCAGAATTCGAACCGGCTTTAGATTATGTCGTTTGTAAAATTCCGCGGTGGCCTTTTGATAAATTTAGTCATGCTGATCGTCGATTAGGTACGCAAATGAAAGCCACTGGTGAAGTAATGGCGATTGGTCGTAACATTGAAGAAGCAACGTTTAAAGCTGTTCGTTCGTTAGAGATTGGGTTAGTTGGCTTGGACAAACCGGAATTGCATGACATTTCTGAGGAACAATTAAGTCGTGGCTTGATTCAGGCGCAAGATGACCGGCTATTTTATATTGCGGAAGCTTTACGACGTGGCTATGTAATTGAGGAAATTAGTGAATTAACGAAGATTAATTTGTTTTTCTTAGATAAGTTATGGCACATCATCGAATTGGAACAATCATTAAGGAATAATCCGCGAGATTTAAACACGCTAATTACGGCTAAAAAAAATGGCTATCCTGATGCGGTGGTTGCAAAGTTATGGCAGATGACAGCTGATCAAGTGCGACAATTCCGGCAAGATCATCAGCTCTTACCTGTTTACAAGATGGTCGATACTTGTGCGGCAGAGTTCGCGTCCACGACGCCGTATTTTTATGGGACTTATGAGCAAGAAAACGAAAGTAGCGTTTCTGATAAACCATCAATTTTAGTAATTGGTTCTGGACCAATTCGAATTGGTCAGGGGGTGGAGTTTGACTATGCCACCGTCCACTCAGTTAAGGCCATTCAAAAAGCTGGCTATGAAGCGATTATTATGAATAGTAATCCAGAAACGGTCTCAACGGATTTTTCTGTTTCTGATAAATTATACTTCGAGCCGCTAATGTTGGAAGATGTGCTCAACGTTGTTGATTTGGAACATCCAGAAGGGGTGATCGTCCAATTCGGTGGCCAAACGGCGATTAATTTAGCTGCACCATTGGCGGCACGGGGAATTAAAATTTTGGGAACTAGTGTTGAGGACATTAATCGTGCCGAAGATCGTGATGAATTCGATCAAGTGATTAAACAAGCACAGATTCTCCAACCAAATGGTGGTACAGCGACTGATGCCGCTGGCGCGTTGGCGATTGCTGCCGAAATTGGCTACCCAGTTTTGGTGCGCCCAAGTTATGTTTTAGGCGGTCGAGCGATGGAAATTGTTAAACGAGCCAGTGACTTAGACTACTACATGCACAACGCGGTTCAGGTTTCGCAGGATCATCCTGTCTTAGTCGATCAATATTTAGTCGGTAAAGAATGTGAAGTTGATGCAATTTGTGACGGCGAAACAGTTTTGATTCCCGGTATTATGGAACATATTGAACGCGCTGGGGTACATTCTGGTGATTCGATGGCAGTTTATCCGCCACAATCTTTATCAACAAGTGTTCAGGAACAAATTGTTAAGTACACGCAACAGTTAGCTCAGGAGCTGAACTGTATCGGGATGATGAATATTCAATTTGTTATTCATGATGACCAAGTTTATGTGATTGAAGTTAATCCCCGTGCCAGCCGAACGGTCCCATTTTTAAGCAAGGTAACCGATATTCCAATGGCTCAAGTTGCGACTAAAGCAATTTTAGGCATTTCGTTAGCAGATCAAGGCTATCAAACCGGCTTAGTCCAACCGGGAGCAATGGTGCATGTGAAGGCGCCTGTTTTTTCCTTTTCAAAATTAGCTGATGTGGATAGTTTGTTAGGGCCAGAAATGAAATCAACTGGTGAAGTCATGGGTAGTGATACGAATATGGCTAAGGCACTTTATAAAGCGTTCGAGGCAGCCAAAACTCATGTACCAACGCATGGCACTGTTCTCTTTACGGTTAAAAACAGCGATAAAGCCGAAGCACTCGATCTGGGCCGACGTTTCCGAGAATTAGGTTATCAGATTATTGCGACGAGTGGCACCGCTCAATATTTCCAAGCTCATCAAGTGCGGGTTACTGAAGTGGGCCGAATTGATCATGAAGATGGCATTCTGGAACAAATTGCTGCTGGCAAGATTCAATTAGTTGTTAATACAATTTCAGATGAGCATCAAAGTTTAGCCGATGGTGCTGTGATTCGTAACGCGGCAATTATGCACGGCTTACCATTGTTCACATCGTTAGATACTGTCGCAGCAATTTTACAAGTTCTTGAAGCGCAATCCTTTGTTACTCAAAATTTAGTTTAGAAGAGGTTAGTGGTCATGACAGACTTATCTGTGCAATTACCGGGAATTACCTTGAAAAATCCAATTATGCCAGCCAGTGGCACAGCCGCTTATGGTCAAGCAATGGCTCAGAAATTAGATTTAGGCGCATTAGGTGCGTTAGTTATCAAATCTACCACGCTCGAGCCACGTCAAGGTAATGCCTGGCCCACAACGGCGCAAACGACTGGCGGCTGGCTAAATGCTGTCGGTCTGAAAAACCCTGGTATTGAAACTGTCCTTAATGAAAAATTACCTTGGTTAGCAGCTAACTATCCGGATTTACCGATTATTGGGAGCATTGCTGGTGCCAGTGAGGAAGATTATGTGACTGTTGCTCAAAAAATGGCCAGTGCACCTAATGTGGCTTTTTTGGAAGTCAATATTTCTTGTCCCAATGTCTCTCAAGGCGGTTTAGCTTTTGGAACGGATCCAGCAGTAGTTGAGCGATTAACGCATAAAATAAAATTAGCAGTTAATAAACCGGTCTTGATGAAGTTAACGCCTAATGTTACCGACGTGACGGTGATTGCTGCTGCAGCAGAACGTGGCGGTGCTGATGGTTTCACGATGATTAACACGCTGACTGGCTTAAGTTTTGACTTAAAAACACGGCAACCATTATTAGCACACGGTACTGGTGGTTTGTCAGGGACAGCGTTGCATCCAGTCGCTATTCGGATGATTCGTCAGGTTCGTCGACAGTCGCGTTTGCCGATTATTGGTGTCGGTGGTAATTTTACGGCAGAAGATGTTTTGGAAATGTTAATTGCTGGCGCGAATGCTGTTCAAATCGGAGCGGCTAATTATGGTTGCCCCACAGCCTGCACCGATATTATTGCCGCCTTACCAGCTGCCATGACTAAATATGGTATTACTAGCTTGCAGGAATTAGTTGACGAGACTTTGGCAACGGTCGGGCCCAAGCAATAACTAAGTAAGTCTTAGAACTGTGATGTCGTGGTTCTCCGTACCTGCGGAAAATATGTCGGTGAAATATTGCGAGCGTCATTAAAATGACAAACCCTAGAACTGTTATGTTGTGCTTCTTCGTGCCTACGAGAAATACGCGGTGGAACGCTGTGGGCATTGATTGGAGCCGGATGAAATGCAATTCATCTTAAATACAACTTCCTTGTAAATGCTAAGTCCTAAAACTGTGATGTTGCGGTTCTTCGTGCCTGCGGAAAATACGCTGGTGGAACGCTGCGAGCGTCGATTTAAGCCGAATAAAAACCAATTCGTCTTAAATACGAGCTTTGTTGTAAGTGATAAATCACCAACAACAATTCCGCGGCTGACCGCGATTTCCCTCCGGCACTGACAAACGAGTGGTGGTGTGATTAAACCTCAAGTTTGTACTTCTCAAAATTTTAGGGGTAATTTAATCACTCATTAATTCAGCGCTTGCGCAAAGGTTGCCCTCTTGTTTGTTTAGTGGCGGCGAAGAAATACCGCTCAGTAGTGACATTATTGTTGACGATTTATCGACTACAATAAGGCTCGTATTTGAGACGATTGGGATTTTAATCGGCTCAAATCGACGCCCACTACGTTCCAGCGCTAAGTATTTCTTCGCCGCCACGACATCCATCACGTTTCGTATGCAACCTTTGCGCAAGCGCGAAGAACCGCAATAAAACAGTTTTAGTTATCACTATTTTGATTAATAGCGATGTTTTTAGCGCCAGATATTTTTGCACTACGACAATCCACTACATCTTGATATGAGTTTAAAAGGGAGCTGGGAGAAATCTCAGTTCCTTTCGTTTAATATTGTTGAGTACTGAAAGATAGTCATGCCTAAATGCTTTTGCTAATAATTAAATTTATTGATTATCTTAATGCAATGCAGTGGTAATAAAAGTTGTTAAATTAACGGTTGAGTGCGATTTGTGACTATAATTAGATCCTAAAGTCAATTGGTAATTAGGGGCTATTTTTGTTAAAGTTAAATCAGGTTATTTAAATTAGATTTTTGAAGTTAATTATCATAAATCAAGTTATTTCTGCATTGAAAAGAAGGAGTTTTATGGCATATCAAGCATTATATCGTGTTTGGCGGCCGCTGAATTTTCAACAGGTTGTGGGACAAAAAATTGTGACCCAAACACTAAAAAATTCAATTACGACTGATCAAATTAGCCATGCGTATTTATTCGCTGGTCCGCGGGGAACGGGTAAAACCTCTTGTGCCAAGATTTTTGCCAAGGCGATTAATTGCTTGGACAGCCAAGATGGTGAGCCTTGTAATCATTGTGAGAATTGTGTGGCGATTAATGAAGGTCGGTTAACTGACATTATTGAGATTGATGCGGCCTCCAATAACGGTGTTGATGAAATTCGCGATATCCGCGATAAAGTTAAATATCCACCGACCCAAGCTAAGTATAAAGTTTATATTATCGATGAAGTTCATATGTTATCGACAGGTGCTTTTAACGCACTTTTAAAAACATTGGAAGAGCCACCAGCTCATGTCGTGTTTATTTTGGCAACTACTGAAATTCAAAAAGTGCCGGCCACGATTATTTCGCGGATGCAACGGTTTAATTTTCGGCGGATTTCTGCAGAGGACATTTCAGAACAATTAATTCGGATTCTTGATGAGAAAAAAATTAGTTATGATGTCAAGGCCATTGCGGTAATTAGCCGCGCTGCCGATGGGGGAATGCGGGATGCAGAAAGTATTCTTGATCAGGTGCTCTCGTTTGGTAACGATCATGTCAGTCTTGAGAACGCATTGGAAGTTACGGGAGACGCCGACGATCAGCAATTAGCTAACTATTTAACGGCGGTTTTTAATCAAGAGGTTACTTCTGCGTTGCAGACAATCAATACGCTGTTTGCTAACGGTTGTTCGGCTAACCGCTTGATTGAAGGAATTATTGAGTTGCTGCGGGATCTCTTGTTGCAGAAGAACGATGCACAATTATTGACTCAGTTATCTTATCGTCAATTGGCAGATAACTTAATTGCAGCGGCGAAGAAAATCCAAAGTCAACAATTGTATCGCATGATTGATATGACGAATGAAATTCAATTGCAATTAAAGAACAGTGCTCATAGTGAATTATTCCTTGAAGTGATGACGGTTAAATTGGCAAACGCGGCGACTACGACTACTGAGGTTCAAGCGGCGCCGGATAATAGTGCTGAGGTGACCCAGTTACAAAGTCAAGTGGCTGAATTAAAGCAACAAATCACTAAGTTAGCGAAGAATGATAGTGCTGCTGCCGAATTTAATTCCGCTAGAACAACAGTAACGAGTCCTGTCCACAAGATTGAAAGTAAAGTCAGTCATAAGCAGGTTTATCACGTTCTGGAAAACGCCACGAAGGAAAGTTTGACCGCCGTGCGTGATGTGTGGCCAGATTTGTTATCAAAGTTGCCACCTGCTAAGCGAGCGATGATGAAGGTTTCCCAACCGGTAGCTGCTAGTGCCGACGCAATTGTTGTCGCGTTCACTTATGAGTTTACTTTGCGGACAGCGAATACCGATCATGAGTTACAAGACGCGCTCAAGAGCGAATTAAATTCATTGATGAAAAACGAAGCCGATATTATTTTGGTTCAGAAAGATCAATGGCCCAAGATCCGCAAAGAATATATTGCGACCTTGCATCAAAATAAATCAGATTCATCAAGTTCAGACGCGCAACCGGTAGCGCCTAAGCAACCGACAATTATTGCTGAAGCAACGAAATTATTTGGTGATCAAATTGTTAAAGTTGAGTCCAATTAAGTGTTAATTTCTAAGTTAAATGTGGGATAATAAAACAATATTGATGATTAAGAACACGATTTTTAAAAATGAGAGGAACGATAATTAATGAGAGCAAATCCAGGTAATATGGCCGGTATGATGCGTAAAATGCAAAAGATGCAAAAAGAAATGCAAAAGGAACAGGCTGAATTGGAAACCCGTGAATTCACGGCCGCTTCCAGTGATGATTTAGTTAAGATTACCATGACAGGTAAACGGGCAATTACTGATCTACAAATTGATCCGAAGGTAATTGATCCAGAAGATCCAGAAATGCTGCAAGACTTGATTATTCAAGCAACTAATCAAGTTTTGACCGAAATTGAGACCACTACAGAAAAGACCATGGGTAAATATACTCGTGGCCTCATGTAAGCAAGCGTGAATTGAATGCAATATCCAGAAGCAATTGCTAAATTAATTGAAAGTTACATGAAATTGCCCGGAATTGGTAGTAAAACGGCGACACGTTTGGCTTTTTTTACCATTGATATGGATGAAGAAGACGTTAAAGAATTCGCGGATAGTTTATTAGCGGCCAAGCGCGACCTGCATTACTGTTCAATCTGTGGCAATATTACCGATGAAGATCCTTGTGAGATTTGTCGGGATAAATCACGTGATCAGTCTAAAATTCTGGTCGTTGAGCAGCCTAAAGATATTATGGCCATGGAAAAAATGAACGACTATCAAGGACTGTATCATGTTTTGCATGGTGTTTTATCACCGATGGATGGTAAAGGACCAGAGGATTTGAATATTGCACCATTAATTAAACGTTTGCAAAAAACAGATGTTAACGAAGTCATTATCGCAACTAACGCATCACCTGAAGGCGAATCCACGGCGATGTACTTGGCGCGCCTAATCAAACCTGCTGGTATTAAAGTAACCCGTTTGGCTCACGGCTTGTCCGTTGGATCTGACATTGAATATGCAGATGAAATGACGCTACAACGCGCTGTCGAAGGACGACAGGAAATGTAAAGTTAGATTTGAAACGTGCTACGAAAGTCTGACAATTCCGCTTAAGCCAGTAATGAATAAGTTCAAAGTACGAACTTCTTCATTACTTTCTTAATGCTCATTGTCAACCCGACTTTCTCCACACTCTGAATTGAAACGTGCTGCGAACAACTGATGGCAAATAATTTAAGTGAAAATCTTGTTGCGTTACACGCACCAATCTTTCCATTTAAATTAATGCCATCAACCCGTTGTTCTCCGCACTCCGAATTGAAACGTGCTGCGAACAACTGATGGCAAATAATTTAAGTGAAAATCTTGCTGCGTTACACGCACCAATCTTTCCATTTAAATTAATGCCATCAACCCGTTGTTCTCCGCACTCTGGAGGTAAATGTATGGCTGGTTTTTTTATTTCTTTTGAGGGGCCGGATGGTGCTGGTAAGACGACTGTGATCGAGGCTTTGATTAAGAAGTTGGCGACGGTAACGGATCGGGAGGTTGTTGAAACTCGTGAGCCGGGTGGTAGTGAGATTGCTGAGGAGATTCGGCAATTGATTCTTGATCCTAAACATACTGAGATGGATGATTGGACTGAGGCGTTGCTATATGCTGCTTCGCGGCGTCAACATTTAATTGAGGTGATTGAACCAGCACTGACCGCTAATAAGATTGTGATGTGCGATCGTTATGTTGACAGTTCAATCGCTTATCAAGGTGGCGGTCGTGAACTGGGAATGGACAAAGTTCGTCAATTAAATGATTTCGCCATTCAAGGTGAATTGCCACAATTAACGCTATATTTGGACGTTCCGGTGGAAGTTGGTCTTCAACGGGTTAAGAAGTTAGGTGCTGGTTTTGATCGGCTTGAGGGTCAAGCCTTGGCCTTTCATCAACGGGTTCGTGAGTCATATTTAAAACTTGTTGAGCAAAATGAAAATCGCATTCAATTAGTTGATGCAACGCAACCAGTTGAAGTTGTCGTGGCTAAATGTTTCGCAAAAATTCAACAACTGGTAAAATAAAGATAAGGAGGTACTGATTATGAAATTAATTCTCGCAATCGTTCAAGATAAAGACGCTAATATTTTAAGTAACGAGTTTATTGATGCTAATATTCGGGCCACAAAACTATCGACGACTGGTGGTTTCTTGAAGTCTGGTAATACAACCTTTATTATTGGGATTGAAGATGATCGTGTTGAAGAAGTCATGGCGATCATCAAGCAAACGTCTCACGCACGTCAACAATTTATTACGCCACCAGCTAATCTTGATCCAATGGGTGATAGTACCATGCCTTATCCAATTGAAGTTCAAGTCGGCGGCGCAACAGTTTTCGTCATGCCTGTTGATGAATTCCATCATTTCTAAGGGCGCCTGAATTTTGAAAGCAAGTTTACAAACACTAGAACAACATTTTGCCACGGTAGTTGCGGCCAACGAATTAAGTCATGCTTATTTATTTGTTGGTCCGACTAATTCAGGAAAAATGGCGTTGGCGCAATGGTTAGCCCAACGTCTATTTTGTACTAACCTGCAAAACGGTCAACCTTGTGGTCAATGCGCTGAATGTCGGCGGATTGTAGAAGGAAATAATCCCGATTATTTAGTTATTAGTCGTGACACCCGTACAATCGGTGTCGATGAAATTCGCGGTTTGAAACAAGAATTGTCTAAAAGCGGTTTGGAAGGTCGTCAACGGGTATTTGTCATTCAAGATGCCGATAAAATGACGCCAGCAGCCGCGAATTCTTTATTGAAATTCTTGGAAGAGCCAGCCAGTCAAGTGGTCATTATCTTAACAACGACGCGCCTGGCTCGAATTTTACCGACAATTCAGTCGCGGTTACAAATTGTGACGTTGCAAGCGCCGGAATTAGCTGTGCGCGAACAAGAAATTCAACAATTAGGTGTGGATTCGACTTTTAGTCATGTTTTAAGTGCAACACAGTTTTCTCTAGACGAGATTCAGAGTTGGATGGAACAAACTGACTTGACAGAATTGCAACAAATTTTCTGGCGGTGGTTGCAACAAATTTTGACGCACAAAGATTTGGCATTTGCGCTAGTACAAACACAATTAATTCCGAATTTTAAAGAGCAAAAATTACAACAACTATTGCCAGACCTATTGCTGGCAGGGTTAAGTGATTTATTTGCCGTTAAGTTTGCCTTGGCGCGTCCGTTGAATTGGACCAACCAACAGGATAACTTACAGCAATTTGCCAATCAACTTTCGGCTCAACAAGTCACCGAATTGTTGGAAATTGTTTTGCAGATGCGGCGAATGCAGGAAGCAAACGTTAGTTTTCAAAATGTCTTGGAGCATACCACGTTACAATTGCTGGCTGTCTTAGATTGAAGTGCTAATGAAAGTTGGCGGTTCCAGCACTGCTTTGCAATTGATTGTGTTAAAAAGATTAATAATTTGTCGATTTTTAGATTCGCTTTAAAGAGGTAAATTGCGCATGAATCAAGATCCGTTTACAGATTTTCAACGGTTAGCAACGCAGGCAGATAATCTGGCTCGCGAATTGAATGCCTTTCGCCAAGAATTAAATCGGGTGTTAGAGCAAAATGCTGAGTTAACTATTGAAAATAAGCATTTACGTGGACGTTTAGACCAATTATCTGGTCCAAATAAACAAATTGATAAGCCAGAAATGTTGCCGTCTCGTCGTAATTTGGAAAAATTATACGATTCTGGGTTTCATATCTGTAATGAAATGTACGGTGCGCGTCGTGAAAATAATGAACCTTGTGCTTTTTGTACGAGCATTATTTATGGCAATGGCGATCGCACGAGTTCACGAGTATAAAGGGGGCCTGTTCGTTGCAAATTCAGAAGAGTTTTGCAACTACTGATCAAGGCACTCTTTTTTTGGTGCCGACACCGATTGGTAATCTTGACGATATGACGATGCGATCAATCAAAACTTTGCAGGAAGCTGATTTGATCGCAGCAGAAGATACACGCAATACTGGAAAGTTATTGGCGTATTTCAACATTGAAACACCACAAATTAGTTTTCACGAGCATAATACGCAACAACGTATACCAGAATTATTAGCAAAACTAGCCGCTGGGGTATCAATCGCCCAAGTTTCTGACGCCGGTTTGCCTTCGATATCTGATCCGGGTAAAGAGTTAGTTAAAGCTGCAGTGGCTGCTGGGATCGCCGTTGTGCCATTGCCAGGTGCCAACGCCGGTTTGACCGCATTGATTGCGTCAGGAATTTCACCGCAACCGTTTTATTTTTATGGCTTTTTACCACGCAAAAATAAAGAGTTAAACAGTGTCTTGCAGCAATTAGCCCAACGTCTTGAGACAGTTATTCTTTATGAATCACCACATCATTTACAACGAACGCTGACTGACTTGGCCGGCGCATTTGGTGCCGACCGCAACATTTGTTTAGGCCGGGAATTAACGAAGTTACACGAATCCTTCGAACGAGGAACAATCGGTGAATTAATCGATTGGTACAACGAACATGATCCGCGTGGTGAGTACGTTCTGATTGTGAGCGGCCGTGTCGCAAAACAAATCGATTCAAGCAAACTAACAACCGTCGACATCGTCGCTAAAGTCGACACCGCCATCGCCCAAGGTAATAAACCCAATGCCGCCATCAAAAGCGTAGCGCAAGAACTACAAATGCCCCGCCAAGAAATTTACCGCATCTATCACGAATTATAGAGTGCTCAAAACAACGGGTTGGCGGTATGATTTTAAACGGGAAGATCATTGCGTGTTAACGCAAGGAGATTCACGCTTAAAATCACTTCCGCCAGTTGTTATGAGCACGTTTCAGATCAGAGTGCTCAAAACAACGGGTTGCTGGTCCAAATTTAAATGGAAAGATTGATGCGTGCCAACGCAGCAAGATTCACACTTAAATTCATTGTCGCCAGTTGCCTTAAGCACGTTTCAGATCAGAGTGTGCAAGGCAACGGGTTGCTGGTTCAAATTTAAATGGAAAGATTGATGCGTGTCAACGCAGCAAGATTTACACTTAAATTTCGTACCGGCAGTTGCCTTAAGCACGTTTCAAAATCACACCATCAAAATAATCAATACCACGTATTTTTAAGTCTCAAAATCACCAAATCAATAGAGGAGTTTTAACATGGCAGCAGAAGATTATTCAGAAACTTTCACGGTACCATTTTACGAATGTGATCCGGCAGGAACTTTGCATTTGTCAGCATTAATGAATCATTTAGTGCTTTGTTCAGAGCAACAGTTGACTTCTTTGGATGCTGGGCCGGAATTCATGTTGAGTTTGGGCATGGGTTGGGTGACAACGCAATACCAAATTGAGATTACACGTCTGCCACAACTTCATCAAAAGGTCCGCGTGGTCACACGAGCTACACAATATAATAAATTTTTCTGTTACCGTGATTTTTGGTTATATGACGATCAAAATAACGAGTTGGCTTTTGTCCGTAGTATTTGGGTGGTGATTAGCTATGCTACGCGTAAAATGGTGCATCTACCTGAAGAATTAACGAACAAAATTTCTTCGGAATTTAAACCTGAAGTCGTACGCTTCCCAAGAATTCCTAAAGTTGATTGGGCTGAAACGTCCGAGTTGAACAAAATTTTTCGAGTTCGTTATTTTGATATTGACACGAATCATCATGTCAATAACGCGCATTATTTCGATTGGATGTTGGATAGTTTGCCTTTGACATTCTTAAAGTCACATACGGTGAAGTCAATGTCGATTAAGTATGACAATGAAGTAACTTATGGCGACGAAATTATCAGTCGCGCGCAATTGACCGATCTAACGAGTCACCATCAGATTTTAAATGGGACACAACTAGCAGCAGAAGCAGTTATTACTTGGCAATAATGTAGAATTAAAATAAATGACTTGTACTTGAATAACAAATGTAATATTATTTTTACTATTCGGAGTAGGCGACTAAGCGTTAAGTGCTGATGGAACGGAATGTGAACATCGGACAAAAAGGGGAGACCCGCGATTTAGTTGCCGCATTCGCCGCATTGTAGTTTTTGTGGCGCTCCAAAAAAGGAGTGGTCGAAATGAATAGTATGACAAAGTATCAAGTACGGTTAACACGATTGGTTTATCTGGCAATTCTCATTGCCGTCCGGTTGGTCGTGGGACGTTTTGCTTTTGGGACAAGTTATTTGCAGCTAAGCGCGACGTTTCTAATTAGCGCGTTGATCGGTTATTGGTATGGCCCGTTTTATGCGGGGATTGCTGGGGCAATTAGTGACGTCTTAAGTGCTTCGTTATTCCCCAATGGTCCATTTAATCCCGCGTTTACTGTGGTTGCCATTCTGAGTGGTATCTTGTATGGCTGGTTGTTGGATCATCGAACGATGCCGGTGATTAAGAAATGGCGCGTCTTAGCACTGGCCTTGTTGGTAAATTTGGGAATTAACTTAGTTCTAAATACGTTATTGCTTTATTGGATGTATCAGACACCATTCTGGCCTTTATTGATGACCAGACTGCCGAAAGAATTAATCATGATTCCGATTTACTTTTTTGGGATTTATTATATTTTACAAATCAGCGATCGCCTGCATTTGACCGATCGACTGTCTTAGCCAGCTCAATATGGCGCCGATTGACTGAGGTAACGCATATTCGTCATGTCAATGAAAATTAAAATTCCAAATTCAAGTCGTGTCCGTTTTCTAGCGTACGCGATTTTTTATTTTGTGGTAGAATGTTTTTATTATCTTAATGAAAAGAGGCGTTGTTGTTGTTAACCCTCGCACTTGATACATCCGCAATACCTTTGAGTGTTGCCGTCATTAACAATCATCAACCACTGGCAACCATCCAAACTTCCTGGCCCAAAAATCATAGCGTGACTTTGATGCCAGCAATCGCGGAAGTGCTGAAACTTGCTCAAGTTGAAATTGAAGCGGTCGATCAATTGATTGTCGCAGCTGGACCGGGCTCCTATACTGGTGTTCGCATTGCCGTGACAACAGCTAAAACATTAGCTTGGACGTTGAACAAGCCAGTTTATGCAATTTCTAGTTTAAGAGCGTTGACGTTGCCTTGGCGTCAAAATAACGAAGCCTTAATTATCCCGTTGATTGATGCACGACGAGCGCACTTCTTTGCTGGCTGTTACCAGTGGCAAAAGGGCAAGCTGCAACAATTGGCAGCTGATGCCTATCTAGATCGAACTGAAATTGTTGACCAAATTAAAGCGAGTGGTGTACAACAGGTTTGTTTTGGTGGTCAGGTTGATGCTGATCAGCAGGCCTTTTTCACAGAACAATTACCCGAGTTCACCTGCCTTTTTGCTGACGGTGAGGCGACTTTACCGCGTGCTAGTGAGTTTGATCTGTTAATTCAAGATCAACAACCAGTTGCTGATCTGAATCGTTTTGCACCCACTTATTTACGGAAAACCGAGGCGGAAGTTAACTGGTTGGCGCAACATCCCCACGAGGAATCTGATCATTATGTTGAACAAGTTTAAGCATCTCTTTCAACCCGTTACTAAAGAAGCAGATAGTGTCGATCAGTTCACTGAAGTGACGTTTAATCATCAGGGATTGACCTATCATTTGCGACGCTTAAAATCAGCCAATATGGATCAATTATTGGCTATTCAGCGCGATGTTTATCAAGGACAAACACCTTGGAATCGTCTGGTTTTTCTAAATGAGGTTAATAAGCGCGAGCGTCACTTGTATGTTGGTTTATTTACGCCGAGTGATGAATTAATCGGTTTTATTGGCGCCTGGTACAGTGATTTAGAATTGCATATTACCAATGTGGCCATTGTGCGACATTGGCAAAACTTGGGTTTAGGTAAGCAGCTCATGTTATTTATGATCGACCAAGCGAAGCAGACTAACTGTTCATTCGTGACTTTAGAGGCAAAAGTGTCCAATGACGCTGCTAAACACCTGTATCACCAGTTAGGCTTTGTTGATCGTAAAATTAAAAAAAATTATTATATCGCTGATCACGAGGATGCTGTTTCGATGGAACTCCTCTTGGTCGATTAATTGGCGTATTCAAAAAGTAGAGTGAAAAATATTGATAAACAAGCAACGTGAACTTATTTTAGCGTTTGAAAGTAGTTGTGATGAGACTAGTGTGGCAGTCATCGAGAATGGCAACAAAATTCTGAGTAATATCATTGCCACCCAAATTAAAAGTCACCAGCGGTTTGGTGGGGTCGTTCCGGAAGTTGCCAGCCGTCATCATGTCGAACAGATTTTGAATTGCACTGGTTTAGCGCTGCAGGAAGCTGGGGTTGATTATGATGATTTGACAGCAGTGGCCGTCACTTATGGTCCCGGATTAGTCGGTTCATTATTAATTGGCATCTGTGCAGCGAAAGCTATCTCATTTGCCCACCATTTGCCACTGATCCCTGTTAATCATCTGGCTGGGCATATTTATGCGGCCCAGCTTATTACGCCGCTAACGTACCCATTTATGGTGCTAGTGGTATCTGGTGGTCATACAGAACTTGTTTTAGTCAGTGCACCTAATCAGTATCAATTATTAGGGGAAACGCGCGACGATGCAGCTGGTGAAGCCTATGACAAAATCGGCCGGGTTCTCGGCATTAATTATCCTGCTGGCAAAGAAGTTGACGCGCTCGCGCATCAAGGTCAGGATACCTTCAAATTTCCACGGGCAATGCTTGATGAAGACAATCTTGACTTCAGTTTCAGTGGGTTAAAGAGTGCTTTTATCAATACCGTTCATCACGCTGATCAGCTTGGTGAAACATTGAACCGCGCAGATTTAGCGGCAAGTTTTCAAGCGAGTGTTTGTGATGTCTTAGTTGGTAAAACGCTGCGTGCACTTGCAGACCATCCGGTTCAACAATTGGTTGTCGCCGGTGGTGTTGCAGCTAATCAAGGTTTGCGTGAACGGTTAACCGCAACTTTGGCTGCTGAGCATCCTGAAATGACTTTGATTATTCCACCGCTACGCTTATGTGGTGATAATGCTGCAATGATCGGCGCGGCAGCCTCTGTTCAACTAGCGACTGACGTACCATTTGCCGACTTAGCTTTAAATGCCGTTCCAAGTTTGGATTTAGTATAGAAAAAAGTTACACTAAGTTTGACAGACGTGCAACACGCCCTTTCTTGGCGTTGGTCAGTTTGTTTAATCTTGAGGGAACGTTCTCATTTATGATGATAAATGATTGACAGCATCAGCAATTTGGGATATGCTTTTCCTATATTGAAAGCGATTAATACTTTCATGTAAACATTAAAGGAGCGTTTTTACAATGGCTGAAAAAACGATTATGTTAGTATGTAGTGCTGGTATGTCAACTAGTCTACTTGTTACAAAAATGCAAAAAGCTGCAGAGGCAAAAGGTATTGAAGCAAAAATCTTTGCTACAGCTGCAGGCGATGCTGACAACGCATTAGCATCTAATGATGTTAATGTTATGTTGCTTGGACCACAAGTTCGTTTCATGTTGAGCCAATTCCAACAGAAGCTTGCTGACAAGAATATTCCTGTCGCAGTTATCGACATGCGTGCTTATGGCATGATGGACGGTGCAACAGTACTTGCTCAAGCTGAAAAGTTGATGGGCAACTAAATTTAAAATTATCCTAAATAAAAGAGAGCGGAATCAAAGTAATCATTTGATTTTGCTCTCTTTTTGTCTGTTTTTAGTTTGGGTGCTAGATGCTAAAACTGTTTTGTTGTGGTTCTCTACACTTGCACAAGGGCTGCTTATGGAACGTGCACGTTGCAATGCGAAATAGTAGAAACTAAAACTGCTATCTAGTCCTTCTTCGTGCTTGCGCAAAGGTTGCATACGAAGCATAGTGAGTACCGTGAGAGAAAATAAATACTTTCGCTGGAACGTGGTGGACACTGCTTGAAGCCAATTTTTGCAAAATTGTCTCCAAGACAGGTCTTGTAGTAACAGCTAAAGCTGCAACAACAATCTCACCACTGAGCGGCATTTATTTTCCCTCACTAAACAAACAAGGTGGCAACCTTTGCGCAAGCGCAGAGTTGACGAGTGGTTGAATTACCTTCTAATTTTTAGAAGCATAAATTTACGATTAAATCACACCACATCTCGTTTGTCAGTGCCGGAGGAAAATCGCGGTCAGCCGCGGCATTCTTGTTAGTGGTTTACCACTTACAAGAAAGTTTGCATTTGAGACAAATTGGGCTTTGATTTGGCTCAAATCAATACTCGCAGCGTTCCACCAGCGTATTTTCCGTAGGCGCGAAGAAGCTCAACATAACGGTTCTAGGATTTTTATGATTACTATTTAGTACGCGCCTATGTTCTGATGCGCAATCACGGCTATAGCAACGATTAATCACTCATTTGCTCTAACTCTTCCGATGCTTGCAACCAGAGGGCTTCGGTTGTTTCTTGTTGTTGTTCGTTTCTTTCCAAGTCGGACTGCAAATCGGCTAGCTTTTGAAAATCATTTAAAATTTCAGGGGCAGTCATCGCTTGTTGAATTCGTTGGTTTTCACTATCAAGTTCTTGTAATTGTTGTTCTACATTTTCAATGGCACGCTTAATTCTGCGCACCTCTTTTTGTTTATTTTTGTCAGCAATGAAGGCGGCTTGGTTATCACTAATTGGTTCGGCGGCTTTTTGTTCAACAACAGTCGTTTCACCGGCGCGTTTTTCTAAATAAAAATCATAATTGCCTTGGTAAAGATGACTTCCTTGTGTGTCAATTTCAACGATCGTGTCGGCTAAACTGTTGATGAAATAACGGTCATGCGAAACAAAAATCAAAGTGCCTGCAAAATTTGCGAGAGCATCTTCTAAAACTTCCTTACTTTGAATGTCTAAATGGTTCGTCGGTTCATCCATAATTAGAACGTTACGCTTTTCCATTGCTAACTTAGTTAATAATAAGCGGGCTTTTTCACCGCCAGAAAGTTGGTGTACCATCTTTTTAACATCTTCGCCACGAAAGAGAAAGCTGCCCAAGACATTGCGAATTTGTTGTTCCGGCAATAGGGGATGTTCATCCCAGATCGTGTCTAAAACGGTTTTCTTAGGGTCTAGCTGATCTTGGTTCTGATCGTAGTAACCAATCGCAACATTAGCGCCAAATTTGAAGGTACCAGCCAATGCGGGAATTTCATCGAGCAGCGTCTTAACGAGGGTTGATTTACCAATGCCATTGGCACCAATAATCGCAACACGTTGCTGCTTGCGCACGTCAAAAGTAATGGGAGTAGACATGACGCTATCATAACCAACAGCCAAATCTTTGACGAATAAAACTTCTTTACCCGTTTCTTCGGTAATTTCAAAACGAAAATGCGCTGATTGTTCGCTACTCTGGGGCTTGTCTAATCGCACCATCTTGTCCAATTGCTTTTGCCGGGCTTGGGCGCGTTTCGTTGTTGAAGCGCGCGTTAAATTTTTATCAACGAAAGTTTGTAATTTTTTAATTTCAGTTTGTTGTAATTCGTATTCTTTTTCTGCATGCTTTTGTTCAGCGGCGGCTTGTTCCAAATAGTTGGTATAATTACCACGATAATGTTTCAATTGATGCCGCGAAAGCGCGTAGATTTCCTTGGCAACGTGATCCAAGAAGTACTGATCATGAGAAACGGTCAGTAAAGCGCCTGGATAACCTTGTAAGTACGTTTCCAACCAGTTGAGGGTCTCAATATCCAAATGGTTGGTGGGCTCGTCTAGGATCAAAATATCGGGCTTTTGCAGCAAAATTTTGGCCAAGGCGAGTCGAGAACGTTCACCACCGGATAATGAAGCAACCGACATCTCGTAAGTTGTCTCGGGAAATTGAAACCCGTTTAAGACTGTTTTAATTTCCGTCTCATAACTGTAGCCGTTTTGTGCTTTAAAAGCAGTTTGTAGCGTGTCGTAGTTTGCCAGTAGGTTAGTATCAGTGGGGCGCTCAATTAATTGTTGCTCGATTGCTTTAAGTTGTTGGGCCATATGTTGTAAATTTGTGAAAACCGTCAACATTTCCGCGAAGATTGTTTTGGTGGAATCCAGGCCACTATTCTGAGCCAAATAACCCAAAGTCGTCCCTTTATTAATGACGATCTGCCCTTGATCAGGTGGATCAATCCCAGCAATAATCCGCAGTAGGGTTGATTTACCCGCGCCGTTAACGCCGACTAATCCAATTCGTGCATGATCTTGAATTTCAAGATTTACTTTGTCAAAGAGCACTTCAGCACCGAAGAAACGGGCGACTTGCTGTGCTTGTAAAATAATCATAATAACCTCCAAAAACGGATAATCTAAATTAATGAAAACTTAATTATTTTTATTAAGTCATTTGCAAGCCACGTAATTGCGTCAGTTAGGCAATGAGGCAACTTGCTTGAAAAAAATTCACGAATTGACTATGATACATAGCATAAATATTGTTGTTTATTTAGCAAAATTGTGGAATAATTCATAATGATAATTGACAAGAATCATCGTATCAACTAAATTGTTTGAAAGTCTGAGGTGTTTCAGCAATGGCTGAAGTAAAGATTCCTAAGGCAACCGCTAGACGGTTACCATTATACTATCGTTATTTACAATTCTTACACGATAGTGAAAAAACTAAATTCTCTTCTGCGGACCTGTCTGAGGCAGTGAAAGTAGATAGCGCCACAATTCGGCGTGATTTCTCTTATTTCGGTGCATTAGGCAAACGTGGTTATGGTTATGATGTTGAATCATTATTGGCGTTCTTTAAGCGCTTATTGAATCAAGATCATTTGACTAACGTTGCGCTAATCGGTGTTGGTAATTTAGGTCATGCGCTATTGAACTATAACTTCCGTCAAACGAATAATATTCGCATTAGCGCTGCATTTGACATTGATCCTGAAATTACGGGTACGATTCAAAGCGGTGTGCCTATCTATAAGATGGCTGAGTTAAAGGAGCAATTACAGCAACAACAAATTGACATCGTCATCTTATCTGTCCCAATGGAACACGCTCAAGAGATTACCGATGAATTGGTTAAAATCGGCATTCGCGGCATCTTGAACTTTACGCCGTTACGTGTTAGTGTTCCTGACGACATTCGTGTTCATAATGTTGATCTTGCTAATGAATTACAAACTTTGATTTACTTCTTGGATAATTTCAAAGAAGACGGTAGTTTAATTAATCCGATGGCTAAAGAGAACTTAACCGCAACACCAAATTTGAATAATTAAACAAGTTGAAATAATGAGAATGGCTTAAGTGCCATTCTTTTTTTGTGGCTAAATTTGTGGCTAAATTTTAGCAATTTGATTAATGAGTTCAGTCAACAGAAATCGTTGCACTTATTTATTTAAAAGCTAATAAAGCTAACGCCATAGTAATGCCATTGAATAAACCATGAGCAATCATATTAATCCTGATTGAACCAGTGCGCTTATATAACCAGCAAAGCATTAAACCAAGTGAAGAATAAACTAGCAAGTACTGATTATCGTTATGAGCAAGGCCAAACAATAGGGCCGAAATTACCATCGCGCCAGTCGGATTAATTAATTGTCGACCAACACCATAAATCGTTTTGCGAAAAACTAATTCTTCCATGATTGGTGCGAGGACGACGCCATAAACAATAAATAATGGTGCGCGACGCACAATTGTGAGAATCATTTGTGTATTTTGCGAAGCTGTCGGCTGACCAAATAGGAGGATGATAATCAATGAAGCGGCAATTTCAGTAGCATACATTAATAACATACCGCCAAGACCGTACAAGCTTGTGTCGGCTAGTGATAATTTCTTATCTGGTTCTAGGTTAGCCTTAATATCGGAAGTGTGATCGACCCAGAGCATGGCAATGACGCCAACAAAGGTAATCCCAACTTGCCAATTAATAGCTGTGACGCCCTTTAAGCCGAAGAGTTGAATAACGAGCGAAGGGAGAAACATAATAATCAGATAAGTGATCAACATGTAGATGATTTTTGAGAGTGCATTTTTATTGTTCATAAGCGTTCCTTTCTAAAAAACATATCCTTATCATATCAATTTTTGCGGCAATTAAAAAGCACCCTGAGCCATTGAAATCACGTAAAGCTGCAGACTGAATAAAAATATTGAAATCAAGAGTTAAATACTTGCATTCATTTCGAATAATGTTATGATATTTCTTGTGGTTAGCACTTGAACATTAAGAGTGCTAAATTAAAAAATAAATTAAATGTTAACGGAGGGATTTTCTATGTTAAAACCTTTAGGAGATCGTGTTATCGTAACTGTTGCTAAACAGGAAGAAGAAACCGTTGGTGGGATTGTCTTAGCCAGCAATGCAAAGGAAAAGCCACAAACAGGTACAGTTGTTGCTGTTGGTGCTGGGAAGACAACTGACGATGGCAAGCAGATTCCTGTATCAGTTAAAGAAGGTCAAACAGTGATGTTTGATAAATTCGCCGGCTCTCAAGTGAAGTATGAAGGCGAAGATTACTTAGTACTGCACGATAAAGATTTAATGGCAATCGTTGACTAATTTAAGTTAGTTTACGAGTGACTAATAATGAGTTGATTTGATTGTAATTAATTAATGATCAGGTTTACTCGTACTAATTTAATTGCTGATTATTTAATCGGTTTGAGTGCTTATAATGTCGAAATTAAACAAATGAAAGCTAGATGGCGTTTAATTGCTGCGTTGTTCGATTTAATGCTTTATTCGTATCGAGTGGCACTGTTAACAAGTTAGTTCAGCACAAGCTTTCTGTTTCACGATAGTACAAAAATAAAAGCAACCGACGCTTGTTGCGGTTGCCTAAATTTCATAACGAGGTGGGTTTTATCATGGCAAAAGAAGTTAAATTTTCTGAAGACGCACGTTCCGCAATGTTACGTGGTGTTGATCAATTAGCAAATACAGTTAAAACAACATTAGGACCTAAAGGCCGCAATGTTGTCCTTGAAAAATCATACGGTTCACCAGAAATCACTAATGATGGTGTTACTATTGCCAAAGATATCGAATTAGAAGATCATTTCGAGAATATGGGTGCTAAATTAGTTGCCGAAGTTGCTTCAAAGACTAATGACATTGCTGGCGATGGTACGACAACCGCTACAGTCTTAGCACAATCAATTATTCGTGAAGGTATGAAGAACGTTACCGCCGGTGCTAATCCTGTTGGCATTCGTCGGGGGATTGAATTAGCAACTAATGCTGCCGTTGACGAATTGCACAAGATTTCTCATAAAGTTAATGACAAAGCACAAATTGCTCAAGTTGCTTCCGTTTCTTCATCAAGCGCTGAAGTTGGTAAGTTGATTGCTGACGCTATGGAAAAAGTTGGTCATGATGGTGTGATCACAATTGAGGAATCAAAAGGGATTGATACTGACTTAAGTGTTGTTGAAGGTATGCAATTCGATCGTGGTTACTTGTCACAATACATGGTTACTGACAACGACAAGATGGAAGCCGACTTGGACAATCCATATATCTTGATTACAGACAAGAAGATTTCTAACATTCAAGAAATTTTACCAATGTTGCAAGAAATCGTACAACAAGGTAAGTCATTATTGATCATCGCTGATGATGTTGACGGTGAAGCTTTACCAACACTTGTCTTGAACAAGATTCGTGGTACCTTCAATGTAGTTGCTGTTAAGGCGCCTGGCTTTGGTGATCGTCGTAAAGCTCAATTGGAAGATATCGCTGTTTTGACTGGCGCTACCGTGATTACTAGCGACTTAGGTCTTGAATTGAAGGATACGAAGCTTGAGCAATTAGGCCAAGCTGGTAAAGTAACCATCACTAAAGACAATACAACAATTGTTGAAGGTGCTGGCGCTAAAGATACCATTAGCGAACGAGTTGAGTTAATCAAGAAACAAATTGCTGATACAACTTCTGATTTTGATCGGGAGAAGTTACAAGAACGTTTGGCTAAATTAGCTGGTGGCGTTGCAGTTATTAACGTTGGTGCTGCGACTGAAACCGAATTGAAAGAACGTAAGTATCGTATCGAAGATGCTTTGAACGCAACTCGCGCCGCTGTCGAAGAAGGCTACGTTGCTGGTGGTGGTACCGCATTAGTCGATGTCATTCCTGCTGTTGCTAAGTTAAGCGAGGAAGGCGACGTTCAGACTGGTATTAACATTGTCTTACGTTCTCTTGAAGAACCAGTTCGTCAAATTGCTGAAAATGCTGGCCTTGAAGGTTCAGTTATTGTTAACCGCTTGAAAGGTGAAAAAGTTGAAGTTGGCTACAACGCCGCTACTGACAAGTGGGAAAACATGGTTGAAGCCGGGATTATCGACCCAACTAAAGTGACACGCTCAGCTTTACAAAATGCCGCAAGTGTTGCTGCCTTAATGTTGACGACTGAAGCAGTTGTTGCTGATAAGCCAGAACCAGAAAAACCTGAAGCACCAGCTGCACCAGGTGCTGGCATGGGCGGCATGATGTAATCAGCCACGCTGGTAACTTATTTTTGAAACAAGCTAAATTAATGATTGAAGGAATCAGAACAAACTTCTGGTTCCTTTTATTTTATCTTGTCGTGCTATTCATCGAGTTGATCCAAGTGTACAGTCAGTGATTTGCGGCTTAAATTTAAACACGTCATTATTTAGTAGCCAGTTTGTCACCAAAATAACGAATAAACTTGATTAAACGTTCTTTTTTAAAGGTGTATTATTTACATTTAAACCTAAATACGATAAGATAAATTGGTATGTAAAAAGAGAACGATACAAGATATCGGAGGTATATTAATGTCTGCCAAATGGGAAAAGAAGGGCACCAACGATGGTGAACTTACATTTGAAATTTCAATTAACAAAATTAACGAAGGTTTAGATGCTGCTTTTGCACGTGTTAAGAAGAACTTAAGCGTACCTGGCTTCCGTAAAGGCAAGGTTTCACGTCAAGTATTCAACAAGATGTATGGTGAGGCTTCATTATACGAAGACGCCTTAAACATTGTTTTACCAGATGTTTATGATGCTGCAGTTGACGAAGCTGGGATTGAACCTGTTGATCAACCTGAGATTAGTGTTGAAAAGATGGATCCTAACGAACCTTGGGTACTTAAAGCTAAGGTTACAGTTAAACCAGAAGTTGTTTTAGGCGACTATAAAGGCTTAACTGTTCCTAAGCAAAGCACAGAAGTCACTGATGCTGATGTTGATGCAGAATTAGAGAAACGCCGCGAACAACAAGCAGAATTAGTACTTAAAGAAGATGGCGCTAGTGAAAAAGGCGACACCGTCACCATCGATTATAAAGGGACTATTGATGGTGAAGAATTTAACGGTGGTGCTGCTGAGAACCATTCAATCGAAATTGGCTCTAACACATTCATCCCTGGCTTTGAAGATCAATTAGTTGATCACAAAGCTGGTGACGAATTCGATGTTGTTGTTACCTTCCCAGAAGATTACCAAGCTAAGGAGCTTGCTGGTAAAGAAGCACACTTTGCAACAACGATGCATGAAGTTAAGACCAAGCAATTGCCTGAACTTGACGATGATTTCGCTAAAGATATTGATGAAGAAGTCGATACTTTAATCGAATTAAAGGCCAAGATTAAGGAACAACTTGCTAAGAGCAAGAAGGATGAAGCAGAAGCAGCTGTTCAAGAAGCCGCAATCGACAAAGCTGTTGCTAATTCCGAGATCAAAGACTTGCCACAAGTTATGATCGAATCTGAAGTACACAACCAGATGGATCAATACTTAGGAAACATGCAACGTCAAGGAATCGATCCTAAGATGTACTATCAATTAACTGGTACAACTGAAGACGATTTGCATAAGCAATTCGAAAGCGATGCTGACCAACGTGTTCGGACTGACCTAGTGCTTAATGCAGTTGTTAAAGCAGAAGGTATCGAACCAACAGAAGAAGAAGTCGATCACGAAGTTGAGACATTAGCTTCTGATTACAACATGGAAAAAGACGCCGTTCGTAAAGCTTTGACTGATGATATGTTGAAGCATGATATTGGCATCAAAAAAGCCATCGATATCATTACTAATTCAGCTGTTCAAGAATAGTTATCTTTCAATTGATTCTTAATGGAAAACAAGAAGGGATTGGTAGCAAGCAATTGATGCCAATCCTTTTTCTGTTCATTATGGATAGTTGTTGGTATGATAGAAACAGTGATCAATTGCCAGAAGTGGCATTGTCAACCACGCAATTAGCGCGAATTCAATTGCTTTACAGCGATTAAAAGCTGTGCTATCTTACTCATAAATTATGTTCAGTAAAGGTGGACAAAAAATGTTTGATAATATCCAGACCACTGGTACAGTTAAATGTTCTTTTTGTGGTAAAACACAAGATCAAGTTCAGAAGATCATTGCTGGGCCTGGGGTTTATATTTGTAACGAATGTATTGTATTATGCCAAGATATTCTAGATGACGAATTGCGTGCAGACGCAGTTGAACAAAATGTTAAAGTTCCTAAGCCTCGCGAGATTCTTGATTTCTTAAATGAATATGTTATTGGTCAAAATGCTGCTAAAAAAGCTTTGTCAGTTGCCGTTTATAATCATTACAAGCGGGTTAATCAAATGGCTATTGCTGAAGAAGGCGACACGGAATTACAGAAGAGTAATATCGCATTAATCGGACCAACTGGTTCAGGTAAAACCTTCTTGGCCCAAAGTTTAGCACGGATTTTAAACGTGCCGTTTGCTATCGCTGATGCCACGACTTTGACCGAAGCTGGCTATGTTGGTGAAGATGTTGAGAATATTCTCTTAAAGTTATTGCAGAATGCTGATTACGATGTTGAACGCGCTCAACGCGGAATTGTTTATATCGACGAAATCGATAAAATTGCTAAGAAGAGCGAGAACGTTTCTATTACCCGTGATGTTTCGGGTGAAGGTGTTCAACAAGCGCTCTTGAAAATTCTTGAAGGCACAATTGCCAACGTGCCACCTCAGGGCGGTCGTAAACATCCCCAACAAGAATTCATTCAGATCGACACAACCAATATTTTATTCATTGTCGGTGGTGCATTTGATGGCATCGAGAATATTGTGCGTAATCGCTTAGGCGAACAGGTTATTGGCTTTGGTTCGGCCGAGAATCGTCAAGAACAGTTTAATGCTGAGCATGTGATGCAACAAATCATCCCTGAAGATTTAATGAAATTCGGGATTATTCCTGAATTCATTGGCCGTATCCCAATTATTTCTGCTTTAAATAAGTTGACTGAATCTGATTTAGTACAAATTCTGACGAAGCCGAAGAATGCTTTAGTGAAACAATATCAGAAGTTAATTTCACTTGACGGGGTCAAACTTGAGTTCACTGAAGGCGCCTTACACGCCATTGCTCACGAAGCAATTGAACGTGATACCGGTGCCCGTGGCTTGCGTTCCATCATGGAAAGTGTCATGGAAGATACGATGTTTGAATTACCTGAGAAGGAAAATGTCGAAAAAGTGATTATCACTAAACCAGTTGTTGACGGCCGCAAAAAGCCAGAGTTGATTTGTGATAAGAACGAAAAAGCATCATAAGTTCATTTTAAAAAGTTGGGGCTCAATGATCGTCGCCCCAACTTTTTTTCTAAAGCACGACTTTAATGAATGAGGTAGATCATGAAAATTACGGATGCACAAATATTGATCAGTGCGGTTGATGAGAAGCAATATCCAAGCGCTGGTTTACCAGAAATTGTTTTATCCGGACGTTCTAATGTTGGGAAATCTTCGCTAATCAATAAACTGTTAAATCGCAAAAGTTTAGCACGCACCTCTAGTTCACCTGGTAAAACGCAAACATTGAATTTCTATCAGGTCAATCAAAAGTTGAACTTAGTCGATGTGCCTGGTTATGGCTATGCGAAGGTTTCTAAGAAGCAACGCGAACAGTTCGGCCAAATTATCGAACATTATTTAACGAACCGTCAGGAGCTTAAGGGTGCCGTGATTCTGGTTGATGCACGTCATGATCCTAGTACAGATGACGAATCAATGTATCATTATGTTGATTATTACGATATTCCAATTCTAGTTGTTGCAACCAAAATCGATAAAGTAACACGGAATCACCGTGCTGGCAATCTTCAGCGTATCCAAAAGGTTCTACAAATGCCTAACGACGCACCACTAATTCCCTTCAGCGCGATGACCGGTGAGGGTGGCGAGGAAATTTGGCGCTGGATTTCTGAAATCAGCCAGACAAAAATTGATTAAGTTCGTTCAATAGAAAATGGCCTCTCAGTACCGATTATTCGGTAAATGAGGAGCCATTTTTGTGTTCTACAAAATGTTCAAGAATAACTAATGCCAGTGAATTTAAATTTGAAACGTCTGTAGTAAGCTTGATACTTGAATTCATGACATTGATTCGTCATTTTTTATAATTTGATTGTTCTTACTGATTGTCTTTATTTTTCTACTTTTTTCTTGCTAGCTTGCTCTTTTTTAGTTGCCGTCTGATTAACGGTATCAAGTATTTCGGATTCCTTCTTGTCATCGGGCAAAGTTGCGAATTTATCGAAGAGACTAGTTAATTTATCGTCGCGTTTAATTGTAAGGGCCATGGATTTCACCTGCCTATCTTTTGAGTGTATTTTAACATATTTTAATTTATTTGCCAAAATCTGTTACTTATCGTTTACATTTTTAAGTATAAATATGCAAAATAATAACTTAATCGTAATTTTATTTGTATATTTATAAAGTGTGTGGTACAATTTTTTCATTAACAATGTGGGTGATAATATGACAACAATTCTAGAAACAAAGAAATTGACAAAAAGTTATGGTAATAATCATGTCTTAAAAGGCATTGATTCAAAAATTGATAAGGGCGAAGTGATCGTCGTCATTGGTCCTTCTGGTAGTGGTAAAAGTACGTATCTGCGCTGCCTAAATTCACTTGAAACGCCAACTAGTGGTGAGATTGAATTTGAAGGCCAGATTGTCAATCAACTTGCAGAAGTACAATTAGATAAGATTCGTGAAAAAATGGGGATGGTTTTCCAATCATTCAATCTATTTGCTAATTATTCAGTTTTACAGAATCTTAATCTGGCACCAATGAATGTTCAAGGTATGTCTGAAGCCGCTGCAACAGAACAAAGTAAAGCCTTATTAGCACAAGTAGGTTTAGCAGATAAAGCAGATGCACAACCAGCTAGTTTATCGGGTGGTCAACAACAAAGGGTTGCTATCGCGCGCGCTCTAGCAATGCACCCTGACGTGATGCTATTTGACGAACCGACTTCCGCACTTGATCCAGAAATGGTCGGCGAAGTTTTGAACGTCATCAAAGACTTAGCACAAACCGGAATGACCATGGTTATTGTGACACATGAAATGGGTTTTGCGAAGAATGTGGCCGACCAAGTATGGTTTATGGATCAAGGCCAACTGCTAGAAAAAGGGACGCCTGAGCAGATTTTCGATCATCCTCAAGAAGAGCGGACCAAAGACTTCTTGTCCAAAATTTTAGTCAGTTAATCGGTTCACAATAGTTTATATTTCCTTAGTTCTAAGCTACAATACTATGAGTGTATTGTAGCTTTTTTGTCTGATTTGAGAAGTAATTCAATTCAAATACAAACGCTGTTATAAAATATCAGATCCTAGAACTGTGATGTTGTAGTTCTCCGTGCCTGCGGGAAATGCGCTGGTGGAACGCTGCGAGCGTCGATTTAAGCCGAATAAAAACCAATTCGTCTTAAATACGAGCTTTCTTGTAAATGGTAAACCATTAACAAGAATGACGCGGCTGACCGCGATTTCCCTCCGGCACTGACTAAAGAAATGATATGGTGTGGTTTAACAGCAAGTTTGTACTCCTGAAAATTAGAAGTGATTCAACCACTCACCAATTCAGTGCTGGTGTAAAGTTGCTATTGGCAGGTGATTTTGTTAATTCAAGCACTGATAAAGTGATATGTAGTGAGGAAGCCATGAAAGTATATATGTATGACGATTTTGAAAAAAATATTCGCTTGTTTTACGATATCTCAAAAAAAGAATATGCTTTATATAATATTCCCCTGAAAGACACATTGACGCTGAAGCTTATTTTTTATGTTGCTCCTTTTCTGCCAGGAATTGTAATTGCATTAAATGGGAGTGATCAAGAGGTCAACCTTAGTGAATATATTACAGGAGTTCAATTCCTAGAGCTTGCTCTAATAACAACAATAGTTTTTTCAATTTATTGGTGGACATTAATGACCGTATCTTTTTTAAGAGGTCATAAAATTAAAAAAATAAACTCTGATCAAGAAGAAGTTGATAAGTTAATGGGGGAGACAATCAAATATTACGCTAATCTTCATGGTAACCGAAATCAAGATAATTATGAAAGAATCCATGAGTATATAAAATTTTATAAAAGGCTTTGTATCGGAACGGTTATTTTTGGCTTTTTATTCGCCTATTTCTTAGTTTATAAATCTAATACCGACATGTTAAAAATTATTATTGGACTTCTGGCAGCTTTAGTAACGACATCAGTCCCAATCAGTTTATTAGTTTATGCGCTCCAAAAGTCAAAGATTATGTATGAGTGGTTGGAGAAAGAAAACGAATAAAACAATTTTATCAATCAGCTTCATAGTAAGTCTTGAGAACAGAAATGGAAGTTTACTAATGTCTGTTAGTCGGTGTTCACCACGTTCCATGAGCGAGTTTGTGTAAGCATGAAGGAACACTAAATAGTAGTTTTAGTATCTAGCATGTTAACTTAGTGGTGGGAAATAAATACCGCTCAGTAGTGATATTATTGTTGCAGCTTTAGCTGTTACAATAAGGCTTGTCTTGGAGACAATTTTGTAAAAATTGGCTTCAAGCAATGCCCACTACGTTCCAGCGCCAAGTATTTGTTTTCCACCACGGCACCTCGCACGTTCGTATAAGTGTGAAGAAGTACCAAATAATAGTTTTAGTATCTAGAATATTAACTCAGTGACAGTATATAAATATCATCATGCATTAAATCAATACCAATGATCAAAAAGAGGAGGCTAATTTTGGCATCTGAACATATTGAGCATAAATTGGCCCTGCTGCCAGATTTACCTGGTTGTTATTTGATGAAAAATATCAACGCACAAATTATTTATGTTGGTAAAGCAAAGAATTTAAAAAACCGTGTGCGCTCGTATTTCAAGAGTAGTCATACGGGTAAAACCGCGCGCCTCGTTTCCGAAATTGTGGACTTTGAAACGATTATTACGAGTACGAATAAAGAGGCTTTCTTGCTTGAAATTACGTTAATTCAAAAGCATCAGCCCTATTACAATATTCGTTTGAAGCAGGGGACTGGTTACCCTTATATTAAAATAACTAATGAACGCGATCCTGTGATTCAAATTACGGGTCAAATTAAAAAGGATGGCGCCTATTACTTCGGTCCTTATACCAATGTCTACGCTGCTGAGGAAACAATGCATTTTATTCAGAAGGTTTATCCTTTACGGCGTTGCTCAGGTCATTTAGGCCGGCCTTGTTTGTATTATCATATGGGGCAATGCTTGGGTGCTTGTTTCAAAGAGGTTCCTGAAGCGGAGTATCAGCAACAAATCGAAAAAATTAAACGCTTCTTAAACGGACATGTTGGTGCGATCAAACGGAAGCTAACAGTTGAAATGAACACTGCTGCTAAAGAATTAAAGTTCGAACGGGCCGCTGAATTGCGTGATCAATTGAATTATATTAAGGCAACAGTTGAGAAGCAGAAGATTATTTCGAATGATAACACGCCCCGGGATATTATTGGTTATTACATGGATAAAGGTTGGCTGTCAGTTCAGATCTTCTTTATTCGGCAAGCTCGCTTAATGAAGCGCGAGAAGCGGATGATTCCGATTGTTAGTACGCCCGAAGAAGAGTTGGCCACCTTCATTTTACAGTTTTATAATCGTAAAAATAATGTACTCCCCAAAGAAATTCTAGTCCCGAAAAGTATTGAAAAAGATGATTTGGCAGCCATTTTAAATGTACCGGTGCGCACGCCAAGTCGTGGTCAAAAGCGAGAATTATTAGAACTCGCGAATAAAAATGCTAAGTTAGTGCTTGATGAGAAATTCCGTCTGCTGGAATTAGATGAACGTCAGACGATTGGTGCGCAAAACGAAATCCTAAATGCCTTAGGATTACCAGACGGTCACGTTTTGGTTGCTTTTGACCATTCGCATATTCAAGGTGCTGATCCTGTTTCAGCGATGGTAAGTTTCTTTGATGGTCGTCCAGATAAAGCCAATTATCGTAAGTATAAGCTAAAGGGTGAAGTCGAACATCAAGAGGGTGCTGACGAGGCGGCTAATACGCGTGAAGTTATTCGGCGGCGTTTCACACGTCTGCTGAAAGAGAAGCGGCCAATGCCAGATTTGATTCTAATGGATGGTGGCATTATTGAAATGAATACCGCCAAAGATGTTTTGGAGAATGAATTAAATTTGCAAGTACCAGTGGCTGGAATGGTCAAAAATGATAAGCATAAAACCGCTCAGCTAATTTATGGGGCTGCAGGAACACCGGTACAATTGGATCCGAAGTCACAGGGTTTCTATTTGTTGCAGCGCATTCAAGATGAAGTCCATCGCTTTGCCATTACCTTCCATCGTCAAACTCATAACAAAAACAGTTTGTCATCCCGTTTAGAAACTATTCAAGGCGTCGGACCAAAGACGCGCACGAAATTATTAAAACAGTTTGGTTCATTGAAGAAAATTAAAGATGCTTCGATTGAAGAAATTGAAGCTTTAGGCGTTTCTAAAACAATCGCGCAAACAATTAAATTATCAATTCAGTAATAAAAATTGTGTTAACACATACAGCTAAAAGTCGTGCCAGAAACACTTGCTTAATTGAAGTTGTTCTGACAATTAATTAACGCCCTGTTTAAAAGTAGATGTTGAATCCCCAATCAGGATTTAACGTCTATTTTTATACGCCAATAAAATAATAATGAATAAAAATAACTATTTAAAGAAAAAGCGTGCATAAATATAAAATATGTTGTATACTACTTTTATTATATTTTTAGGGGAAGTTATGATTATGAAAACAAAAAAACGTCACTTTATCGTTTGGGCAATGATCTGTTTGGCTTTGATTTTTAGTAGTATCGCCATTGCCCCCTTAGCAAGTAGTCAGGCAGCACCAAAAACAGATGCTAAGTTAACTGAAATTAAAAAGCGTGGTTATATGGTATTAGGTGTTTCTGCCGATTATCCGCCATATGAATTCCATAAAACCATTAACGGCGAAGATAAGATTGTTGGCTTTGACATTGATTTAGCACGGCAGATTGCTAAAGATATCGGTGTTGAATTGCGGATCAAGGAACTTGGTTTCGATTCATTGTTAGGCAGTTTAAAGACTGGTAAAGTTGATATGATTGTTTCTGCCATGACGCCAACGCCGGAACGAGAAAAAGAAGTTGCTTTCTCTACCTCATATTTAACCGTCGCTCAGAAGGTTGTTGTTCGTAAAGGTGAAGAGAATAAATATCGTAGTGTGATGGATTTCAAGGGCCAAAAGGTCGGCGTGCAGAAGCAAACCACGCAGGAACAAACCGCTAAAGATGAAATGAGCGGTGCTCAAGTTGTTTCCTTGGAAAAAGTGACTGATTTGATCTTGAACCTGCAGCAGAAGAAATTAAATGCGGTCGTTGTCGAAGCGCCAGTTGCTAATGCTTATGTACAAACGAACCAAGCATTGACGTTAGCTAAAATCAAATTTACTAACGCTGACTATGGTTGTGCCGTCGCCGTTGCTAAGGGTGCACCAGCATACTTAGCAAGTGTTAACCAAACTATTAAGACTGTTAAAAAGAATGGTCAGTTTGCTAAATGGCAGAAAAACGCCAATACTTTAATGTTCTCCAAACAAAATTTCTGGCAAGCCTATGGTAGCTATTTCCTAAAAGGTACCGGCATTACGATCATCTTAACCATCATCGGCGTCTTCTTCGGTAGTTTATTAGGGACGTTGTTGGCATTAATGAAACGGGCTAAAAATAAAGTTCTTAAGGCGATTGCCGTTGTTTACATTCAATATTTCCGGGGCACGCCATTACTTGTCCAAGTCTTTATGATTTATTTCGGCACCCAAGTAGTCCATTTGAATGTTTCTGCCTTCGTTTCAGCGGCATTAGCGCTATCCTTAAACTCTGGCGCTTATGTGTCCGAAGTCATTCGTTCTGGTATTCAATCAGTTGCTAAAGGGCAATCTGAAGCAGCGCGGTCTTTAGGCTTATCTAGCAAGCAAACGATGCGCTTAGTCGTTTTACCGCAAGCCGTCAAAACAATTTTGCCAGCGTTAGGTAACGAGTTTATTTCCTTACTGAAGGAATCAGCAATTGTCAGCGTCATCGGCGTCGGTGAGTTGATGTTCCAGACCAGTGTAGTACAAGGATCAAGCTTCAAGCCATTCTTGCCATTAGTGATTGCCTCACTGATTTACTTCGTCTTAACTTTAATTCTGTCATTAGCTTTACGTTTCTTTGAGAAAAAAATGAAAAACGGCAAAACTGATAATGAAATCCTCGACTAAAAACGTATTTTAAATAACAAAAAAAGTTCCACTCAACTATATCATCAAGTTGAGTGGAACTTTTTTGTCTCTTTAAGCTGTCGGACTAATAGTTATTAATAAATCTAAAAAGCACGAAACAAATGATATTTTAAAATTGTCGTGACTCTGGTGTCATTTAAGTAGTTGTAAAATGGCAGTCACCTTTTTGACACGTTCTACTTCAGGCAAAGATAACAAATAATCCCATAATTCATTCGTTTTAGCAGCAAATGCAACGAATATTTTAGCGGCAAAAATTTGCAGTTTAACAGCACCAACGCACTTTTGTCAGTGTCGGAAGAAAATCGCGGTCAGCTGTGAAATTGTCGTTAATGCTTTAGTATTTACGACAAGGCCGAGCTTGGAAACAATCTTTGATTGGTTCCAAGTCGTGCCCACAGCGTTCCACCAGCGTATTTTCTGGAGGCATGAAGAACCGCGATTATAATAGTTTCGAGGCTTGATATTTCCCACCGATATGAAGAACCACAATCAGTAAAGTTTTAGGATTCAAATCTTTTAGTTTTATCCAACTTACTTAATAACATGTGTTGCCCAAAATGACGGAATATTCAATTCGTGCAAATAACCTTCGCCGTTGGTATCTTCGTATAAATCTACCAATTGAAAGCCGGCCTGTAATTGCCCGCGAATTTGTTCTTCAAGGGTGTGAGAGAATTGGATGCCATTTTCTTGGGTATCGAGTTTAGCCATGATTTCCGGTTGTGTGAGCGGATTGTAGGGTAAGTGATTGACAATTCGCTGTTCATCATCGCTGACGATGAAATTCAGACCGTTGTCTAAACCAGCGATGAAGTGTCCGCCTGCTTTCAAAACCCGGTAACATTCTTGCCATACTGGCAAAACTGATTCAATATAACAGTTTGAGACAGGATTGATAATGAAGTCAAAACTTTCATCGGCAAAAGGTAATGGTTGCGTCATATCGGCGCGAATTGTTTTGATTGTGTAGCCTTCGCGCTGGGCTACCAGTTTTTCACTAGCAAGTTGGCGGGTAGAATAATCTAGAATCGTGCAGTCAGCACCCAATGCAGCAAAAATGGGCATTTGTTGGCCGCCACCTGCAGCTAAACCTAATACTTTCTTATGATGAAAGTCTGGTAAAAACCAGCTTTTGGGAACAGGCTTAATTGGGGTGAGGACCATTTCCCGGTTGCCTTTTTGCGCCGCAACGAAGTTTTCGTGGGTGATGGGCGCGCCCCATTCCCAGCCATCTTCAACCCAATGATCAATTGTTTCAGCGTTCAATGCCGTATAATTTTGGTGATTTGTGTCTGTCATTGATTTTTACCTCGTTAATTTAATACTTTTAAGTATATGAGACTCTTGAAATAATGTAAATATCGACGAGTAGTGATTTAAAATAAAAAAGGTCAACGGTGACACGAGTGTCGAGTTAGTTAGCAAATTTGAACTTTTGATTCATGGCGAGACTAAAATAAAGGAACTAGGATTTTTTCGTCCTAGTTCCTTTTTTTATTTTAGTTAGGATTCAGTTACTTGCGCTAATGGTTTCTTCCAAAGACCCAGAATGACACCGGCAATGACGGCGCCGACAACGACAGAGATAAGATAACCAAAGGGATTGTTAGCCAAGAAGATAACGAACAAACCACCATGGGGCGCCGGAACATTAACGTGCATTAATTGAGTCAAACCACCACCAATGGCAGCACCAATTACACTAGAAGTAATGATGTGTAGTGGATCTGCAGCAGCGAAAGGAATGGCACCTTCAGTAATAAAGGAGATACCTAACAAGTAGTTACTTAAACCAGAGTTGCGTTCTTGAGCGGTCCATTTGTTCGGCCAAAAAGTAGTGGCAATGGCGATTGCTAATGGTGGTACCATTCCGCCAACCATGACAGCGGCCATTAACGCACCGTTTTGAGTGGTTTCAAAAGCACCAATGGCAAAAACATAAGCTGCTTTGTTGAAAGGACCACCCATATCAATGGCCATCATGCCACCAAGCAAGGCGCCAAGAACAACGGCGTTAGTCGTCCCCATATTATTTAGAAAAGCCGTGATACCGTGATTAATCATGCCAAAGATTGGATCAACCAAGAAGTACATCAAGGCACCAACAATTAACAAACCAAGAATGGGATAAATAAAAATCGGCTTCAAGCCATCAAAAGTTTTAGGTAAATTCTTGAAGACTTTTTTCATTAAGATGACGGTGTAACCAGCTAGGAAACCGGCAACTAAACCACCTAAGAAACCAGCAGGGCTCTTCGAAGGCAAGATGCTCATTGTTGCTTGACTCGCCATATAACCACCGACAAAACCGGGCATTAAAGCAGGACGATCACCAATGGCTTCGGCGATATAAGCAGATAAAACGGGAATTAAGAAACTAAAAGCAGCATTACCGATTTGATTAGGGAAAGTGTACCAGATTGATTGATCACCGACGAAACGTTCAATTAAGAAAGAAATTGCCATGACAATTCCGCCAGCCACGACAAACGGTAGCATGTTGGAAATGCCATTCATCAACTGACCATATAATTGACTACCAGCAGATTTGGTGTTGCCATCAGCCTTGTTAGGGGCTGTTTCATCAGTCGTAAAAATTGGCGCTTTACCAGCAATAACCGTTTCAATTAAGTCATGTGGCTTTTTAATGCCGTCAATTACGGGCCGGTTTAACAGAGGTTTGCCGTTGAAGCGGGCCATTTCAACTTTCTTGTCCGCTGCAATAATGACGCCGGCTGCACGATTGATTTCGTCGGCTGTTAATTGATGCTTGACACCTTCAGAACCGTTCGTTTCAACCTTAATCTCAACGTTCATCTTCTTGGCTTCGTCAATCAATGCGGCTTCAGCCATGTAAGTATGGGCGATACCAGTCGGACAAGCAGTCACAGCGACAACATACGGTTGGTCCGTTAGTGCTGGCTTATCTTGAGCTTTTGCTGCAGCGGCGGCCGCGGCTTGTGCTTCACGAGCTTGCTCTTCAATATCTTTTTTAGCCTGGGCCTCGTTAAAGAGTTGTTGAACTTCGTCAGGCGTTTGCGTTTTTTTCAAGGCTGCGACTAAATCGGGATTGATTAGAAGTGATGATAATGCGGAGAGGGCTTGTAAATGTTCATTATTGGCACCCTCTGGCGCAGCAATCATGAAGAATAAATGAACGGGTTGGCCATCTAATGCGTTGTAGTCGACACCTTGATCGCTTTTAGCAAACAAAACTGCTGCTTTGGTAACAGAGCTGACTTTAGCATGGGGCATGGCGATACCGTCGCCGATTCCGGTAGTTGATTCAGCTTCACGTTTGAGGATTGCCGCACGGTAGTTGTCAACATCATCAACAACACCAACTTCGTGATAGCGTGCAATCATTTCATCAATGGCAACGTCTTTAGTGGTTGCCTGTAGATCCATAATCATGGCATCTTTAAGCAATAAATCTTGAATTTTCATTAATAAACCTCCATCCAATCGTTATTTAATTAAATCAATCTTGATTTGGGGCAGTAGGGCATTAATTTGCTCAATATTGGCGATGTCTTCAGTAAAAGCTGTGGCACTGCCGCATGCCAACCCGTATTTAAAAGCCATTTTTGGATCGTGATGTTGACTAAACTCACCGATGAAACCAGCAAGCATTGAATCACCCGCACCAACAGAATTAACAACTTGACCAACTGGTGCGACTGAATGATAAATGTGCTCAGGAGACAAGTAGTAAGCACCTGCACCAGCCATCGAAATCAGAACGTTTTTAGCTCCTGATTCTTGCAATTTGGCAGCATAAGTGAGTAATTGCTGGTCATTTTCGATCGTCGTATTAAATAAATCAGCTAATTCATGATGATTAGGTTTGATGACGAACGGTTTTTTATTAAGGGTATCTAGTAACGCTTGACCAGTGGTATCAATGGCGAATTCGGCGCCTTTAGCCACAACAAGATCAATTAATTCTAGATAGAAATCATTGGTCAGTTGAGGCAACAAGCTACCGGAGAAAATTACGGTATCGCCAGCTTGAACTTGATCGAACTGCTTTTTAAAAGCCGCTAATTCAGTAGCTGTGACTCGAGGACCAACAGCATTCATTTCTGTTTCTTGGTCGCTTTTTAGTTTGACATTGACGCGCGTATTGTCGGCGATGCTTGTAAAATCGAACTTAATCTGTTCTTGGCGTAACGTTGTTTCAAGAAATTGACCAGTGAAGCCGCCAATAAAACCCCAGGCTGTGTTAGCACTACCTAATTGAGTCAAAATTTTGGAAACGTTGATGCCTTTACCACCTGCAATAAAGTTCGTGTGCTGCAAGTAATTAACCCGACCTAAGTTCAAATGATCAATCTGCACCACGTAATCAATTGCTGGATTAACCGTCACCGTATAAATCATCAGTCCAACTCCTTTATGTTTGTTTGCTTAAAATGTATTTTTAATTTAGTTGTCAGTTTCCCAGTCAACAAGTAATCCACTTGAGTTAAGTTACTAAACGTGGCAAAAGCAACTTGTTGGAACTTCGAGACGTCACTGAGAACAATTTTTTTCGTGCTGTGCGCGATCACGCACTGTTTAATGTTAGCTTCATCAATATCAGGCGTCATTAGATCGCCTGAAGCGGCCACACCATTCGTGCCAATGAAGGCGAGGTCAAAATGAAAACCAGCTAAAGTTGCCATGGTTGCTGAACCGACCAGTGCTTTGGTGGTGCTTTTTAAATGGCCAGCTGGTAAAAAGACGTTTAGATTTTGTTCTGAGAGTTTTAAAGCTGTGGTGACACTATTGGTGACCAGATTTAAATCTTGAAAACGATTTAAATAGGGAATAATCTCTTGGACAGTCGTTCCAGCGTCTAAATAAATAACTTGCTCATCTTTAACGAAATTTTCGACGGCATATTTAGCAATAATTTCTTTTTCACTGCGATTGAGTTGTTCACGATCGTTCTGGGCTAAGTCGACGGTTAAGTGTGTGATTGATTGCGCACCACCGTGAATTCGTTCCAGCAGTCCTTGTGCTTCCAGCTCATCCAAGTCGCGCCGAATCGTTGACTCTGATGCGTCGGTTAGGTGCACCAGTTCATTGAGTTTGCAAATTCCTTCTTGATTCAGGGCCTGCAAAATAATTTGATAACGCTGTGCAGTTAACATTTACTTCACCTCGTCAATGATTATAAACGCTCTCAAAAATAAAAACAAGCAAAATCTATCATAACCTTTCAAAAACAGTCAATTAAATTCAAACCTTCATTTTTTAGCGCTGCTTTTTGACGAAGTGCGTTAGAATTTAGTTGGTGTTCTGAATTTCTTAATGAGCACTTAGTAAAAACTTATTTGTTTGATTACAGGTTAATTTAAGATTTTTACCTGAAAATTTGTTATCATAGTGAATGAACTTTTTACTTTTGAACTTTTCAGAATGATGACTTAATTTTTAGAAATTTTATCCAATTAAAGACACTTGAGAATAAAGAAGAAATTCAGGAGGACAACAATGTTTGTCGATCAAATTAGAATTGAAGTGAAATCTGGTAAGGGCGGCGATGGTTCGGTTGCTTTTCGTCATGAGAAGTTCGTGCCAATGGGTGGTCCTTCTGGCGGTGATGGCGGTCACGGCGGCGATGTTATTTTGGTTGCCGATGAAGGTGTCCGAACGTTATTAGATTTCCGTTACCGGCGGCATTTTAAAGCCGATCCTGGTCAAAACGGACAAATTAAAGGAATGTACGGTCGTGGTGCGGAGAATACGTATATTAAAGTGCCAACCGGGACCAGCGTGACTAATTTTGAAACTGGTGCCTTTCTAGGTGACTTAGTGGAAGATGGTCAAGAATTGATCGTCGCACATGGTGGCCGTGGTGGTCGGGGTAATATTCATTTCAAAACCTCACGAAATACGGCACCAGAAATTGCTGAAAACGGTGAACCCGGGCAAGAATTAACGTTACAACTAGAATTAAAAATTTTGGCAGATGTTGGCTTAGTTGGCTTCCCATCCGTGGGTAAATCAACCTTATTATCTGTGGCAACTTCCGCAAAACCTAAGATTGCCGCGTATCAATTCACAACCTTAGTTCCTAATTTAGGAATGGTTCAGTTAAATGATGGTCGCGATTATGTAATGGCTGATTTGCCAGGGTTAATTACTGGGGCTGCTCAAGGTGTCGGTTTAGGAATTCAATTCTTGCGTCATATTGAACGGACGCGAGTTATCTTGCATTTAATCGATATGGATCCAGAGAACGGGCGTGAACCATGGGATGATTATCAACAAATTCGTCACGAATTGGAACAATATGACGAAGGTCTTTTGACGCGTCCAGAAATTATTGTGCCAACGAAGATGGACATTGATGGTGCTGCTGAACGTTTGGCCGAGTTTAAGGCGCAAGTGACCACTAATCTGGATCATGAAGTGACGATTTTGCCAATTTCCAGCGTGACTCACGACGGCGTGCAAGGGCTGTTACAGAAGACCGCTGATGTTCTTGATCGCACACCAAAGGCGGTCTTAACAACGCCAGTAGCCACTGATGATGTGACTTATAACTATGATGAGTCACATCAAGACTTTGAGATTAGTCAAACTGACGATCATGAATTTACCGTGACTGGTGAACGAATTGAGCGGTTCGTTAAGATGACCAATCTAGATCACCAAGATGGTATTATGCGCTTTGCTCGGGCATTACAAAACTGGGGTATTGAAACGGCATTACGGGATGCCGGCGCTGAAAATGGGGATACGATTGTCATCGCTGATTTCAGCTTTGACTTCGTGGAATAATACCGCAATTAATTAACGGTTAGAATCAGGGAGCAAATCATGCAACAACCAGTTAAAACTAAAGGAAGAACAAAAAAACGTTACATCACTGGATTTGATGGCTTACGAGCAATCGGTGTGATCGCGGTGATTCTGTATCATTTGAATCCTGGTATTTTCAAAGGTGGATTTCTTGGTGTCCCCATTTTTATGGTCATTTCGGGCTATTTAATTACGGATCATTTACTGATTGATGAGACTGAAACAGGAACTTTCGACTACAAAAGCTTTTGGTTAAGGCGGATCAAGCGTCTTTATCCAACTTTACTGACGATGTTATTGACCACGTCAGCTTACATTGTCTTATTTCAACGTAATTTGCTCTATCATTTGCAACAAATTGTCGCAACCAATTTACTTTATCTCTATAATTGGTGGCAAATTGCCAACGGTCAATCCTATTTTGAGCGTTTTGCCAATAACGAATCGCCATTTACCCATTTGTGGACATTGTCGATTGAAGGCCAATTCTACTTATTGTGGCCTTTGTTGCTCATTTTGTTGATTCGTTTGAAGCGTAAGCGTGGCACCTTGTTAGGCGTAACTTTGGGATTAACAGTATTGTCGGCAGTTTTAATGGCCGTTTTATATGCACCTAATGCCGATCCGAGTCGGATTTATTACGGTACAGATACGCGGATGTTCTCGATCTTATTAGGGTGTGCCTTAGCCATTGTTTGGCCCAGCAATCGTCTTAAGCAGGCAGTTAATCAACAGGTGCGTTACTTTCTTGACGGGATGGGCGTAGTTGGTTTATTAGGAATGTTGATCCTTTTATTAGTGTCCAGTGCCCAATCCGCCTTTTTGTATCGTGGCGGTATGTTGCTATTCAGTGTTTTTGTGATGCTTTTAATCGCTGCTGTGGCGCATCCGGGTTCGGATTGGAATCGATTGTTCACCAACCCAGTTTTCAAGTGGTTAGGTTCGCGGAGTTACGGGATTTATTTGTATCAATTTCCGGTCATGATTTTCTTTGAAACTCGATTTACGGATATCGCTGATCATCAGGTTCTTTATCCAGTTGTTGAAGTTGCTTTAATTCTATTAATTAGTGAGTTGTCCTATCGAATCATTGAGACGAATTTGGGTCGTTTAAGTTGGCAAGATATTAAGGACATGTTTAAATGGCTCTTTTTACGCAAAAATTCTTGGGTTTTAACGCAGTATCGGGTGATGGTGGGCATCTTAGTGCTAATTTTCTTAACGGGCTCTGTCGGCGTTTTAACGGCATTTGGCGTGACCAACGATAATGCTAATAAATCTGGAGTTGCCACCACAATTAAAGCTAACAAGAAAAAAACTGCCAAACAAAACTCAGAATTGATTGCCAAGATGAAGGCAGCTAAGTCGCAAAGTGCAAAGGCCAAGTCGGATAAGTCATACAGCTTGTCGATTAGTCGTTCTAATTCGATTCGAGATGCCCAAATTGGCAGTGATTCCAGTGATGCTGATTTACGTAAGCTAGGTTTAACTAATGATGAATTGAAGCTGGCTAAAAGTTTACCAATTACCGGTATTGGTGATTCGGTCATGTTAGGCAGTGCTGAAGGTTATAAGCGTATTTTTCCTAATATGTATTTAGATGCAGATGTGAGTCGCCAGTTATATCAAACGCTACCGATTATTGATCAGACGGCTAATAAAGGTGCTTTAGCGGATGTCGTTCTGGTCGGTTTAGGAACGAACGGCGACTTTCCAGCAAGTGATTTAGCTAAAATGATGGCTAAATTTGGACCCAAACGCAAGGTCTTTTGGATTAATGCATACGTGCCAACGCGTTCTTGGCAAAATGAGGTCAATCAGAAATTAGCGGCGGCGGCTAAGAAATATCCTAATTTGACCGTTATTGATTGGTATCACTACGCTAAGAAACATCCATCTTGGTTTTCTAATGATCATGTCCATCCTAATCCGAAGGGTTCGCCACATTACACAACGTTCGTAGCTAAGGCGGTTTTGTCAGACTTATTAAAAGATCAGCATTAATGTATTTAACGATGAAGGTGAGAGCAGTTAATGGAAATTGAATTTCTTGGAACAGGCGCTGGCGTACCAGCACGGAATCGTAACGTAACAAGTATTGCCTTAAAACTATTAGCAGAGCGTAACGAGATTTGGTTATTTGATTGTGGTGAGGGCACGCAACAACAAATTCTGCGCACAACGATCAAGCCACGTAAAGTTACCAAAATATTTATCACCCACTTGCATGGCGATCATATTTTTGGTTTGCCTGGTTTCTTGACTAGTCGTTCTAATCAGGGTGGTGATACTGCCATTGATCTATATGGACCAGTTGGGATTAAAAGGTATGTCCAAACATCCTTGTCAGTGACCGGGACGCGGTTAAGTTATCGGATCAATTATCACGAAATTACCGAACCTGGTGTGATTTTTAAAGATCAAAACATGACGGTAACTGAATTGAAATTGGACCATCGAATTGATAGTTATGGTTATCGCATTCAAGAGGCTGACTTTTCTGGTGAATTATTAGTTGATAAATTATTAGCTGAACAGGTTCCTTCTGGGCCAATCTATGGTAAATTAAAGGCAGGTGCCGATGTCACTTTGGCAGATGGCCGTGTTTTACATGGAGCAGATTACGTTGCACCTAGTCGACCTGGTCGAATCGTGGCCATTATGGGTGATACGCGTAAGACAGATAATACGATTAAACTGGCACAAGACGCGGATGTCTTAGTTCATGAGAGTACCTTTGGCCAGCACGAAAGTAAATTAGCTCGTCAGTATTATCATTCGACTTCGACTCAAGCTGCCCAAATCGCACGCTTGGCCAATTGTCAGTTATTATTGATGACCCATATCTCGGCTCGCTATCTCGGTCGGGCTGCGCGTCAATTACAAACAGAAGCACAAGAAATTTTTCCTAATAGTCGGGTTGTTAATGACTTTGATGTTGTTGAGATTCCGTTGCCTAACGCAATTAAGGAGTGAGTAAAATCATGGTAAATGATTATCGAACTTTAAGAGGCAAGGTAGTGGTCATTACTGGTGCTTCATCAGGAATTGGTCGCGATATTGCCTTAGAAGCTGCTAGTCGTGGTGCGCGAGTATTTCTACTAGCACGCCGGTTGGAATTATTAGAGGAAGTTCGCACGGAATGTGCCAATCTGTCTTTGGCGCAGGCCACGGCCATTCAAGTTGACGTGAGTCAGATGGCCGAGTTAGAGCACGCTGTTGCCCAGATCCAAGCAGAAACAAACCGAGTTGATGTGTTAGTTAATGCGGCTGGTTTCGGCGACTTTGAAACTTTTGCCGAGATTCCGGTTAAACGCATCGAGCAAATGTTTCGGGTTAATGTCTTTGGTATGATGCTGTTAACCAGAATGTTAGCACCAATGTTGTTTGCAACTAAGGGACATATTGTCAATATTGGCTCGATGGCTGGTAAAATTCAGACGCCCAAATCAGCTGTATATGCAGCAACTAAGGCGGCTGTGATTGCTTTTTCGAATTCGTTACGATTGGAATTGAAGCCATTGGGTGTTAAGGTGACGACGGTTAATCCTGGACCAGTTAATACGGAATTCTTTAATGTTGCCGATTCTGGAGCTCAATATCTGCAAAAAATGGCTTGGTTGTCTCTGGATCCAGAAAAGTTAGCGATTAGAATCGTTGCCAGTTTTGGTCAATCAGTCCGTGAGATTAACGCGCCTTGGTTTATGGAAGTAGCGGCTAGATTGTATCCACTTGCACCGAAGCTCGGTGACTTTCTTGCTAGTACGATTGGTAATCAAAAATAGTGGGGTGACAAATAATGAAAAAGCAAACGGGCTTCATATTAGGGTTAGTTTTGGCTTTGATCGTGGTTATCTTCGCCATTATGAACGTGGAGACAATTGCAATTAACTTTGGTTTTACCAAAGTTGAATTACCATTGATTTTAATTTTATTGATTTCCTTAGTTTTAGGTGCTGTGATTGCGGCTTTATTGTCAACCGGAACAACAGTCAGTTTGAAACGGCAAACTAAAAAGTTACAAAAGGATTTAGATGCTGCCGTTCAGAGTCAACAAGAACAAGTTGATCTGGCCGTTGCCAAGGTTAAAGCTGATACTCAATCTCAGATTGAATCGCAGTCAAAGACAATCAGTGATTTGCAAGAAAAATTAACACTCTTGCAAAATGATCAGACGCCAAAGTAAGCTGGTTTGATAGACAACTGATTTTCTCGGCCAATTGGTCATCGTCATTCTCGGAATGACAAAGATTTCCCTTGCGTTACCTAAGCATTGATAGTATTATAGTTAGGTGAACAAAAAAGTTTTCGGGCTTTTAAGTTGCGTTAACTGAAATAACGAGTTATTCGAAAAGGAGTTTTTAACATGGCTGTACCTGCACGTCGTACTTCAAAGCAAAAGAAACGCCAACGCCGCGGACATATTAAATTACAAACACCAAATTTGCAATTCGATGCTGCTAATGGCGAATACCGTTTGAGCCATCATGTTTCACCAAAGGGCTTTTACAAGGGTGCTCAAGTTCTTAAAAAAGAAGAAGAACAAGAAGCTAAATAACCTAACGGATTAATCTCATTTGCGCAAATGAGAGCTGAACATTTTGTTCAGCTTTTTTTGTGGGCAAAAAAGTGCGGAGAAGCGCGGGTAGTTAGTGAGGATTAAGTTCGAGCCAGTTGAAATCTTGGTTTTAAGATTTAAACTGGCTTAACTTAACCGGAACTAACTGCGCTTTGCAGCATGTTTCAAATCAGAGTGCGAAAGGCAACGGGTTGGGTGTTTGTATTTAAACGGGAAGATTGATGCATGTCAATGCAGCAAGATTCACGCTTAAATACATGACACCCAGTTGCCTTGAGCACGTTTCAAAATAGAGCGCGGAGAAAGTCGGCTTAAGCGGAATTGTCAGACTTTTGCAGCACGTTTCAAATTCAGAGTGCGGAGAAGCAATGGGTTGCTGGTATTAAGTTAAGTGGAAAGATTGGTGCGTATCAACGCAACAAGATTTTCACTTAAATTACGTACCAGCAGTTGCTTTGCAGCACGTTTCAACGAGTTCACATAGAAAGTCAGCTTTACAATGAGCATTAAGAAAACACGGGAGTTTTGCAATTAAGCCTGATTATCATATTGACTTGTATTATTGCCTCATTTCGAGCACAAAAAAGAAATAAGTTATCTTTATCTAGTATTGTTGATGATGTGCTACAATGTTTATAGTGAGGTGTCTCAAATGGAAAACAAACAATTTACGGACTATTTAAAGCAGATTCAACTTTTATCATTGCCTCGTTGGAGTGAATTGCCTAAGTTTGATCTTTATATGGACCAAGTGGTGAGCTATATTAATCAGATGTTGGAACCATTAGAGTTTGATGCAGTGACGCCAGCGATGATCAACAACTATGTCAAGTCGGGATTATTAGCGCCACCGACGAAGAAGAAATATGGTCAAGAACAGATTGCGAGTTTAGTCGTGATTGCGATTTTGAAAAGTGTTTTCGCTATTTCTGATATTAAAGCGGCCTTTGTTTTAATTACGCAGTCGAAGGCTAAAGGACAGGGCTATGACTATTTCGTGACGATTTTCTTGAAGACCATTCATGATGTCATTAGTGATTTCCAACAAGAAGTTGTGATTAGCCAAGCGACAAAAGACAATGTGGTTGTCGAAGCAAGTAACTTGGTTAAACTCGCTTGTAGTACTGTTGTCCAACGGATTATTGTCTTAAAATTATTGGCCAAATTAGAAACACAACAAGACACAAAAGAGGGGTAATTTTGAAATTAACAATCTTATCTACAAGCGATACTCACGGTTATTTATTACCAACCGATTATCGTGATCGCCAGTTGAATGCTAAATTTGGTTTGACGAGAGCAGCCACAATTTTAAAGACTGAACAAGCCCAGGCTGATGGTCCAGTTCTAATGATTGAGAACGGCGACTTTTTGCAAGGGTCGGCTTTTGCGTACTATCAAGCTAAAATCGCCCAACAATATTTCGGGATGACTTCTGTTTATAATAGTATTCCTTACCAAGTGGGAATTGTTGGTAACCATGAATTCAATTACGGAAAAGATTACTTAACCAATGCGATTAAATACAGCACACGGCATTTCTTGTGTGCCAATATTTTGAATGAGGATGGCACGCCAGCCTTTGGTGCGCCTTACGAAATAATTAATTTAGCTGGCTTGAACGTTGCCGTTTTAGGTCTAACGACGCAATATATTCCGCATTGGGAGTCGCCGGAACATCTTGCCGGTTTGAAATTCACGTCGGCCTTAGCAGCGGCGCAAAAGTATGTGCCTGAGTTGCGGCAACAGGCTGATGTGGTGGTTGTCGCTTATCATGGTGGCTTTGAACGGGACATTGAGAGTGGCCAGCCGACTGAAGCTTTGACTGGTGAGAACGAAGGTTATGAGCTTTTAACGATGGTGCCGGGAATCGATGCGTTAGTGACAGGGCATCAGCATCGTGAAATTGCCACCGTCCATCAAGGTATTCCTATAACACAGCCTGGTTCTAAAGCTGCTTACGTGGGCAAGATGACATTAACGCTCGATGACGCTAAAAAGGTGACGGCCGCTAGTGCAGAGTTGTTGAGCACTGCCGCAGCATCGCCTGATGAAGATTTAACACCAGCATTAGTTCTGGATAACGAAAATGTTGAAGATTGGTTGGATCAACCATTAGGCACAACCACGGGTGATTTAACAATCACGGATCCTTTTGTCGTAAGAACAAAGCCCCATCCTTATATTCAATTCGTTCAAGATGTGCAGCGTGCCGCAACAAACACCAAAATCTCTGGGACCGCTTTGTTTAACAATGATGGTCAAGGTTTTGGTCAAACAATTACCTTCAGATCTGTTTTGACTAATTATATTTATCCGAATACCTTAGCTGTTGTCAAACTGACAGGCGCCGATTTACGAGCCGCTTTGGAGCAAACCGCTAATTATTTTACGCTAGATGCTAGTGGCGCCATTGGGGTTAATCCTAAGTTTGAAAAGCCTAAACCGCAGCATTATAACTACGATATGTATGCGGGTATTAATTATGTGATCAATGTTTCGCAGCCTATAGGTCAACGAATTACTGAATTAACTTATCAAGGTCGTGCTATCGCACCTGATGATGAGCTAGAAGTTGTCGTTAATCAATATCGGGCAGTTGGTGGTGGTAATTATCAAATGTTTACCGCTGACAAGATTGTCCGTGAAGTGACTGAAGATATGACTGAGATTATTGCAGATTACTTACAAAAACATCCGGTTGTTACTGCTGAAACAGAAAATAATTTTAAAGTCGTTAAATAATTAAGCGTCAATAAATAGCGCAAGAATTGCGGTGTGCTTTAGGTAATGTTGTTCTGAAATAAAAGACGTTTCAACAAGGCGAGAATGCTGATTGATCTGATAATTGACTGTTATTATTGGATTAACACAGGTTATACGCACATGTTGAGGCTTTTTTTTGCTGAGCTCATGATCTCTTGTAATTGGTCTATACCCTTTGACTAGACCAAAAAAATTTAAATCAAGAAAGCGCATTATCTATTGACAAAATCAGTATAGACCAATCGCTGGAACCCTTGATATAGTTGCATTGTGATTATTATAGCGGTATATTTGTTAGGCAATAAAATTATATTTATAGGGGTGTTTTCTACAATGAAGTCATATCTTCAACGAATGGGACGTTCTTTGCAACTTCCTGTAGCAGTTTTACCTGCGGCCTCATTGCTTGTAGGTATTGGTAACTGGTGGGCTTCAGCTCATCCAGATGCTGTTTCTGCATTCTTACAAGCAGGCGGTAACGCAATTCTGGGCCAATTAGCCTTATTGTTCGCCGTTGGTTTAGCATTGGGCATGTCTAAGGACAAGGATGGCTCAGCTGCATTAGCTGGTGTCGTTGCTTACTTTGTTCCTGTTTCAATTTTAGCTCCTGCATCTGTTGCTACTTTGAAAGGAATCAAAGAAACAGCAGTTGATCCAGCATTTAGTCATATTGCTGGAAATGTTTTTATCGGTATTATTGCTGGCTTAATTGCTGCAGCATTATATAACCGCTTTCATGAAACGAAATTACCAATGGCCTTTTCATTCTTTAGTGGTAAGCGCTTAGTGCCAATTTTGGCATCGTTGGTCATGTTAGGCGTTACGATCATTTTGTTGTTCGTTTGGCCGCCAGTTTATGAAGCATTAGTTGCTTTTGGTAAGACTTTCGTTGGTATGGGTGCCGTTGGTGCTGGTATCTATGGATTCTTCAACCGTTTATTGATTCCAACAGGTTTACACCAAGCTTTGAACTCAGTGTTCTGGTTTGATGTTGCTGGTATTAATGATATTGGTAAGTTTATTGCTTCTCAAGGTCCTAAAGGTGTTACTGGTATGTATCAAGCTGGTTTCTTCCCAGTCATGATGTTCGGTTTACCAGCTGGTGCTTATGCAATCTATCGCAATGCTCGTCCTGATAAGAAGAAGGTAACGGCTTCATTGATGTTAGCTGGTGCTTTTGCTTCATTCTTCACGGGTGTTACTGAACCTTTGGAATTCTCATTCATGTTCGTTGCTTGGCCACTTTATGTGATCCATGCACTCTTCACTGGTTTATCACTTGCCTTTGCAGCATTCATGCATTGGACTGCCGGATTCGCATTTAGTGCTGGTTTAGTTGACTTCGCGTTAAGCTTCAAGAATCCAATTGCCAACCAACCTTACATGTTAATTGTTCAAGGTTTAGTGATGGCAGTTATTTACTACTTCGGCTTCGACTTTGCCATTAAGAAATTCCACTTGATGACACCAGGTCGTGAAGTAGATACTGATAACAGCGCTGATGATATTGAAATTGCTACAGATGCTTCTGATGACAAATATATGATCCAAGCCAAGAAGGTTTATGCTGCAATTGGTGGTAGTGACAATATTACAAATATTGACAATTGTACAACTCGTTTACGTTTGCAATTAAAGGATACTAGCACAATCAATCAAAATGCGATTAAAGCTGCTGGTGCAATTGGCTTGAACGTCTTAGATGCAACTAATTTACAAATTATCATTGGGACTGAAGTTCAATTCACCGCCGATGCTTTGACTAAATTATATACAACCAAAGCACCAATCGCTGAAAGTAATGAAACTAGTGCACCTGTTGCACCTGCAGAACCAGTTGCTAATGTTAACTCCGGTGCAATTGATACATTCTACAGCGTGGTTGATGGTGAATTGTTAGATATTGAAGCTGTTAGCGATCCAACTTTTGCTCAAAAGATGATCGGTGATGGTTTTGCAATTGAACCAACTAGCGGCCGAATTGTGGCACCAGTTAGTGGCGAAATCACAACAATCTTCCCAACTAAGCATGCCTTAGGTATTAAGACAAGCAATGGTTTAGAAGTATTGGTTCATATGGGCTTAGATACCGTTGAACTTGAAGGCAAACCATTTGATCTTCATGTCACTGAAGGCCAAGTCGTTGAACATGGCGACGCTTTAGCTGATGTTGATTTGGCAGCAATTAGAGACGCAGGCAAGATGCCAACAATGTTGGTTGTCATTACCAATATGGCTGCTGTTTCATATTTGAAGGCTGAAAAAGCTGGTCGTCAAGTTGCCGCAGATGAAGAAGTTTTACAAGCAACAATTAAATAAAACTGATTTGAATTTGTTGAATGACTGATTTGAATCGACGAAAACACCCATTCGATTTTTTACGAATGGGTGTTTTTGTGTGCTCTTTGCTAAATTAGGCCTGCTTTAATGTGCTAGCTTATAAAAACTGTTATGTTGTGGTTCTTCGCGCTTGCGCAAAGGTTGAATACGAAACGTGCGGGGTACCGTGGTGGAAAATAAATACTAGTCGCTGGAACGTGGTGGACACTGTTTGATTAGGATAGTGGTTACTAAAACTGTTTTGTTGCTGTTCTCCGCACTTGCGCAAAGGTTGCAGATGCAACGTGCGGGGTATCGTGGCGGGAAATAAATACTTGTCGCTGGAACGTAGTGGGCGTCGATTTAAGCCGAATGAAGCGCAATTCGTCTTAAATACGAGCCTTAATGTAAGCAATAAATTGCCAACATTAATGTCACTACTGAGCGGTATTTATTTTCCACCACTAAACAAGCGAGAGGGCAACCTTTGCGCAAGCGCTGAATTGACGAGTGGTTGGACTGCTTCTAATTTTGAGAAGTACAAATTTGAAGTTTAGTTGTACTAACGCACTTTCGTCAGTGCCGGAGGGAAATCGCGGTCAAGCTCGCAGCGTTCCACCAGCGTATTTCTCGTAGGCACGAAGGACCACAGGATAACAGTTTTGGGACTTAGCACTTATAGCGAAGCTCACATTCAAGACGAACTAAATTTCATTCGGCTCAAATCAATACTCGTAGCGTTCCATCAGCGTATTTCCCGTAGGCACGAAGAACCACAATTCAAAATGACCCATAGAAAGAGCGTAAAAAAATAAGTGTTAGATGTTTATTATCAACATCTGGCACTTATTTTAATGCTGCTTTGATTCATCCTGATCATGACTAGCTGGTTCAGTGCCTCTCATGATTTCCGGTACGAAATTAAGAATTAAACCAAAAATGGCAAAAACAACCACACTTAAACCAATGTTGACTGCATTTTGATCCAATTTAGCACCGATGAATCCGGCAACGATTCCGAGAATGATCGCCCAAATTACGACAATTACACGTTTCACGGTCAAACCTTCTTTCACATTCACAATGATTTTAGCATAAATTCCATTGAACAGCCAATAAACTTACTGAAAACTTTTGACGAGCTTCTCTGGATCGTAAATGATTAAACAGCGTTAAAAAATTAATTATCTTGAATTGAGATGGTTGTGCAAGTTAACCTGCTTCTGCTGGTTAACGGAGTATTGTGTACTTTGATAATGTTGCAAAAATAAATCGGTTCCTTCATCGGGATTCGCAGGTATTTAATAACCGTCGTTAATCGGCTTCTGCTATAATAAATAATATGGGGAGGCGAGTTCATGACGTTTGTTAATTTGCAGGTGCGCAGTTGTTTTAGCTTATTGCAAAGCTCGAATAAAATTGACGATTTAGTTAAACAAGCACAGGAAATGGGTTACGACGCCTTAGCGTTAACGGATTTAAACACAATGTACGGTGTCGTTCATTTCTATCGTGCTGCAAAAGCCGCACAGATTAAGCCAATTATTGGTTTAACGTTGCAGTTATCTGGACTCATGGCTGCTGATCATCAGTACGAGCTGATTCTGTTGGCTCAAGATAATCAAGGTTATCATGACTTGTTCAGAATTTCTTCGCTAAAAATGACGCAAGATCAATTAAGCTGGTCGGAGGTTGCGCCGCTTTTAGCGCATCTGATTGTGATTATGCCACCAAAAACTGGCGAAACGGCGGCACTTTTATTGGCAGATGCTGCAGAACGTCAGGCTTGGCATGTTAAATTACAACAACAACTGCCAGATGACGCGCCGCAATTTTACATGGGTATTTCCACTCGTCAATCATCGCGAACGTTGCAGCAACAAATCGCTGATCTAGCAACCGAGTTGGATTATGCGTTGGTGGCGCTAGATGATGTGCGTTACTTGCATGCTGACGATGCCTTTACGAATGAAGTTCTGGCAGCAATTGATTCGGGAAGCCAAATTGACACACCAGAGCTGCGGGCTAAGCAACAGGGCACGTTTTATTTGGAAACACCGGAGCAAGTTTCGGAGCGCTTTGCCAGAGCAGGGTTAAGTGATGCTGCAGCGCTGACGGCGACGATTGCCGATCGGTGCCAGGTCGAACTTGAATTCAAACGTGCTCAATTGCCGCACTTTGCGGTACCTGAGGGAACGAATGCAGCGGCTTATTTACGGAGTCTAGCTCAAGCCGGTTTGAAGAGACGCCTAGCAGGACAAGCAACACCAGAATATCAGGAGCGCTTAGATTACGAGTTAAAAGTGATCGGTGCAATGGGTTTTGCCGACTATTTCCTGATTGTTTGGGATGTGATTCGTTATGCACATCAGCAAAAAATTATGACTGGTCCCGGTCGTGGTTCGGCCGCGGGCTCGTTAGTTGCGTATACATTAGGTATTACTGAGGTTGACCCGTTGAAATATCACTTGTTGTTTGAACGTTTCTTAAATCCCGATCGCGTTAGCATGCCGGATATTGACTTAGATATTCCTGATAATCGGCGCGATGAACTAATTCAGTATATGCATGAACGTTATGGCGACACTCATATGGCCCAAATTATTACTTTTGGCACGATGGCAGCCAAACAAGCCTTGCGTGATGTGGGACGAACGTTTAATTTAATGCAGAATGAAATGAGTGATTGGTCGAAAGCCATTCCCAGCCAATTGAATATCACCTTACGAGAAGCTTACCAGAAGTCTGAAGGCCTTAAAAATCTGGTTGCAGCTAGTGATTTGAATCAATTACTTTTCAAAACGGCATTGGCGATTGAGGGACTACCACGGCATTATTCAACCCATGCTGCTGGAATTGTTCTGGGCGAAAAACCACTCACAGATACTGTTCCGATGCAAAATGGCGGTGAGGGAATTAAACTAACTCAGTTGCCCAAGGGCGATGTTGAGGCACTGGGTCTGTTGAAGATGGACTTTTTGGGCTTGCGTAATTTAACCATTCTCGATCAAACCGTTCAAGCTATTCGAACGCATTATCCCGAATTAAAGGCGTTTGATCCGAGGAAGATTGACTTGGAAGATTCGCAGACGCTGCAATTGTTCCAAAAAGGGGATACAGATGGTGTCTTCCAATTCGAATCTGATGGTATTCGCAATGTGCTAATCAAGCTTAAACCGACTGAATTTCGCGATATTGTGGCCACGAATGCTTTATACCGTCCCGGCCCAATGGAGAATATTCCCACCTTTATTGCGCGTAAGAATGGTCAGGGAAAAGTTGCTTACCCCATTCCTGAGTTAGCGGATGTATTAGGCGATACCTATGGCGTGCTTGTTTATCAAGAGCAAGTGATGCAAGTAGCCGTGGAGATGGGCGGCTTTTCGATGGGTCAGGCCGATATTTTACGTCGTGCTGTTAGTAAGAAGAAAAAAGCCGATCTTGATAATGCTCGTGCAAGTTTTATCGCTGGTGCGCAAAAACAAGGTTACTCCGTATCCGTTGCCATGACTGTTTATGATTATATTGAACGCTTTGCTAATTATGGGTTTAATAAATCGCACGCAGTTGCTTATAGTATGATCGCCTTTTGGTTGGCTTATTTAAAAGTGCATTTTCCTGCTGAGTTTTTCTTGTCGTTATTGAATGCTAATTTGAATAATGAGCGTAAAACCGCAGCTTACTTGCAAGAGTTACGTAATCGTAAAATCGAAGTTGCTGGTCCTGATATTAATTTAAGTCAAACGACTTTTACATTGAATCATCATGTGGTTCGTTTTGGCTTTGAGGTCATTAAAGGGATCCGGCGCGATTTCGTTCGTGCTTTACTTGATGAGCGTCAAGCCAACGGCCGTTACAAGAATCTGAATGACTTTTTGAAGCGACAAACATCGCGTTTTTTGAAATTAGAACCGATAATCACGCTGGCTAAAGTGGGCTGCTTCGACAGTTTTGATGAGAATCGCAAGCAAGTCGTTGCTAACCTGGAGAATTTAATTGAGAGTCTACAGCTTTCAGGCGATAGCGTGCCACTATTTGATGTGTTGGCACCTAAAGTCGAACAAGTCGCTGACTATTCAAATCAAGAGCGTTTAGAATTAGAGAAAGAATTATTAGGTGCTTATGTTTCTGGACATCCGCTTTCTGGTTATCAGCAAACTTTCAATCGTGAACATGTGACCACAGTGCAGCGCTTGACGCAACAACCAGCTAATTTATTAGTCTATCTTCACCATGTCAAAGTGATTCGAACGAAGCGCGGTGAGCAAATGGCTTTTGTCAGCGCCGAGGATTTAACCGACGAGGTTGAAATCACTGTTTTCCCGCGCACCTTTCATCAAGCACAGTCATTGTTAGAAGCAGGAAAGGTGATTTTGGTCAAGGGTAAATTGGATCAACGACATGATCGGGGACAGAAACCGGGTTTTATTGCCGATGTGATTATGGCGGCACAACCGGACCAACAAGTGGCAACCTTATATTTGCAAATTACCGCTGAGAAAGATCAAGCCAAAATTCAGGAACAGCTGCAAACTGTTTTACTGGCACATCAGGGTCTTTCACCAGTCATTATTCATTTTGTGGCTGATCAACGGTCGATCAAATTAGCACAGCGTTATCAAGTGCAGGTGAACGGTGAGTTGATTGCTCAACTCGCGACATTGTTAGGTTCTGAAAATGTTGTCGCAAAACAGTGATTTTACTGTGTTTTTTTCTGAAAATTATTTTTAATGTTAATATTAGCAGACAATTTTCTGTAAAGGTGGTAGTATTGTTATGGTCAGGTTGAGCCCGACACATAACCGTTACAGGCCATCTCTTATCGACGTTGAGTTAGTTAAGTGAACAATTTAATTGGTATAGCTCAATGAAAGTAAAGAAAATACGATTAGTTGATTATTGTCGGCTATTGGTTAGCTGTTGGTTATGAGTAGTGCTTAACAATGAGATATGATTAATCTGAGGTGAAAAAAATGAAAAAGATCGGTATTTTAACAAGTGGCGGCGATGCTCCAGGTATGAACGCTGCTGTTCGTGCCGTTGCGCTACGTGCATTTGATGAAGGTCTCGAAGTTTACGGGATTAATTATGGTTATGCCGGCTTAGTTGCAGGCGATATTTTTCCATTGACGCGTGAGATTTTGGCCGACAAAATCTCGCGTGGGGGTACATTCTTGTACTCTGCTCGTTACCCTGAATTTGCCCAAGTTGAAGGACAGTTGAAGGGAATTGAACAACTGAAGAAGTTTGGTATCGAAGCATTGGTTGTTGTTGGTGGCGATGGTTCTTATCATGGTGCTTTGCGTTTGACAGAGCATGGTTACAACGCCGTCGGTTTACCAGGAACGATTGATAATGATATTCCTTATACTGACTTCACGATTGGCTTTGACACAGCTTTAACAACGGCTGTTGACGCCATCGATAAGATTCGTGATACGGCAACCAGTCATCAACGCGTCTTTGTTGTTGAAGTGATGGGTCGCGGTGCTGGTGACTTAGCTTTGTGGGCTGGCGTTGCAACCGGTGCGGAAGCAATTATCGTACCTGAGAAGAAGTACGATATTGATGCGATTGCTAAACAACTCGAAGCTTATCGCGAAGCAGGTCATGATAATGCTGTTATCGTCATTGCTGAAGGTGTGATGAGTGCTCAAGAATTCAAGACCGAATTAGACAAGCATGGTGATTTTGATTCACGTGCAACAACTATTGGTCATGTTCAACGTGGTGGTTCACCAACTGCTCGTGATCGCGTTATGGCAAGCAAGATGGGTAACTATGCCGTCGAATTGTTGTTAGCAGGTAAGGGTGGTTTGGCCATCGGTATTGAGAACAACCAAGTTACTGAACATGCAATGGAAGATTTATTCGATGAGAAACATCATGCTGATTTAAGTCTTTATGATATCAACAATAAGTTCAATCAAAAAGATTAAGCCACTAAAAACTAGTTGTTGTGTTTTTATTATGTTAAAATGACATTGAATTGTCGTTTAAAAAAATATGTGAGGAGCGTTTTTTTTCATGAAAAAGACCAAGATTGTTTCAACACTTGGACCTGCAAGTAATTCTACAGATATTATCGTTAAGTTAATTGAGGCTGGCGCTAATGTATTCCGCTTTAACTTCTCTCATGGTGATCATGAAGAACATTTAGGCCGAATGAATATGGTTCGCGAAGCTGAAAAGATTACTGGCAAATTAGTCGGTATCGTGCTTGATACTAAAGGTGCTGAAATCCGAACAACTGATCAAGAAGGCGGCAAGTTTGAAGCCAAGATCGGTGATGTCGTTCGCATTTCAATGGACCCTACTGTAATTGGTAACCCAGAAAAGATTGCTGTTACTTATCCTGGCCTTTATGATGATACACATGTTGGTGGACATGTCTTGATCGATGATGGTTTAGTAGACCTTAAGATCACGGGCAAAGATGAAGCTAACAAGGAATTAGTTACTGAAGTTCAAAACGAAGGTCTAATTGGATCTAAGAAGGGTGTTAACGCTCCTGGCGTTGAAATTCGTCTCCCAGGTATCACTGAAAAAGACGCTGACGATATTCGTTTTGGCTGTGATAACGACATTAACTTCATTTCTGCAAGTTTTGTTCGTAAGGCACAAGACGTTCTCGATATTCGCGAAATCCTTGAAGAAAAGAACTCAACAAACGTTAAAATTTTCCCTAAGATCGAATCTCAAGAAGGTATCGACAATATCGATGAAATTCTTAAGGTTTCTGATGGCTTGATGGTTGCTCGTGGTGACATGGGTGTCGAAATTCCATTCGAAAACGTTCCTTTTGTTCAAAAAGCTTTGATCCAAAAGTGCAACGCTTTAGGCATGCCTGTTATTACTGCAACACAAATGCTTGACTCAATGCAAGAAAACCCACGTCCTACACGTGCCGAAGTTACTGACGTTGCTAACTCCGTCTTAGATGGTACTGATGCAACAATGCTTTCTGGCGAAAGTGCAAACGGCGACTACCCAGTAGAAGCTGTTCGGACAATGGCCTTGATTGACGAACGTACTGAAGAAGAAATGAAGAAGCGCAACACATTAGCATTACAACGTTTCGAAGAATATAAAGGTTCCAATGCCACTGAATCAATTGGCGAATCTGTTGTTCGTACTGCCGAAGAATTACATGTCAGTGCAATCGTTGTTGCTACTTCATCAGGCTACTCAGCACGCATGATTTCTAAATATCGTCCTAATGCTAACATCTTAGCTGTTACTTTCGATGAGAAAGTACAACGTAGCTTAACAATTAACTGGGGCGTTACACCAGTATTGGCTGACAAGCCAGAATCAACTGACGAAATGTTTGAAGTTGCTGCGCAAAAAGCACAAGATCTTGGTTTCGCTAAAGAGGGCGACTTGATCTTAATCGTTGCTGGTGTTCCTGTTGGTGAAACAGGTACAACCAACTTAATGAAGATCCAATTAATTGGTTCTAAGTTAGTTCAAGGTCAAGGTGTTGGCGATGAAACTGTTGTCGGCAAGGCTGTTGTTGCTAATAGTGCTAAAGAAGCAGTTGACAAAGCTACTGAAGGCAGTATTCTTGTTGTGAAGACAACTGATAAGGATTACTTACCAGCAATCGAAAAAGCAAGTGCAATTGTCGTCGAAACAGGTGGCTTAACATCACATGCTGCAGTTGTTGGTATTGCAATGGGAATTCCTGTTGTTGTCGGCGCTGCTGATGCAACTACTCTTGTTAAAGATGGCGAGTTAATCACCGTTGATTCACGTCGTGGTGTCATCTACCGTGGTGCTTCTAACTCACTTTAGTCTTTAAAGTAAGTAAATAAATTAAGTTAATCAAAAAGGAATCGAGATAAAAATCTCGTTTCCTTTTTATTTTGGATTATTTTAAGAGAAAGGTTTAAGCTGTTAGTGCACAATTGCGTCGCCCGAGTTAATCACGTATCTGGCTAAATAAGGCAACATGTTTATTCAACAATTGGGCTTCAGTTATCGCTATATTTTGCGTTGCTGAAATGAGTTGATTAGGCTCAGCAAATGACGATAACGAACGTGTTTCAAACGAAAAAGCAGAAAAATAAAAACGTTTTTAAAAAAGTATTGCATTCTCAAAAAATATGTGTTAATTTAGATATATGAAAGCGTTTCAGAAAGAAGGACGTCATGGCAAAAGTTACAATCAAAGATGTTGCACGTGAATCAGGCTACTCTATTGCGACTGTTTCCAAGGCGTTAAACGGTGTTGATGTTGTCAAGGAGACAACGAAGAACAAAATCCTTGAAGCCGCAAAGAGACTGGATTATTCACCTAATTTGATGGGTAAACAATTGAAGTCGGGTTCAACACAGACACTTGGTTTTTTTACTTCTAGCGTAACTGGTCCTTATTTTTCAATCTTGATTGATGCCTTAGCAAATTTCAGTGAGAAGAATGGTTATGGTCTAAACGTTTTTATTTCTAGTGATCGTGACAAAATCATGAATACCATCCGTGGTCGGCTAGTCGATGGGGCATTGTTGTTTGATACAATTATTAATGATGATGACATCGAGCAGTTCAACAACGAACGGATCTCTAGTGTTTTCCTTGATCGTAAGATTTCCGATGGTTCGACAAGCAGCATTGTCTTTGATTCTCAGGGTGCTGGACGTGCGATTGGTAATTATTTGATCAACTTAGGTCACCGTAACATTGCTTATATTGCTGGTTATGATGATGTTTATGATAGTGAGTTACGATTTGCCGGGTTGAAACAGGCCTTGAATGATCATGGTCTAGTATTTGAACCACACAATCGTTTGGCCGGTATGTTTGAGGAAGAAGCATCATATAATGCAATTCTATCATTCTTGCGAGTAGCACGTTTACGGGGATATGAGTTACCAACTGCTTTTGTTGCTGGTAATGATACGAGTGCCATTGGTGCAATTAAAGCTTTGCGTCACGAAGGTTTAAATGTGCCGGAAGATATTAGCGTCGTAGGGTTCGATGATATTGATGTCGCGGAGTATTTCAATCCACCACTGACAACGATTCGCAACCCAATCATGGCTCAGGCTCGCGGTGCAGTTGAGATCTTACTTTCTTTATTGCAAGGTGAACAAGATATTCCGAGTCAAGTATTGCCGGGGGAACTAGTGATTCGTAAATCAACTAGTAACATTCCAAGTTAATGTTTACTTGTTGTTTTACTAAAAAATAAAAACGTTTTTAAATTGTGGAGGGATCATAGATGGAGATTAACAAACCACGGAAATTACCGATAGGAACGCGAATCAAAGAATGGGGCAAGGCTTGGGGAAGACAATGGCAGTTACAAACCATGGTTTTGCCAGGTATCATTCTAATGATTATTTTCAACTTTATTCCTATTTACGGTTTGACCTTGGCGTTTAAGAGCTATTCAGTTACGAGCACGATTAGTTCATCACCTTGGGTCGGCTTACAAAATTTCCAAATCATTATGAAAGATAAGTATTTCTGGCAATCAGTTCAAAACACGATTGGTATTAGTGCCATCAAATTAACAATCGAATTCTTCTTACCAATTATTTTAGCTATTTTAATTTTTGAACTGAAGTGGACACCATTTAAGAAATTAGTCCAAACGATTACTTACTTACCCCATTTCCTTTCTTGGATTATTTTAGGTGGTATGTTGATTACTTGGTTGTCATCAAACGGTATGTTAAATCAGGTCTTGCGTCTCTTTGGGATTGCCGCTAATGATAACCACATCTTAAACGCATCAAGTTATTGGAGTATTGCTTCACTGTCCGATGTTTGGAAGGAAGCAGGTTGGGGCACCATCTTATATCTGGCAACGATGTCTAAGATTGATCCAACTTATTATGAAGCTGCTGAAATGGATGGTGCTTCTAAAATCCGGCAAATCTGGAGCATTACCATTCCAGAAATGAGCAGCATCATTTCACTGAACTTAATTCTTTCAGTATCTGGCTTATTCAATTCTAACTTGGATCAAACATTAGTTTTGATGAACTCACAAAACCAACCTAAAGCTGAGGTTATTAACTCATATGTTTATCGTGTTGGTTTGACACAAGGCGATTTCTCTTATGCAACTGCCGTTGGTTTAGGTGTTTCGATCATTTCAGTTATCTTGTTGATCATCACCAACACCATTACTAAAAAATTAAACGATAATCAATCGGTATTGTAGGAGGGGAGTCGAACAATGGAAATTTCAAAATCAAGTAATAAAACGACAAAAGTTAAGTCAACTCGTGGCAACAAGATTTTCGACGTTGTCAACGTGGTCCTAATGACGCTGTTCGCTCTAATCATTTTGATCCCGATGTGGAACGTCGTGATTTCATCATTTGCCGGCATGAATTCTGGTCCATTCATTTTCTGGCCTAACAAACTTTCACTAGCAAACTACATCAGTGTTTTTAGTGATAAAGGAATTTGGCAAGCCATGTTTATCTCTGTTGCCAAAACCGTCGTCGGCGTTGTCTTTCACTTGTTCCTTTGCTCAATCGTTGCTTATGCATTGAGCAAACGCGATTTGAAGGGACGTAAACTTTACTCAGCAATGGGCATCATCACTATGTTCTTCTCTGGTGGTATGATTCCAACTTACTTATTGATTAAATCATTAGGCCTCTTAAATTCATTTTGGGTTTATATTCTACCAGCAATGTTTAGTTATTACGATATGGTTATTTTGATGAACTTCTTCCGTGATATTCCAAACTCACTGGAAGAGTCAGCTAAGATGGACGGTGCAAGTGATTGGCGCGTATTCTTCTCAATCATCGTGCCATTATCTAAACCATCTTTAGCAACGATCGGATTATTCCATGGTGTTTGGCAGTGGAACGACTTCATGACAACTAAACTGTATGTCACGAATGAAGCGTTGTATCCATTGCAGATGCGTTTATACGACATCATCATTAAAGCTCAAGCTGCGGCATCAAATGGGTTGAACGCCCAAGTTGCAATCACAACCACTTCAAAGGGGGTGCAATTGGCAACAATCGTCGTTACAATGCTTCCTATTTTGATTTTATATCCTTTTGTGCAGAAGTATTTCGTTACAGGAACAATGCTTGGTGCAGTAAAGGAATAAAAATAGTAACACGCAATACTTTTTTTCAGGGCAGTGACAGGTTTCAAAATCTTCGGAAACGAAAGGGAGAGTTACAGTATGAAGAAGGGCACTATGTTTAGAGGATTGGCGACTGCATTAGTTACACTGGGTTCTGTCGCATTATTAGCGGGCTGTGGCAACGGCTCAAAGGACAGCGGTTCAGCTGACAAGTCAGGTTTGCCAAAAGCAACGTATAAAGTTTCAAAGGATACACCAGCTTGGAAGAAAGATAAGACTAAGATGACGACCTTAACTTGGTATGTCAATGCCGACTGGTGGGAAAAGTCATTTGGTAAGGATGAGATTACTAAGCAAATTAAAAAGGACCTTAACGTTAATATCAAGTTTGTCACCGGCGATGATACGAAGTTAAATACTTACTTTGCCAGTGGTAATATGCCAGACTTGGTTACAATTGGCGATCCTAACTCTAAAGTTGCGCGGACAGCTAACCAATGGGCTTATCCTTTACAAGATTTAGCTAATAAATACGATCCATATTTCTTTAAAGTTGCACGTAAAGATACTTTGAACTGGTACAAGATTGATGGTAAGACATACGCTTATCCAAACTACTCAAACACTGCAGCAGATTACAACAGTGGCAAGATTTTACCTCGTGATGCTTTCATCATCCGTAAAGATGTTTTAGCTGGTATTGGCAAACAGGACTTTACGACGCCAGAAGGTTTCGTTAAAGGAATGGCTGCTATTAAAGCTAAATATCCTAAGTTAACACCATTTGGTTTCAATGACTTCAGTGGTGGTAACAGTTCATTACAAAACGTTGTTCAAGATATGTTAGGTGTACCGATCACAACTAAAGCAAATAAATATTATGATCGTGATACTGACTCAGATTACATCAAGTGGTTAGACGCATTCCGTCAAGTACATGCTGCTGGTAATATTTCAGATGATAGCTTCACTGATGATGCTGATACCTTCAACGAAAAAGTTGCTAATGGTAACTACGCAACAATGATGATGGGTTCTGATGTTAACCATGGTACTAACTTACAGGATTGGGCAAGTAAAGATTCTAAAGGTGAGTATGTTGCCATTGATGGTATTCAAAGTACCGTTGGTCGCGAACCAACACTTTCTCAAGCCGGTATTTCTGGTTGGTTGATTAACTACATTTCTAACAAGACGAAGCACCCTGCTAAAGCAATTCAAGTCTTTGAATATCTCTTAAGCGATAAGGGTCAAATGTTAACTAACTTTGGTGAAAAGGGTAAGATGTATACTCAAGATGCTGATGGTATGGTTAAATGGACACCATTTGCTAAAGACTTACAACTTAATCACCCACAAGAATTTAACAAGAAGTATCGTATTGGTGAATTCATTCTCTTCGGTCATGACCGTTACAAGGCTTTGAACAAAGATTCTTATGTTAAAGCAGTTTGGCAAATGCAAGATTGGGGTAAGAAGTACTTGAAGCCTCAATTCAAGATTGAAAATATTGCGCCAAATCCTGGTACACAAGAAGCACGTGCTTTAAGCGCCATTCAAACGAACTGGAGTACAACAATGGTTAGCTTGATTCGTTCAAAGGACAAGAAGTCATTTGATGATACACTTGCTAAATATAAGAAATTCCAAAAAGATAACAATATTACAGATATCAACAAGACTCGCAATGATAATATCAAAGCGAACATGAAGAAGTTAGGGCAAGATTAATTAAAAGATTGTCAGACTGTTTTAGCGAGATCTGACTCACGATGTAGCCAGAGGCGTTGTCTCTGGCTATCTTCGTAATTACGATTTAGTCAATGAAGAATAAAGGGAGTTTGAACGATGAAGAATATATTTTCGATGAACGGTTCGGTATTTGCTTTTATGACCACAATCTATCAGGTGATTGTCGTTAATGTTTTATTCTTGATCAGTTCAATTCCCATCATTACGATTGGGGCTTCCTTAACCGCCATGTATAGCTGTTGTTTAAAAATTGCAAACGGCGATGAAGTGTTCTTATGGGCGGATTATAAACGGGCGTTTAAGAATAACTTTAAGATTTCCACTCAAATATATGGCATCACTGTGGTTGTGTTTGCCAGTGTATTCGGTCTAGCCTTTGCTTTTCAACGTTTGAATTTTACCGTGGGACTTTGGATCGTCTTAGGGTTGGCGACAGTGCTGATTTTTGGAACCGAGTATTTATATCCACTCATTGCTCGCTTCGAGAACACTTGGTCTGAGTATCTTAGAAACGCCGTTGTCTTAAGCATCCATAATGCCGCAATCAGCATTGCCGTTTTTATCGTGACAGTTGCATTACTTGTCTTCTTTCCAGTATTTATTCCTAAGTTATTTTTCTTATGGTTGTTTACTGCCTTTGGAGCTACTGGATTGATTAATAGTTACATGTTCAAATATGTTTTTAATAAATACGAAGCTTCGGCTAAGGAGTAAATAGGATAATGAAATATTACGTTGGATTTGATATTGGTGGGACAACAATTAAACATGGTGTTGTCGACGAAACTGGTAAGATTGCTGTTCAATCAGCAGTTGACACACCCAGAGACCGTGATCAGTTTATCAATCTACTGGCCGATGTTGTCAAACAATACCAGAATTTATATCCGATTGAAGCGATTGGCGTCTGCACGCCGGGAATTGTTCAAAAGGATGGCTACTTATTAACGGCCGGTGCCATTCGTTGCATGTATGGTGTTAATTTGAAGCACGAGTTAGAGAAACGAACAGATTTAGTTGTCTCTGTCGAGAATGACGCGAATGCTGCCGCAATTGCTGAACATTGGCTAGGTGCTGCAATTGGCATTGATAATTATTTATGTTTAGTCATTGGCACTGGTTTCGGCGGTGGCATCATCATCAATGGTCAGGTTTATCGTGGCGCTCATGGTATGGCCGGCGAATTTGGTTGGATGGTAACGAAGGATTATAAGTTAACGGGTGATATTGAGGAAAGTTCGTTAAATGCAACCAGTGCAGTTGTCGGTGGTCTTTGTCACCAATACACGCTTGCAAAGCAACAAGTCGAGCCAACTTTTGAACCAATCAAAGACGCCCGGGTTATTTTTGAAGCTGCGCATCAAGGTGAATTGTTGGCAGATACGATTTTAAATCGCTTCTATTACGATTTGGCAACCGGCATTTTAGATTTAACGGCTAGTTTTGATCCAGAAGTGATTCTAATTGGTGGCGGTATTAGTGTGAATGATGAATTCAACTCGAATTTGCAAGCTGCTATTCAAGACTTGGAAACGCGGCATCGTAGTATTCATGATGTTAAAGATGTGGCAATTGCCCCCGTTAAACCTGCGAAGTTGTTAAATAATGCTGGTCTGATTGGTGCCGTATATCAGATTTTCCATAAAGCATAAGTTGGAGGTGCTATTTTGATCACAAGTTTTTTACACACTAAGGGCCGACAAATTGTTAATGAACAAGATCAACCGATTCTCATGAAAGGTTGGGGGATTGGTAATTGGCTTTTAACAGAAGGTTACATGTGGACGATGCATGGTCAAAAGTTTGATCGACCACGCCGTATTGAACAAACGATTGCAGAATTAATTGGTGCAGATGCCGCTGAATCATTCTGGAAACAATATCGCGAACATTACTTCACTGAAGCAGATGCTCAGTATATTCATCAACAAGGTTACAATTCGATTCGCATTCCGTTTAATGCGCGCTTATTCTTAACAGCGGCTGGTCAGATTGACGAGACGAACTTTTATTTGTTAGATCGAGCAATTAAATGGTCGAAGGAACATGACTTGTATGTTTGGCTCGATATGCATGGTGCACCTGGTGGTCAAACTGGTGCAAATATTGATGATTCCGTCGGCGACGTGCCCAACTTATATATGGTTCCTGAATATTGGCGGCAAGCACTTAACTTATGGCAATTTATCGCGCAACGTTATGCAGATGAACCTGCAGTGGCGGGCTATGATTTATTAAATGAACCGATTCGCCCTAGAACTGGTTCGTTACAGGATTTTGATTACTTGTTACCCAAGCTGAGTCAGTTCTATACTGAAGCAATTGCAATGATTCGAAAAGTTGATACTCGGCATATGTTTTCACTGGAAGGTTATCATTGGGCCAGTGATCCAAGTGTTTTCAATCAGCAGTATGATGATAACTATGTGATTCACTTCCACCGCTATGGTGTTTTACCGAGTGAAGCGACATTTGCTGAATTCTTGAAAGTTTCAAAACAGTTCAACGTTCCGCTATGGTTAGGCGAAACTGGCGAGAACATCAATACTTGGTATTCCGGCATGACGAAGCTTTGTGAGCAATATCAAGTGAGTTATCATTTCTGGCCTTATAAAAAAATGGGCAAGAATAATGGTGGTGTGACGATTCGTCGTCCCGAGAATTGGCAATTATTGGTTGATTATGTTGTCAAAGGTGATCAACCAAAGCAACAAACGATTCAAGCAGTTCTAGCAGAGTTGTTAGAGAATCTAAAATTTGCGAACTGTCAGCAAAATCACGATGTCGATTGTCACATCTTGCGTCGAGCACCGTTTGCTGAATCGGCGACTTGTTTTGACACGGATCCCGTTAGTTATCACGCAACGGTTACTCGAAATAATTTTGCCAAGTATCGTCAAGGAACGAACATTGAGATCTTAGAACCAGAGGCTAAGCGACCATCAGCTTATACGTTTGATGTTTATTTAGACGAATATCAGATTCGGTTGCATGAAGGTGAGTATGTTTCTTACACATATACGTCAACACATGCCGATCAAAAATTGTTGATTAAGCTTGATCCGGCTAAAACAGAAGTTGGGACAGTTTTAGCAATTAGTCAAAATGGTCAGGAAACTCAAGAAATTAAAATTGGCGGTGATCACATCTTGGTTGACCTAATTGCTAGTGAGCAAGACCAAGTTCGTTTGACAGTCAAACGCGGTGTGATTGTCGCGCGCCAACTGGTTTTGCAAGCATAATGACTGTTGAGCACATCATAATAAGTTCAAGGGATTGGCGCAGAATTCTTGCGCCGATCCTTTTTTACTACCGGAGTGTGGTGGGATTTTATGTAACGCACTACCATGATAGGTAAGCAGTTAATAATCGACCGTCATTGAAAGTAAACACGCCCCGTTTCGGCTTTGATCGAAACGGGGCGTGCTGTG
>NZ_RHOX01000063.1 GCF_003946695.1 Lapidilactobacillus bayanensis | reverse complement strand
CATGGAGACCTACACTTAAAGTGACTAAACTCAAGAAAGGACAACTCCATGACCCAACATAAGAATACCACCATTAAATATTATCAACAACTAAATCCAGAAGAACGAGGCATGATTGAAACACTTCGTAAACAACACACGTCAATTCGTCAGATAGCTCACAAGCTACAGCGGGCTCCCAGTACAATTTGCCGCGAACTTAAGCGTGGCGCCGTAAAACAGCTTGATTACCATCAAAATTACTATTGGGCTTACTATGCGGACCGTGGTCAGGTTGTTCACGAAAATAACCGCACTAATTGCCACGCCAACGGGCTTTTAAAAACATGCCAAGACTTCTTTAGTTCATTGACAATAGCACTTAAAGCGAAATATCGCTCAGATGGTATCGATGGCTTTGTGCACAAATATAAAGCTGAACATCCTGACAAGAAATGTCCTTCAACACCAACAGTTTACCGCTACATTAATCAAGGATTACTGCCGCTGCGTAACAGTGATCTGCCAGAAAAGTTACGCAGACGCGTTAAAGGACGACGTTCTCACAATCGTAAAAATAAAAAGATTCTTGGCACCTCAATTGAAAAACGCCCGGTGGAAGTTGATGAACGCCTAAAAGCTGGCAATTGGGAAGGCGATTTAGTTAAAGGTAAGCGAGTTGCTTCTGAACCCGCATTAATGACGCTCACAGAACGGAAAACGCGCTTTGAGCTCATCATCAAGATTCCTAACTATCACGCTGAGACCTGCTTAGAATCATTACAAGCAGCGATTAATGAGGTTGGAGAACAATACTTCAGTTCCATCACCTTTGATAATGGTAGTGAGTTTTCTTCACTCGCTCAAATCAAAGGCACACAGATTTATTTTGCCCATCCACATTCACCATGGGAGCGTGGAACAAACGAGAATATTAATGGTGAGACTCGTGAGTTCATTCCTAAAGGTAAATCTCTCAAGAATTATTCAGAAGCCGCCATCAAGCTGATTCAAGATGCATTGAATAACAAGCCGCGTAAGATCCTTCAGTATCAGAGTTCCAAAGACTGCTTCGCACAATTCACACCAGCTTAAAGATATGCCTTCTAGACCAATTTCTTGCTTTTGGAATTAGTGTTGCATTTGATTTGACAATTCAGG
>NZ_RHOX01000062.1 GCF_003946695.1 Lapidilactobacillus bayanensis | reverse complement strand
TCCCAAATTGCAAGAACAAATTAGCCACACGATAAATCCTATTAAATCAGTATTTTCATTAATATTCATATTTTATGGACTTAACTTAACCGGCGGAAGCAGCGGAGAAAAGCTCTTTGGGTGTTTGATAGCCAGTTTACCGGCGCGGTAAATTGTTTAGCTTTGACTCAACTGCTTGGATATCATGAGGACCCAAAATATCCATGGATAGACCCTTGGGTACATCGCGGCGGATCATTCGATTATGCGCTTCGTTAGTCCCGCGCTCAGAGGAACGATATGGATGGGCATAATAAAGGTCAGCGACACCGGTAAGTACAGCGCCAACTTCCGAGAACTCAGCGCCATTATCGGCAGTAACTGACTTCATGATTGATCCGTATTCTTGACAGATCTTGGCCAGCTCATAGTTGACTGAATCGGCATCACGACCATCGATCAAACGTAGAATTTGGCAGCGGGATTGACGCTCGATCAGCGTTAAGATCACACTCTCTTGACCGTTGCGCTTGCCCACCACGGTGTCCAATTCGAAATGGCCGAACTCTTGGCGCTGGTCGATACTTTTAGGCCGTTCATCAATACTCCGTCCGGCCAGACGCTTGTGCTTGATCGAGTGATGATGTTTAGCACGGTGGCGCGTTTTTTCGAGTAGATCAAGATTACGGACTTCAAGTAACTGGGCATCAATATAGTGGTATAGCGTCTTGGTCGAGACCATCTCCTCAGGTTGATATAAGCCTTCAAGTTTGGCCCGTCCTACTGCTGCATCAGGCGACCAACCATCTTGACGCAAATGAGTCGTAAAATAGTCGATAAAATCAGCGACACCGACGAGTTTCAAAGGTCGATGACAGTGGGCTCGATTAGCTTCGTACTTAGCTTGTGCTGTTTCTGGTGAGTATACAGCGTAATATTGGCGTTGACCATTCACTTTTTTTACTTGGTCGATCTCGCCGCGGCACAATTCATTATTGATTGTTTGATGACAAACATTAAGCGCTCTGGCAATTGCACGATTGGAATAGCCTTGGCTGTGCAGCGTAGCAATTCTGCCTCGTTCAAACGAAGTTAGGTGCTGACCTTTTTTTCTGACTGTGGTATTCTGTTCTTGCATCAAGACAATAACCTCTTTCATTGTTTGTGTAGGAACATCAATGATAACAGAGATTTGTCTTGGTGTTTTTTATTTTATCAATTAGCTAAAAGTATTTGGCTAACTTGATTATAAAACGCGCG
>NZ_RHOX01000061.1 GCF_003946695.1 Lapidilactobacillus bayanensis | reverse complement strand
CGCGAATTTTATAATCAAGTTAGCCACCCATGTTGATTGATCAAATAATGGTCAAAAAAAGACACCAAGACGAAAAATCAGGTATCATTGAAGTTCCAACACTAAACAATGAGAGAGGTTTTCGTCTTGATGCAACAACAGCTTACCACAAATCGTCAAAAGGGTCACCACTTAACTCAAATTGAACGTGGAATGATTGCTTCTCTACACTCCGAAGGCCATTCTGCACGCCAGATTGCATCTATTATCGGTGTTAGTCATCAAACCATTAATAATGAGCTTTCTCGTGGCACTATTAAGCAGGTTAAGAAGATTAACGGAGAGAAGCACTACCTTAAGGTTTATTGTCCTGAAGCAGCTCAGGCTCGCTATGAGGAGAACCGGTCCAATAGTAGACGTCCATTAAAGTTTAAGCAAGTCACCGACTTCCTAGCCTACTTTGATGACAAGTTTCACACGGAGCACTGGTCACCCGACGCAACGGTAGGATATGCTAAAAAGCACCGTTTATTTTCACCTCATAAGATGATTTGTGCGAAGACACTGTACAACTATATTGATGCACAATTATTGGAAATCCGCAATATCGATCTTGTGGAGAAAGTAAGACGCCGAAGGGCTCATCATAAAACAACGAAAGTTAAACGGCTGACCGGTTCTAAAAGTATTGATGAACGCCCCAAGAAGGTCAATAACCGTCATGAGTTTGGACATTTTGAAATTGATACCGTTGTTGGTGAGCGTAATGGTAGCCAGAGCGTCTTGTTGACTTTCACAGAGCGTAAAACACGCTTTGAAATAGTCTGCTTGATTGAGGGTAAAGACGCAGATTCAGTATCGTATGCATTGCGAAATATTGTTAATCAATATGGTGATATTATCAAGACCGTGACGGCAGATAATGGTACTGAGTTTACGACCTTAGAGACTGCACTGAATGGCATAGCTGACACTTATTTTGCCCACCCGTACACATCTTCAGAACGAGGCACTAATGAAGTTCATAATCGGATGCTTCGTCGCTATTTTCCCAAGGGGCAATCACTCGACATTGCCACTCCAAGCCAAGTTCAGATTGCTCAATCGCATCTGAACAACTTGCCTCGGCGAATTTTAAAGTTCAAAACACCAGCCGAAGCTTTTGAAAGAGAAGTCAAGCGTGCTCGCAAGGTTCATACTGCTTAGCTTTCTTCAATTGAAACTCACTGAAACCTTTCCGCCAGCTGTCTTCGCCTGCGCTGGCTAACTTGCACTTGCAATTTGCG
>NZ_RHOX01000060.1 GCF_003946695.1 Lapidilactobacillus bayanensis | reverse complement strand
CTAAAGGTTGAAAGTTAATATTTCCACTTAAGCCCTGATCTGTTAGGGCTTTTTTGCTACAAAAATAGACATGAAACCAATCACATCTGTATACTTAAAGCGTCTAAACAAAAACCATACAGAGGAGTTTCATGCCCATGTCTACTATACAATACAATGACACTGATATTCATCATTCTTTTGCTCATTTTTCAAAATTGGTCCATCTCTCCGCTATTTTGCGTCGTGTCAATAGCCATAAATCGCGCGGTATTAAAACTGAACGCTTGTTTGAGTGGTTATTGACCACAATCTTTAATCGCTACTCCATTTTTAGAGCAGAAAAGGCTAACGATTTTTCAAAACGAACTGTTCGCAATTGCCTAAATGACCCGCATATTAATTGGCAACGGCTGGTTCAGCTATTAGCGATTCATTTAATCCAATACGTGCAACATTTTACCGATCCAAGACGGCGCCAAGCTTTGATCATTGATGATTCATTGTTTAAACGTGAATTTTCACGCAAAACTGAATTATTGGCTCGTGTTTTTGACCACGACAAACAGCAGTATTTTAAAGGCTTCCGGACACTAACTTTGGGCTGGAGTGACGGCAATACTTTTTTACCACTGAACTTTTCCTTGATGTCATCAAGCCACGCCAAAAATCGGTTTGGACGCCTTAAGTCCAATGATCAACGATCACTTGCTGCGAAACGACGTACACAGGCAACCCGTAAAATGACCGCTGTCGCCTTAGAATTGGTAGATGATGCAATCAAATCGGGCATCAAGGCCAAGTACGTCCTATTTGATAGCTGGTATGCGTCACCGCGTATGTTTGCGGCATTGCTAAAACGTCACTGTCATGGGATTGGTATGTTGAAAAAAACTAAAAAGGTTTATTTTCGTTATCGTGGCCGCGAAATGGATATTAAGACCTTATACGCTAACTTACGGCGCAGTAAATGGCCAATTAAGGATCGCTATCTATACAGTCCAATCGTCACATTTGAAGTTGATGGCGAAAAAATCCCAATGAAGTTAGTCTTCGTAACCAAACGTGGCCAGGCTGATCAATATCTGGTGTTGGCGACCACCATGACGGCGCTAAGACCAGAAGCAATCATTCAGATGTACGGTCGACGTTGGCAGATTGAATGTTATTTTAAAGTTGCTAAACAATACCTGCAATTTGATCAGACTCAAGTTCAAAGCTACGATGGGCTCTGTGGTCACCTAGCAATGGTCATGTTAAGCTATGACGTCCTTGCATTGGCGCAACGTGAAAATACGGACGACAGGACGCTGGGTGACTTATTCTTTGATTATGGACGACCGTTGCCTGACATTAAGCTAGTAAGTGCGTTGAATTGGTTGATACAAACAATTACTGGTCTAGGTGAAAAATTCGACATGGCAGTTGAAACATTAACTATTATTTTTGACGAATTTATAAAAGCATTACCGCATAGCCTTGGCCGGCTACTCGGTAATGCTCAATGAAGTGATAACTAGTAATATAATATGCCATAACCGTTTGACATCAATGGTTACGGTCTGTTTTGATACTTTCAACCTTTAGT
>NZ_RHOX01000006.1 GCF_003946695.1 Lapidilactobacillus bayanensis | reverse complement strand
ACTAACGGTTCCGACTACTACGGCCCGCAACGGACTTTCACCGTCTAGTTGATGCCCATGCCGGGCGCACTGAAATTCTCGTTTGCGATTTATCGCTTACGAGAAGGCCGAGCTTTAAGACAATCGTTGACTGGCTTAAAGTCGAGCCCACAGCGTTCCACCAGCGTATTTCCCGTAGGCACAAAGAAGATCAACATAACAGTTCTAGGTTTTGTCATTTTGATGATGCTCGCAACGATTTCCCGCAGGTACGGAGAACCACAACATAACAGTTTTAGGACTTAGCATTTACAACAAAGTTTATATTTACAACGAATTAATCTCCATCCAGCGCAAAACAACACCTGCAGCTTTTCATCGAGCTTAATGCCATCAAAAAAGCATCGAACCGATTGAACAGTTCGATGCTTCTATTGAGTTACTTGTCGATTAACGTTGGCGTTCTTTGATACGAGCTGCCTTACCACGTAATGCACGTAAGTAATACAACTTAGCACGACGAACACGACCGTGACGAGTTACTTCGATTTCAGCGACACGTGGTGAATGTACTGGAAATGTACGTTCCACACCAACACCGTTACTGATCTTACGAACAGTATACATTTGGCTAATACCAACACCACGGCGTTTGATAACGACACCTTCAAAAATCTGGATACGTTCGCGAGTACCTTCGACGATACGAGCATGAACTTTAACTGTATCACCTGCACGGAAGTCTGGAAGATCTGTGCGTAATTGTGACTTCGTAATTTCGGAAATCAATGGATTCATTTTGTTTTCTCCCTTTCACAGATATTCATATGTTCCCTATGTAAAAACACAGCGGAATACCGTTGTTATATGGTAGTCACTACCACAAGTTTTAATTCTATCACAAGTCAGTAAAGTCTGACAAGTCATTACGCGCTTTCAATTGTCGAACTAAGCGATTTATTTCTGGATCATCAATCTCGGCTAATAAATCAGGACGCTTCTGTAAAGTACGCCACACAGCAGCTTTAAGTCGCCATTGCGCAATGAGTTGATGATTTCCATTGGTCAGAACCTCAGGTACTTTTTCACCATCATAATCTGCTGGCCGCGTGTATTGCGGATACTCCAATAAACCTTGGGCAAAAGAATCTGTCGCCGCTGATTCTTGACTACCCAACACACCAGGAATTTGTCGAGCAATCGCATCAATCATCACCATGGCGGCTAATTCACCACCGGTCAAAACGTAATCGCCTAACGAGATTTGATCAGTGGCCATTGCATAAACTCGTTGATCAAAACCTTCATAATGCCCGCAAATAAAAGTTAAATGCTGACTCTGCGCCAAATCAACCGCGTATTGATGATCGAATTTACGGCCGGCCGGATCAAGAATAATAACTCGATCGGCTTGGCCATGTACGTCATTGACGTGAGCAAGCGCATCCGCAATCGGTTGGACTTGCAACAACATTCCTGCCCCACCACCATAAGGCGTGTCATCAACACTATGATGTTTATTTTTAGTAAAATCACGAAAATTAGTGACATCAATTTGCAGTAATTCTTTTTCTTGGGCCTTACCAATCAACGAATAATTCAACGCAGCAAACATTTCTGGAAATAAACTTAAAATATCAATCTGCATTTAATCATCCAATCCTTCAGGTACCTCAACATAGGCGGTTTTGTTTGGGACATCAATTTTTAAAACAACTGATTTCAAGAATGGTAATAACAAATCTTTCTGACCAGGTCGTGCCACTACCCAAACATCATTGGCACCAGGCGCTAAAATTTCTTTAACCTGGCCAAGTTTGTCACCACTGACTTGATCAATGATTGTCATTCCCACAATGTCGTGATAGTAATATTCACCATCATCTAATTGATGTTGGTCCGCTTCATTCACGTACAATTTTTGCTTCAAAAATGGTTCAACCAAATTAATATCTTGATAATCGACGAATGATAATAAGTACATACCTTTATGTTGACGAACAGAACTAATTGTCAAAGGCAGCCATTGTTGATTTTGTTTCAAAAAAAGTTGCGCACCCTTTTGGAAACGTTCCTTAGGAAAGTCGGTGGTTGCAAAAACCTTCACTTCACCCTTAAGCGCGTGTGTACTTACAATTGTTCCCACTTCATAATAATTAGCCATGTTCATCCTCACTTACGAATTAAAATCAAAAGAAAAGGACCGGGGACAAATATCCCAGATCCTATTTTTTCCCATTACTTATTTATCTACAATATTCAAACGAATACGTTTGCCATTATCTAATCGAATGCCATAAATCAATGTGCGGATAGCCTGGGCAACACGCCCCTGCTTACCAATCACCCGACCAATATCCTTACGATTAAGTGACAGATTATAAGTTGTAAAACGAGTATCGTCAACAGTCTCAATCGTCAATTCATCGGGCATTGTAATCAAAGGCGACACGATTGCACTGATCAATTCACTTACTTCTGCTGATTTCATCGTCTACTACTTCTTTTCGAAACGTAATTCGTGATACTTCTTCATGAGACCTTGTGAAGAAAGCAAGTTACGAACAGTGTCAGATGGTTGCGCACCTTTTTGTAACCAGTCTAAAATAACATCTTCGTTTAACTTCAATTGTTCTGGCTTGCTAATTGGATTGTAGTAACCAACTTCTTCGATGAAACGGCCATCACGAGGTGAACGTGAATCAGCAACAACGATTCGGTAGAAAGGTTTACGTTTTGAGCCCATGCGGCGCATACGAATTTTAACAGACATAAATAATTTCCTCCTAAAAATAACTAACATAAATAATATAACAGCATCATTGCTAGATGTAAAGACTTTTTTCTTTACAGGTAAAATAAATCTTGAAAATTTGATGTGTTCTTCTTCGCGCTTACGCAAAGGTTGCTAGTAAAACGTGCGAGGTGCCGTAGTGGAGACTAAAACTGTTATGTTGCACTTCTTTGCACTTGCGCAAAGGTTGCATATGAAGTGTAGCGCGTACCGTGAGGGAAAATAAATACTTTCGCTGGAACGTGGTGGACACTGCTTGAAGCCAATTTTTTCAAAATTGTCTCCAAGACAGGTCTTGTTGTAACAGCTAAAGCTGCAACAACAATCTCACCACTGAGCGGTATTTATTTTCCCTCACTAAACAAATAAGATGGCAACCTTTGCGCAAGCGCTGAATTAATGAGTGGTTGAAGTACCTCCCCTAAACTTTTGAGAAGTACAAACTTGAAGTTAAATCACACCATAGCTTGTTAGTCAGTGCCGGAGGAAAATCGCGGTCAGCCGCGTCATTCTTGTTAGTGGTTTACCACTTACAAGAAAGTTTGTATTTGAGACAAATTGGTTTCCATTTAGCTCAAATCAAACTCGCAGCGTTCCACCAGCGCATTTCCCGTAGGCACGGAGAATAGCAACATGACAGTTCTAGGACTTTACACTTTCAGCAGGCATGAAGAAGCACAAACTAAGACTTAAAGCGCTTAGCATTTTTGAGGCGCTTTTTTTTGTTCTTCTTTTGTTTGCGAACCATGGAATTCATGGCCATCTTACCCATGCGACCTTGAATACCACTGCCGAACATGTTTTCCATACCGTTGAAGTTACCTTTGGACATCTTATTCATCATATCGCGTGATTGTTTGAACTGCTTAATCATACGGTTGACTTCTTGGACGCTACGACCGGAACCAGCAGCGATCCGGCGACGCCGACTTGGATTCAATAGATCAGGATCTTGACGTTCTTTAGGCGTCATTGAATAAACAATCGCCTTAATGTGGTCAATATCTTTAGGATCCATTTTAACGTTCTTTAAGGCCGGGTTGTTAGCCATGCCGGGGATCATCTTCATGATGTCCTCAATTGGACCCATACCCTGAATTTGATCCATTTGATCAACGAAATCATTAAAGTCGAAACTATTTTCCTGAATCTTGCGAGCCATATCTTGGGCTTGTTTCTCGTCATAATCTTGTTGAGCTTTCTCAATCAAGGTCATCATGTCACCCATGCCTAAGATTCGATCCGCCATCCGATCAGGATAGAAGACATCTAACGCATCAAGTTTTTCACCTTGACCGACAAACTTAATTGGTTTACCTGTGACAGCACGAATCGACAAGGCCGCACCACCACGAGTATCGCCATCTAACTTGGTCAAAACGACACCAGTAACGTCAAGTCGATCATTGAACCCTTGAGCAACCTGCGTCGCAACCTGACCAGTCATAGCATCAACAACTAACAGAATTTCATCAGGATGAGCTAATTCTTTAATGTTCGTTAATTCTTGCATTAACTGCTCGTCAATTTCCAAACGACCGGCCGTATCGATGATCACATAATCGTTCTTTTTAGCCGCTGCTTCAGCTAAACCTTGCCGAACAATATCAACTGGATCATGATCAGTGCCCATTTCAAAAACGGGGACACCCACTTGTTGACCAACTGTTACTAACTGATCAACGGCGGCAGGACGGTAAACGTCGGCAGCAATCATCATTGGTCGTGCTTTTTCACTTTGGATTAAACGTTTTGCCAATTTGCCGGCAGTCGTGGTTTTACCAGCACCTTGCAGACCAACCATCATAATAATTGTGGGAATATGCTCGGACTTGTTCAACGGGACCGCAGCATCGCCCATGACATTAACCAACTCGTCATGAACAATTTTGACGATTTGTTGAGCAGGCGTTAAGCTATCAAGCACCGCACTACCAACAGCTTTTTCCCGTACTGTTTTGACGAAATCTTTGACAACATCAAAATTAACATCGGCTTCTAATAAAGCCAAGCGAATTTCGCGCATTGCATCGCGAACATCGCTTTCAGTGACCTTACCCTTTTTTCTTAAGCCGTTAAACGCATTTTGGAGACGTTCAGTTAAACCTTCAAATGCCATAGTTTACCTTCCTTACTGTGAATCAATCATTTTTTCAAAATTTGTCACGAGTTCTTGTAACTCTTGATCAGCAGCGTACTTGTGCTGAGCTAAATCACTTAATTGATTAACCAAAGCAAGCTCTTCTTGGAAATGGGCAATCAATTGCAGCTTTTCTTCATACTGAACGAGAATTTTTTCAGTCCGTTTAATATTATCATAAACTGCCTGCCGACTCACCTCAAACTGTTCCGCAATTTCTCCTAACGAATAATCTTCACCATAATAAAGATCTAAGTAGGTTGCTTGCTTCTTAGTTAACAGCTTGCCGTAAAAATCATATAATGTATTGATGCGTTCATTGAGTTCAAAGGACATTTTGGTCACCTCAAGTTAAATTTAGTCTTCGATTAAATCTTTGAACAACCCATAAACGTACTTTTCAGCATCAAAAATTTGTAAGTCTTGCGCTTTCTCCCCTAATCCAACCAATTTAACTGGCAAATGTAATTCATTGCGAATGGCAATAATAATACCACCTTTAGAGCTACCATCAAGTTTCGTCAAAATCAAACCAGTTACATCGGTCGTTTTACTAAATTGCTTAGCTTGATTCAAGGCGTTCTGACCAGTCGAGGCGTCTAAGACTAATAAAACTTCTTGCGGTGCGTCCGGCAACTCACGGACAATAATCCGTTTAATCTTAGCCAATTCATTCATCAAGTTAATGTTATTTTGTAAACGACCAGCGGTATCGACCAACAAAATATCATATTGTTCTGTCTTTGCTTTTTTAACTGCATCAAAAACAACAGAAGCAGGATCAGTTCCTGGTGCAGAAGTCACCACGTCTACTTGTGCTCGGCGGGCCCATTCCGCTAGCTGTTCAATCGCACCGGCTCTAAAGGTATCGCCAGCTGCTAACAGCACCTTTTTACCCTCATTGTGATATTTGGTCGCCAATTTACCAATCGTTGTGGTTTTACCAGCGCCATTAACACCAACAAAGAGGAAAATAGTTGGTTCAGCAGGATTCGTCGTAAAATGCAAACTATTATCTTCGTTTGCTCCTGCTTCACCGTAAATATCGACCATTTTTTCAACAATAACTTGCCCAATTTGCTTTTTAGTTTTGGCATTTTGCAGCTTAACTTCATCACGCAATTGATTACTGATTTCCATGGCCGTCTCAAACCCAACATCTGCTTCAATTAGCATTTCTTCAAGATTCTCGAAGAAATCTTCGTCGACTGAACGGAAGTTAGCTAGAAATTTATTCAAGCGTGCGGCAAATCCATTGCGACTTTTGGCCAACCCTTGATCATATTTAGCAACATTACTTGAGGTTTGGTTGTCTTCTGGTGTGGTTGGTGCTACTTCTACCGTAGTTTCTTCTTCTGCTGTTTCTTCAGGTGTGGTTTCGTCCGGCATTGTTGCTTCTACCTTTGGTTTAGCAATTGGCGCGTCTGAAACGGGTGCAGATTCTGTAGCTTGATCAACAGTTGTCTTGGCAGTTTCCTCAGTGAGCGTTGGTTTTGTCGCCGCAACTTCTGCCGTTTTATTTGGCGTCGATGCAGTAGGCGCTGTTACGACTGCTTCCGATTGATTGATAGTTGTCTTTAAGGATTTCGCGTCAACAACTTCTGTTGGTTCATGGTCAACAGCCTGTTGTTCCGTGTGTGTCTCAACGTCGTGGTTTTCAACTTGTGGTTGATCATCTTGATCCTTAACAACCGATTTTTCGGTCGTTGAGGCTGTAACAGATTTGTCGGCGTGTGCTGTCGTTTGATCGTCAACTTTTTGCGTAGTCGATTCACGCTCAAGTGGCGTAACCTCGTCGGTTTTATCTTTAGATTCAGTTGTTGACGTCGTATTTTCAACTTGCTCTGTATGCTGTTCAGTTGGCGTCTCTTCGTCTTTGGGCTTAACACCAAAGGCTTTCTTTACTCGATCAAAAAATCCCATCTGCCTACCTCCTATAACTCTAATCGCTTAAGCTAAACTTACCTTGATCAACATCAGTCAATGACACACTGATAATCTTGGAAACACCTGATTCTTGCATGGCCACACCATAAAGTCGATCAACTTGCATCATCGTCCCTTTACGGTGCGTAATCACGATAAACTGTGTGTGCGCTTCATAATGACGTAAATAATTCGCATAACGATCAACGTTGGCGTCATCTAATGAGGCCTCCACCTCATCTAAAATACTAAATGGTGCCGGTTTAACTTTCAAAATTGCGAATAACAACGTAATTGCCGTTAATGCACGTTCACCACCAGATAATAGGCTTAAGCTTTGCAACTTTTTACCAGGCGGCTGCGCATTTATTTCGATTCCAGTTGTTAACATGTGTTCTGGATCCGTTAACTCTAACTTAGCTTGGCCACCGCCAAACATCTTCGGAAAAATCTTAGTAAAAGCTTCATTAATCGCTTTAAATGTCTCGGAAAAGCGCTGCGAAACTTCTTGATCCATATCCGCCATCGTCTTCAATATCTCTTGCCGCGCGGTAATTAAATCATCTTGTTGCTTAGATAAGAATTGATAACGTTCATTAACCTCAGCAAATTCAGAAATCGCAGCCAAATTAACATGGCCAATGTCCCGTAAAGCCATTCGAACTAGTTTTAAATCAGAATGCAACTCAGCAAGCGTCCGATGATCTTCTGGCAAATTTTGATAGGCTGCTTCAAACGTTAGTTGGTGATCCTCACGCAACGTCGTTAAACGGGCATTCATTTCTGACTTCAAACTATTCAAGGCAACAGCGACTTCTTCTTGTTCCTTAGCCGTCTGCTTCTGTAGCTGATACTGACGTTGGCTTTGTGGTTCCAATTTTGCCACTATCATCACTGTATCTTGCCGAGCCGACTTTAATTGTGCTAATTTTGTTTGTAATTCTGTCAATGAAGTGGTTAATGCTGCCAACTGTTTTTTGACAGCCGCAACATCAATTTGCTTCTTCTGTTGATCATCATTTAAATTAGTGAGCGATTGTTCTAGGTCAGTTCGTTCCGTTTGCAATTGACGTAAATTCTGTTGTTGTTCGCGATACTGTGATTTCTGACTACTAAGCGAATTTTCCGCAACCGCCAACTTCGTTTTCAGATCACTAATCTGTTCAGCAAGAACTTCTTTTTGCGCAGTGAAATTCTGCAGCCGTTCTTGAGTTGTTGCCATTTTGGCTTTAAGCGTGGCAATATTAGCCGCTAAACCGTCTTGTTGCGCAACTTTTGCTGTTAATTGTTGCTGCATCTCTGCTTGTTCTGTTTTAATCCGGGTCAAAGTTAACTCGGTAACTTTAATCTGGCGTTGCAACTGAACTAATTCTTGTTGCTGCTGATTAAAACCTTGTTCCAAACTAACATTTTGTTGCACTAAACTGGCCAGTTGCTGAGCCTGCTCAGTTTTCAGACCACTTAACTGTTCTGACTGTGTTTTAGCCGTCTTGATCTCAGTTTGTAGATCATTTAGCGTAGTCTGTTGCTGTTTCAGCTGGTCTTGTAAGTCTGTTAACTCCTGCTGACGGTTTAGCAAACTACTCCGCTGCTGTTTCGTCTTACCACCGGTCATCGCCCCGCCTGGCGTTAAAATATCACCGTCTAGCGTCACAATTCGCGTTTGATAATGAATTGCCTGAGCTAATTTTGTGGCTTCAGGTAACTGCGCGACAACCAGAATATTACCTAATAAATGTTCAACAACATTTTTGATTTTAGCATCGTAAGTGATCAATTCTGAAGCGACACCGACGAAACCACTGGTAGCTTGCGCCGTTTGCAGAACTCGAGCATCAATTCGATAAGCCCGAATTGTCGTTAGTGGTAAAAATGTGGCACGTCCTAAACGTTGTTGTTTCAAAAAATTAATCGCAGCTTCGGCACTACTTGTATCTTCACAAACTACTTGTTGCAACTGTGAGCCTAATACTTGCTCCATGGCAAACTGTAGGTTGGTCGGAACATGTAATAAATCAGCAACTGCTCCAATTAAACCAGAAATTTTATTTTGGGGACTTAAGACAGCACGCACACCTTGATAAAAGCCACTGTGATCTTGCATCACTTCTTTCAAGCTTTGATAACGTGCCTTCAATGTTTGAAACTGTTCTAAATTTTGATACCACGCTTGCTGTTTGGCTGTTACATCAGTTTGAATCTGTGTCAACTGTTGAGTAACTTGATCTAAAGCAGTTTGTTGTGTTGCCGCGGTTGCCTTCGCTGCTGAAATTTTGGCACTTTCTTGATCAACGTCGTGCTGTTTTGCAGCAGCTTGTTCTTGAATGGCTTGTAAGTCAGCAGCGGTGCGTTCTGCTTGTTGGGTTAACTTTTTAAGATTATCTTGAGCAAAGACAATTTCATTACGATTAGTTGTTTGACCTTGCAATTGCTCGATATAATCAGCTCGCAAGTCATTGATTTTCTTGGCTAAATCTTCTTCGTCTTCACCTTGCGATTTTTGCAATTCTGCTAATTGCGCAACTAATTCAGCTCGCTTGTCAGCAGCTTGATCAAGTGTTTTTTGTTGATCAGCTAATTTTTGCAGTCCCTGATCAAGTGCAGTTTGATTATCTTGTAGTTGTTTTTTAATGGTTTGACTATTTAACTGGTGATAATTTTCCCGTTCTTTAGATAATGTGAGCTTTCCATTGAGTGTTTCTTGCTGATGCGTCTGTTGCATCAAGGCTGCTTGTTGTGTTTCAATTTCTTGATTAAGTGTCTCAGAACGATTACGCTGCTCAGTCAATTGTTCACTAACACGCACCGTTTCGGCATCAATCTTAGCAGAAATTGCCGTCAATTCGTTTTGTCGCTGGACTTTAGCCTCTTGTTGAACCTCAAGATCGGCAAGTTCCAATGCCAAAACTTGTTGATTCAGGCCATCAAATTTAGATTTTTGTTGTTGATAATCTCTGGCTAGACTTGCTTGCTTGCGCAAAGGTTCGACCCGACCCGCTAATTCAGAAACAATATCTGCTAATCGATTTAAATTCTCATTAGTCGTTGCTAATTCGTTTTCTGCCTGACGCTTCTGTTGCTTATACTTAAAAACACCAGCCGCTTCTTCAATAATTGTCCGACGATCTTCGGGCTTGCTATTGAAAACTTGTTCAACACGCCCCTGAGAAATAATCGCAAAGGCCTCTTTACCTAAACCAGAATCAACGAATAAATCAGTAATGTCCCGCAAACGACAACTTTGGTGATTGAAGAGAAATTCACTGCTGCCATCGCGATACAAGCGGCGCGTTATTTCAACCGCTTTTTGATCGGTTTTTAAAGTTTGATCAGAATTGTCAAAAACTAGTATGACTTCAGCACGGTTAAGTGGCGGTCGCAAAGCACTGCCTGCAAAAATAACATCAGGCATGTGCGCACCACGCAAGCTTTTAGCAGACTGCTCACCCATTACCCAACGAATTGCTTCAGTAATATTGCTTTTACCACTTCCGTTTGGCCCGACAATGCCGGTAATTCCACTCGTAAATTCAATTGTTGTTTTATCTGCAAATGATTTAAATCCATTAATCGTTAACGACTTTAGCGGCATGTGTTTCCCCACTCATAATTTGATTAGTTAGCTTGATCTTCTTGTTGTAACTTTGTTAAAGCTGTTAGTGCTGCATCTTTCTCCGCAGCCTTCTTATTTTTGCCGATTCCTTTAGCCAGCGGTTGATCATCAACCCGTAGTTCCACGACAAAATCACGTTCATGTTCAATGTCTTTCGTATCAACCACCACATATTCGATCTTACGTTCACCATTACGCTGCAAATATTCCTGCAAGCGCGTTTTGTGATCGGTATCATAAGAATATTCACCGGCATCAATTTTAGGAAATAAAACCTGCTTCAAAAAGGCAACGACTGCTGGCATACCCTGATCTAAATAAAGGGCACCATTGAAAGCCTCAAAAACATCTTCCAGTAAGCCAGCTCGATGCCGTGCACCCATTTTCTCCTCGCCAACACCTAAGCGAATATAGGGTTGGAAACCGGAATCGATCGATAATTGGCAAAAGCTGGATGACTTAACGATTGACGCCCGCATTCTCGTCAACTTGCCTTCAGGTAAATGTTGATAATTTGCAAATAAATAATCAGAAACGGCTAATTCCAAAACCGCATCACCTAAAAATTCCAGTCGTTCATAATTACCGTAACCTAATTCCCGGTTCTCATTGGCAAATGAGGCGTGTGTAAACGCAGAATCTAATAATGATAAATCATGAAACTCGACACCATATTTCGAACGTAAATCACTGACAAACTCAGCAGCTACCATTAATTCTCAACTCCATAATTAGTTTTATACCGCAAATAGACAGAGATGGATGGCTAAAAAAATAAAGCAAGCTAACAAGCACTCGTTTATTTTCTTAGACATCAATTTCAACATCTTGACATACGCATACAAATTACATTATACGCTAAATAACAAGCAAGCAAAACGAAAAAATAATTGCAGCAAGTGATCATCCTGAAATTATGCTATTGCTACTCGTCGTGCTTGCGTAAAGGTTGCATATGGGGCGTGGCGAGTATCGTGAGGGAAAATAAATACTTTCGCTGGAACGTGGTGCGCGTCGATTTATTACGATAGTGGCAACTAAAACTGTTTTGTTGTGGTTCTTCGCACTTGCGCAAAGGTTGCATATGGAACGTGCGGGGTACCGTGAGGAAAAATAAATACTTTCGCTGGAACGTGGTGGACACTGCTTGGAGCCAATTTTTGCAAAATTGCCTTCAAGACAGGTCTTGTTGTAAGTAATAAATTACTAACAACAATTTCACCACTGAGCGGTATTTATTTTCCCTCACTAAACAAACGAGAGGGCAACCTTTGCGCAAGCGCTGAATTGACGAGTGGTTGAATTACCTTCTAATTTTGAGAAGTATAAATTTACAGTTAAGCCGCACTAACGCTCTTACGTCAGTGCCGGAGGGAAATCGCGGTCAGCCGTGGCTTTCTTGTTAATGGTTTACCATTTACAAGAAAGTTTGTATTTGAGACAAACCGGTTTTTGATTTGGCTCAAGTCAAACTCACAGCGTTCCACCAGCGATTTCTCGCAGGCACGAAGAACCGCAGCATAATAGTTCTAGGACTTGTCATTTATAACTAAGTTTGGATTTTATTTGGCTCAAATCAAACTCGCAGCGTTCCACCAGCGATTTCCCGCAGGCACGAAGAAGCACAACATAACAGTTCTAGAATTTGCCGCTCTCAATAAACCCCACACTTTTAAAAAAATATACAAAAAAAGTTGGAGCGTCATTGCTCCAACTTTTAATAATTTGATTTAACTATGCAGCTTGGTGTGCCACGACATAATCAACGGCATCGCCGACTGTGATAATCTTTTCAGCATCTTCATCAGGAATCTCATCGTCAAATGTATCTTCCAATTCCAAGACGAATTCAACTAAGTCGATTGAATCTGCTGATAAATCATTTTTAATGTTCGTTTGTTTTGTGATTGAATCTTTTTCAACATCAAACCGGTCTGCAATTAAATCCGCAATTTTATCAAAAGCTTCTGTTTCAGTCATTTAAAAAATCCTCCTCATTCAACGGATAACGTGATTAATATTATCGCATCATTTCATCATTTCGGCAATTAAATTTACTTGATCGGGTTTTCTTTTAAGTAATCGATCACCTGATGAATTGTCTTTTTGGCTAGCATTTCACGAATCTGTCCAATTGTTGAAACAACCGCTGCTTCATGTGAGCCACCGTGGGTTTTGATCACCGGCGCATTCACACCGAGTAAAACCGCCCCACCGTTACCAGATGTACTGAAACGATTCTTAATATCACCTAATGCCGGCTTAATCAGTGCCGCACCCAATTTAACACCGAGTCCATTATTCAATAGTGCCTGTTTGATCTGCTTCAGCAACAAGCCAGACATGCCTTCTGTTGCTTTCAAAACGGCGTTACCAGTAAAACCGTCCGTCACAATCACATCAGCTTGATCCAATAATAAGCTGCCTGCTTCAATGTTACCAACGAAATTAATGGCGTCATTTGCTTGCAAACGTTGATAAACTTCTTTGTGTAGAGAATCACCCTTGTCAAATTCAGTTCCATTATTCAATAATGCCACACGCGGATTTGCAATATTACGAATATCGCGCGCATAAATAGTCCCCATAAGCGCCCATTGTTCCAAATAACTAGGCTTGCTCTCGGCGTTGGCGCCAGCATCAAGCAAGTTCACCACGTGTTCCGGATTAACCGTCGGTAGCGTTGGCATTAAGGCTGGCCGTTCAATTCCTTTAATTCGACCAATGACAAAGATACCAGTCGCTAATAACGCACCTGTATTGCCCAATGAGAATAAAGCCTCGGCCGCGCCACTTTTGACGGCTTGCGCTGCCATCACCATCGAAGAATCTTTCTTCTGTCGAACAGCTTTAACCGGCTCGTCTTCATTTAAAATTTCACTGTCAGCTTGAACTAATTCAATTCGCGTCTCATCAGTGATAAGCGGCTTAACTTTAGCCAAATCGCCAAATAACATGAATTCTAAATCAGGCCATTTATCTCGTGCAGCTTGAACACCTTTAACAACAACTTCTGGAGCATTGTCGCCACCCATTGCATCTACAGCTATTTTCATTTCATCATTCCTTCAATGACGCAAATTTGATTAATCAAATGTTTCTGTTGCTTGTAATCTAAGTAAATATTTTTTCAATGCTTGATTTTGTGCTTGTTGCAATTGCGGATCAGCAATGAACAATTCGCGAGCCACTTGATGGGCGGCAACTAGAATATTATTGTTCGTTACTGGATCACCCATTTGAAAATCTGGCAAGCCTGATTGCTTATCACCAAAAATATCACCTTGACCACGTAATTTTAAGTCTGCTTCTGCTAACTTGAAGCCATCATTAGTCTCAGTCATAATCTCCATCCGTTTAACTGCCACTTCATTTTGTGGATCAGCAATCAAGAAACAATACGCCTGACGGTCGCCACGACCAACTCGTCCGCGTAACTGATGCAGCGTCGCCAATCCAAAACGATCGGCATTATAAATAATCATAATATTAGCATTAGGCACATCAACGCCAACTTCCACAACCGTTGTCGCGACTAATACCTGAATTTCATTATGATTAAAAGCGGCCATCTTGTCAGCCTTTTCCTCGGCTGTCATCTGTCCGTGTAATAAAGCCACTTGATATCTTGGTGCGAAATACTGCGTCAACTGTTCCGCCAAATCTTCGGCGTTCTTCAAATTAACCGAGTCTGATTCACTAATCAATGGCGCGATCACGAACGCTTGATCACCATGGTCTATTTGATTACGCGTTATTGCCAAGGCCTGATCAGCTTGATTAATCTTTAACCAGCTAGTCTCCACTGGGCGTCGTCCTGCAGGTAATTCATCAATCGTGGAAATATCCATTTCACCATAAGTCGTAATTGCTAGCGTTCGCGGAATCGGTGTTGCCGTCATCGACAAAATATCAGGATTCAAACCTTTTTCACGGAAGGCACGCCGTTGATTCACGCCGAAGCGATGTTGCTCATCAATCACGATGAAACCTAATTTATGAAATGTAATAGCATCTTGAATTAAAGCATGCGTTCCAATAATAATATTAGCACGACCAGTCTCAATTGCCATTAATGCGTTTTGCCGCGGCTTACTCTTCATCGAACCTGTTAACAGCGTCACTGTCACCTGCATTGGTTCAAAAAGTTTGACCAACTTTTCATAATGTTGCTCTGCTAGAATTTCCGTGGGCACCATTAACGCAGCTTGATAACCAGCTGTTACCGCCGCAAACATCGCCATTGCAGCAACAACCGTTTTACCAGAACCAACGTCACCTTGTAACAAACGATTCATGTGAAGGGACGATTTTAAATCGGCACAAATTTCGTTAACGACTCGCTTTTGTGCATTGGTTAAGGCAAACGGTAGTGTGGCGATGAATTCTTTGAGAGCTGGCAAATCATAACCTAGTTGTAAACCGTCATCGGCTTCAGAATTCGTTAATCGCAATTGTTGGATTTTGGCTTCAAATAAGAAAAACTCACGAAAAATTGCCGTGCGCCGTGCTGCATTTGATTCGCTAATATTTTTAGGGAAATGCATTTGCTGCACTAAATCGTGATCCGCCATTAAACGATAATGTTCGCGAATATTGTCAGGAAGGATATTACCTAACAACAATCCATATTCATTGAACGCTGTTTGAATGAGCTCAATTAATTTTTTCTGCCGAACCTGTTTATTTACTGAATAGATCGGATCTAATTCATTCTCGGTATTTTGCGTAATAACTTTCATACCGACAACACTTTTACGTTGCGCGTTCCACTTACCGTAAACTGCCACGTCCTCTTCAGACTTGAACTTATCTTTCAACCAAGCCTGATTAAAAAACGTCACAATAACCACAACACCATCGATTAATAAGCGGACGCTCAAGCGATTCTTATGGGGACCAAAGAAGCTAACCACTGCCTCACTAACAACCTTACCTTTAAAAACTGCCTTTTCTTGATCCGCTAATTCTGCTAACGGTCGTGCCTGTAAATCATCATAACGAAAGGGAAAATAGAACAATAAATCGTTGATGGTATTAATATCTAAGCTTGCTAACGCAGTCACCGTTTTTGGGCCGACACCACTTAAGACAGCGACAGAATCAGTTAATGACTTTACCATGAATTCACCTCCTCATCAGTTTAATCCTAATCACTCGTTTGCCAAATAATATTTTTTGAACGCGTTAAACAAATGCGTGGGTTCAGGTTACATCCAGAATTTAACTGTTTTTCACCCACGTTTGTTTAGTTACCGTTGTGCAGAACGAAAACGGTGTTCAAGCATTTCACTTAAGTCAGCAATTAGTAAGTTCAAGAAGTAAATCTTTTTACTGCTTGCTTAATGCTCATTATCAACTCGAATTTTTTCATACCGCCATAAAAGGGCCAAGGCAAAGTGAAAAGTAACACGCCTCTGCCTTAGCCCTTATTGAAGCTGGGACAAAATCCCGGCGCCATTGATGTTATGTTTTGAAATGTGCTCAAAGCAACTGCTGGCAAGTAATTTAAGCGAAAATCTTGCTGCGTTGACACGCATCAATCTTTCCACTTAAACTAATGCCAGCAACCCGTTGCTTTTCTGCGCTCTAGATTTGAAACGTGCTGCAAAAGTCTGACAACTCCGCTTAAGCTAGCAATGAATAAGTTCAAAATGCGAACTTTTTCATTGCTTTCTTAATGCTCATTGTCAATCCGTTGTTTTCCGCACTCTGATTTGAAACGTGCTGCAAACAACTGACTGCGTATAATTTAAGCGTAAATCTCGCTGTGTTAACACACATCGATCTTTCCGTTTAAATTAAGGCAGTCAACCCGTTGCTTCTCCGCGCTCTGACCTGAAACGTGCTGCAAAAGTCTGACAACTCCGCTTAAGCTAGCAATGAATAAGTTCAAAATGCGAACTTTTTCATTGCTTTCTTAATGCTCATTGTCAATCCGTTGTTTTCCGCACTCTGATTTGAAACGTGCTGCAAACAACTGACTGCGTATAATTTAAGCGTAAATCTCGCTGTGTTAACACACATCGATCTTTCCGTTTAAATTAAGGCAGTCAACCCGTTGCTTCTCCGCGCTCTGACCTGAAACGTGCTGCAAAAGTCTGACAACTCCGCTTAAGCTAGCAATGAATAAGTTCAAAATGCGAACTTTTTCATTGCTTTCTTAATGCTCATTGTCAACCCGACTTTCTCCGCACTCTGATTTGAAACGTGCTACGAACAACTGGCCACAATGACTTTAAGCGTGAATCTCCTTGCGTTAGCACGCTAGGATCTTCCCGTTTAAAGTCATACCGCCAACCCGTTGTTTTCCGCACTCTGATCTATTACTCTACTGCGATTAAATAAGGATAGACGGGTTGATCGCCTTGGTGAATTTCGACTTCAACTTCGTCGTCAATGGCTGTGATGGCATCAGCGATTGTTTGCGCTTCTTGAGCGCTACCGGTTTGTCCGACTAGAATTGTCACGATCTCACTCTCATCGTCCAACATTTTAGTTGCCATCATAATTGCAGCTTGTAAACGATCAGCATCGTCAACGAGAATCTTGCCGTCAACAATCCCCATGTAATGACCTTCGTGAATTGCTAAGCCGTCAATTTCGGTATCACGAATAGCTTGTGTAACAGAACCGCTCTTAACCATGGCCAGTGCATCCGTCATTTCAGCAACATTATCAGCAACGCTAGCATCGGGATTAAAGGATAATAAAGCTGTCATCCCTTGAGAAATTGTCTTGCTTGGAACAATGCCAACTTCTTGTTCAACAACTTCTTGGGCTTGTTTGGCGGCTAATAAAATATTGCCGTTATTTGGCAGAACCATTACTTTTTTAGCATTGGTTGCTTTGATGGCATTGACAATATCTTCAGTACTTGGGTTCATTGTTTGACCACCACTTAAGACGTAAGTGACACCTAAGCTACGGAACAAGTCAGCGATACCTTCGCCTGAACCAATTGCCACCACGCCCCATTCTTGAGGCCCTTTAACCGGTCGTGGTTCATCGTTTTCAATAATCGTTTCATGTTGAATTCGCATGTTGTCAATTTTAATCTTAGCTAACGTACCGAATTTCCGACCATATGCGAAAACTTGACCAGGATGTTCTGTATGAACGTGGACTTTAACCACTTCATCATCAGCAACAACTAATAATGAATCCCCAATTTCATTTAAGTAATTGCGGAAAACTTGATAGTCAAATTTTTCAGTCGGTTGATTACCTTGACCTAATTCGACCATAATTTCTGTACAATAACCGTTTTTAATATCAGCGGTTGATAACTGGCTTTGAACAGATTGATGGTGACTGGCATTAACCATCTCATCCATTTCTTGCTCATCTGGCACGTAAACGTCCTTTTCAGACGTTTCACCAGTTAGGCCTTCCAAGAACCCTTGATAAATAAAAACCAAGCCTTGACCACCAGAATCGACAACGCCGACCTCTTTTAAAACGGGTAATAAATCTGGGGTGCTTGCTAAAGCGGTCTTAGAAGATTCAACAAGCGCTTGAACAACTTCAATAATATTGTTGCTTTCATTAGCCTTCAGCAAAGCGGCCTTAGCTGCCTCGCGAGCAACGGTTAAAATCGTCCCTTCAACTGGCTTCATGACAGCTTGATAAGCCGTTTTAACACCATCAGTAAACGCTGTTGCTAAATCTTGAGCGTCAAGGGTTGCTTTATTTTCTGTGCTCTTAGCGAAACCACGGAACAATTGAGATGTAATCACACCTGAGTTACCCCGGGCACCCATTAATAGGCCCTTGGCAAACTTCTTGGTTAACTCACCAACATGATCACTATTTGATTCGTTAACAGCTTTGGCACCAGATTTAACCGTCAAATTCATGTTTGTACCAGTATCACCATCTGGAACAGGGAAAACATTTAGTTGATTAACGAATTCAGCGTTACGACCTAAACGATGAGCAGCAACTCTAATCATATCTTGAAATTGCTTGCCTTGAATTTCTTTTAACTCCACGATTATATATTCCTCCTGAGGACAATCTAGCTTGGTGCGTTTAGTCTAATTCACCGACGACTTTAACGCCTTGAACAAAGACATTGACTGAGTTTGCTGCCATCCCCAGCATCGTATCCAGATTATATTTAACTTTATCTTGCACATTACGGCAAACTTCCGAAATCTTCGTGCCATAAGCAATAATAATATAAACATCAACAGCGACATCACGATCTTCTTGCCGCACCACAACACCGCGCGAATAGTGCTCACGTTTTAGAATTTCATTTAAATTATCACGAATCTGATTCTTGCTGGCCATACCAACGATACCGTAAATATCAGTTGCGGCGCCGCCAACCACTGTCGCGATGACATTATTTGCAATATCAATCTCGCCATATTTTGATTTAATTTTAACTGCCATAAGTGGCCTCCTAATTAGAAATCACTAACAAACAATATACACCTGAATGTATTTTAACATAGCAAAAAGCGTTTGGAAAATAGAAGTTCATTTACCAGAGTGCGAAAAGCAACGGGTTGATGGCATTAATTTTAGGGGAAAGATTGATGCATGCTAATGCAGCAAGATTTTCACTAAAATTATTTGCCATCAGTTGCTTTGAGCACGTTTTCAAAATCAGAGCGCGAAAGCCAACGGGTTGGGTGTTTGTATTTAAACGGGAAGATTGATGCATGACAATGCAGCAAGATTCACGCTTAAATACACGACACCCAGTTGCCTTGAGCACGTTTCAGCCAGAGTGTGGAGAAAGTCGAATTGACAATGAGCATTAAGCCAGCTATGAAAAAGTTCGTATTTTGAACTTATTCATAGCTGGCTTAAGCGGAGTTGTCAGACTTTCGTAGCACGTTTCAGCCAGAGTGCAGAGAACAACCGGTTACCAGCATTAATTTAAACGGGAAGATCATTGCATGACAATGCATCAAGATTCACGCTTAATTACACCATCGCCAGTTGTTCGCAGCACATTTGCTCAAACGAACAACAAGACATTATCGCTGACGAACGACAAACAAATCGCCGGTCACTAAGTTTTACTTGTAAAACCTTGCTATCTATGATAAATTAAGTCAGTGAGTTTTTTTAGAAAACATGACCAAAGGAGGTTCACACATGGCTAAAGATATTATCACAGGACGTCATACAAGTTTTGGCAATAAGCGTTCACACGCGCTTAATTCATCACGCCGTACTTGGAAGCCAAACCTTCAAAAGGTTCGTATTTTAGTTGACGGCAAGCCTAAGCGCGTTTGGGTTTCAGCTCGCGCTCTTAAATCAGGTAAAGTTACTCGCGTCTAATAAAAATAGAACAACTTTGAACAAAAAAACCACTGACAATAATGTCAGTGGTTTTTTTTGATAGTCGTGGCAAGAAGCTGAGTAGCGTTTTATGACAAGTCCGGACAAAAGGAACTGAGATTTTGATCCCAATTTCCCTTTCTTTTTAATCAATCGTGACTTAAAATCACAGCAACAATTCCAGCGGTGAAATTAAAACATGCCGGCTTGTCCCTGATAAATTCATTACTGGACCAAGAAACTGGATTATCTGCTGAAAAGTCAGTTAATTCATACCTAACCTGCCGCAACGTCAAGTTCTTAACCGGCGTTAAATTGGCAAAAGCTAAATATTGATAACCCGCCTGATAAGGCAGTTGATAATTCCCAGACGGATAAAAGGTGACTTGATTAAACTCGTCAATAATCGTCACTTGCTGCAACCACGCTTGAAAACGTGGATCAGTCATCATAAATAAATTAACCAGCGAATGATCAATACGGCCACCAGTTGCCCCAAAGATATTGACCTGTGTTGCTTTTAGATCAACAAACGCGGTGATAACGCTCATTTGTGAATCGGTGAAATCTTTTTCAGCCTTTGCATAGCGAATATCTGCAACTTGTGTTTCAATTTGTTGCCGCTCTACTACTGCTAACGAATCATAATCGCCCACCGCAATTACTGGCTTAATTTGTTGATTTAATAAATAAATGATCCCGTGGTCAACACCGAGCCAAGTTTCACCCCGACGCCGTTTGATCTCATCTATGGGAATCAATGCAGTTGGTCCGCCCAACATAATATTTACAACTTTTTCGCTCAAAATCGTCCCTCATTACTTAAAAAATTGAATTTATGATTTGCGATACACCGGTCGTAAATGACTTAATTCATCATGAATCTGTAAATAGTCGGCGTAACGAAAATTAGCAATTGTTCCTTTTTCGACTGCAGCTTTAACGACACAATCAGGTTCCCGTAAATGCTGACAGCCTCTAAAACGACAACCATCCGCAATTTCTGGGAACTCCACGAAATATTGCCCTAACTCACCAACATCTAACTGACTCAAATCTAATGACGAAAAACCTGGCGTATCAGCAATCGCGCCACCTACACCAAGTGGATACAACGTGACGGTTCGCGTCGTATGACGTCCACGATTCAAACTTTGCGAAATCTCGGCCGTCGTTAATTTTAGCTCAGGTAACAAATGATTGAGTAAGGTTGACTTACCTGCGCCAGACTGACCCATCACCATTAATGTCTTGCCTGCTGCCGCTGCCTCAATATCAGCAAAATCTGACGTTTGGTGAGTATAAACTTGATAGCCGATTTTAAGGTACGCGTCAAAAATTGGCGTCAACTTTGTTAACTGAGATTCTGATAACAAGTCAGTCTTGCTTACATAAATCAAGGCGTCCATTTTATTGGCAGCCAGATAAACTAGGTAACGATCCAATAAGTTCGTCGAAAAATCCGGTTCGACCGCGCTCATGACCACAATTGCTAAATCCAAGTTAGCCATTGGTGGACGCACTAATACATTGCGCCGCGGTTGAACCGCCAATATATAACCGGCTTCAAATTCGACATGATCCCCGACAACAGGCTTAATTTTTTGCTGACGAAAGTTTCCCCGAGCTCGCGTTCGTTCAATGGTTCCTTCCCCAGTCAACACATCATAAAAGCCACTAATTGATTTAATAATTTTACCTGTTTGCATTTTTCACCTTAGTCTGCTGTCATATCTTCATTAAGAATTTCTTCACCATCGCGGGTAATTTTAATTTTGGCGGTTTGATCAGTCTTCACTTTGAAATTCACTGTGATTTTAGTATCGTGAGTAATCGACATTGTCTTGTAAACACTACCAATATTGTTTTCGGCATCGCCAATATAGACCTCAATCTTATTGGCTGCTGTGGATGAACTCGAAGAATTCGAACCCGTATTACTGCTACTGGACGTATCTGCACTTGCCTGATAAGGAATCGTAATCTCTTTTGAAAAACTAGTCACTTTATTCGGATCTTTTCCTTGAGAAATGGTGACCGTCAAAGTTGACTCAGGTTGAACCTTACTTCCAGCAGCCGGGCTTTGCTTCATGACTAGGCCCTTGTCAACATCATCAGAATAATCTTTCTCAATAGACAGTATTAAATTGTTAGACTGCGCGTAATCCTTGGCGCTATCTTCAGTATACTTCTTAACCAAGTCGACTAAGGTAACATCTGCTTTACCCGTACTAACCGTTAAGGTCACTGTTGTTTCTGAAGGAACAGCTTTTTCGTCGGCATCTAAATCTTGAGTCATCACGGTGCCACTAGCAACTGAGTCAGAACTTGCGTCTTTTCGTTGAACACTAAAACCTTTAGCGGTTAATTTAGCATAGGCGGTGTTGTAAAGATCACCTGTATAATCACCAACTCGAACTTTAGGCAGACCGCTACTAACTGTCAACGTAATTTCGGTATCTTTGGGCACAACCCGTTTATTGGCCTTGATGCTTTGTTTAATAATATGACCCTCATCAATTGTCCGCGATGATTTCTCCTGACGTTTAACAATAAATCCTTGTTTAGCCAGCGCTGCCGCCACGGTCTCATAACTTTGATCATGATAATTAACAACTCGATAAGTTTTGGCCCCACGACTTAATACTAAGTCAACCTTCGTTCCGTTTTTGATCGAACTTTTTTCTGCTGGCAAACTACGAACGACCAAGCCTTTATTAACTTTAGCGTTTGTTTCGTATGCAATCTTGCCGAGCTGTAAATCATTCTTAACCAAAGCATCTTCGGCCTCACTCTGGGTCATTCCTGCCATATTAGGCACGTTGACATCGCGATTCGTCACCATCAAAGCAATGAAAAAACCAACCAATAATAAAAGGATTGCCGCCACACCAGCAATCAAAGGCCACCGCCGCTGACGTGCTCGTTTCGGTGTTTTCGCCGGCTGTAAAACTGGTTCGGGTGTTGGCTTCTGCGGTTCTTTTGTTTCCGCTTTGACAACCGATTCCTTACGTTGATTGGTCTTGGCAAACGTTTCTGGCATTATTCTAGTTGCACCCAGAATGTCCGGATTGACCGTACTCATAAATTTGGTTTCATCTGCCCGATCGGCATTTAACGATGTTCGCAAATCTGCGGCCATAACTGCGGCGGATTGATAACGTTGCTTTGGATCTTTGGCCGTTGCTTTTAAAACAACATTTTCCATGGCCTGAGGAATTTCAGCATCGGTGGCACGCACTGAGGGCATATCCTCATGGAAATGTTTCAAGGCGATTGAAACTGCCGAGTCGCCAGCAAAAGGAACTTTTCCAGTTAATAATTCAAACAAAATAATCCCCAAAGCATAAATATCAGATTGGGGTGTTGGCAAACTACCACGTGCTTGTTCAGGTGAAATATAGTGGACAGAACCTAGTAACGAATTCGTCTGTGTCACTGACTTATCACTAAGCGCCACTGCGATTCCGAAGTCGGCGATTTTAGCTTGACCGTCTTTAGTCATTAAAATATTCTGCGGTTTTAGATCACGGTGAATAATCCCTTTACTATGTGCCAATTGTACGGCCGACAAGATTTGCGTCATGATTGCCACAACCTTGGTCAGTGGAAACGGATAGTGTTGTTCGATATAAGATTTCAGATTACTGCCGTCAATATATTCCATGACGATATATTGAACACCATTATCTTCCCCCACATCATAAACACTCACAATATTTGGATGAGATAGTTCACATGTTGCCTTGGCTTCGCGCTGAAATCTTCGAATAGTTGCCTGGTCATGTTGTAAATCCAATCGTAAAACTTTAACTGCTACACGCCGATGCAAGATTGTATCTTCGGCTAAGTAAACATTAGCCATACCACCTTCACCGAGCGTGTCGAGGATTTCGTAGCGACCAGAAACTAGATAGCCGCGATCCATCATTGATGACTTACCTCCACATCAGTTGCTGCCGGTTGCACGAGCAAGACACTGATATTATCCAATCCGCCATTAACATTTGCCTGCACAATTAAACGTTGTGCTTTTTCATCGAGCGAAATATCTTCCGTAGTTAAAATCTTTTCAATATCTTCATCGGGTACCATATTGGTCAGACCATCTGTACAAAGTAAGAACAGATCGTCTTGATGCCAAGTACCGTGGGTTGAATCTGGTTGAACATCTTTAGAAATACCTAAAGTTCGCGTGATAACATTCTTTTGTGGGTGATTTTTAGCCTGTTCTGGACTAATTTTGCCATATTTGACTAACTCATTGACTAACGAATGGTCCTCAGTAATCTGCTTCAACTTGCCATCACGTAACAAGTAACCTCGACTATCACCAATATTCGTTACCAAATAATGATTGTCCACAACCATTATTGCAACGAAGGTTGTCCCCATGCCGGTCAAATCAGAGAATTTGCTAGAAACATTAATTAACCGCGAATTTTCATTGGTTAGTTCGTCTAACAACCAATCGCGTAAATCATGAATCTTCGCAAAACCAGTCTCCAAAAAATCATGGCCAATTTGCGAAACTGCCATTTCTGAAGCGACATCGCCGCCTAAATGACCGCCCATCCCGTCAGCCACAATGCCGAAAAGAACGCCGGCCTTGTTTTTGAAAACTGAAACGTAATCCTGATTATTCTCTCGTCGTTTACCAATATCTGTTAAGTACGCAATCTTCATATTATTCACCAACTCAGTGTATTCGTTTTAAACAAGCTATGAAAAAACCATCTGTTTGATAGTCGTCTAATAATAGCTGAAACATTTCTTGATCGCCAGCCCAGTTAATATCTTGAGCAGCTTTAACCTTAATTAAGGCAAAATTTGAATGAGTTTGCAAGAATTTTTGCACCACATCCTGGTTTTCAGCAGCAAGAATTGTACAAGTACTGTAAACCATCAAGCCGCCAACCTTTAATTTTGACGCTGATGCTGCCAAAATCGCACCTTGAATTTCTGGTAAGCGTGCAATATCTTGCGCTTGTTTAGCGTAACGGATTTCTGGCTTACGCCGCATTAATCCCAAGCCAGAGCACGGTGCATCAACCAAAATACGATCAAAAGTTTCGTTTGCAAAAACTTTACCAACTTTACGGGCATCTAATTCCAAAGTTGTCAGTCGATCGGCCACGCCCATGCGTTCAGCATTTTCTTCCACCAATTTTAGTTTTCGCTGATGAATATCTAATGCCGTGATTGCACCGCCTTGAGCTGGGTCAAGATAAGTTGCAATATGTGTGGTTTTGCCGCCAGGTGCAGAACAAGCATCAAGTACTTTTTGTTGAGGTTCAACTTGCAAACTTGGTGCCACTAACATCGAGCTTTCATCTTGGACGGTAATATCACCATTCTTAAAAGCAGCTGTTTGGGCAAAACTACCGCCATCCGCCGTAATACCGACAGGACTAACTGCACTTGGCTGAATGTCGGTGAAAGAAGCAGCTAGTTCAGTCACCATTTCATCACGAGTTGTCTGCAAAGTGTTAACTCGTGCAGAGGCACGTGGTGGTTGGTTAACTACTGCTAACATTTGGACACAACGCTCATAACCATACTGGTCTACTAATCGTTGAGTTAACCATAAAGGGACGCTATCAACAATGCTTAAGCGAGTGACATCATCCTCAATCTTGTCATAATCTTGCTCACCAGCTCGTTGAACATGGCGCAAAACCGCATTCACCAATTTAACGTAACGCTCATGATCTCGCGTCTTGGCAATTTCATTGGCCTCATTTAAGATCGCATGTGCGGGAACTTTGTCTAAGAAGAACATTTGGTATAAGGACATTCGTAATAACATTTGCACCCAAATTGGTAAATTATCAGGTGTTTTCACAAAAGCCCGCCAGTTATAATCTAAACGTAATTGCCATTGAATCGTGCCATAAACTAAGCGAGTTACTAAATGTTTGTCAAGATCAGACAGTTTTTCATGCTGCAATAAATGATTTAAACTTAAATTTGCGTAGCGATGTTGCTGCTCAATACTTTCTAGCAGTGTGACAGCGAGGTAACGCGGTGTTTTATTCTGCATCTGTAACCACCATTTGACCGGCTGATAAATCGCGGCCAGTTCCATTCATATAAGCGCTAATTGGCATTTTTTTCTTACCAGCGGACTGTAATTCACTAATCGCCCAGACTGAACCTGAACCTGCAGCTAACCACAAGTTCTTCTTGTCGGCTTTAACAACACTGCCCGGATCAAGACTGGTGGATAAGTCTGCAGCATAACTGGTCCAAATCTTCGTCCGCTCACCATTCAAATTTAAATACGCCACTGGATCAGGATTTAAGGCGCGAACTTTATTCGTTAATTGTTGCGCGGTTAAATGCAAATCCAGTTGTTCTTCTGCCGGTGCAATATTAGGCGCAATTGTGACTTTTTCTTCGTCTTGAGGCACCTTGATCATGGTCTGATTAATAATCTTAGGTAATGTTTCTAATAATAAGTCCCGTCCAGCGATGCTTAATTTAGCAAAGACATCAGCATTCGTGTCTTCCGGTAAAATTGGCACTTTGACTTGGCTAAACATATCACCGGCATCCATTTTTGCAATCATTTCCATGATTGTAACCCCAGTTTCAGTGTCACCGTTCATAATAGCGCGCTGAATTGGTGCACCACCTCGATATTGTGGTAACAATGATCCGTGCACATTAACTGGCATAATTTTAGCGGCGGCTAATAATTTCTTCGGTAAGAATTGACCATAAGCTGCCGTCACAATTAAATCTGGTGCCAAGTCAATTAATGTTTGTAACTCATCACTCTTTGTTAATTTCGTCGGCTGATAAACTGGTAAATTTAACTGTTCTGCAACAACTTTAACTGGTGATGGTGTCAAGATCTTTTTGCGGCCGATCGGCTTGTCTGGCTGTGTCACCACCGCCAGAATTTCATAATCCGAACTATTTGCTAATGCTTCTAAAATTGGCACAGAAAAGTCCGGTGTACCCATAAAAATAATTGATGTCATGCTGAACTCCTTAATCCTTCGTGGTTAAACTCGTGCAGTCTTTCATTGCTGCCTCGCTACTAATAAAAATATGGTTGACTAAACCTACATAAATTGCAGTGGTTCACGGTCAACACGTAATTGAAAACCTTGATTGGTCTTACTCTGCATCTTTATTATAAGGGTCTGCAAGGCTTTCAGCAATCTTGGTTCGGATTTATACTTAATAATTAACTGATAATAGTACTGATTATTGATTCGGGTGATCATTCGTGCCGTCGGTCCTAAGACAATGGCGGCGTCTGAAAGTTGCGGCTGTAACCAGTTTTGAATTTGATAAATCTTCTGGACAGCTTGATCTTCTTGACGATGATTAACACTGATCAGAATCGTATAATAATACGGTGGATAGCCACCTTGGTGCCGAATTCCCATTTCCTTCTGGTAAAAAGCTTCATAGTTTTGTGCTGCGGCTAATTGAACCGCATAATTCTCTGGATTATAGGTTTGAATGAAAACCTCACCTTGTTTATCGGCACGACCAGCACGGCCACTCACTTGCGTCAATAACTGAAAGGTGCGCTCACTAGCGCGGAAATCAGGTAAACTTAACGACGTATCAGCGTTGATTACCCCAACTAAAGTAACGTCAGGGAAATCTAATCCCTTCGCTACCATTTGTGTTCCCAGCAAAATATCGGCTTGGTGGGCACCAAATTGTTTAATGATTCGTTCATGACCGCCTTTACGTGCTGTTGTATCCACATCCATCCGTAAAATACGGACTGTTGGCAATAATTCTTGAATTTCTCGTTCAACCTTTTGAGTGCCACTACCGTAACTGCGAATGTTCTGACTGTGACATTGGGGACATTCGGTAGGGACGGCTTCTTGATGACCACAATAATGGCATTTCAATGAATGACTATCACGGTGCAGCGTTAACGAAATATCACAATTCGGACATTTTATCACATTGCCACAATCACGACACAAAATAAAATTAGCATAGCCTCGTCGATTCAACAACAACACACTTTGCTCATGGCGCTGCAGTCGTAAACGTAACTGCTCGACCAATTGAAGTGAAAGATCTGACTTACCGGCAACTTTTTCAACTTGGCGCATATCCACAATATTCACTTGCGGCATTTGAATTGTGTTGGGACGTTTGGTGAGGCGTAAAAGCTGATAAAGCCCTTTTTGTGCCCGGGCACGCGATTCTAATGATGGTGTCGCACTGCCCAGAATAACGGGGCAATGATATGTTTCTGCACGTTTTAAGAGCACATCACGAGCATGGTAGCGCGGCATATCTTCTTGCTTGTAACTACTCTCATGTTCTTCGTCCAGAATCATAATACCGATATTTGTTAACGGCGCAAAAGCCGCTGAACGCGCACCAACGACAACCTGTGCTTCACCTCGTTCAATGCGGCGCCATTCATCGTAGCGTTCACCACCAGACAAGCCACTGTGTAAAACCGCAACTTTCCCAGGAAAGCGACCTTGAACCCGCTCAACCATTTGCGGCGTTAATGAAATTTCTGGTACCAACATCAAGGCAGTTTTACCAGCAGTTAACGCATGCTGCATTGCGTCCAAATAAACTTCAGTTTTGCCGCTGCCCGTCACACCTTCTAATAGAAATGTTGTGGCGTTTCCTTGATCCATCTGATCAACGATGGCGTTAAATGCATCTTGCTGCTCTGGCATTAGGCGTTTGGGTTCTGTCGCCCGAACAGCTGTTAATGGCTGGCGATAAACCTCAGCTGTTGTAACTTTAAGCCAGCCCTTCTTAACAGCCTGACTTAAAGTTGACATTTTCAAATCTGTAACTTTGGCTAACCAAGTCGTTGTGTTGCCACTAAAACTCTGTTGACTGCTTAAAAAATCCAACAACAGTAACTGTTGTTTAGCATTACTGCGAGTCGTTTGCCGAATTTCTTGATATTTAGCGCTACTTAATTGACCACTGAAGATTTTTTCTTGCTTAATCTTTGTCTTTTGAGAAATCTGGTAGTCGATCGTTAATTGATCATTTTGTTCCAGTCGCTTAATTTCCGCCAATAATTCTGTTGAAATATTATCCGGAATTAATCCACCATCATCTCGGTCTAATAAAGCCTTTAAAGGATCATCCGCGGCCAAAGCAGTTCGCAACTGAAATCGCCGTTGATAATTCGCCCGTAACGCACTAGGCAACATCGTCTGCAAACAACTAATCAGAAAAGAAAACGTCTCTTGAGCTAACCATTCTGCTAACGACAACATTTCCGAATTTAAAACTGGATCTAAATCCAAAACTCGCGCAACTGGTTTTAATTTACCTTGAAAGTCTGAATTTGCAACGACACACCAAATAAATCCCTGTCGTAAGTGACCAGCACGCCCAAAAGGCACTAATACACGCACGCCAGGAACTACAAGAGCTGCTAAATCCTCTGGAATTTCATAATCAAAGGGACGATTTGTTTGCTGAGCAGGAATATCAATAATAACCTGTGCAACTGCCATATGAACCCTCCAAACAATTTAAATTAAAGCCGTTCACTAATTGTCGTCATAATCGTCAAAGCCATCTCTGCTTTCGACGTCATGGCAATTGTTTTAACTGTACCATCTTTAAAAATTATTTTACCAGCATTTTCGTCAGAGTCGAACCCACCCTGAGCACCACCAACGTTGTTGGCAATGATCATATTTAAATGTTTATGTTTTAACTTCTTCTGTGCATTAGCTTCCAAATCTTGTGTTTCCGCTGCAAAACCAGCCAAAAATTGCTGTTTCTTCTTTTTACCCAAGGACGCTAAAATGTCAGGATTTTTAATTAAGGTGAGTTTTAGTTCGTCTTCACCGTCAACCTTTTTAATCTTCTGATCGGCTGGCGTTGCAACTCGAAAATCGGCTGGTGCCGCCGCCATCACCACGGCGTCAACTTCTGCATAACGCACTTCAACAGCTGCTTGTAATTGCTCTGCTGTTGTGACGGTCACAACCTTTAAATCACCCTTGGGAAAATTGGGCTGCGTCGTAATTAACGTGACATTAGCGCCTAATAAACTTGCTGCTCTCGCTAATTCATAACCCATCTTGCCTGAAGAACGATTCCCAATAAAACGAACTGGATCAATCGCCTCACGAGTTCCACCTGCAGTCACAATAAATTTCTTTCCTTGTAAAACTTGCGGATGTGAATAGCGATAGAAAGCTGCGTAAACTGTTTCAATAATCGTTGCTGGTTCTGGTAAACGGCCTTTACCACTATAACCTTCAGCCAGTGGTCCGGTTTCTGGTGAAAAAACGGTTAAGCCACTTTCATTCAAAGAATATAAATTACGCTGTGTAACATGTTGAGCGTACATGACATCATTCATTGCCGGAAAAATATAAACAGGTTTATTACAAGCTAAAACGAGCGTCGTCGCTAAATTATCAGCAAACCCATTAGCCAATTTAGCAATGATATCTGCTGTTGCTGGTGCGATTACGACAAAATCAGCCCACATTGGCAAATCTAAATGGGTTAATTCTGCGACATTTTCAGAAATATAGTGATCATCATAAACCACATCTTGACTAACTGTTGCCAACGTTTTAACCGTCACGAAGTTTTTAGCATTCTCTGTGATGACGACTTTAACTTGAGCACCTTGCTTAATAAAAAGTCGCACTAACTGCGGCATTTTATACGCTGCAATTCCACCTGTAATAATCAATAGAACATGTTTTCCTGTAAACATCATGAATCACCTCAATGTAAAAATAGCCTTCAGAAACTCACAGCGAGTTGTGAAGGCTCAAAAAGATTTTAATTTTGTTCAGATTGGTCTGAATCGGCATCGTTAGTATCGGGATGATCGTCCCGTTCTGCCTCTTCGTGCTGTTCTTCTTGATCAATCGCTTCAGCATCTGCTTCTTTTAAATCAGAATTGGGATTGACAACAATTTTACCAGCTGCAACTTCTTCTAGCGCCATTCCGACGGTCTTGGATGACTTATAATCATCAAGCATCTCAAATTCGCCTGCTTCAAGTTGATGAGCGCGTTTAGCAGCCAAGATGGCCAATGAATAACGTGAATCAACTTTATCTAATAATTTATCGATTGATGGATATGAAATCATATTAGTTATCTCCTAACATCTTTTGGTACGCGCCTAACACGCGTGCAACGCGTAAATGTTCGCTAGCAATGATTTGTTCAATTCGTTTAACTGCCGAATCAACTTTATCATTCACTACAACGTAATCATAATTGGTCATTAAGTTAATTTCTTGACGTGCTTGCAACATCCGCTTCTTAATGGTTTCCGTATTATCGGTTCCCCGTTTAACAATTCGATCCTGTAATTCATGTAAATCAGGCGGTGCTAAAAAGATAAAGACACCATCGCTAACTTTACTACGTACTTGCATCGCACCGTTAACTTCAATCTCAAGCAAAACATCTTGTCCACTCTCTAATGTCTGATTAACATATTTCAATGGCGTGCCATAGTAATTGTCAACGTATTGGGCATACTCAAGCATACCACCATTGGCAATCTCTTCCTCAAATTCCGCCTTAGAAACGAAATAATAATCAACACCATTGACTTCACTAGGCCGCGGCTTACGCGTTGTCATCGAAATTGAATATTTGAATTGTTGGCCATATTTGTTAACCATCGCTTGGCGAACCGTCCCCTTGCCAACACCCGATGGTCCTGATAAAACGATTAACATTCCCTTATCCGACATTAAAAAGCTCCTAAAATAAAAACTTGATAATAATATTGTGCCCTTTTTGCTGACATTTTTCAAGTCCTAACCCGCATCAACCTTGCTGTTATGCGTTAAAAATATTTTTTATGATCGCAAAATCATAAGCGACTTTAAAAATTTTTTTGAATTTTCGCTTGCATTTTGAACAGATGTTCGTATAATAAATATTGCAAACAAACGTTCGGAGGAAAACAAAAATGACAGCAATCAAACAACTCACAAAACAATTAACTAAACAATTTAAACTATTTTTTGATTTGGATCCGGTTGATGATCTGCAGATGTCACCGGCCGAGCAACAAGAATTCGATCAAGCCGTATTAGAACGTGAGATTGAACAATTACAAGCCGCTAATCAGATTGTTTCTGTTCAAATCAAAAATCCCAATAATCAAGCGCAACCAGTTCAATTTATCGTCGGTCGTTTTAAATCTGTACCGGCACATCATGCGATCTTTTTTGAATTGGTCGATAGTAATTTGATTCAACTTGTTTACACGAATCAAATTATTAAAATTGCCGCTTAATCATCACAATAATAGTAGCTATTTAAATACACTATTGTGACGCCGCACCACCCGATTAATTTTGGTTTCAATCGAAAAAGCAACAAAACATTAAGCTGATGTTCAAGTTGAGTTGGTCCCCTCTTTCTCAACCTGAACTGGCTGAATGTTCTGTTGCTTTTTTATTGTGTTCTTTTATCAATCACTTATTGGATTAACTTAGCGATTAGCTTTAGTCTCGTCAGCTTGCCGTAATAATTCTGCGGCGTGTTCTTCAGCCAACCTGGTCACTTCTTTACCAGCAATCATTTTTGCGATAACCAGAACCCGCTGTTCACCGGTCACTTTTTGTAAAGTGGTCGTTGTCCGACCGCCGGCAACTTTCTTCTCAATCAAGTATTGATGATCACTCATAGCGGCAACTTGTGGTAAATGGGTAATGCAAAGTACTTGCGAATGATTGGCGATCACACTAATCTTATCGGCAATTGCTTGCGCAACGCGGCCACTAACCCCGGTGTCCACCTCATCGAAGATAATACTTGTGACACCTTCACCTTGAGCGATGATCGTTTTAATTGCTAACATAATCCGCGACAATTCCCCGCCAGAAGCAATCTTAACTAATGGCTTTAATGCTTCACCAGGATTAGTTTGTAAATAAAAAGCAACTTGATCTTGACCAGACTGTAAGAATTGCTCCGCCTTAGTAAATTGTACCTTGAAAACGGCCTTATCCATATACAATGAACGTAATTGCAGATGAATATTTTGTTCAAGCTTGACGGCAACCTGCTCGCGAACAGCAGTCAACGCCTGAGCCTGCTGAGTTAACTGTGCTTTAACCGCCTGAAAATCGACCTCAATCTGACCAGATTCATCAGTCAGTTGTTGCATTTCACTATATTCAGCTTTAATCTTCTGATGATAATCCTGCACATCACTCAACGTTGGACCATACTTACGCTTTAAATTATTTAAGGTTTCTAAACGTTGTTCGATGTCATTTAAGCGACCTTCGTCAAATTCCAAACTATCAAGCTGATCTTGAACATTGGAAATCACATCTTGCAATGTATAATAAGCCGAATTCAAATTCTCGGAGATATTATGAAAGTCGGAACTAAAGTTGGCAATGTCATTTAACTGGTCCATCGCCACGCCACTTAAATCTAACGCATTGCTTTCATCAGTGCTTAAGACGGCCAAAGTTTGCTGCAAGGCTTGATTAATTTTTTGAAAATTACTGAGGCGATTTTGTTCTAATTCCAAATCGTCATCCTCATGTTTGAGAATCTTTGCCGACGTGATTTCCTCAATCTGAAATTGCAACATATCTAAACGTTGCGCATACGCTTGTTCATTGGCATTTTTATCTGCAATTTGCTTTTGTAAATGGCGATATTGGCGATAGGTTGTTTGGTAATCGTTCAGCAACGACGTGATTGTGGTACGCCCATACTGATCCAGAATATGCAAATGTTGTTCCGCACGCATCAATTCCTGATGTTCATTCTGACCATGAATATCGACTAATTGCTCACCAACCTTGCGTAAAATTGCTGTGGTGACGATCTTGTTGTTCACGCGACAAACATTGCGGCCATTATGACTTAATTCGCGCTCTAAAAGAATATTTTGCCCGTCTAACTCAATATCATTCTCGGTTAAAGTCGCCAGCAATTGTGGGTTATCTTGAACAACAAATAAACCCTGAACGTCTGTCTTTTTCGTGCCAGTGCGAATGAAGTCGCTCGAACCACGTCCGCCGACTAATAAACCTAATGCGTCAATAATGATCGATTTACCAGCACCAGTTTCGCCCGATAAAACTGTCATGCCCTGTTCAAAGTTAACTTCTAAATGTTCAATGATTGCAAAATCATGAATGACTAAATTAGCCAGCATTCTTCTCACCTCTGCAATTAATTAAGCAATGTCGATAACCGGTCCCAAACCAGATCACGGTTATTGAGATCGTCGCTCTTTAAGACCAGTAAGGTACTATCGTCAGTTCCCACGACTGTGAAGACTTCTGACCAACGTCGCTGCTTAATCGCATTGGCAACAACAATGCCACTACCTGGCGCAACTTCAATATTAATTAAATTATCTTGACGATAAAGCCGCGCACCAACATTAGTTAATAAATCAGTCAAAGCTGCATCACTACGATCCAGTTGTTCAACCTGTGGCAACTGGTAAAACGCGCCCTGCGCATCGGCTACTTTAATCAAATGCAGCTCACTAATGTCGCGAGAAACTGTTGCCTGCGTGATTGGGTAGCCTTCTTGGGCCAAATATGTAACTAAATCAGATTGGCTCGCAATTTTATTTTCTTGAACAGCTTTTTTAATTAAATCATGCCGCAATTGTTTGTCCATCATCAAAACCCCTTATTTTATTTTGCCAATAGAACTTGCCATGCTTGATCAACCGTTGCTTTAATGTCAATCTGAGGATTAGGTGTGACCTGCTCTACGCCCACTAACTTTAAATACGTTAAAAATTCAATATTGCCCAAACCACCCGTAATTGGTGAAAAATCTAATCCTAAAACTTGAAATCCCTGTGCTTGCGCAAAAGTTAAAATCTCCTCAAGAACTTGTTCATGCACTTTACGATCACGAACAATGCCGTGCTTGCCAACGGCGCCACGCCCCGCTTCGAATTGGGGCTTAATCAGCGCAACTAAACAACCATTAGCCTTGAGAATCTTTGTTAACGGCGGCATGATCAACTTTAAAGAAATAAATGAAACATCTGTAACGGCAAAATCAGGCAACCCTAATTCAAAATCTTCAGGGCGACTGTAACGAAAATTCACTCGTTCCATCACGGTTACCCGAGCATCCTCACGAAGTTTCCAAGCCAATTGATTGTAACCAACATCTAGTGCATAGACCATCTTAGCGCCATGTTGTAAAACAACATCGGTGAATCCACCAGTTGATGAACCGATATCTAAGACAACTTGATCGGCAACAGTGATGTTGAACACATTTAAAGCCTTGGCGAGTTTAAAGCCACCCCGAGAAACGTACGGGTTTACTTGCCCTTTGACTCGTAAAACTGTTTCTGAATCGATTTTTTCACCCGGCTTATCTAAACGTTCTTCGTTCTTACCGACAACTTGTCCGGCCATCACCGCGCGCTTGGCTTGTTCTCTTGAGGTAAATAATCCTTGTTGTACCAATAAAATGTCAACACGTTCTTTTTTCACTGTCCACTGTCCTTATCGAAATAACTTAAAAAACTTAATAACAGTTGCGGTTCAACATCCGCAGCCAAATCGTTTAAGCTCGTTTGCGCGGCACTGATTTCTGCATGAAGTTTGGCCTTTGCACCGGCAATACCTAAGAATTCCGGATATGTATTTTTCCCGGCGGCCACATCTTTATGCACTTCTTTACCCAATTCGGCTTCAGTACCCGCATAGTCCAACAAATCATCATAGATTTGAAAAGCAACACCAAAATGGCGGCCAAATTGAATTAACGCCTGTGTTGGTTGCGCAGCTAATTGTAGCCGGACAGCCGCCATTTGTAATGGTGCAGTTAGCAACGCACCAGTTTTCAAGGCATCCAACTCTTGAATCATCGCTAAATTAGGTAATTTCTTCCCAGTGGCTTCAATATCAATCACTTGTCCTGCAACCATACCACTTGGCCCAGCAGCTTGTGCTAAGATTGTCACCATTTGCGCAACCGCACTGGTCGGTAGTGGCGGTGCCGATTTACTTGCCAGTTCGCCAACCCACTGAAACGCCAAGGTCAATAAACCATCACCTGCTAGAATCGCCATTGCTTCACCGAATTGCTTATGGTTGGTCAATTGTCCCCGGCGATAATCATCATTGTCCATTGCCGGCAGATCATCATGAATTAACGAGTAAGTATGAATCAATTCGATTGAAGCCGCCGCCTGCAAATCGCTTGGTTGGATTTCTGCAAATGTTGCGACGGTCGCCAAATACAACAACGGTCGCAACCGTTTGCCACCGGCCATTAACGAATAGCACATGCTTTGCCGTAACGTTTCTTGAGTGACAGTTGCATTGACTTGTTGTTCGATAAATGAATTTAGTTGAGGTTGCCATTGTTGACTGAAAGTCGCTAACGTTTCGTTCACAGGTCCACCTACTCTTCGGTCTTAGTCGGCTGTTCAGCAAGCAAAGATTCTTGGCCCTGTTCATTGACAACTTTAGTCAAGGTATCCTCTGCTTCAGTCAGTGTCTTTTCCAGTGAACGCGACAATTTAATGCCTTCTTGAAACTTGGTCAATGCTGTTTCTAACGGCACATTGCCTTGTTCTAATTCATTAACGATTTCTGTTAGTGCTGCTAATTGTGTTTCAAATGATTGTTTTGCTTCAGCCATCTTTACTGCTCCTTCTTCAACACTTGGGCCTTGATTTGGCCGTCTTGTAAATGTAAGTCGAATTCTTGCGCCACGGTAAAATCAGTCAGTTTGACTAATGGTTGTCCTTGCTGATCACTAGCATAAGTATAACCCCGCGCCAAGGTTTTGAGTGGACTTAATTGGTCCAAATTTGCCGCAGCATGCTGAATCTCAACGCGACGTTGTTGCAAATCGACTTGAAAAGCGCGAATAGCGCGGCGTTGTAAATTCTGAACTTGCAACTGATTATTCTGCACTTGATTCAACGGCGATTGTCTGAGCAACCGTTGATTAAGTGTTTGAAACTCCTGTTGCTGTGTGGTCGCATATTGTTGAGCAACGCTTTGGAAGCGTTGCACCAACAAATCTAATTGTTGGCTGTAACCCTGATACAAACGTTCTGGATGTTGAAAGAGGAAACTTTTTTGTTGCGTCTGTAGCAGTTGCTGCCAGTTTTTCAGCGAGCGACGAAAGCCATTAATGGCGCGAAAACGTAACTGTTGAATTTCTAATAAAACGTCGCTTAACTGTGGTGTCGCTAACTCAGCAGCCGCCGTCGGTGTTGCCGCCCGCACATCGGCTACTAAATCAGCAATGGTCGTGTCAGTTTCATGACCAACGGACGAAATGATTGGAATGGGACTAGCTGCCATCGTTCGCGCAACAATTTCTTCGTTAAAGGGCCACAAATCCTCAATTGACCCACCACCACGGCCAATAATGATCGTGTCAAAATCATCATACTGATAAATCTGCTCTAAACGTTGCACGAGTGACGCAGCAGCGGCTTGTCCCTGAACCACGGCCGGGAAAAGTACCAATTGCACTTTGGAATCACGCCGGTGCGACGTCGTCATAATATCATGAATAACTGCACCAGACGGACTCGTTACCACAGCAATTTTCTGCGGATATTTAGCGAGCGGGCGTTTGTTTTTGGCAAATAAACCTTCTGCAGATAATTTCTTCTTCAACTGTTCATACGCCTGATATAGTGCCCCTACACCCAGTGGCTCCATAGAATCAACATAAATTTGGTAACTACCAGCAGGCTCATACAAGCTGATTCGACCAACAATTTGTACCTTCATACCTTCTTCAGGTGTAAATTTAACCTTTTGAAAAGCCGACTTAAACATGATGGCATTGATTTTAGCGTGATCATCTTTTAATGAGAAATATTGATGACTGTTGGGCCGTAACCGAAAATTAGATAATTCACCAGTTAAATAAACCTTTTGTAAATAAGGATCAAAGTCAAATTTCTGCTTCAAATAAGTTGTTAATTGTGTCACGGTTAAAAATTCTGTCTCTGCATTTGGCAATAAAATCACCTTTTTTCTGCAAGATCTGTCGTTTGACTCAATAAAGCGGCAATCGTCATTGGACCAACGCCACCTGGAACCGGCGTAATGAAATCAGCTTTTTCTGCAACCAACTCATAATCAACGTCGCCGACTAAGTGACCGTTAATTCGATTCGTTCCCACATCAATTACCACAGCACCCGGCTTAACCAGATCAGCCGTCACGAAATTTGCTTGCCCGATTGCTGCTACAATAATATCAGCTTGTTGTGCAAGTGTTTGAATATTTTGCGTGTGTGAATGAGCAATTGTCACAGTTGCGTTGGCGGCTAAAAACAAACCAGCTAATGGCCGGCCGACGATTAAGCTACGGCCAATGATTAAAACATTTTTACCGTCAACATCAAGTTGATATTCGGCTAACAAATGCATGATTCCCGCTGCAGTAGCTGGAACTAATTCAGGTTGACCGCTCCACAACTTACCTAAATTAAAAGGATGAAACCCATCCACATCCTTATGTGGATCAACGGCCAATAGAACAGTCTCTTCGCTAATTTGATCTGGCAACGGTAATTGAACTAAGATGCCATCCACCTCTGGATCAGCATTTAGTTCAGCAACCACTGCCAAAACTTCGGCCTGAGTCGCAGTTGCTGGTAAAGTCTGATTAATTGAACGGATGCCAACGCGCTGCGCCATTTTAATTTTGTTGCGAACATAAATCTGACTGGCTGGATCCTCACCAACTAAAACTACTGCTAAGGTAGGAACAATATGACGACTTGCTAAGAGTTGTTCGACCCGTGTTTTAGTGGCTGCCCGCCATTTTTTGGCAACAGCCTTGCCATCTAGAATTGTTGTCATTATCATTACCTCTTTATTTCTGAACTTAAAAAGCACGCCATAAAAAAACTGCCTCATTAGCACTGCAAACCTGAAAAGATCTGCACGAACCAAACAGTGGCAGTTTTAATGTTATGATTTGTGATCTGAACCATTCTCAATAAACTTGGCCAAAACACCGTTGATAAACTTAGCAGACTGATCATCGCTGAACTCTTTGGCCAATTGAATGGCTTCATTGATTGCAACTGCCTGTGGAACCGCAGCATTTTCAATTTCAAAAAGTCCTAAGCGCAAAATTAAAAGATCTGTTTTAGAAAGACGCTTCAACGTCCAACCGCCCTTTAACTTTGGCGTTAATGCTTGATCTAATTCTGTCTGCCGCTCAACAACACCATGCACAAGTTGTTGTAAATAAACCTGATTAGGATCGTTTAAATCGAGTTGAATCGGTTGATCATCGGTCTTATTCTGCGTGGTTGTCAAAACTTCGCTGATGGCAAGATCCGGTGTTAAATCCGAACTGCTCTCTAACATAAACAACGTTTGAAAAGCCGCACTTCTTGCCTGATGGCGATCTAACATGCGCTATTCACCTGCTGCTTCATTTTCATTTTTTTGATCAGTAATCGCATCAGCAAAAAATGCGTCAGTATCAATCTTTTCTTCCTTGGCGGGAATAATGCCATTAACATGAATATTAACTTCATTTAATTCGAGGTCAGTCATGTAATAGAGTTGTTCCTTTAAAACTTTCTGCATATCTAAAGCAACCTTAGGAACAGAGACGCCATAATTCAAATAAACATAAACATCTGCGTTGATTTGATTGCCGTCAACAGATAGCTCAACCCCACGGCCATGATCTTGCCGGCCAAGTAAGGTATTAATGCTATTAGTCAAGTTTCCCCGCATTTCCAAAACGCCGTCAACTTGTTGCGCAGCGATACCAAGAATAACTTCTAAAACTTCAGGCGCAATTTGAATCGTACCTGCTTGATTATCACTTTTTGTTAACAAAATATTTTGTTCTTCAGCCATCTGATAATCTCCTAGTTCTTTGCTCTTGAGATGTAAGTACCGTCTTGGGTATTAATTGTTAAAACATCGCCTGCATTGATGAAGAATGGTACTTGAACAACTAAGCCAGTTTCCATTGTTGCAGGTTTGCTACCACCGGAAGATGTGTCCCCACGGATACCTGCTTCAGTGTCAGTAACAGTTAAGTCGACAGTGTTAGGCATATCAATTCCTAATGTCTCGGTACCATGCATCTGCACACCAACGACCATGTTCTCTTTCAAATACTTCAGTTCATCTTGAATTTCTTCACCAGGTAATTCAAGCTGTTCGTAAGTATTGGTATCCATGAAGACGTAATTAGAACCGTCAGCATATAAATATTGCATTTGTTTACTATCAATCTGTGCCTTTTCAACTTTTTCAGTTGCGCGGAAGGTCTTTTCTTGAACAGCGCCAGTACGTAAATTCTTTAACTTGCTTCGAACGAATGCACTCCCCTTACCGGGTTTAACATGTTGGAATTCCACAACACGCCATAAATCACCATCAACTTGAATGGTCAAGCCGTTTTTGAAGTTGTTTACTGAAATCATATTTATGCCTCACTTATTTTCGTTATGTCTACTATATCAAGCCAGTATACTGGAATGCAAGCAGCGTCTGAGTGTTGCGCAACAAAGCGGCGATGACAAAATTTAGCCAAATTACACCAAACTACTTCTAATTATAACAGATTTACCTCGGAAAAATCACGGAGAAAGCAAAAAGAGTGCGAAAAGCAACGGGTTGGCGGTATGAATTTAAACGGGAAAATCATTGCGTGCTAACGCAAGGAGCTTCACGCTTAAATTCACTTCCGCCAGTTGCTTTGAGCACGTTTCAAGATCAGAGCGCGAAAAACAACGGGTTGATGGCATTAATCTAAACGAGAAGATTGCTGCGTGTTAACGCAGTGAGATTCACGCTTAAATTACTTGCCATCAGTTGCTTTGAGCACGTTTTAAATCAGAGCGCGAAAAGCAACGGGTTGATGGCATTAATTTAAGCGAGAAGATTGCTGCGTGTCAACGCAGTGAGATTCACGTTTAAACTACTTGCCATCAGTTGCTTTGCGCACATTTTAAATCAGAGCGCGAAAGGCAACGGGTTGGCGACATGAATTTAAACGGGAAGATCATTGCGTGTCAACGCAAGGAGATTCACGCTTAAAGTCACTTCCGACAGTTGTTTTTCGCACATTTTAAATCAGAACCATTACAAAATAATTAATTCATCTTCCGGCGCGTGTGTCAAAACCTCACAACCATCTGCGGTAATTAACAAATCATCTTCAATTCGTACACCGCCAAGATTTTCAACGTAAATTCCTGGCTCGTCGGTTACCACATTACCGGCAACTAATGGCTGGGCATTATAAATTCCCCAAGCGCCAGGGCCTTCATGAATATCGAGACCAATCCCATGACCCGTGCCGTGACCGAAGCTATAGCCTTGAGACTTCACATAATTGTGAGCGACATCGTTGATTAAGCCGCCAGTAGCGCCAGGCTTGCTTGCTTCAACGACTCTTTTATTTGCATCCAAAACAATCTGATAAATCTTTTTAGCTTCAGCACCCGGATCGCCAACAGCAATCGTCCGTGTCATGTCTGACGTGTATCCATGGTAGTAACAGCCAAAATCGAAGGTGACTAATTCACCAGTTTGAATTTTTTTATCACTAGCCGTTCCATGTGGCCAAGCGGAACGATATCCAGAAGCCACAATAGTTGTAAAGGACGAACCAGAAGCACCATGTTTGCGCATGAAATATTCCATCTCCGTGGCAACCGCCAATTCGGTCATGCCCGGTTTGACAAAACCTAACAGAAAATCGAAGCAGTCATCAGTAATCTTAATGGCTTGTTTCAGTAATTTAATTTCACCAGCATCTTTCACTTCGCGTAATTGTTCGACCACACCGTTCGTTGCAACGAGTTGAATTGAGCCGAACAGTTTCGTTAAGCTTTGAAATTCCGCGTAATTCAAATGCGTTGCTTCAAAGCCTACCGTCTGCATTCCAACAGCAGCTGCTAATTTCTGTGCTTCAACAAAAACGCCTTTGTGATGTTCGACAATTTCAAAATCCTGCACCTGCTGGGCAGCTTGTTCAGTGTAGCGAGAATCCGTAATAAAATAAGCCTGATCCGCGTTAACTAACAAAACACTCTCATCGCCAGTAAAACCGCTCAAATAGGTCACATTGCGCGTATCCGTAATTAAAATTGCCGGAATTTTTTCCTGAGCTATTTTTGTTCTCAAATTTGCAAGTCTTGTCATCATTTACACACTTTCATTTCACAATTTTTGGAAAATTAAAATTCAAACGAATTTAAGCCATATTCTAAGCCACATTTCCAATCCCCGCAAGTCCAAATCAGAGTGCAAAAAGCAACGTGTTGATGGTATTAATTTAATTGGAAAGATTGATGCGTGTTAACGCAGCAAGATTTTCAATTAAATTACTCACCATCAGTTGCCTTTTGCGCGTTTCAATAGTGTAGAGAACAACGGGTTGACTGCCTTAATTTAAACGGGAAGATTGCTGTGTGCAAGCACAGAGAGAGGCACGCTTAAATTATGCGCAGTCAGTTGTTGCAGCACGTTTCAGATTAGGATCCAAAAAGCACCAACTAAAAAAGAGCTAGAATTTTGTTCTCACTCTTTCTAATTATAAATTCTAGTATGAGTTTCTTCACGCATGACGCAAAGTTGCAAATTAGGCATAGTGGATATCGTGGCCGCGAAGAAATACTTTGCGCTGGAACGTAGTGGGCGTCGATTTGAGCCGATTGCAGGACAAATCGTCTCAAATACGAGCCTTAATGTAAGCAATAAATTGCCAACATTAATGTCACTACTGAGCGGTGTTTCTTCGCCGCCACTAAACTAGCGAGTGGGCAACCTTTGCGCAAGCGCTGAATTGACGAGTGGTTGAATACCTTCCAATTTTTAGAAGCACAAATTTACTGTTAAATCACACCAACACATCTCTTTAGTCAGTGCCGGAGGGAAATCGCGGTCAGCTGTGAAATTGTCGTTTGCGATTTATCACTTATGACAAGGCCGAGCTTTAAGACAATCGTAGATTGGCTTAAAGTCGAGCCCACAGCGTTCCACCAGCGTATTTTCTGGAGGCACGTAGAACAGCGACGATAACAGTTCTAGGACTTACCATTTACAACCCAATCACACTCCTATTCCGCAATCTGCAAGTCGATTGTTTGATCAAAATATTTTTGCAATTCCGGACGTTGATTATGAGAAACGAAAAAGACCATTTCGTTGGGATCAGTTAAGATTGTCTGTTCAATCGTTAAGGCCGTTTTGGCATCGACGTTGACTGTACTTTCGTCAAATAACAAAACCGGCGCTTGAACCAATAAAGCTCTGGCTAACGCTAGTCGTTGCCTTTGACCACCTGACAAATCAGCGCCGCTCGTACTAATCACCGTCTCCAGACCATCTGGCAACTGTGCGATGGTTTCAACCAGATCAACCCGTACCAAAACTTGCTGCAATAAATCATCACTAACATCACGTCCTAGCGTCAGATTGTAACGAATCGTATCGTTAAAAATATAAGCCGACTGCGGTACATATAATGCGTAATTATTGCCCGTACTGTCTTGAGAAACGGGGACTTGTGGCAACCACTCTAATTGACCATGGCTCTGTTTAGGACTGATAATCTGCGCAATCCCCCGCAACAACGTCGATTTTCCAGAACCGCTGGGACCACTGACGGCAATCTTTTGATGATCGTGATAATTACCTGAAACATTCTGCAACCATTGATGATGTTTAGCATCGGTCAGCCCAAAATCATGTAAAACAACTTGCGGTTGTGCATCAGCAGCAAACTCAGATTCTGCGACTGGTGTTTCATAGTTTAAATCTTGATATTTAGCAAAAATTGGTGTCACAGCCTTGCGGACCACTAATAAGCTAGCTAGTCGCGAGAACGAAGTAAACATAATTCCCGCTAATTGACCCGTTGCTAAATATGAGCCCGCCGAAAGTTGATGTCCCAATACTAACCAACTGGTCAGCCCAATGATGGCAAACTGGCCGAACAAACTGAGCGAATAGGTCAAAGCATCGACTGCCACTTCTTTACGAGCATATGCTAAATTGGCCTCGCGCACTTCAACTGACTGCCGATTCAGCCGTTGCGAAATTTCACCACGCCGTTTGAAGGCCAGCAAAGTATCAAAACCCGATAAAACATTGGTCACCTGATTAACAAAGCGTTCATTAGCTTCGGTTACTTTTTTGGAACCAGTTTCAATCAACTTCTTAATTTGTGGCGGCAAAATCACCATCAGTATTGCAAAAACGAGTGTCGTCACTGTCAGCGTCCAATGATACATGCTCAGTGTAACTAGTGGAAAGATCACCCCACAGCCATACATGATCATCTCAAAAAAATTGACGAACCCTTTCTGCTTAATCTGTTCAATATCATTATTCAGCCATGAGGTCAATTGACCAACACTATACTGATGAAACTTTTGATCATCAAAATGACTAATCCCCCGCGCCAAATCGCATCGTAAATCATAATTCAAAGTCTCAACCGCTTTACTCTGACGATAATCAGACCAGCGTGACCAACTGAAATAACCAAGCGAAAAAATCACGTCAAAACTAAACCAAAAAACAAACTGATGCGACTTTCCTTGAATTAATGAATCCAACACGCGATTTAAAATAACCGTCACCAAAGTTTGACATAAAATAGTCACCACAATAAAAAATATCGTGATTCCTGTCAAACGTTTTTCTTGCCATAAATATTTTTTTACATTCATTTGATCAACCTCTTTGCTTTTTGACCAGTATACGAATGAAGTTGTTGCACGCGACTCATTATTTCAATATATTGAAATAATAGCTGATGATGCTTATCATGGATGTATCTTAAAGTTACGGTAAAGGAGGTCGCTAGCTTGGAAACATACGGTGCAACATTTAAACGACTGCGAAAAAATAAAGGCTTAACCCTTAAACAAGTTGCCGATGAACTGAATTCAATTTCGTTTATCTCAATGTTTGAACATGATCAAACCAATATTTCGGTCGATCGCTTCGAACATTTATTGGAAAAGATCAATGTCAGTTTCGCAGAATTTCAGATTGAACGTAAAGGTACACTGCTTACGACTGTCGAACAAAAGATAGCTGCCGTCGAAAAGTTGAGGTCAGTCGGCTACTTACTCTCAAAAAAGCAGCGCTCTCCAGATCTAAAAGCCATTGACTCAAAGTTAACCAAACTCCAGAAACAGCTGCAACAACACTATGATTTGCGGCTGGATCATTATCTCCAAATTGCCCAATGGCAGCACCGTTATCCTGATCCCCGTGAGTCTCTCAAATCCGGTGATTACCCGATCTCGATCAGCCAATATTTATTTAATGTTGACAGTTGGGGCGTTTATGAAGTCCGCCTTTTCATGGATGCCATGATGACTTTACCACCCATGCAAATTAGACAGCTAGTTGACAATCTTAAGAACAAAACGGTGCGTTTTCAAAAAATTCCCGGGCATGAAACGGATATCGTTTATTGCTATCTCACCGCAATTTCAGTCCTAGTTGGCTTAAGCGACTGCCCTGCAGCCACTCATGTCTACCACTTGCTGGAAAATTATCTCACCCAACCCAATCTGGAGATGGCCCAAAAAGTTTACCTCAAAATCATCATGCCTTTTATGCGTGGTTGGATTAAACTTTATGAAAATCAAATTGATGAAGCCAATCAATTATTTGCGGAAACACTGAACTATTTGCGGCATTTCCAGCTTAATCATCAGCTTGAAAATTGGACTGCTATTAAAGACGGCTTAATCTCTACTCAGCGAAATCATCAGAGTAATTTTTTCAGATTTATGTAACCGCCAGATTAGCCACAGCTATTGCCTCAAAAATAAACCACCAAAAAAGCCTAGCCAGATTATTCTGGTTAGGCTTTTATTAACATGAATTACGCTTCTTGAGCGACTGGCATAACAGATACTTGTTTGCGATCTTTACCAAGACGTTCGAATTTAACGACGCCATCAGTTAAGGCAAATAATGTATCATCGCCACCACGACCAACGTTCACACCTGGATGAATCTTAGTGCCACGTTGACGGTAGAGAATTGAACCAGCAGTAACAGTTTGGCCATCGGCACGCTTAGCACCTAAACGACGACCTGCAGAGTTACGACCGTTCGCACTGGAACCGCCACCTTTATGGTGAGAGAAGAATTGTAAATTATGCATTTCCATTGCGATGCACCTCCGTTAGCTAATTAAGCATTGATAGTGTCAATGACAACCTTAGTGTATGGTTGACGATGACCCTTCTTTTGATGTTGATGTTTCTTAGGCTTGTACTTGTAAGTAACAACTTTCTTTTCGCGACCTTGTTTTTCAACAGTACCAACAACAGTAGCACCGTTGACTGTTGGTGCGCCAACAGTCGTTGTTCCTTCACCACCGATTAAAATAACTTCATCAAAAGTTACCTTTTCGCCAGCTTCTACATCAAGCTTTTCTACATAAACAGCTTCGCCAGCTTCAACTTTATATTGTTTACCACCAGTTTTAATAATTGCGTACATCTACGTGCACCTCCTATTATCTTAGACTCGCCAAAAGAGGTAGCAAATTGCTTTAAAACCTCTGATTGTGCGGTTGCAGCTGTGGAGTTCACAAATACAACTCCATCATTCTACCAAAAAATCCCGCTAACCGCAACCGATTAACGAGATTTGTTAAGAGAAAACTGTGCAAATTAATAATGAGTATCGCTAATAGAAACTCGACCGTCTTTTAAATTTATTCCCGGATAACAGTCGTGCTAACTTATTTTACTAAATTCTGCCTACTTGCAGCGGCAATGGCTTACTTTTTAATCGTCCCTTGGTTATTCAACAATCTATGTCTACCGATGGATTCAATTAGCAGATTAAGTGTTAACTGATCAACCTAACCTTTACCTTATCTTCAAATGATCTGTCATAATAAAAGCAAACTCAACAACTTCATTAAATTATCATGAAACAAAAATAAAAAAGCCTATCAACTTAGGCTTTTTTTCACTATAATGACATTATAGATTAGTGGAGCAGGAGAGATTCGAACTCTCGACCTACGGTTTAGAAGACCGTTGCTCTATCCTGCTGAGCTACTGCTCCAGACAACCTAATTATTATAGTCAAAAAACTTCAGCATTGTCAATCAAACTAGGAGGAAATCCAATGAAATATAATCAATTCGCATATTCATTACCCACACCGCAACAACAAATTCTTGAATTACAACGTATCAAAATATACCCCGTTGATGTGGCTCAGTATTCATTTGATAAGCTCACCCGTCATGTCTTCCGTCATCTTTTCCCGGACTATCGTTCTCAAGCTGCTTTAGAAACACAATTTAGCAACTTGCTTGTTAACAAGGATCAAACTCTTTTTTCATATCTGGCTAATATTGGCGATCGTTTTGAGCAACACGCTTTTTATAATGTTGCTTTACAATTATTAGGCTTTTATACCCCGCTTGACTTTTCATTGACTGATCCGATTGCAACGATGAAAAAATTAGGCCTACCTTTTGTTGATAAACAATATTTCAACACGGAATCATTGACCAGTGCCGTTTATCAATTGTTAAACACACGTAGTAAAAATGGCTATGCTTTGATTGACAATTTAGCAGCACGTGGCTACTACGCCGTTAATTTAAGTTCAGGTGAACAACAACGGCCGCTTTTCTTTAATGGCAAAGCCCAAGCCACTTTCTCTGCTGATAATTTAATTCGCGAAGTTGTTTACGTAGAATCTGATTTAGACACCGATAACGATGGCCAACGAGATTTACTAGAAGCCACAATTATTCGACCACAAACAGCCAATGACTTTATTAAATTACCAGCATTATACACTGCTAATCCTTATTTCAAAGGCACAACTGATACGTCAATGAACAATGTTGATCTCAAAATGGCGGCTAAGCCAATTGGTGACGCACGCGAAAATCAAGATCAGTTTGATGACTTCAAAACTTTTGCAACCACTAATCCTGCCACTGCATTAACCAATCCTTTTGCCAATCATCCTAGCGTCGCCGAACCAAGTTTAATCGGTACGGTAACTTTAAGTGATTATTTCTTGCAGCGAGGCTTTGCTTCCGTTTATGCTGCTGGAATTGGCACTCGCGGATCAGATGGTATTGGAACTTGCGGTTCACCAGAACAAACGGCCTCAACAATTGCCATTATTGAATGGCTCCATGGTGACCGGCGCGCCTTTACCGATCGTTCTCGTCTTGATGAGGTGGCAGCAACGTGGTGCAGCGGCCATGTTTCGATGACCGGCAAATCTTACTTAGGCACCTTAGCTATCGCTGCTGCAACAACTGGTGTGGCTGGCTTAGATACAGTTATTTCTGAAGCTGCAATTTCTAGTTGGTATGATTATTATCGCGAACATGGCTTAGTCGTTGCACCACAAACTTTCCAAGGTGAAGACACGGATGTGTTAACGAATGAATGTTTCAGCCGTCAAAAAGATGCAGGCGATTATGCCAAAGTAAAACCATTCTATGATCAGAAATTAGCACAGATGAAACAGGATCAAGATCGCGAAACTGGCAGTTATAATCACTTCTGGGATGTTCGTAATTACCGCAATAACATTAACCTGGTTAAATGTCCGATCGTTAGTGTTCACGGCTTAAACGATTGGAATGTGAAACCAAAGAATGTTTATAAACTGAATCAAGTCTTAAAAGAACAAGGGATTGACCACAAAGTTATTTTGCATCAAGGTCAACACATTTATATTAACAACTTCCCTAGCTTGGATTTCTATGACTTAATCAACATGTGGTTATCTAACAAACTTTGCGGGATTGAAAACCATGCTGATGCTATTTTCCCCGATTATTTAATTCAAAGTAACTTGGACGAAAGTGATTGGCAAACACCAGCAACTTGGGACGGCGCGACCGAAAAAGATTTCGCACTAACAAAGAATTTTGAAATCACTTCTGAAAATAAAGATCATTTCGTCGATAATGGTGTTCAAGCTTTCCATGAAAGTGGCTTAAAAGATTTAGCTTGGGAAGAAGCCTTCATCCAACAAGATAAACGTTTTGCCAACAATCAAATCGTCTTTAAAACACCAGAGCTTAAAGAGGAACTCTTGATTACTGGTCGGCCCGTAGTTCATCTCAACGTTAAAAGCAGTGCTAATCACGGTTTAATCAGTGCAATGTTAATTGATTATGGCGAGGCCAAGCGCTTAACTGTTCGGCCGCAAACCGTTGAACTTCAAACACGGCAATTAGGTTATCACGGTCCGCTAGAAACAACCATGGCCTTCAAAACTGCTGCTGCAGCGACGCCAGCTAAATTAATTGCCAAAGGGCATCTTAATTTACAAAATCGGCTCAATGCTTATGAAAGTGAACGCGTTGAACCGGACCAACAATACGAGCTTGACTTACGTTTGCAACCAACCTACTACCACCTGCCTGCTGGTCACCGATTAGGGATTATTCTCTACGCAACCGACATGGGCATGACCATTCGCGATCAAAATGAAATCACCTATACTTTCGATTTGGAAAGTTCAAAATTAGTGGTTAATTTAGGGTAATATGTAATTTGCAGTTCTAGTTGCTTGTCACTAATCAAAATGGTGGCAACTAGAACTGTTTTGTTGTGGTTCTTCGCGTTTGCGCAAAGGTTGTGTATGGAGCGTGCGAGGTGCCGTGGTGGAAAATAAACACTTGGCGCTGGAACGTTATTAATTAAGACGGGCGAAACTAAAACTGTTTTGTTGTGATTCTTCGCGCTTGCACAAAGGTTGGATACGAAACGTGCGGGGCCGTGGTGGAAAATAAATACTTGTCGCTGGAACGTAGTGGGCGTTGCTTGAAGCCGATTTTTTCAAAATCGTCTCCAAGACAAGCCTTAATGTAAGCAATAAATTGCCAACATTAATGTCACTACTGAGCGGTATTTATTTTCCACCACTTAACTAGCAAGAGAGCAACCTTTGCACAAGCGCTGAATTGACGAATGGTTAGAACACTTCAAATTTTTAGAAGTATAAATTAGAAGTTTAGTTGCACTAACGCTCTTTCGTCAGTGCCGGAGGGAAATCGCGGTCAGCTGTGAAATTCTCGTTGGCGATTTATCGCTTACGAGAAGGCCGAGCTTTAAGACAATCGTTGATTGGCTTAAAGTCGAGCCCACAGCGTTCCACCAGCGTATTTCCCGTAGGCATCAACATAACAGTTCTAGGGCTTAGCATTTATAACAGGAACGAATTTGAAACGAATTGTTTTTCATTCGGCTCAATCAATAACTAACCCCGACGGTAAAGAAACGTCATCATATGATATCGCGTCATCAAAAAAGCCTAACAGATTAAAATCAATCTGTTAGGCTTTTCGTCTGCACTATAATGACAAATATTGTTCACGTTCCCATTCAGAAACGGTTTGACGATAAGAATTCCACTCCATCCGCTTTGAATCCATAAAACTTTGATATAAATGTGGACCGAGTGAAGCTTTGATCACATCATCCTTTTCTAAAGTTTTTAATGCGTTGTGTAAAGTTGATGGTAAATCGCTAATATGAGCCTCGTGGCGCTCGTCTGCGGTCATGCCGTAGATATTCCGGTCAACTGGTTCAGGAGCTTCCAAATGATTCTTAAGGCCATCTAAACCAGCAGCTAGAATCGAGCCAATCGCCAAATATGGATTAGCACTTGGATCAACACTCCGTAATTCCAAGCGAGTCGATAAACCACGCGCTTGTGGAACTCGGATCAATGGTGAACGATTGTGACCAGACCAAGCGACATAAACTGGCGCCTCAAAACCAGGCACTAAACGTTTATACGAATTAACGGTTGGATTATTAATAGCTGTTAAAGAACGTGCATGAATCATTAAGCCAGCTAAGAAATGTTTAGCCGTTGCTGATAATTTATCGTCCATGTTGGCGTCATAAAATGCATTGCCTTCTGGCGTACCCAGCGACATGTTAATATGCATACCTGATCCAGCAATGGCTTCCAGCGGTTTGGGCATAAATGTCGCGTGAAGGCCGTGTTTACGTGCAACTGAACGAACAACTAGTTTGAAAGTTTGAATATTATCGGCAGCTTCAACAGCATCAGAATATTTGAAGTCAATTTCGTGCTGGCCGGGGGCAACCTCATGATGGCTGGCTTCAACTTCAAAGCCCATTTTTTCCAATTCTAGCACGATATCGCGGCGACAGTTCTCACCTAAGTCAAGCGGAGCAAAATCAAAGTAACTGCCATCGTCGTTTAAATCAAGTGTTGGTTTGTTGTTGGCATCTAATTTGAATAAGAAAAATTCAGGTTCAGGTCCAATATCAAATTCGGTGAAGCCCTCCTCTTTCATTTCTGCCACGATGCGTCGTAAGTTATTCCGCGGATCACCCATGAAGGGTTCGCCATCAGTCGTAAAGACATCACAAATCAAGCGTGCGACTTTCCCATGCTCAGAACCCCATGGAAAAATTAAAAAGGTCGATAAATCGGGGATCAGTAACATATCACTTTCCTCAATTCGAACGAAGCCGTCAATTGAAGAACCATCAAACATGACTTTATTATTGAGAACCTTGTTAATTTGGTCGACCGGAACTTCAACGTTTTTCAGCATACCATTGATATCGGTAAACATTAACCGTAGAAACTGTACGTTTTCTTCTTCAACGATGTTTTTGATTTCAGTTGCTGTATACACTTTTTTTGTCATAACCTACTCCTTTAGTTTTGACCTTTAAATGTTGACGAATAATTGGATTGGGAACGACTAAAAGGACTGGCCAATAAAATTTCGTCTTGCAACGTATGCCGTAATTGACTATCTGAATGATCAACCGCTCGTCGTGAACGCGTCAATAACTGCCGAACTTGTTCTAAATTATGTTCGGTTTCCATTAACGCCTTGATTTGCATTAATCGCTGCAAATCATCAAGTGAAAATAAGCGCTGCTGACTATCACTGCGCGCAATTTTAATTAAATGATTTGCCTCATAGTAACGAATTTGACGTGCGGATAAACCAGTCAGCTTGATAGCTGTACCAATTGGCAAAATTGCTAAATCAGAACGTAATTTTTCTTGTGCCAAAGCCTTTTGCTCCTAACGTTCTTTATCATACCAACTTCAAAAAAAAGATGCAACTGCTGATGTTAGCTTTCCTAACATGAATGCTATTTTATTTCTAAATCTGCGCTGAGCTATTTAACCACGCAGCTATCAACACCTCAATCTGATCACGCGCGGCACCATCTTTAAGGAGATCAAACCAATTCACTGGTACCGGTAGCTGATTGCGAAAATAAGTTAGCTGACGTTTAGCATAATGCCGCGAATCTATTTGAATCTGTGTCTGCACTGTCGCTAAGTCAATTTCTTGATTAAAATAGGGCCTAAATTCACGATAGCCGATACCTTTGGCTGCTTGTGCTGTTGGTGGTACTTGAGCAAACAACCACTTTGCTTCAGTCGTCAATCCTTCTGCCAACATTTGTTCTACACGCCGATTAATGTGTTGATAAAGTGAGCCCCGTTCCAAATTTAAACCGAGTACTAGTGCGTCAAAAGGTTGTTCATGTTGTGTTTGCACAGAAAATAAAGCACCTGTCCGCTGAATCACTTCCAACGCCCTAATCACCCGCCGCGAATTACTGATTGGAATTTTAGAAGCTGCAGCAGGATCCTTTTGCTGTAATTCTTGCCATAAATTTTCTGGGCCAATTTCGATTAACCGCTGTTCTAATTGATGGCGAATTTCGTTTCGTTCGCCGCTTTTTTCAGCACCACCAAGATCTAAGTTTTCCAGCAAGCTACGGATATAAAAACCCGTCCCGCCAACAATAATTGGTAAGTGTTGACGAGCCGTAATTTCGTTAATTTTAGCAGTGGCTAATTGTTTGAACTGAAAAGCGGAATATTCTTGATTCACGTCACAAATATCAATTAAATGATGTGACGCCACCGCTTGCTCTGCCGCTGTTGCCTTGGCCGTGCCAATATTCAAATGGCGATAAACCTGCATAGAATCACCAGAAATAATCTCTCCAGCGAATTTCTGAGCTAGTTCTAAACTTAAGGCTGTTTTTCCAACTGCTGTTGGACCAACGATTACTAGTACTTTAGGTTTCATGACGATTCCTACCTTGTATGATGTCAATAGGGACTGGGCAATAATCCCAATCCTAGCTATTTTGTGTTTTGAAACGTGCTTAAGGCAACTGAGTGCTATGTCTAACTAGGAATCCCATCTGGGTTGGCACCCAGCTGTGTTTCCCAGTTAGAGCTACGCAATCAACCCGTTGCTTTGCGCACTCTGGCTGAAACGTGCTTAAAGCAACTGTGTGTCGTGTATTTAAGCGTGAATCTTGCTGCGCTACACGCATCAATCTTCTCTTTTAAATACAAACACCCAACCTGTCGCTTTGCGCACTCTGATCTGAAACGTGCTTAAGGCAACTGGTGAAGATGATTTTATGAATTCAGATTGGTTCATAATTGCTAATTGTTCAAGAATAAGCGATAATATTAGTGAAAACAAAGGAGGTTACGAAAATGGCAAAACATTTTGCAAAAGGATTTCTGATTGGTAGTTTAACAACTCTTGGTGCAGTTGCAGGTTCATTATTTGCCTTTAAGAAGACCGTCATCGAACCACAAGAAGAATTTGATAACAAAGTTGAAGAGAACCGTCGTCGAGCAAACCGCAAGAGTCATGCAGCGCATCAAGGTTGATCAATGTCTTAAACGAACGATAGATTTTAATGTGATATTAAAAAGGAACTGGGATAAAAAATATCCTGCTCCTTTTATTTTGCTGCAAAACGTGCTGTGAACAGTTGACTGCAGTGATTTTAAACATGAATTTCGTTGCATTAATACGCAATGACCACTCTGTTTAAAGTTACATTGCTAACTCGTTGTTCACCGCACTCTAAACTAATCGTTGTACTTGTTAACTGTCTTCTTGACCTTGCCATCCCAATCGGCATAGCCGCCTTTAAGCCACTTAACATTAGTGAAACCAGCTTTTTTTAACCGTAAGGCAACACGGATCGCAATGTTTTCGCCAGTTTCATACATATAAACCGGTAAATCCTTACGTAAATCAGCTGCCCAAGTCTTCACCTGAACTGATGGCATGTTACGTGCACCTAAAATATGCCCGGCATCAAAATCTTTTTTGTCACGCAAATCTAACAACTGTGCTTTTCGCATGCCTTGCTCAAATTCTTTGGTATGAATTGCGCCTTTTAATTGCCGACCACGAATTTTATAGTAAGCCCAATTACCGACCATCCATAGTAAAATCGCAATTAGAACTAAATTAATGACTAACCAACCACTGACTGCTAATACGACCATATTGACTAACACCCTTAATCTTTGTTATTTTCTAAAACCAATGAAGCAGCACCAATTACACCAGCCTCATTGCCTAACGTTGCCAAGCGTAACTTAGTATTCTCACGAACATTAGGGAAAACATTGGCTTCAAATATTGCCCGTGTTTTATTTAATAAGAAATCGCCAGCAGCACTAACACCACCGCCAACAACGATGAACGCAGGGTTTAATGTGTTACCAACATTGGCCAAGGCTAGGCCTAAATAGTTGCTGACCCGATCAACAACAGCTGTTGCCAAAGGATCGCCTTCTTTAGCAAGATCAAAAACGATCTTAGAAGAAATTTCTTCGCCATCATCAAGCATTGCCTTTAACTTAGCATCGCCAGCATATTCTTCCGCCATATCACGAGCAACGCGCACGACACCAGTTGCAGAAGCAACAGTTTCTAAGCAACCATGCTTACCACAAGTACAGAGGTACCCATTAGGATCAACAGTAACATGACCAATCTCACCGGCAGAACCAGAAACACCATGCAACAAATGACCATCAGCAATAATACCACCGCCGATACCAGTACCTAACGTCACAAACGTCACGTCGTCCTGATTGTCGCCAGCACCTTGCCAACGTTCGCCTAAAGCCGCAACGTTAGCATCATTGTCAATGTAAAACGGAATATGAGTACCAGCCTCAATATCACGTTTAGGATAAACGGTTTGCTTCCAATTCAAATTAAAAGCACCAATAACAGTACCATCTTGACGATTCACGCTGCCAGGTGTTCCCATCCCAATACCGGCAAACTGCTCCGGCTTCATCGCATATAAATCCAAGTGATGGTTAATTGAACTGATAATGTCAGGAATAATATGGCTACCTTCATCAAGAATATTAGTTTGTTGACTCCAACGTTGTTGAATCTCACCATCCATGGTCAAAATTGCGAATTTAATCGAAGTGCCGCCTAAATCGACACCGATGATTTTTTGGTCTTTCATTTTTGCTACTATTCCTCCTTTGAATTTTGCGAACGCTTCTGTTCTAGTTCATGTTCGTGTCGCAACACCAGTTTTGCATGGGTATAGGTTAAATCATCAATTAATCCGGAGTCGTGAATTTTTTTCAACTCAACACCGGTCATTTCAATATCCCACAACCGATTACCCATATAAACATAGCTACCAAAACGTTTTAATAATTGCTGGACATCATAATAATGACGAAATTTCGGTTCACTATTTAACATTATTAGCGTACCATTCCTAACCAATATAAGAAAGCACAAATTGCTAAAAATCCGACTGATGCGGTGATCTGCCATGCCAGTCCTTTACGAAGTTTTTGTCCTGGCAAGGCCAAGGCAATGATTAACAAGAACCCACCGATTAAACCACCAATATGACCCCAAATATCAATACCACTCGCCATTAAATCAAAAATCAAGTTAAAAGCTGCCAACATTAGAAATTGGCGACCAGTTTGCCGAAAATAATAGCTATCATCAAAAATAACACCTAACGCGATATAAACGCCAAATAAGCCAAACAATGCTGTACTCGCCCCAGCTGATACTGCAGCAGTCCCACCTAAAGCAAAGCTCATTAAATTACCACTAAGTGCACTTAAAAAGTAAATTAAAGCAAAACGCCAGTGACCAATCATTTGTTCAACAGCGCCACCAATATAATAAAGCGTGAATCCATTGACAAAAATATGCATAAAACCAATATGCACAAACACCGGTGTAATCAACCGCCACCACTGACCCAATTTAATTAACGAATCAACTTTCGCGCCCCAATTAACCAAGACTTGTGGTGATTCACTGCCACCGGTCAATGTTTCACCCAAGAACACAGCCACAGTCGCGATTAAAATAAGAATGGTTACCCAATTAGACTGCCGCCAACGTCTGATAAAATTAGAATTCAATTACTCACCTATGCTTTCTCAACAATCACATGATCAACCAAACGATCGTAAATAAAGGTCTCCCAATCCAACTCAGCGCAAACCATGAAAGGGAAAGCTAAAGAAATTGTGGCGGCGGGGTAAGTTGACAAGAAACGATCATAATAACCGCCACCGAAACCAATTCGCCAATGCGGATACTTCGTAAAGAGTAACCCAGGAACAATAATCAAGTCGAGATAATTCTCGATCTTACTTGGATCAGCTAAAGGTTCCCTGATTCCGAAGTCAGACTTCTCTAGTTGGTCCCCTTCATCATAACGAATAAAATTCATTTTATGAGTTGTTGGATCAGTTCGCGGAAGATAAACTTCCTTCCCCAATTCAAAAGCTCGCTCAATAATTGGTAACGTATTAACTTCAATTGCACCAGAATAGGTTAAGCCAATTGTTTCAGCAGAATCAAAAACCGGATCCTGCCAAAGTTGTTGGTAGAGATCTTGCTCCCAAGCTAATTTTGTTTGGGCCGCGACTTGTTTAAGCTGATTAATTTGTTTTAGCCGAATGGCCTTTTTTGACGTCATTTGATCAACCTTTTTTCTGATCAATAAAGAAAGAATGGCTGGTTCACATAATATGTGAATCAGCCATTCAAGAGCCTTAATGACCCACGATTTATCTAATTATTTCGTTTCACGATGCAACGTAACTTTACGTTCACGAGGGCAATACTTTTTTAATTCTAAGCGATCTGGATTGTTACGCTTATTTTTATTTGATAAGTAAGTCCGTTCATGACATTCTGTGCATTCCATAGTAATGTGTACACGCATATGTGACCCTCCATTCTCAATGAACTCCGTGGTATTCACGACTTTTCCAGTATAGCAGAAAAAGTTTGATAATGCTATAAATTTTTCACGAAAGCATGCTGTCTTTTAACCAGCCGGATTTGTCATCCGAAACTAGCAAATAACATTGGTAAAACTAATTGCTGCCTTCCATCTTGAAGTAATCTTGAAACATTGTTTTAGCTAGAGCCAACGAATAAGAACCCTTAGAGTTACTGGTAAAGTTGGGCATGACGACCACAACGACGACCTTAGGATTGTCAGCGGGTGCGTAACCAATAAAGGAATGAGTAATCGTCGCTGGTGGATTCGTGTTGTCAGGATTGTTCTGATCATAGTAGAAAGACTGGGCAGTACCTGTTTTAGCAGCAACTTTTTGAGCCATGCCTTTCAAAGCTGTGGCCGTGGCATAACCATCACTACCGTTAACCGCATCGTACATACCTTCTTTAACAACCTGAAGTTGCGCATTTGTAAAATCAATCCGATTTAAAATCTGTGGTTGATGCTGATAAATGACAGAACCTTTCTCTCCAGATTTAGTTGTCTTCTGAATCGAATTCACAATATACGGCTGCATTCGATAACCACCATTGGCAATGGCAGACGTATATTGGGCAATTTGCATTAAGGTGTAAGCATCGTAGTTACCATAGCTCTCGTCTAATGCACTACCATATTTAACCGCATTATATTCATTAGTTGTTGACCCAAGATAGCCATCGATTTCACCAGGCAGATCAATTCCTGTCTTATAACCTAAACCGAACTGTTGATACTTGTCACGCAGTTTTTCAAAAATGTCATTATCCATCTTAATATATTTACTTGGTGTATATTTGGCATTGCCCATCAGCAAGGCCAAGTGCATCATGTAAGTATTGGAAGAAATCGTTAACGCACGCTGCGCCGTCATCGTCTTAAAAGTTCCAGCAGGATACCAAGACTTCTTAATCGGTGACGCTGGTAAATAAATGGCGTCGTCAGGTAACGTATTATCACTCGGTGTAATCACGCCATCCATTAAAGCACTTAAAACTGTTGCAGGCTTGACAACTGAACCCATGACAAAAGTTCGGTTAATGTTACCTAACGCATCATCTGTAACCTTATTGGTTTCGGTATTGTTACGAATACCCGCCATCGCCTTAATTGCACCAGTATTAGGATCCATTGCAATAGCATAGGCACCATCAGAATAACCAGTGTAGCCGGCTGACTTAGCTGCAGCAAACTGACTCTTGAGTGCATTTTCAACCGCCGTTTGATATTTAGAATCAATCGTTAAGTTTAAGTTGCTCCCCTTACTACCGGCGTATTGGGTCACTTCACTTAACACCTGATTATCGTTATTGACGGTAACTTGTGTTTGCGATTTTGTCCCACGTAAAATTGATTCATATTCCTTTTCAAGATAACTGTTACCAACGCGATCATTACGTGAATAACCTGTCTTTAACATTGAAGTTAGCGAATCAGCAGGCAAGCCTTGCTTCTCTGTGGTGACAGTTCCTAAGATACTCGTTAGAATACTGCCACTTGGATAATTCCGTGTCCAATTGTTGCCCACCCCAACACCAGGTAATTCAGACAAGTGTTCACCAACTTCAGCGATTTCATTCTCAGTAACATCATTATCCTTTAAATAAACCGTTGATAATTGAAAAGCACCAGACATTTTAGTGTATAAAGTTGCGACTTGCTTCTGTTCCGTGGTTAAATTTAAATCATGATGCTTAAGCACATATTGACTGGCATTCTTATAAACTTTACTAGAAGACAAATCATTACCTGAACTGTCGTACTTCTGTAATTTTGGCAATTTAGCGACGATTTCTTTATAGTAGTCAGTATCCGCTAAGAAGTAATCGGCAACATCTTGCTTCTGTAAGGTTGTGCTGGGGACAGTTAAATATTTAGTTAATTTTTTGGCAGTCGCTAGCATTTCGTTGCTTTTAACATTGATACTTTTAGTATAGGTAATGGCATTTTGTGAGGAGTTGCCCACTAATGTCCGTCCTTGGGCATCATAAACCATGCCTCGCGGAACATTACCTGAAACAACTGTTTTATCGGTCTGCTCAATTTGTGATTCAAACTTGTTGCCATAAACAATTTGCAAATAACCTAATTGAGCGACTAGAATAGCCAATAATAGAAAGGCAATAAAGAATAGCAAATTCAGGCGAAATCTTAATGGTGATTTCTGCGTTTTCGTTTTTTGACGTCGACGACTCATAGACGCACAAGCTCCTTTCCAATTACTAGCCCATTCTAACAAAAAATACCTTGCCTGACAAAAATTGCTGGCATATTTCAACAAATTTTATCAATTCAAAGGAGTTAGTCATGCCCAAATTTTTGAAACGCAATTTTGATCAAACGAAACTGATTTACTTTTTAAGCTGGTTAGTTCCGGCGGCTACTGTATTGATTTACTTTATCATTCAAAAAAACTTTCCGCTGGGTAATCATACCATTTTAACAACTGATTTAGGTCAACAATACATTGATTTTTACAGTTATTATCGGCGGGTTCTGTTAGGTCACCCAGAACAATTCTTGTATTCCTTCAGTAGCAGTCTCGGTTCTTCTACGATTGGTACTTGGAGTTACTACTTGCTAAGCCCCTTTAATTTAATTATTCTATTGACGCCTGGGAAGTGGTTACCCTTTGGCGTTTGGTTAATGATCATTGTCAAAATCGGTTTGTGTGGCCTAACCATGTATTATTACCTACGCCATCGTGCTAAACCTGTCAACGAAACTTTTGCTTTAGGCTTGGCTGTTGCTTACGCGCTCTGTGGTTATAATACCGCTTATCAGTTAAACGTCATGTGGCTGGACGGTGTTTATCTGTTACCCCTCCTACTAGGTGCAATTGAATTAGTGCTAAGCAAACAAAAATGGTGGTCCTACTTTGTCATCTTGGCTTTAGCATTGCTGACCAATTTCTACATTGGTTATATGCTCTGTCTTTTTAGTGTGTTGTACTTTAGTTATTTGCTGATTAGTCAAGCAACACGCCAAACGCCTTTTGGCAAAACCATCGCCAGCTTTGGGATCGGTTCAATCTTAGCTGGAACAATTAACGCAGCAATTCTATTACCAACCTTTTTAGAATTGCGGGCCACTAAAGCAACCTACAATGCTGTTAAAATCAACTGGAATTGGGAATATAATCCGCTAGAATTACTTGGTAAATTAACATTAGGCAGCTATACCTTTGATCAAATGTCCTCAGGGCAAGCAAATATTTTTACTGGCAGTATCGTTTTAATTCTGGCCTTGATCTTTTTCTTCGTACCAACAATTAAGCCGCGCCAAAAAATCACGGCTTTTTTAATGACCGCCTTCTTAGTCTGTTCATTTTGTTTAGAACCGCTGGATCTTTTGTGGCACGGTGGTCAATTTCCCGTTTGGTATCCCGCACGTTTTAGTTTCATTTTTAGCGCTTGGTTAATTATTTTAGCCAGCGAAGTACTCACTCATGATTTTAAGCTGAAGACTCGGCAATTAAGTGGTGTTGCCGTCTTGTTAGTTGGCTGGCTCACCTATTTATTACTGAATCAAAAACAATTCGCCTATTTCAAAACGAACTATTTAATCGGCAGCATTGTGTTAGTTGTTCTCAGCTTTTGCTTAATCGTGCGTTATTATGCCAGTCAGCCTAAGCGTTTACTGACTAACTTGTTGCTACTCACTATGATTGGTGAAGCCGTTATTAATTATCAAACGTCGTTAAAGCGAATTAGTTACACCAATCAATCCGAATATTGGAACTACACAGGAATTGTCAGCAAGATTGTTAATAACCTTCCAGAAAAGCAAACAACTGGTAGTCGCTTAGAAAAGACGTTTAATCGAACCAATGATGACGCCATGCAGTTTGGCTATGCTGGTGGTGGTCATTTCAACTCCATGCAAAATCCAATCGTTGGTCATTTTTATGATTTCATTGGTCAAGCGGCCGGTGATAATTTCGTCAATTATAAATTTGGCACTCAGGTTACCGATAGTTTATTAGGCTTCAAAACTTGGCTAGACCGAACTATTTCTACCGATCTACTAACAGGCATTCCTGATTATGCTGCTGGTTTATCGATTACGTCGTGGCGACCCGACGTGCAAAATTACCAGGCTACTAAAAAAGACGGTGCAATTTATGTTCGGCGTAATAAAAACGCGCTCAACACTGTTTTCGCTGCGAACAAAAAAATCCTGACGACGAAGTTAACAGCAGGTCAACCGATTCTCAATCAAGAACGCGTGGTAGCCGATCTGTTAGGCCAAAATAATTATGCTCCACTTTTTACAGTGGTTAACATCGAGCAAACAACTCTGAATAATTTAAAACGTAACGCTGAAATTCCTGATGCAACTTATACAAAAATCAACTCAGCGTTGCCAGGAACTGTAACATTTAGTTTCACACCAATGACGAATAATTCTTACTATCTCAGTCTAGGAACGGCGGTTAACTCTGACGCTGCCGATATTACCGTCAATGGTGAAAGCGTGCCGATTGATGAAAACTTCCGTGATACCATTCTCTTAAATGTCGCACGCCGTGATATTGGTAAAAAGATTGAAGTCACGGTTAGTTTAAAAAAACCTAGTGTCTGGTTACAAGCGCTTAATCTCTACCAATTAGATCAGTCAGTGGTTAATACAGACTTCAAGTCACTAAAACGAAACAACGCTGAAATAACACAGATGGCGGGCAGTCAGTTAACTGGCACTGTTACCATTAAGAAAAATCAATTGTTAATGACAACAATTCCCTACGATAAAGGTTGGCAAGTTTATGTTGATGGTCAACAAGTTAAAACTACTAAAGCTGTCAAAACCTTTCTAGCAGCCAAAGTAAAACCTGGCCGCCATCAGATCCACTTCGTTTATCGGCCTCAAGGTTGGCGTCTTGGCTGGTTAATTAGCGGTTGTACGGCATTGATTTTATTAGCAATTCTAATTTTTTCAAAGTTACAACGCAAAAAACGGCGCCGAAAAACGCGGCGGAGAATTCAATATTAGACCACAAAAATCCTGAGCGGAATTAACATCCGACTCAGGATTTTTTATGTTAATTTGACATGTTAGAACCTAAAGCTGTTATTTTGTACTTCTTCGCGTTTGCGCAAAGGTTGTATACGAAGTGTTGCGCGTGCCGTGAGGAAAAATAAATACTTTCGCTGGAACGTGGTGGACGCTGCTTGAAGCCAATTTTTGCAAAATTGTCTCCAAGACAGGTCTTGTTGTAACAGCTAAAGCTGCAACAACAATTTCAACACTGAGCGGTATTTATTTTTCCTCACTAAACAAGCAAGAGGGCAACCTTTGTGCAAGCGCTGAATTAACAAGTGGTTAAACTGCCTTTTAATTTTTAGAGGTATAAATTTGCGATTAAATCACACCACATCTCGTTTGTCAGTGCCGGAGGGAAATCGCGGTCAGCCGCGGCATTCTTGTTAGTGGTTTACCACTTACAAGAAAGTTTGTATTTGAGACAAATCGGTTTTTAATTTGGCTCAAATCAAGCTCGCAGCGTTCCACCAGCGTATTTCCCGTAGGCACGGAGAAGCGCAACATAATAGTTCTAGGACCGACCACTCACAATAAAACTCACATTCAAACAGAATTAATCCTCGTCTGGTTTAAATCAATACTTATTGCTCAACCAGTATATTTTTCAGGAGCACAAAAAACAAGCACCTTAAGTTATTTTGCTAAATGATGCTGAAACGCATAAATTGCTGCTTGGGTACGGTCTTCAACTTGTAGCTTGGCTAAAATATTGGAAACGTGTGTTTTGACGGTTTTCAACGTGATGAACAACTCGTCCGCAATTTCTTTATTGCTCTTGCCTTGCGCAATTAACATGAGAACTTCTCGCTCGCGCGCGGTCAAGTCTTCGTATAATTGTGGTTGGTTTTTTTGCGACATGCGATTCATCATCTTGGTTGTCACTTCAGGTTCCAAAACAGACTCACCATTGGCGGTTGCACGGATTGCTTTGGCAATTTCTGCTGCTGTTGAAGTTTTAAGTATGTAGCTTGCAGCACCTGCCTCTATTGCTGGATAAACCTTCTCATCATCAATAAAGCTCGTTAAAATAATAATCTTTGCTTCGGACCATTGTTTCAAGATTTCTTTAGTCGCTTCAATACCGTCCATCTCTGGCATAACCACGTCCATTAAGATAGCATCTGGTCGTAATGCCAACGCTTTTTCAACGGCTTCTTGACCATTTTCGGCTTCACCAACAACTTCCATATCACTCTGTACGCCTAAATAAGATGAGATACCTAGGCGAACCATTTCGTGATCATCTACTATTAAGACTTTAATCATGTTCTTCCTCCGACACAATTGGTACGCGAATTTCCACACTCGTACCTTGATTTTTAAAGCTGATTGTTTTAACCGTGCCACCAACTGATTCCGCACGCTCTTGAATATTCGTTAAGCCGTAACTACCGGCCTTTTCTTGTTGCTTCATGTCGAAGCCAACACCATTATCAACTACGCGCAAAACAACAGTTTGATTAACTTGCTTTAAGTATACCTGCATTTGGTCGGCATTGGCATGTCGTAGCGTGTTTGAAAGCAATTCTTGAACAATTCTAAATAAATTATCCTCGACGCCAGATTGTAACTTAACGTCATCCATGTCCCAAGTGATTTTAATCTTGATCTTAGTCTGTAATTCTTTAAGTAACTGAATAATACCTTCCTTAAGTGAGCGTCCTTCCAAATTTGTTGGCCGCAAATGCAACAGTAACGCGCGCATCTCAGACTGAGCTTGATTAATGACATTCTCAATCTTAGTAATCATTTGTTGATAATTATCCGCAATATTGTTTTGTTGCGCAGATTCATTCAGGGCTGATAACATCATCATTGCCGCAAATAATTGTTGAGAAACAGAATCATGTAATTCTCGTGCCAAACGATGTCGCTCATCGACTAAAATTTGTTCTCGGGTTTCCCCTTCAAAGCGTAACGGTTGGTTAGAATAAACTTGTAATTCTTGTTGAAGACTTGCCACTTTTTCATTCAATTGTTGAAATCGTTTATCGATTAAGGAATTTTGCAAGCCAAATTCCGTCGGTGCCTTCGCTTTAGCTTGCAGTTCAACATAGTTTCCTTGAATAATACTGTTAACTTGTTGTAATTGCCGCTGTTCATAACGCCGGAAGAACCAGTTAACCAAAACCACAATTAATAAACTAAAAACGGCTGCACCAATAATCAAATAAATAATCAGCGGCAGGTTGAAGAACTCTTGCAAGAGCGTATACCGTATCATTTGCCAATCAGAACTGATATAAGCCGAGCTCAAGAGCGGAATACTAGCAAAAATTAGCGTGCCTAAGGTGATCAGTGTAAATAGCCACGCACTACGAAGACGACTCATACAAAGACCACCTCCAAATCACCAACCAATTGACTGGTCACAATCCGAATACGCCGCTGGCTCGTTTGATAACCGGGCGTTTTAATTTGCAAGGATTGATTCTTCAATTGATGACGTTGATCTGAAAAAGTAACTTCACCCATAAAAGTTGAGTGTTCCAAATAAATACCAGTTCCAAAAGGCACCAGAATACGTGTGTTGCCTAAACCCTTTTGTAGAATGACAATATTTTCCCGATCAGCAGGCAACAATGTGTTCCCTAAGTCAATAATTGTATCACCGGCTAATTCTTTCAAATTAACATCATGCCATTGATAAACTTGGTTACCTAAATTCTGATCACCAAACCATCTATTCGTTGTAATCGACCAGTCATCTTGCACATACTCAGAATCATCGGGATTGATTTGCGGTGCGCGATACTTCTTTTTGCGCCAGAAAAAATGACCCGACTCACCAAAAATCTCGGGCATGAAAATACCGACAAATAGCAACAGCAAGAACATTAACCACCAAAAAGCTTGGTTAGACGCCAAACCCAAGACGATTAAAAAGACCGCGATAAAAGTCAATACCGTATTATTCTTCTTATTTTTCTGCCGACGTTTATTGATTAACAAACAAATTAAAATACCTAGAAGCAGAAAAATTAATGCAGAAGGCGTACTAAAAATCTGCCACCCCAATAAAATTAGACTAGCTGCAATCACAATGCCCAAAAATGGCAGCATTTTACGCATACTAACATCCTCGTCCCTAATTATTTTAAATTCATTATAACAATAAACCCCCAACAAACCATCTGTCTAGAGACTGAAATAGAGCGCGAAAAGCAACGGATTGGTGATATGATTTTAAACGGGAAGATCATTGCGTGTTAGCGCAAGGAGATTCACGCTTAAAATCACTGTCACCAGTTGCTTTGAGCACGTTTCAAATCAGAGCGCGAAAAGCAACGGGTTTGCTGGTCTAAATTTAAATGGAAAGATTGATGCGTGCCAACGCAGCAAGATTTTCACTTAAATTTCGTACCAGCAGTTACTTTGAGCGCGTTTCAATATCAAAGTCCGATAATCCTTAAACAACTCATTCCCTCACACCCTAATCGTATAAAAAAAGACTCAGAACAAATTGTTCCAAGCCTTTCAATCTCATCAACGTTATTTAACAACAGTAATGGTGACGTCAAAGGAGCCACCTGGTGTTTCAATTGTAACTTTTTCGCCCTTTTTCTTACCTAATAGTGCTTTAGCGATTGGTGAGTCATTGCTAATTTTACCGACGGCAGGGTCTGATTCTGCAGAACCAACAATAGTATATGTTTCTGCATCGTCTTCGCCATCTTCAACGAAAGTTACTTGTTTGCCAATTGAAACTTCATCAGGATCAATCTTGCTTGAATCAACGACTTGCGCGTAATGTAACATTTCTTCAATTTGACTGATTCGTGTTTCAACGACACTTTGCTCGTCTTTAGCTGATTCATATTCAGAGTTTTCAGATAAATCACCGAAACCACGGGCAATTTTAATACGTTCAATTACTTGTTGTCTTTTAACTGTTTTTAGTTCATTAAGTTCATTTTCCAACTTCACTTTACCCTCAGCAGTCATTGGGAAAACTTTATCTGCCATTCTATACACCTCAAAAAAATTCGAACTTGTCATTCGATTTGCTATTTAAAATAATATCATATGTGTAAGTTCACTTTTTGTCAATCATAAGATTAACAAACTGACCGGAAATAATCACCTGAAAATTTAATTACAGTTCACTTTGTGATTCATGCTTCAAAACCGAACGGACTTTAGTGACCAATAAATCAATTGCGACACTATTTTCGCCACCTTCAGGAATAATGACGTCAGCGTAACGTTTAGTTGGTTCGATGAATTGATGATACATCGGTTTAACTGTTTTTAAATATTGAGCAAAAATATTTTCGACACTGCGACCCCGTTCGTGAATATCACGTTCAACTCGGCGCAATAAACGAATATCATCATCGGTATCAACATAAACCTTAATATCCATTAAGTCACGTAAACGTTCATCGTCCAGAATCAAAATTCCTTCAATAATCACCACATCTTTAGGCTCCTGATGGCGCGTCTCTGGAGATGGATTACGTAACTTGTAATCATAAATTGGCATGTCAACAGCTTGCCGATCAGATAATTTTTGTAAATCGGCCAATAAGCGATCCGTATCAAAAGACAAAGGATGATCAAAGTTAATCAAGCGCCGTTGTTCAATCGGTAAATCTGACCGTTTATAATAAGCATCTTGCTGAATCATCGCGACGGAATGACCCGCTACACTTTCAAAAATACGTTGGCTAACAGTTGTTTTACCACTGCCTGAACCACCAGTAACGCCAATAATTATCGGTTTCTGCACAATGATGCCCCTTTTAGGAAATGGGACAAAAATCTCAAATCCATTTATTTAATGTTGTTAAGAAACGAAGACCTAAATTTGCATACCTTAATCACACTATACTGTTCGCAGAAATTCTGATCAAACAGAACAGCCAGGTTACGCAACAAGCTCAACCCGGCCTTTGTTTCCGCTCTACTTCTGTTTATTGCCCAATGCTTGAATTTGTTGTCAAATGCTCTTCATAACTATGTGAGTAATAGACTTTACCCGTCTTTAAATCAGCCACGAAGTACAAGTAGTTTTGATCGCGATCGCTAGGATCAAGCACAGCCTTAATTGATTGTAAACTTGGCGAGTTAAACGGACCAGGTCCATAACCACTGTGAACATACAAGTTATATGGCGAATCAACTGCTGTATCTTTATTCGTCAAACTCTCCTTGTGGGTATTTAAAGCATACATGACGGAAATATCAGATTGAATCGGCATACTGATTGCTAAACGGTTGAAGAACACACCGGCAATCTTCTTACGATCTGATTCTTTAACGCCTTCACGTTCGACCAATGACGCCAGCGTTAGAACCTGTTGAATTGTCAAATTCTTACTCGTGATTGTGTCATAGTATGGTGTAAGTTGTTCATTGGTTGCCTTAACCATCTGTGTGACCAACTGCTTCAACGTTTCTTTCTCGTAAACACTATATGTTAAGGGAAACAAGTAACCTTCAAGATGGTAACGAACATTTGTCGAAGCCATTGTTGACTTCAACAATTTCGGATATTTCTTAGCTAATGTGTTTAAGAAATCTTGATCTTTCATTAAGGCCAAGAATTCTTTTTTAGACCATTTGGTATTTTTAGCAACGGCAGTGGCGATATCTTCGACCATAACCCCTTCTTTAACCAACACCTTGCCTAGAACTTTACGGTTAGAGTTACCTTTTTGTAAATGAACAATAATCTGATCTAGGGTCATTGAAGGGCTGAAATAATATTTACCCGCTTGAAAGTTACTATAATTGTGAGCCTTGACATAATAACTGAAGACGGCTGCACTTTTAATAATCTTTTTACTTTGAAGCTCTGTCGCAATCTCTTTGTTACTCGAACCAATCGGAATTTTTACCGTTACTTTTTCAGTATTAGTCGCATCTAAAGGTTTTAATGACGACTTGACATAATGATAAGTCATGAGACCAATGATCACTAAGAGCACCGTAATAATGCCAATAATCCAGTAAACTAAGCGATGGACAGTGCGTGTTTCTGCAGCTAAACGTCCCTTTTTATCTTTAACTTCTAAAGTCTTGCGCTGCGCTTGATTATCTTGTCGTGAGGCCAATCTAGCCATCCTCCCTTAAAACTATCTTGTGCCATTATACCAAAAAAGGTGCAAATGCACCCTTTTTTTTGAAATATTTAAGAAAGTCCCATCATTGTCAGCACGACACATTCATTTTGTTAATTGGAATCAACACTTCATTAACGAATTTGGGCCGCAAAGTCGGTTTGCAATTTGGCCGTTACTTTTGCCATCGCATTGGTTACTTGCTCATCGGTCAATGTTGCTTCTGGATTCTGGAAATGAAGTCGATAAGCTAATGACTGCTTGTGCAGACCAATATTTTCACCAGTGAAGACATCAAAGATTTGCACATTAGTTAGATATTTACCAGCGGCAGCTTTAATCGCATTAACGACTTCTGCGTTCGTCACTTGTTGATGAACGATCAGCGCTAAATCACGTTCGACTGCTGGATATTTAGGTGCGGCTTGAGAAACAAGTACTGGTAAATCTTGTGCTAAGATGACATCTAAGTTTAATTGCATCACATAAGCTTCAGGCAAGTTCAATTCATGTTGGAAAGTTGGATGTAATTCACCCACAAAACCCAGAACTTGGTCGCCTAATAGCAATTTAGCCGTCCGGCCCGGATGTAACTCAGGAATGGCAGCATCAGCCTGATAAGTTACTAAATCGGCAATCCCTAAGTTTTCAAATAAGTCTGTTAGAACACCCTTGACGTAATAGAAATCAACAGCTTGAGACTTACCTAACCAACTAGCCGCACTAACTTGGCCAGACCAAAGTGCAGCGAGTGTCGGAATTTCATTTGGTTGTTGCTCGTCATTAATTTTGTGGAAAACATTACCCTGTTCAAAAATTTGTACATCATTTTGTTTGCGGGCTAAATTATATTGCAAATCATTTAGTAAACCACTAATCAAATTTTGCCGCAAATAAGCATGATCTTGCGTCATTGGCCAAGCTAATTTAATATCGGCAGTTTGCTCGTAGGTAAAGGCGCTAGCTTCTTGTTCATTAACTAACGCGTAGCTAATCACCTCGTCCAATCCATTGGCCAACAACAATTTTTTAACTTTGCGAATTAGCGTTTGCTTAGTGTTAAAAGCGCCGATAGTTTGCGCACCAACTGGTAACGTGCTTGGCAACTTATCGTAGCCATAAAGACGGGCAATCTCTTCAATCAAATCGGCTTCGATGAAAATATCCCAACGTCGAATTGGCACGGTTACTAATAACTGGTCGGTCTGATCCTGATGAGCAAAACCTAAGTCATCCATAATGCTGGCCATTTGTGCAGCACTGATTTCTGTGCCGAGAACGTGATTAACGTGTTTAGGAACAACCACGATTTCTTTAGCAACCGGGATAACTTGATTGCCAACTAGAACGCCTTGACTAGATTGGCCATTAGCTAATTCACCCATTAATTGCACGGCACGTTGCAAAGCTTCTTCGGTTGAGCTTTCATCAATCCCCTTTTCAAAGCGGATCGTTGCTTCGGTATGCAAATTATGCCGTTGGGCCGTCTTCCGGATACTAGTCCCATTGAAAACGGCAGATTCAATCACAATATTCTTCGTAGCAGCTGTAATTTCGCTGTTCAAACCACCCATAGTCCCGGCTAAAGCAACCGGATCTTGACCATCGGTAATCACAATGTCGTCCGCAACTAACTCGCACTTTTCACCATCAAGTGTCACAAGTTGCTCGTGATCATGCGCTTGGCGGACTAAAATCTCATGGCTCGTTAACTTATCATAATCAAACGCATGTAATGGCTGACCGTATTCCAACATCACATAGTTGGTTACATCAACCACATTGTTAATTGGCCGCACGCCGTTATTCCAAAGACGGATTTGTAACCAAAGTGGACTGGGTTGAACGTTAACATTCTGAACAACTTTTAATAAATATTGTGGCACGGCTTCTTTGTTTTCAACCGTGACGTTTAATAAATCACTGGTCTTGGTGTTGCCTTCACTAATCTCAACAGCTGGAAATTGTGGTCGTTTGTGCAACATCGCACCCACTTCCCAAGCTGCGCCGTGCATGCCTAAAGTATCCGCACGATTCGGCGTAATATCAAAATCGATTAAACGATCGGTCATCCCTAAATATTCAAAGACTGATTCGCCCACTGGTTCAGGATTAGGAAAAACATAAATCCCATTTTGAAATTCTTTCGGAACGACACTATCACTGAAACCAATTTCTTGTAAAGCACAAATCATGCCTTCAGAAGCTTCACCACGCATTTTACCGCGTTTTATTTTGACATTATCGGCAATTCTAGCACCGGGTAAAGCGACGATCACATATTGATCAGCCGCCACATTAGGCGCGCCACAAACAATCTGAACCGGTTCAGAAGCACCAATGTCAACTTGACACAAGGTTAAATGATCAGAATCTGGATGTGGTTTTGTACTTAAGATATGGCCAACCACGATCTTTTTCAAACCAGCATCCGGCGCAATCACACTAGCAACTTCAATCCCAGTTAAAGAGACTTGATCTGCAAGTTTCTGCGGATCAATCTTTTCTGTGTCAACGAATTGATTCAACCATTGGTAAGAAATTTTCATAATTATTTAGCCTCCTGTTGGAATTGATGTAAGAAGCGCAAGTCATTTTGATAGAATTGACGAATATCATTAATCCCATATTTCAACATGGCAAAACGATCTGGTCCCAAGCCAAAGGCGAAGCCGCCGTAAACTTCTGGATCAACGCCAACATTTTTCAAAACATTGGGATGGACCATTCCTGCACCCAAAACTTCGATCCAACCAGTATACTTGCAAACTTTACAACCTTCACCACCACAAGCAAAGCAAGAAATATCAACTTCAATTGAGGGTTCAGTAAATGGGAAGTAACTTGGCCGCAAACGAATTTTACGCTCTTCACCGAAAACATGCTTTGCTAAAACTTCCAACGTTCCCTTTAAGTCGGCCATTGTCACGTGCTTATCAATGACCAAACCTTCAATTTGCGTGAATTGATGTGAGTGAGTGGCATCATCATTGTCACGACGATAAACACGACCGGGACTAATCATCTTCAATGGGCCTTGACTAAAGTCGTGCTTTTCCAATGTTCGTGCTTGATTAGGTGAAGTTTGCGTCCGCATTAATAATTCCTTGGTAATGTAAAACGTGTCTTGCATATCCCGCGCCGGATGATTCTTAGGGATATTCATCATTTCAAAATTATAATGATCTGTTTCAACTTCAGGGCCATCAACAACCTGATAACCTAGACCAATGAATAGTTCTTCAATGTCATCAATCATTTGGTTCAAAATATGGGGCGTCCCCGTTTTAATTGGTCGTCCTGGTAACGTGACGTCAACAGTCTCATGTTGCAAACGATGTTGTAAAGCAACCTTGTTGAGTTCATGCAAACGCTGATCAATCGCTTCAGCAATATCTTGCTTAATTTCGTTAGCATATGCACCAACTGTCGGCCGTTCAGCAGGTGTTAAATCCTTCATTCCCCGCAAGACTTCAGTAATCGGCCCTTTTTTACCAAGTAACTTCACACGAATCTCATTGAGTCGCTTTTGCGAATCAGTCTCACTAATATCTTGTACGCCCTTTCGACGCAATTGTTCTAACTGGTCTTTTAAAGACATCTGACTTCCTCCTCATAACTACTATTTCCAAATATCCAGAGCTTCTAATGCACAAAAAAAGCCCCATCCAATCAAGGGACGAGGCATCGCGGTACCACCCTACTTCTGCCCACTATCTGCAAATAGCAAGCAACACTTAAAGTCATAACGCGACTAACGTAATTTCTTAATTAACGAAGGTTGTTCAGAAATTAACTCAGAAAAGAATTCATGCAGCTACACAACGATAACCTCTCAGCAATTGATTACCTCTCTGTCCTGTTTCACAACACTATTAGCTTTCTTCAAAGTACACTTTTCAACTGTTTTCATCTTACAATGAGCCATTTTGATAGTCAAGCCCTATTGAAATCAGAGTGCGGAGAACAACGGGTTGCTGGCATTAATTTAAATGGAAAGATTGATGCGTGTTAACGCAGCAAGATTTTCACTTAAATTATTTGCCAGCAGTTGTTCGCAGCACGTTTCAAATCAGAGCGCGAAAAGCAACGGGTTGGCGGTATGTATTTAAACGGGAAGATCATTGCGTGCTAACGCAAGGAGATTCACGCTTAAATTCACTCCCGCCAGTTGCTTTTCGCACGATTTAAACCTCACCCGTTAGCATTTCCCTATTCAATAATCGACTAGGCGACTGGTTCCCACTGATCGGCCCAATTGTGAACAGCATCCATAACTGGCATCAAAGCGTGGCCTTTATCTGTCAATGAATAAACAACTTGATGACCTTCGCGAGTAGAGACGCGAGCAATAATCTCTTCGTTCTCTAATTCTTTTAAGCGTTCGACTAAAACTCGATCAGAACACTTAGTAATTGATTTAGCTAAATCTTTAAAACGAAGTTGATCATTTTCACACAGAACACTGATGATCAAACCGTTCCACTTCTTGCCTAATAATTCAAACGTTTTTTCAAACCGCGGGCAAATTTGACAGGGTTCATCAACTGCCACACTGGTTGCAAATTCATGGGGTCCAACCATGTCAATTCCTCCAAACTAATTCAAAGCACAACAAACATAACTAAAACGGAACTAAATAATTGATTTAATTTTAGCGAGGCGATGCTCAACTTTGCCACGCCATGGCACACCGACTTCTTTAACCGCCACATAATCGTCGACCAATGAAACAATCCAACTCTCACGATATTTAGGCAAAGCCAGCGTTGCACCAAACATATGCTTAATGATAATATCTTTTTCTTTAGCAGATAAATCGGTTAAACGCTCAGCATTACGTAAGGCAATCCGCGGATGAATATAGGCATGCGTACCAGTATTAAACTTCGTCGTTCGCCAATCGTAATAAAACAAATCGTGTAATAAGCCTGCTCGAGCAGTTGCCCGATAATCTAAATGATGCTTCTTCGCCAATAAGTAACTGTAATAAGAAACCCGCAAACTATGTTGCAGCCGATCTGTATAATGGTGCTGCGTAAACTCCGCCAACTTTTGTACTTGCGGCGTCGTTAACAAATCATCAACCAAAGCCATATACTCATCATCTTGCAGCCAAGGTTTTTCTTCCGTCATCTACACTACTCCTTGAATTTGTCATCCACATCAACTTAACTAATTGCTATTGTAACAACTTTAATTTGAAAAGGAAACTAATTGGCTTACCTTTTATAAGTCGGCTTGCATTTGCAATTGATACATCAAAACCGCCGCCGCAATCGCCACGTTTAAGGACTCAGCTTGACCAAAAATTGGCAAGTAAAGATTATCATCAGCAATCGTCGCCAACTCTGAGGATAAACCATGTGCTTCATTACCCATCATCAACAGATAACGTTGATCACTTAAAGTAATTTGACGAATATCTGTTGCTTGATTATCGACTAAAGTTCCGAAAATCCGGTAATTTTGTTGTCGTTGCATTTCTAAGAAATGATTGAGGTCGGCTACTTGCGCTACCACTAGATGAAATTGGCTTCCCTGCATTGAACGCACAACTTTGCTATTAAAGGGATCAATCGCTCCTGCTGAAAAAATCACGCCAGCAAAACCGGCTGCATCGGCAGTTCGCACCATGGTTCCGGCGTTACCGGGGTCTTGAACTTGATCCAATACTAACCAAGGCTTGTTCTCATGATTGAGTAACGTCTCATCTGAAAATCCGGGTAACTGGGCCACCGCAAAAATTCCGTCAGTATGAACTGTATCGCTTAACACTGTAGCGACACGTTCATTAATTTCGATCACGGCCCCAGAATTAGCTTTTAAAAATGGGCGCAATTCCGCTAAGTGATCAGGCACCGTCAAGATGAGTTCAACATCCTCGGGGCGGTTGACCAACACTTCTTTGATCACATGCCAACCTTCCAACAAATATTGACCTTCCTGCTGGCGGTATTTCTTTTGTTTCAGCTTATTAATTTTTTTAATTTGGTCATTTTTGACTGATTCAATTTTTTGCATATTCATTCCTCACTTGTTCTCTATCATAACAGAAATTTATTTTGACAGTCACTTCTGTTGAGCTAAAAATAAATAATTGTTAAGATAAACGTGAACGTTCTGGTAAAATTTTTAATTTTGTCAGTCTATTTCATATTCGTTAGTTTATTTCATAAATGAGGTGTTTAATATGCGTCGGGGTATTGCATTAACTGTCGATGGGCGTGTTCAAGGTGTCGGTTTTCGCTGGATGACCAAAATGGTCGCTGATCAAATGAATATTGTTGGCTTTGTGACCAACCTTGATAGTGGCGCGGTCTACATTGAAGCAAGTGGTGAAGAAGCCAATTTAGAAAAATTTATTGGCGCGATTAAAGCATCACCCACACCAAGTGGACACGTTGATCATGTCGCTGAAAAGGCAATCGAAGCCGAACCAGCTTTAGGTAGATTTAAAATCCAGTAATCTTTTTATAAAATTCCTCACTTAACTTTTTAATTATCCGCTAATATCACGGATTAGACTGGAAATTGATGCCGTTTTTCGGTATAGTGTGTTCTTAGAAGTTAAGGAAGGGATTTTTTAATGAAAAGAAAGCAAAAAGGCATCATCCTATCAGGTATGTTCGCAGGCCTACTACTGCTACTTAGCGGATGTGCTAACCAATATCAAAATTTAAAGCCACCAACCGGATTTTTCTACGGTTCGATTTATAAATACTTAGCCATTCCGATGCAGAAGCTGATCATTGGCTTAGGTGGCGCATTAGGCGGCAAAGACGGCTATGGTTGGAGTATCGTCATCATTACCTTAGTCGTTCGACTGATTTTGTTACCAATCATGTTGAATCAGGTTCAAAAATCAACCCGGCAAACTGAAAAGATGAACGCGATTCGTCCACAGATTGACTTGATTCAAAAGCATCGAGCTGGCGCTAGTCAACAAGAAGCACAACGTCTCAGTCAATTAACCATGGAAGTTTATTCTAAGAACAATATGAGTATGACTGGTGGCTTAGGCTGCTTGCCATTGCTAATTCAACTACCAGTCTTTGCAGCCTTGTATCAAGCCGTTGAATACTCACCAATGATTACTAAGCAAACATTCCTCGGTTTTTCCTTAGGTAAGCCAAGTATCGTCTTGGCTATCATTGCGACTTTGTTCTACGTTGTTCAATCACTATTGTCGTTAATCGGCATTCCTGAAGCGCAACGTAAACAGATGCTGTCCATGCTGATTATCGGACCAGGGATGACCTTATTCATCAGTTTATTCGCTCCCGCTGCATTAGCGCTCTACTTTTTAGCTGGTGGTATCATGATTTTAGTGCAACAAATCATTACAACTTTTGTTGTTCAGCCCAAAATTAAGGCAACCGTTGACCGCGAATTGAAAGAAAATCCGATTGTGACCGTTGTCGACGAAAATTCTTTTGCTCCAACTGAAACAACTTCGGATAATCCTGAAGCTACCGCCGACGTGCAACAATTACACGAAGATCTCCGTGCGCGCAACGCTGGTAAACAACAACGTAAATAACTTTCCATAATTAAAAAGCCGTTCGCAATTGCGAACGGTCTTTTTTGTGTGTTGCATGCGCTAAGTTCTAAAACTGTTATGTTGAGCTTCTTCGTGCCTACGGGAAATGCGCTGGTGGAACGCTGCGAGTATTGATTTGAGCCAAATCAAAGACCGATTTGTCTCAAATACAAACTTTCTTGTAAGTGGTAAACCACTAACAAGAATACCGCGGCTGACCGCGATTTCCCTCCGGCACTGACTAAAGTGCGTTAGTACAACCAAACTTCTAATTTATACTTTTCAAAATTGAAAGTAGTCTAACCACTCGTCAATTCAGCGTTCGCGCAAAGGTTGCCCTCTCGCTAGTTGAGTGGCGGCAAATAAATACCGCTCAGTAGTGACATTAATGTTGGCAATTTATTGCCTACATTAAGGCTCGTATTTGAGACGATTTGTATTTCAATCGGAGAGTGCGGAAAGCAACGGGTTGATGGCATTAATTTAATTGGAAAAATTGATGCAAACCAATGCAGCAATATTTTCAATTAAATTACTTGCCATCAGTTGCTTGTAGCACGTTTCGGCTCAAATCGACGCCCACTACGTTCCAGCGTAAAGTATTTATTTGCCGCCACGATACCCTCACATTCCATCTACAACCTTTGTACAAGCGCGAAGAACCGCAACACAGCAGTTCTAGTTGTCACTATCTTTCTCAACGTCTTCATTCCCGTTGTCTCTCACAACAATTGGCAACGTTACTTTAAACATTGAACCTGAGCCTTCGACACTATCCACGACTAACTCACCGCCATAAGCCTTGACCAGCCGATAAGCAATTGATAATCCCAGGCCATTTCCGCCACGTTCACGAGAACGTGCTTTATCAACACGATAAAAGCGGTCAAAAATCCGTTGTTGATTTCCTAACGAGATGCCTAAGCCGAAATCTTGAACAATAATATTAATTGCTTGGGGAGTGGTATCCGCACTCAAATGAATCTCTTTGCGGTCGGTTGAATATTTAACAGCATTATCCAACAGAATGATCAGAATCTGCTCCAAATGACTACGATTCATTCTTACAGAAACATTGGCTTGCATTTCCACGTCAGACAAAATCGCAAAGTCTTGATGCAGCATTTGAATACTATCAATCACACCCATAATCACTTCGCGTACATCTGTCACTTCTTGGACGTGCTTCGACTCAACTTGCTCGGCTCGTGTCAATTGCAACATTTCTTCAATCAAGCTATTCATACGCTCAGCTTCTTGTGCTGCCGCCTGCAATGATTCATTCAAAACTTCTGGATCATCTTTACCCCAACGGTTTAATAAATTCAAATGGCCCTCAATCACAGCGACCGGCGTCCGTAATTCATGCGAAACATCGCCGACGAATTGCTTTTGCTGCTCGATATAGCGTTGAACTTGATCTAACATCTGATTAAATTCAGTAGCCAAGTCATTAATCTCATCGTTTCCAGAAAACTTAGGAATGCGCGCCGCTGATTCTGGTGAACGATCAATCTCTTCAATCGTGTTTGAAATCACGTTAATTCGTTTAGACAAACGATAAGCAATGACATAACCAATTAAGGCACTAAATAAAACAGCGACTACCCCTAAAACAAACATCTGTAATCGTAATGTTTGCGTCGATTGCCGAACGTTATCCATGGAATTAACAATGAAGACATAGCCAATTAACTGATGATTCGCCGCTGCATAAACCGGCATCGTTGCCACAATTAACCGATGCCCATTCTTCCGGACAATTTTTACTTGTTGCTGATCTTCAAATCTAAATGTCACCTTACTTGACTGTTGCGAAGAAAAGAGCTGCTGCCCATCGCGATCATAAATCTGCACCGTCATATCCGAACGTGATAATTGACTCATAATCGTGTCTTGAAAAGCACTTGTTGCGGCGTTTTGATCTTGACTACTATCATATTCTGGCGTCATCAGCGGCATCACGTCGCCACTTTTAAGATTATTAGAAAAATTACTCAAACGCTCAACAATTAAATCACCAGTCTGCTTAGTCGTCTGTTCCTCTTGATTAATTAAATTATTATAGAATGAGGCATACATAATGCCAGCAAAAATAATAAACGTCAAAAAGATGGTCAGACCAACTGCCACTGACCATTTAACTCGTAACGTCAAACGAAATCGTTTCTTTTCAGTTGTTTTCTCTTTTTTGGCCAAAAGAATCACCTACGAATGCATGACATAACCAGTACCGCGAACAGTCTGAATATAACTGCGACGGTTAGGACGATCAATCTTATTCCGTAAATAACGAATATAAACATCGACAACGTTCGTCGCCACTTGCTCATTGTAGCCCCAAACATTCCGCAATAAATCATCACGCGAAATAACTGAGTTCGCATTTTCGACTAAAATCAATAACAATGACGCTTCACGTTTTGAGAGTTGAATAATTTCATTGCCTCGAATAACGGTCCGCGTTTGTGGTTCAATAATTAAATCACGAAAGACAATTTGCTTCTGCTCTGGTTGTTTGGACTGGCTGCCCAATTCCGAGCGCCGAATCAAAGCACGTAAACGCGCCAACAATTCTTCAATTGCAAACGGTTTAACTAAATAATCATCAGCACCGTCGTCTAAACCAGCAACTCGATCCAATACGGAATCCTTGGCAGTTACCATAATAATTGGCGTCGTCTTTTCCTTACGAACTCGCCGACAAACTTCAAACCCATTAAGATCAGGCAACATTAGATCAAGCAAAATAACGTCCCAGTCCTGACTCAAAGCCAACTCAAGTCCTGAACGTCCATTCCCCTCAACACTAGTTTCATAACCTTCATGCGATAATTCCAAGTCCAGAAAACGAGCCAGATTCTTTTCGTCTTCAATAATTAGTATTTTTTTACGCGCGTCTAATTTAGACAACCCCTAACATTGACATCATAAAATGAGATCTTTTTTATAATTTATCTAAAAGTTTAAGTTCTTTAACTCTCATATTCTTCTAATATATTCGAATTGCTCTAAAAAGTCAACTGCTGCTATCACGATTACACACGCGTCTATCCGACAATCAAATCTAGCTGTCACAACGACCGGTTTATTTTTTTAAGGCTGCCAAACCAGTCATGATCTCTTGATTAGAATTCGCTAAAAAACCACCTAAAATTTTAATTTCTGAATTTTCTGTCCATGTTTTGACCATCTGCAAACTTTGCTCAATCGTACTTGAATAACTGGTCGCAAAAACAACGAGTTGTTGATCAACTAGGTCCTTTTCTTGCAAGAAACGTGCCACTAACATTGGGGGCTGATCCCACCAGATTGGAAAACCAACGTAAATTGTTTGATACGCCTTCAAATTAAACGGCAGTGGTGCTAAATTTGGCAAAATTTGATCATCAATTTCTTTTTTACCAACCGCTGCTAAATCTGCGTATGCTTCTGGATATGGCGTCGCTGGTTGAATGGCGACAACATCAGCTTGAATTATCTGTCCAATTTTGCTAGCGGCTGTTTTTGTGTTACCGGAAGCAGAATAATAAACGACTAAAGACTTATTAACATTTGACATTGTAAAACTTCTTTCCATACTTTATTTACTATCCTTAGTTTAACCCTTAGTCCTAACTAGAAGGCAAGTAAAATCCCGATAGGCACGAAAGAATTCTACCATGCCATAAGAGCAGTGTAACAATACTAAGCCTGAAAAGTAATATGCTCGTTAATTTGAACTTGAGAATTAATCTGACTCGTTGATTCGATTAGATTTGTAGTTTTACCTAACGAGACTTTTAAGCGAACAGAACGGCTTAATCATAGAATTCACGCTGATACACTCATCTCACGACACCGCCCTCAAAAAAACTAAAATTGATGCTGTTGATAACTTGGTGAATGCGTTGACGCTGCTGCTGATATCGGGTATTCTGAAGTTGATTAATGCTAACTAACAACCAAATTTAGATGAGCCAAAAAATTAAGGAGGTCAATTAATGCCACGTGCTAAACGTCAATTCTATTTTTTGAATCATGTTGTTAACATCATGATTGAATCCGCCAACGCCGACGCCATTCTTAATGAAACTGGCGCACGTCTTAAGATCTACGCACAACGTTTCGATCAGCGTAATGGTTCCCAAATTGCAACGATTAATCGTCAATCTGGTTCAAAAGCGGTTTCTGTTGAACCACAACTTTATGAATTAATTAAATTAGGCAAACATCATAGTCAAGCAAGCACCAGTAATTTAAATATTGCCTTAGAACCGCTTACTCGCTTGTGGCAGATTGGCTACCCCGATGCGCGAATTCCTGCCGCGGAAGAAATTCATGATTGGCTGCCGCTGACCGATCCTGCTAGCATCATTCTTGATGACGATCAGCATGCTGTTTTTCTCAGTCAAACTGGTATGCAACTCAATTTAAGCGCGCTCGTCAAAGGCTATGTTACTGATTTATTAATCAGCTATTTCAACAGCGTTAAAGTTCACGCGGCCTTAATTGATTTTGCGGGTAGCTTGACTGTTCTAGGACCATCACGGCAAGTCGATCAACAATGGCGTTTGCCAATTGGTGCAACTGAGACTGAGCAACCTTGCGCCTTCGTCACGCTAACGAATAAATCCTTGACCACTCGGCAACCATATCGACGCGCATTGATCAAAAACAACCAAGTCTATTCTTATCTATTTAATCCACAAACCGGTTGGCCAATTGACACTGACATCACCAATCTGACCATTATTTCTGATCGCGCAATTGACGGCGAGATTTGGTCACTACGTCTACTCAACCAAACGACCGCCACTATTCTGCAAGAAATTAATCGGCGCCCTAATATTGACGTTGTTTTAATCAACGATGCGCACGAAGTTTTCTATTCCGACGGCTTGGTCGATCTTATCACGGTCAATTAAAACCACACCCAAAAAATAAAATTCAGCAAAATAAACAACATTAGCCTTTTATAATTAAGTTAGAAAGAGATGGTTCTTGTGCTACTGCAACTTGGTACGACACTTGCATTAAAAAAGCGGTTCAGTTTAACGGATGCAACCGTTATTGATCAACGCCCGATTGCTGCCTACAATGCGTTGCTGATTCAAGCCACTGATCAAGAGATTATTCAGCAAATTCAGAACAGTCACTTACCTGTTCCCACTTTCATCATCAATGCTAAGTCAACTCCTGAACCACCTTGGTACGCTATTTCAACCTCAAACAAGCAATTAACAACTGCTATTTTAACGCAAATTCAAACCGCCGCCGAAAAATATGAAGCCGCGCAAATTCCGCCATTTCTACGCGATCTCTTAAATTATAGTGAGCGCAATCCGATTAGTTTCGCCACGCCAGGACATCATGCCGGTGAGTATGATGAATTAGCGCCTGCAGGTTATTTGTTTAAACAAGCTTATGGTCAAACTTTTTTTAGCAGCGATACAAGCGATGTCTTAACCGAATTAGGTGACATGTTAACCCATGGCGGTACACCACTCACGGCCGAACAAGCGGCTGCAAAAATTTGGCACGCTGACAAAACTTACTTTGTCACGAACGGAACCACTGGTAGTAACAATATTTGTGCTTCTGCAATTCTCAGCCCCGGCGATTTAGTTTTGTTCGATCGTAACAATCATAAATCTTTGTACAATGGTGCCTTAGTTATGAATGGCGCAATTCCAATTTATTTGGATACCTTACGCAATGATTTAGGCCTGATTGGTCCAGTTAGCCTCGAAGACGTTACCGAGGAAAATCTTCGCCAGTGGATTGCCAAAGTTGCCCCAGAAAAGGCCAACGAGCCACGACCTTTCCGGTTAGCTGTTATGGAACTGGAAACATTTGATGGTTTAGTTCCCAACGTTAAAACTTTACTGGCAAAATTTGGTCATTTAACTGACTACATGCTTTTTGACGCTGCCTGGGGTGGCTATGAACCTTTTAGCCCGTTAATGAAAGATATGGACCCTCTACAACTACCATTAACTGCAGACGACCCTGGCATTTTGGTCACACAGTCGGTTCACAAGCAACAATCTGGCTTTGGTCAAACTTCGCAAATCCACAAAAAGGACCGTCATATCAAGGGCCAAGCACGCTATGTGTCCCATGCACAATTCAACCACGCTTATTTAAAACATGTTACCACCAGCTACTCTTACCCAGTCTACGCCTCACTAGTTGTCAACGTCGCCTTAAATCAAGGCCCATTTGGTCAAAAAATCTGGCAAGATGCCTTGGCGGCTTCAATTCGTTTTCGGAAGCAAGTCCAACAGTTACGTTTATTCGGAACTTTTAATTCTCCCGACTTATTGCAGCACGATCTCACTGAAATCACCACTAATCCAGAGCTATGGCAGCTAAATCCTACTGCGCAATGGCATTCCTTCCCTAATTTACAAAATAACCAAGCCTATCTCGATCCTTTCAAAGTAACAGTCACTTTACCACGGGATAAAACGTTGGGTATTTGTGGTTGGGTTGTTGACCGTTATCTTCTTGATCATGGCATTGTTCCCGAAAAGGCTGACCCTAATTCAATGCTTTTCTTGGTTACACCAGGTTCTAATGACCATGATTGGCAAGCATTGTTTAATGTGCTAAAAGAATTTGAAGCGGACTATTTTGCCAACAAGCAAGTTAGCGCCGTCTTACCAAAACTAATTGCTGAAACCGGTTCGCGTTATCTTGACATGACCTTGCCAGAACTTTGTCAACAACTTTCTGACTTTTTCATTGATCATCAGCTTGTTACAAATCAACGCGCACTATTCACTAATTCACGTGCTCGTAAAACCCGTTTAACACCTGCACAAGCTGATTTGAACTTCGTCAAGGGCAATTATGAGTCAGTGCCATTAAACGACTGTATCGGCCGAATAGCCGTTGAAGGTGCACTTCCCTATCCTCCAGGAATTTTTGTCGTTGTACCTGGTGAAGTTTGGCATGAAACAGCTGTTAATTATTTCAAGACGTTGTTTACCGCTATTCAACAATTCCCAGGTTTCACTCCGGAAATCCAAGGCGTCAACACCGCTACCGACGGCACACCAATGGTTAATGTCGTTAAAAATAAATAAAAATAATATAAAGAACCCCGTGAGAAATATTCTCACGGGGTTTTGTCTTACGCGCTTTATTCTTTTTTGTGCTTCTTCGTGCCTCCAGGAAATACGTAGGAGGAACACTGCATGCGTTGGTTTGTGATGATTAAAAAGCAAATCGACTCAAACGTAAGCCTTGGTGTAAAGTGGTAATCCCTAAAACTATTATGTTGCAATTCTCCGTGCCTCCGGGAAATGCGCTGGTGGACCGCTGCGAGTTTGATTTGAGCCAAATAAAAAACAATTTGTCTCAAATACAAACTTTATTGTAAGTGGCCGAGCCACTAACAATAATTCCGCGGCTGACCGCGATTTCCCTCCGGCACTGACGAAAGAGATAGGGTATGCAACTTAACTGCAGCTTTGCACTTCTAAAAATTGGAAGTGATTCAACCACTCGTCAATTCAGCGCTGGAGCAAAATTGCCATCAGCGGTGAAATTACTGTTAGTGGTTTACCGCTTACAGTAAGACCTGTCTTGAAGACAATCATTGATTGGCTTCAAGCAGCGTCCACCACGCTCCATGAGCGACTTTGCGGAAGCGCGAAAAAGATCAAAATAACAGTTTTAGTTTCTACTCATTTCAATCGACTCTCTCAAGAGGAACAAAGCTGAGAAATATTAAATCAACACACTAGCTACTAACATAATCAAGATCAAACCAACAACCATCAGTAATAGTTTCCAAACAAATTTAATCCACTTATCAAAACCAATCCCGACCATAGACAGAGAAACTAAAATCAAACCAGTTGGCGCAATCAAGCCGATTAAACCTTGGCCCCAGTTATAGGCGTTAATCACGATTGAACGATCAATTCCCACAACATCGGCTAATGGTGCCATGATTGGCATTGATAGTACCGCTAAACCAGATGATGATTGAATGAATAGACCCAAGATACAGTAAACAAAGAACAAGGCCACAATAAAGAGCACATTATTCATACCACTGATCAACACACTGAAGTAATTCATAATCGTATCGCTGACAAAACTTGTTTCCATAACAATCCCAACTGAACGGGCAATACCAACTGTCAAAGCGACACCAATTAAATCGGCAGCACCAGATACGAAACTGTCAACAAAGACTTTTTCCTTCAAGCCAGAAATAAAGGCTAACACATAAACAACACCTAAAAAGACAACCGAAATTTCAGTGAAATACCAGCCTAATTGTTGCACGCCATAAATCATGACTAAGAAACCGGCCGCAAAGGCTAATAAAGTAATCTTTTGCCGACGAGTAAATTCACCGGCCTTATCTGTGCTAACTTTGAATTGATCTAATTGTTTTTGATCAATGTCGTGATAAACCAATGATGATTCCGGATTCTTCCGTACTTTTTCCGCATAACGAATTGTGTAGAACATTGACAAACCAACGGCTAAGATCCACATCAATAAACGAATTGGTAAACCATCAGTAAAGCTAATACCTGCTGCATTAGATGCAATAACAGTGGAGAACGGATTGATGGTTGAACTCATCGTTCCAATCGCGGTTCCTAAGTAAATCGTCGCCACCGCCGTCAGCGCATCGTACCCCGCCATTAAGAAGATTGGCACAAGAATTGGATAAAAGGCCAGTGTTTCTTCGGCTAATCCGAAAGTTGTCCCGCCTAAAGCAATCAAGGCCATAATAATCACAATTAACCATTGTTGCTTACCGTTTAACTTCTTCGATAAACGTAACATCCCGGCGTTCATAGCACCGGTTTGATTCACAATACCGATAACACCACCTAAGATCAGAATAAAGACCATAATATCAACACTATCGGTAATACCTTGCACTTGCGCCGTCAAGAATTGATTGATTGTACCAAAGACGCCCCGCTTTGGTTTCTTGATCTGCTCATAAGAATTAGGAATGGCAACTGGTTTATACAAGGTACCATCCTTGAATTTTTTAACATCAATTTTAATTTTATACTTCTTCAAGACTGCTTGAGTCGCTGGTTCAGTTGTTGTTTTATCCTTAGCATCAGTAATAACAAACTCATTTTTACCTGAGTCATAACTTAACGTACTATATTTACCAGAGGGTATAAAAAATGTTAGTGCTTGAACGAGAATTAAAACAATAATAATGACCGTATACGCTGTAGGAAATTGAAACTTTTTCTTCTCTTTCATCGGTTCTACTCCTTTAAATTTATAATAATTGCCTATTACCTCACAATTAGATTAACATAGAAAACCATTTCATAAAATAGTAAAAATGAGAATTAACTAAGATCATTGCGAAATGATAATGAGATTTAACAACAAGCCTCATATTTTGATGCACCAATTGCTTAACCCGTCATTTAAAAACTGCCCCATTAATGACGTTAACAAAAATAGACCGAGGAAATTAATCCTAGGTCCATTTTAACGACAAGCTACTGATACGCTAACTATTTTTGATCATAGAAGGTATATTGTGCTGCTTGAATGATCCCTAACTTCACATGCGCGTACGTTAAACCACCTTGCATGTAAATCGTATATGGTGGCCGAATTGGGCCATCACCAGAGAACTCAACTGTTGAGCCAGCAACAAAAGTACCACCGGCCATAATAACTTGGTCTTCATAACCAGCCATTTGTTCAGGAATTGGTTCCACGAATGAGTCAACAGGTGATGCCATCTGAATTGCTTGGGCAAAGTGAACCATATCTTTTTCATTACCAAAATTAACTTTTTGAATTAAATCAGTTCGTGGTGCATCCCATTTAGGCGAAACATCCAAACCCATTTCTTCAAGTAGAGCAGCTTCAAAAATTGCGCCCTTAATTGCATTACCAGTTGTTTGTGGTGAAATAAAGAAGCCTTCATACATATCCATTAGTTGGCCATAAGTTGCGCCTTCTTCGCCACCAATGCCAGGAACTGTTAACCGATAACTAACTCGTTCAACTAAATCTTTCTTACCAACAATATAACCACCAGTTTTAGCAAGACCACCGCCAGCGTTCTTAAACAAAGAACCGGCCATTAAATCAACGCCCACATCAAGTGGCTCTTTTGTTTCAGAGAATTCACCATAAGCGTTATCAGCAAAAATCCAAACGTCTGGTTTAATTTGACGAACTTCATCCACCATCACTTTGATTTGATCGACCGTGAAAGAATCACGAGTTGCATAACCACAAGAACGTTGAATGGCAATGACTTTTGTTTTGTCAGTCAGCTTAGCTTTTACACCGGCGAAGTCGACTGAACCGTCAGCCAATAAATCGACATAATCAACGCCGATGCCATATTCTTTAGGACTGCCAATGCCGTTACCCGCCAAGCCCAAAACTTCTTGCAAAGTATCGTAAGGTTCACCCGTAATATATAAAATATCATCGCCAGGACGTACCAACCCTAACAAAGCAGTGCCAATGGCATGAGTACCGGAAACCAGTTGAGGCCGAACTAAAGCATCTTCACCACCAAGAACATCCGCATAAATTTCCTCTAACTTATCGCGGCCTTCATCATTATGACCATAACCGGTTGAGCCATACAAATCACTTTCGGCTACATGATGTTCCTGAAATGACTTTAATACTTTCGCTTGATTTTCCAAAATCTGCTCGTCAATTTCAGCCAAACGTGGCGCGATTTTTTGATCTGCTTTTTGAACGGCAGCTAATAAATCAGGCTGAATCTTATCTTTCCAACTCATTTAAATTCTCCTTAAACGCTTATTATTTTTAATTACCGCATACTTGAAACTTCATTATTCAGTATACTCAACTTTACAGCTAACGACAAATAAGGAACCGGGATTTTTATCACGGTTCCAAACAAGTCCGAACTAAAATTAGATCAGTGGATCACTCATCTTGACATATTTAACACATGGATTTTAGCCGAATCCGCGAACAACTTTGGCAAAACCAACTGACTAATGAGCTAATGTTTGCACATAAACAGCACTCGCCTGTTGAAGATAACGCTCAATTTGTGCTTCGGCTAAAACTTGCAACGGTCGCCGCCGATCATTGAAGTCGTCTCGCAAGTCTGCAACTAACGCTGGCAAGAATTGAGGTGCAATTTCTTGGATGGGATAATCTTTCGCAAAAGCAAAAGTCGGTGGTGTTAATTGATATTGATCGCGTAAAATCGCATTAAAACTATGAAAGTCCTGATAATGTTGATCAATATATTGCTCACGCTCCGGTGAACCAAACGACCACTGACGCGCTTGCTGATTTATCGGTCCTTGTAACCAAACTTCATCTGCAATCAAATGACAATAATAACCTTGAACGAATTCATCGTTCCACTGTGCCTGATATTGATTAATAAAACGCTGCAAGTTGATCTCACCAAAACCTCGTTCATCACGATCAATAAAATGCGACGCATCCTTAGCGACGGCCATATTTTTCTGAACATCAGGCGCAATCGCTCCTAATAAAAAACGAGCCGAAAAACCGTAACGTTGCGCCAACACCTGACCAATTGTGTAATGCATCATCCGTGACCCCATTAGTACCACTCCTTTCATCGTCGGAACTGGTGTAAAGTTCTGCTGCTTTCCAACTTGTTTCAATTAATCTTTAGCGTTCATCAACTCATCTTTCCTTTATTGTGTATTTTTTTATTGGCTCACGCAAATTGTCCCAATTACCTTAACTAGAATTTAAAAATTCCGCTCAAATAAAAGTTGTGAGTCAGTCCGTTTTGCGTTACACTAACTTACTACTCTGAAAGGAGATTATTTATGACAACATTACGATTTTTGAACGGTTTAACGACCATTGGCGGTAATATCGTGGAAATTGCCCAAGGTGATTCACGCGTCATCATGGACTTTGGCGTAGCTTCTGATTTTGCTGACAAATCGATCGAACAAGCAATGGCCGATCACGATCTGCCACACTTGCCAGAATTATTTTTGCCTAATCAACCGACTAAGTTTAAACACGAGGCTATTTTTATTTCTCATTTACACATCGACCATATGGGTGCCTTGAAGTATTTGCAAAACCGCAAGATCCCAATTTATTTATCGAATGATGCGAAGAAATTATATGCCATTTTAATAGCTGAAGGTCGCGAAACGCCAGTCACTAATTTACACGGCCTTGCTGATGAAGAGACGATTACTGTCGGTTCACTTAAAGTTACAGCAATGCTCAGCGATCACGATACGATTGGACCAATGGCCTTGCTGATTGATGATGGTCAACATCAATACCTTCACTCCGGCGATGTTCGTATTAACGGTCCCCATCAAGATCGCGTCACTCGCTGGTCCCAGCGTGTTCAAAACAAGTTACTCGTTTATCTCACTGAAGCCACCACCTATAGTTTTACAACGGAGCAACCACAAGTTATTGCCAGTAGTCAAGTGGAACCAATCTATCAAGAACAAGATTTGGTCCCGCTATTACGTAAACGATTAGCTACAACTGATGATCTCTTAATCATCAATCCTTATGATCGCAACGTTGAGCGTCTAATTAATTTTAATCAGGCCGCACTTGACGCTAAGCGACCAATTGTTTGGGAAGCTAATGTTGCCCGAATTATTCGCGCCTTTGCCCCCGACGCCATAATTTATGAAATTGTTGCTGATGATCTTCCCATGACAGCTCAACAATGGCACTGGCAGGATTTAGTAACTGTATTGTTAAAAGAACCACGGCGTTTTGCGTTGCACAATTCTTGGTCCGAACATCAACGACTGAACCAATTTAACCATGGCGTTTATTTACATGCCAACGGCGAGCCCTTAGGTGATTACGATCCTAACTTTGCGCAATTACAGGCGCAATTACAGACCCAACAAATTGACTTTGTTCCCATGGGTGCTAGTGGTCACGCGTCTAAACAAGCCATTTTTGACCTGGCGAAGCAAATCAACGCGCGCTATACCGTACCTTGGCATAGCTTTAAACCAGAATTACTAGCTGATAAATTAATTACCACTAATACTGAAGCCTGGTTACCCGAACGCGATTTATATTACGAATTCAAATAAAGTACCAAAAAAGAGTTTTCAACTTGGCAGTTTTCTAACTAGCCAAGGCGAAAACTCTTTTAGATTACTTGTTTTTAGACTGATCCGTTTCCCGAACAACATAAATCGGACGCTTCTTCGTTTCTGTAAAAATCTTGCCAATATATTTGCCGATGATTCCTAAACACAATAACTGAATACCACCAATAAATAAAAAGATGCAAACCAGTGAAGGCCAGCCACTGGTAGGGTCCCCGTAAAAAATTGTTCGAAAAATAATAATCAGCATCGCGATCGCCGAAGCCACACAGGAAAATGCGCCAACAAAAGATGCAATGTTCAGTGGCGCGTCGGAAAAGTTAACAATTCCGTCAATTGAATAAGCAAACAATTTCCAAAAACTCCAACTCGTTGTTCCGGCAACACGTTCACGATTTTCATATTCCAAATAAACCATGTTAAAACCAACCCAAGTAAACAACCCCTTGGAAAAACGATTCACTTCTTTTAATTCTAAAATTGCATCTAACATTGGACGCGTCATTAATCGAAAATCGCGAGCACCGTCGACCATTTCGGTTTGCCCAATACGATTGATAATTTTGTAAAATAACTTAGCAAAAAAGGTCCTGATTTTTGGTTCACCAGTTCTCGTGACCCGCCGTGTTCCAACACAATCAATCTCAGGAGCTTGGATTTTTTGATACATCTTAACTAAAAGTTCCGGTGGGTCCTGCAGGTCAACATCCATCACAGTGACGTAATCACCATGAGCATGACTCAAACCGGCATAAAGTGCAGCCTCCTTGCCAAAATTCCGCGAGAAAGATAGATAATGAACATCTGCATGTGCACTCGCAAGCGCCCGTAGTTCAGCCAACGTCTGATCATGGGAACCATCGTCAACAAAAATATATTCAAATGTTAAGGGCAGTTGCAAGCGAACTCTCTCCACTGCTTCGAAAAACAATGGAATTGATTCCTGCTCGTTAAAACAAGGCACAACAATCGATAACACGTCATTCATATAATCTCACCTAAAAGTCTCTGATTTGTTTCACAGATATAGTATACAATAACTATTTCAATTCACAGCTGAATAATTAATAAATAACCAGCCATTAATATTCAATATAGCACGATATTTTCTTCACCGGAACCATGAAATCAATAGAAATTTGCTAACCAATGGAATCCTTTTTGCTGACTAAGATTGACAATAACCAAACAAATAAGCATCAACACAACCAATTGAACAAAAAAGACAAAGAAGTTATCATACGTAAATGTTGCTACTTTCAGCCTGCGAGCAATTGCAAATATAACAAACTTAACTGGGTTCTGTGCCAGATAAATAATTGTACTGCTCTTACGTAGCAACGGTGCCATTGAGATACGTTGCTGAGAGTTGATACCAAATAAAAACAGAGAGATAGTGATCAACGGCAGTAATATAAAATTTTGGCCGTCTTTGAATACACCCAGTGATTGAGCAAAATAGACTTCAAAAAAACCGATAATCGAAAACACTACAAAATACATTAAGAAGTGCTTGCTTTTAACTTCATCTGATACAAGGCTTCCGCTTTTCGAAAGAAAATATCCAAGAATGACATAACAAATCGTGGAAAGAAAAGAAAAGGATATTGAGCCTGCTATCGGAATTGATTTCAAGGACTGAATCTCAAAATACCATTTCCCATATGTTGACGTTAGAATACCAATCAGAAAACTCAATATCATCACGATAATTAATGTGTTTCTTCCCAAGAAACGCCTAATATAATAAGTAATTAACACCGAAATAATACTTGCCATTAGGTACCACGTTACGCCAATCGTTGGAACATACCCCAAACTCATCTTGATGATAAACCAAAGACCATTAACTTTTGTATAGTCACTCTGGACAATATCTTTGATTGATCTAAGCCAATAGGGTGTATAGATGAGTAACCAATAGAAGTAAAGTTTAAGAACTCTGAGACAATATTGATGTATCCTTTTTCTATCATTCACAGCATTTTTAAATGTTATCTTTTTAAATAGAAAATAACTTGAGACAATAAAGAAAAATGGAACAGAGAAGCGAGTAAAGACTCGTAAATCATTGCCTAGAATATCATGCGGCAGAGAATGAATAGCAACAACACATATTGCCGCAATAAATTTTAGGAGGTCAATCATATCATAATTAATCTTATTTTCACGTACCATAATTTCACCATCGATGTATTGATTTATCTAACTGATTATTACAAACTACATATAATACACTATGCTATCACAATTTAAGTTACGCGCATCATTGACCCATTAATAATTTCTAAATACCGATTATCTTGATTACGTGCTATCACAACTATATAATTAAATCATATTAGGATGTGTCTTCAAAATCAAAAATGTATGTTTTTAGCCTTGTATCCCGATATGCACGAATAGAAGCATTGGTCAAAACGATGTTTCTCAGAACTTTTCTTTATGCGGCAACGATTATATTGCTACTTAGATGATTCGAAAACATCCCCTATATTAAATTAAATTCATTTTGAAAGTGTGAACACTATGACAAAAGCATTAGTAACTGGTGGCGCCGGATTCATTGGCTCTAACTTAATCGAAGAATTAATCAAAACGATGGACGAAGTTATCGTTGTCGATGATTTATCAATGGGCCTTAAACAAAATCTTCCCGAATCTGACAAAATCACCTTCTACAAAGAAAGTATTACCAACTATGAATTCATGAAAAAATTACTTCTCTCAACCAAGCCTGATTATATCTATTTACTGGCCGCTGTCGCCAGTGTCGCAGATTCCGTGGCTCGCCCATTGGAAACTCATGAAATCAACCAGAACGCTAATTTATTCATTTTAGACACCATTCGCACTAATCATTTACCTGTCAAAAAAATCCTGTTTGCCTCTTCTGCCGCCGTTTACGGTGATGATCCAGAGTTGCCGAAGCAAGAGATCTCTCGGATCAAACCTCTAACCCCTTACGCCATCGACAAATTTGCCACAGAACGGTTTGTCATTGACTATGGTCAATTGTATGGACTGAATACCGTCTGTGTTCGTTTCTTCAACGTTTACGGACCTAAACAAAATCCGGAATCACCATATTCTGGTGTACTTTCAATTATTAGCGATGCTATTAGTCAAGACAAAACTTTTACGCTATTTGGTGATGGCTCGCAAACCCGCGATTTCGTCTTTGTCGGCGATGTGATTCAAGCTTTACTGTTATTGATGCGGACGCCTAAGGCAATGCATGATGTTTATAACGTGGCCACCGGTAAAACAACTAGCTTGAAAGATGTTATTGCTGCTTATGAAAATATTGCCGGCAAAAAGTTAGACGTTGACTATCGGGAAGCACGCGATGGTGACATCAAAGATTCCGCAGCTAATATTACTAAGCTTGCGGGCCTAGGATATCAACCACAATATGATATTCAAAGTGGTTTAGCAGTTTATTGGGATTCACTAATCAAGTAATAATTTAGTTCTCAAATCAACAAAGGCAAGTAGTAAAGGGATAGATGAGAAATACTCATCTATCCCTTTACTACTTGCCTATATTAATCGAACCTTCTTAATAAGTTATTATTTTCAGATGATGGTGACAATACAGTTGCCGATACTAAAAATACTTTCCTAAAAACACCATAATTTCTCTGATATTTTAATCATTATCTTTCAATATATTGCCATAAAATTAGATACATACGACATTAGTATTTCATTAACTGAATCATGATCATCGTACATGAACCCTGCCTACTTTATTTTTTCTTGGAAGTTTTAATATCCTCTTTAAAATAAAGCGGTCGCCGTTTTGATTCAATAAAGACACTGCTGAGATATTCTCCGATAATGCCAATGGAAATTAATTGGCACCCTCCCAAAAACAGAACGATGATGATAATTGTTGGAAATCCAGAAGTATCCGATCCATAAATTAGTGTTTTGATTAAAACATAAATCATATAAACAAATGCCGAAAATGAAACAAAAAATCCGAAATACATGGATAATTTTAATGGTGCAGTCGTGTATGAAGTAATGCCTTCAACCGCTAATTTTAGCAATGCATTAAAGCTCCATTTTGATTTTCCATGCAACCGTGGCTCAGCATCAAACTCAATTGCAACTTTCTTAAATCCCACCCAATTATAAAGTCCCTTTGTATACCTCTCGGATTCACGCATCGACATCAACGCGGCAACAACTTTTCGATCCAGCAATCGATAATCACCAGCGTCAGGCGTTACCTTTGTGGCAGAAATTCTTTCTAGAACTTTATAAAATAGCTTGGAGGTCGCTTTTTTTAAGAATGATTCTCCCTTGCGCTCTTTACGCTTGGCATAAATATCATCATATCCTGTCTCCCACAAAGAGATCATTTTCGGAATTAAGTTAGGTGGATGTTGTAAATCAGCGTCAATCGTAATTACCGCATCATGAGTCGAATAATCAAAACCCGCGGCCATTGCTATTTCTTTACCATAATTCCTTGACAGATTTAACAGCGTAACATCGTCATAATGATCCATCAAATATGAGACTTCTTGAACCGTTTTATCTGTACTACCATCATTGATAAATAAATATTCAAATTCGTAATTTGAGGAAAGATTAATTAAAGCATCTTTCAATGTGTGATAGAGTGGTTTAATATTTTCGGCCTCATTAAATGCAGGAATTGAAATCAGAATAGTTTTCATATTGAACCCCTATCTATTTGAAAGTAACATCAATGTGCTTGGGAATACCATAAAATTTCTTAAATCTAACTAGCCAATTGTTTGGTTCCGTGCTTGTTTTCCAAATATATTTATCATTCGGAAGATATGGCAAAACAAGTGAACTCTTCTCATCTTTGATTGCTTGATCGATTAATTGAGTACGCTGCTGATTCACATGATAGATATATCCAAAAATTAAATAATAACAAAGGAACACCACAACAATTGCACTTGAGAAGAGATGGTAAAGAGCATAGTAGGCATGCTCCGAAATGTTGAAGTAGTCCATTAAATTATCAACTAATAAAATAATCAATAGCAACCAGATGATATAAGTCAGATAAAAAGAACGTGGACCGATTGGATCGGCCATTAACAATGGTCCGGCCGAAACTGGGACAGAAATTGTAAGAATCAGATACAACAATCTTGAAGAAGCGGTACTTATTGAATTTACAATATGAACTAAAGCAATGAAATAGCAAAAAGAACTTAAATTAATAATTGTTGCGGAGAATCGAGCTGGAAATTGTAGATTCGGGTAAAAGAAAACGCCATAAATAGTATAGCCAATCAATACGAATAACATAATGCTATTCAATAAATTACTGGAATTATTATTGCCGTTGAAATAAGCCAACATGACTAGCACAATCCCAAAAATAAGTAACAGTACTTTATAATTCAAAACCATATTGGGAATGATTTGAGTTCCCAATTTAGTCCATAGAAATGAAAATGTAAATTCAATTTTCTTATAGCCATCACTTCCATTGGCAGCATTAGTATAAGCCGGATTAATGAACATAATAATTGTCCCTAAAAGACTAAAAACAACACTATAAATTGAAACTTTACTAATCTTCTTATTTTTAAACACATCAATTATGGCAACAGAAATTGTCAATAAAAGCATATAAATAGAAATATTTTCACTAAAAAACTGTGTTCCAATTGTACAAATCATCGTTAGCAAAAGAGCATGTTTAGGTGCATCTTCACTTAAAATACTTCGTCTAATGATATAAAGATATCCTATTAGAAATATTACTGGTGGAACGAAATTAACAAACGCTGCTGGCCATCCGTAAATTTGTTGAAATAACATTGTCGGAACTAATAGCATTAACAAAAGAGTAAGTTGCCCTTCAACTTTTAACCTTGCGCTATGATGTTTGCCATAGGAAATCTGCAGTCTCATTAGTAAATATAGGCTGAATGTAGAAATGGCCATAAATGCCGCTTTAAACAAAACGCTTCGTGTAATTGCTAAACTGATAAGATCACCGAAGTATCTCCCATTATAGCCTTGAAAGAAATTCTTTAAATTAGCAATACCTTCCTGAGTTCCCCATGCCCATTCATCATGATTATACGGCACCATATAAAATAAGCTGAAGAGCACACATAATAAAATAATATTACTTTTATTAATCAATTTCTTGAGCAAGCTATCTACCTCGATCCTGAATTTGATGGGAATTATTCTTGCTTCTATTGAAAATAAATAATTTGCTAAAGACATAGTTTGCAACAACTACGATAAATTGCGTTGCAATCTTTGACAGAAATTCATTTATTCCAAACACTTCAACTAACAACAGCATTGTTCCCATATCCATTCCAAACGAAACCAATCGATAAAAAACAAAAGACGCAGCTTCTTTAATTAAATCTGTTAACTTGGTAGTTTTGGATCGAAACACCCAAATTTTATTTGTAACAAATGCGAACAACACCGATAAGACCCATGCTAAGGTATTTGAAACAATGATGTTCGCCCCAAACATATCTCTCACAACGAAGTAAACAACAAAATTTACAATCGTTGTCAGCACACCAAAAAATAGATACAGCACGATCTCTAGAATTCTAGGCTGACTCAATATCTGCTTTATTTTCTGAATTAATTTCATTACTTTATTCAAGTTTCTCCAAATTCTCTTAATGTTGTGTCTGCTACAATAACAATAACTGCCAAGATTAAATTAAAATTGTTTATAATTTAATTATCGCACACACATGGTACAAGTTTATCATAAGATCAGAAAATTTAAATTATAAATCAATATTAAAAATTGGAGTTGAGTCAATATCTTGGACACAGATTATATTTTGAATTAGCTCATTGAGAACTTATTTTCAAACTCAACCGGTGTTAAATAGTGCAGTGAACTGTGAATCCTTTTGCGGTTATACCAGCCTTCAATGTATTGAAACAAACGTACTCTCGCTTGCTCAAAGTTCTGATATGTCGTTACATAGACTTCTTCCTTCTTGATGATCGAATGGAAACTCTCAATTCCTGCATTATCATACGGTGTTCCTTTACGGCTGTAGGAATGATACATTCCCATTTGATGGATACTCAATTCAAAGTCTGTGCTCGTATATTGGGCGCCTAAATCAGTATGAATGATCACACCCTGGTCAACTGGTCTGCGATTTAAAGCTGCGTTTCCTAATGCGGTTATGACCAGATCGGTATCCATTTTTTGCGAATAGGCATAGCCAATGATCTTGCGACTAAAGAGATCCATTACGCTCGCCAAGTATGTCCAACCATCGTTAACCGTTGGAATATAGGTAATATCTGCCACCCATTTTTGATTAGGACCGTTCGCAAAGAAATCTTGTTGAAGGATATTGAAGCGGTCTTCAACAGGCTGGTGATTCGTTTGCGGCCGATATTTCTTAGTGACGATTGAATGTAGTCCTAACTGCTTCATGAGGTGCTGCACGCGTTTCAAGCCGATATTCAACTGATAGTCTCGACCAAGTAGAAATTGAATTTTAGGTGCGCCATAGATACCGTCAGATTGATGATAGATCATCTCGATTGCCTCGCTGATCCGCTGACTCTCGATCGCTCTATTACTGGGTTCACGATGGATCACATCGTAAAAAGTGGAGCGAGAAATATTAAATAATTTTGTTGCCATCTTCACTTCAAATCCCTCATCCTGAATGAAGTGAATCAAATCAGCTTCTGTTACTTGTTGTTGCGCCCGAAGATGGCTAATGCTTTTTTTAAGATCTCAACCTCCTTTTCTGCCTGTAAAGCTCGTTGTTTTAAAGCATGGATTTCTTCGGGACTATACTGCTTAGCGGGATCATTCTGGTTCTGCTTTGACCACTTGTAAATAGTCTGAACACTCACGTCATAATCTTTGGCAAGTTTAGAAGCGGACACTCCAGAACCGAGTAGGCTAAGGATTGTTTCTTTAAAGTCATTCGTATATTTCTGATTCATGGCAGATTCTCCTCTTAATGAATATTTTAACAGAGAATCCGTGTCCATGAAATTAGACTAACACCAAATAGCAGCGAGTTACCTCAATGAATTAATGCCTCATTCACTTTGTTTCATAAAAAGAATCATTCTTTAAATAATTATGTCCAGCTGAAACATCATACTGAACCAATTCATAGTCATTTAAAATTTGCTTCTGAGTTTTCGTTAACTTACTTGCACTTAAATATTTACCGTCATCGCCCATATACTTATCACGCTCGATTGCAGGAGTTTGCGTGGCTAATTGTGTTAATAAGGCATAGTATGGGGAAACCTTTGAATTGGTTTTTTCAAGCATCAGTGGCGTCAACATATTGGGTGATGCCACTGCCTTACTGACCTTTTTCGTCTTGAAGTTAGAATAAATAAAGTAGTCACTCTGATGTAAAATATTATCGTACCTCTGTAACTTAGCAGAATTGTTTTCTCGCCAATTATAAATTCCCGGTAAATGATCACCATAAAAGACAACTGTTACATGACGTTTCATCTGATCAATTTTTTTAATAAAGTTTTGCACTTCATTATCCGTATAATTAATACCAACAGTATAGGCCTTCAAACTTGCCTCAGCTGAAGCTGTTAAATTACTTTTAATTGGCCAGCTTTTACTGTAATAACTTGATAGAAACGGCGTATGGTTTTGCATCGTTGATAGTTGGATAAACTGCCCCTGTTTGTGTTGCTTTAGCAAAGATAGAACCTCATTAAATGATGATTGATCATCAACATACGGGCTCTTACCAAGTTTACTCTGATATTTAACAGTTTTCGTCCCGTTCGTTAACGTATAAAAGTTTTGAAAACCAAACTTCTTAAAGGCATCGTTTCTTTGGTAGGTTAGACCAGTATACGGATGAATAGCATTTTTTTGTTTGAAATCTTGCATAATGGTTGGTAGAAAATCTACCTTTGGTACCAAAGATAAATACGGAATTGACAATGATGACGAAAAATTATTCATTGATAAGCTCGTCAAAGTTTCAAATTCAATATTGGCAGTGCCACCCCCATATCCAAGTGAATCAAGTAAACCACCTGATTTATTCTGCAATTGTGTAATATATGGTATTGGATCTTTTCCCAAGGTGACACCAGGAACTCTTGCTGGATTCGCAAGACTCTCACTTAATACATAGATAACCGTTTGATCGCCAATCTTTTCAGAACGTTGTCTATTGATCTTGACGGCATTTTTTTGATACTTTGTGGCTATTTTCTTCATTGCGTTTTCGGAATAACCACTGGGTTCATCCATAATCTCAACTTTTACCATACTCAAAAAGCCCAATGCAGACCCGTTATTATTGTAATGAGCCTGTGGTTGAATTAAATTAATATTAATATAGTGAAGTTTCATCATAATTGGATTCGTGGAGGCAACATGTGTTGCGTTATCTGTTGACCATGTAACAGCAAGCTTAGGTAAGAAATTGATCCAGAAACCTAAATTTAAAGCAGCGACCGTCAGCAAAATAACGCGTGTCGGTATGTGTAATGCTTTCTTAGCTCCCAAAAGATGTTGAAACACAATCAACAATGCAATGACTAATATTAAGGCGACAAGACCAATCACAATTTGTGGTAAAGTTATGTCTGCCATTTTGATTAACTCAGGTAAAATAACAACATTTTTGACGTCTAATGGCACAATAGGTTCATTTCTTAGAATCACCTTTTGGTAATTAGCAAATGAAATAACACCCATCAATAATATATATATTCCAAGTGCAATATAATATCGGTTTACTACGGCCAAAATAACAAAATATAATGTTAGTAGAATCAGAATATTAACCAAATAAATCCAAAAACGATCCATTCGTTGTAAAACTCCGAAGCGAAAGGATATTGTTGATAATTGCAAAACAAAAAAAGAACAAGGTACAATAATTGCAACCAAAATCGTATTAATCCAACTACTATTCCAATGATGAGCACCAATATTTTCAAAACCCTTTTGCCAGATATAAGTCACAACGGTCAAAAAAATAAAAGTTAGTAATATTCTAAAAACAAGCCAAAGTACGGCACTATTAACAGGCAACGTCAGCACCCGTTGAAGCTTAGCAACTCGTACCCACCAATCATTGCTGACGCCGTACCACATATTGCCAAAAACGAATATCGCAATAAATGGCAGGATAAATTTATTAACTAATTGGAAGGCAGTCAAGCTGGTTTCGCTTTTCGGCACAACAAGGCTAAACAAGATCAATAGGACCAGGTTTAATAATCCAAAAGGATGTATACTAAAAAAATTGCTAATCGGTAAATTATGTTTTAACGAAAAATATCTTCCCAAAAACAGGCCGACAAAAACACCAACGATACTAACCAAAAATACAATTTGCAAACCACGCTGACTCACATTTCGACACGTAGTTAACAAAGACGAGTTCATAATACTGCCAAAGGTCATAATAAGCATCAACCAAAAAAACCACGCATAATTAATAAGGCTCAAGTGATCATGAGTGAATAAAACAAGCAAAGTTATCAACGTACCAACACTGAGTAAAATTAGTGAGGCAGTCACCTTGACACTATCTTTAAGGTGCTTAATGAGCTGTAAATAAGCTGGTGAAAGCATTAGTAACCAAAACAATGAAAAAATCGGATTACTAGGTTGATAAAGATAACTGATAATTGTCGTCAATTTTGACATAGTGAATAAACTTGTAACGACCGTGACATTTAAAGCTAAGTAAAACAAGCTCAGACTGAAAAAAATCCCCAATATTTTTAAATAGTAACTTAGTGATTTGTATTCAGTTATAAAAATATTCTGATATCGACCAATCAACAGTGCCATAAAACTTAACACAATTGGCTCAATCCAGGCGAACGTCTGAATAAAACTTAGACGTGCTGTGTGCCCTATAATATTCTGCCAATTCATCGGCAGTGCCATCATTGAAGTAACAGCAAAAAAAGATAACACCAACAAAAGAAAATTATACCGCTTAGTCTTCATATTTAATTCTCCTAGCAACAATTGTTGCATAACCTTTTATCATGCTTATGCTTGATGCTGATTAGTCTAGCAAGTACTTGTTCAACTAACAGTAATATTTCGGCAATAGCGCTTAATTATACGCCTGCAGAATGAGGAATAGCATATTAATACGCTGTATGATCAAAACCACTTTTAACAATTCGATGCTTTAAGTTACGATCAGCATTTTAAAATTCGTTATTTCGAATACCTTAGCATTATAATATCAGAATCTTTGAATTCTGGAACAATCGTATAATGCTTTTTAGCAAAATCTAAGAGTACTTTATCCATTCTAAAGTTTGTTGGATTGACCTGGAGATAGGTTTGTTTGCGTAAGACAATATATTTTGGTGGTGTATTGGTCAAATCAGCTGTGAACCCTTTCTTTAATTGCGGAAATTCACGATAATCCAGTGATGGTAACACAAAAAATTTAGAATTAGCAAATCGATCAGACATTAAATAAATATCAGCATTTAGACAATGGACATAGATAATGTCCTTCTTATTCGTATGACGTTTTATATATTTTGATTGCTGTATGACATAGGATTCTTGATATTGATTTGGTTTACTTGTTAGAACATTCCAAACATCCTGTTTAACAATCGCAAAAGTGAAGTTGTAAGGAATAACTAATAGCGACAATATAACAATGAGCTGTTTTGCTCTTGTCTGAATAAGTTGTAGTAAAAATTTGATACCCACTGAAGTGATAACTAATAATGGCGGTAACATCGTCGTGAAGTAATGCGGATAGTAACGTCCCGAAACTACTACTGTAATGAAGTTAATGATTAAATACAAAGCTAAACAAACGTAATAATAATTCTCTCGATGTGTAAATACTTTTCTACTGCTTAATAAATAACTTACGAATAAAACAAAAAAAACAAGAATACCACTCTGTGACATAAAACTAAAGAACGATTGAACGGTTTGCCATTTTTCTAAACTCGTCGCACCATTGGCATATACCATGTTTAACGTCCAAGTTTGATAAATCATTGCCGATAAATTACCACTGATTAGCCCATATAAAATGACAATTAAACATATCAGGAAACCGCCAAGAAAGACAAACATGATTTGCCGTAATAACGTGCGATAGCTTTTTCCACTAGTCCAATAACCAATAAGGCCAAACAATAGACAAGCCAAAGTGCAATCATATTAGATCTAATGAAAAAGGTAATTCCTCCGGTAGCACCGATCAGAAATAAAGAGAAATTAGTTTGTTTATTTTCAATAATTATTTTTGTGAATAGGTAAAAAGCAATTGAAATGAACACAATTGCGTATTCTTCAGACAGATTGCCGCCGTTAAAAGAGCTAATTATCGTCCCCAAAAGTAGCAAGAAGGAAACACTGCTTACGACAATGTCTTTAGTCAATAAAAGGCAAATTTTAAAAACAAAAAACATAAAAATAGCAAAAAATAAACATTCAATTATCCAGACACCCAATGAATAATTCGAACCACCAATAGACGAGGCAACCTGCTGAATCCAAAATAAAAAGATACCCTTGTGATCAAACATATCAAGGTAAGGAGTCTTGTCGCTATTCATTGCTTTCCCAAAATACATAAACATTGTCGAATCGTGTGCACTCAAAATGTTGGATAACGGGCTTGTCCGAAAGCTAAAAATAACGATTAAGTAACTCATCAATAAGATACCTATCGATATAACCCAATCTCGTATCTTTGCAGCCTTTTTCATTTTTAAATACCCCATTCATTATTTGAACCTAGTTAACATTATATCGTTGGATTACCATAAACAAAACTAAAAATTAAGTTTTTTTGCGTATCCTTCTACAAAAAACTCGGTCCAACAAAAAAGTTATCAACATACCAACACTATGTAAGATTAGTAACGTGTGATTTGCCCCATTATATTCTGCCAATTCATCGGCAGTGCCATCCATCATTGAAATGACAGCAAAAAAGATAACACCAACAAAAGAAAATTATATCGCTTAGTCTTCATATTAATTCTCCTAGCGACAATTGTTGCATCACCTTTTATCACTCGTGCATTATATTAATTTGTTTGACAAGGACGACTTAAGAAAACGTTAGTACAACTAAAGTGTCGAAACTTCGAAAACCAACGAATTAATCAGTTGGGTCTGAATAATCTGCTGCTTAAAATTTGTAATATTTCCATCAAATTAGACAATTTACCAATCCAAAGCGACTCATTGATGCGTGGTGAAATAGTGATCGACTGCTTGTCCATTCGTAATATCTAATTCTTTCGCGTCTGTGCCAGTATAGCTCAACCCTTGTTCATCCAATAAATGACGTAACTCAGTCCCTAACTGACCATTAGCACCTGTAATTAAAATTTCCAAAATAATAAATCCCCTTTTATACAAGAAAAAGCTGACTGCCTAAACGACTTGATGTCAGCTTCTTTTGGTTTTATTGACCGTTCTGAGCGTACTTAGCTTCAACAGCAGCCTTTTCGTCTCGCCACCAGTCTTGATGCTTTGTGTACCAATCAATAGTGTGCTGTAACCCTGCACCAAAATCAGTGAATTCGGGTTGCCAACCTAATTCTTCACGTAACTTGGTTGAATCAATCGCGTAACGCAAATCATGGCCCGGACGATCCTTAACTTGATCATAAGCATCACGTGGTTGCCCCATTGCTTCAAGAATCATTTCCAAAACGGTGATATTATCCTGTTCACCATCGGCACCGATTAAATAAGTTTCGCCAATTTTGCCCTCAGTCAAGATCAACCAAACAGCCCGCGAATGATCGTTAGTATGAATCCAGTCGCGAACATTCTTACCACTACCATAAAGTTTAGGACGAATACCAGACAAAATATTCGTGATTTGTCGGGGAATAAACTTCTCAATATGTTGGTAAGGGCCATAATTATTCGAGCAGTTAGAAATTGTCGCGCGTAAACCAAACGTCCGCACCCAAGCACGCACTAACATATCCGAGCTGGCCTTAGACGATGAATAAGGACTGCTAGGTTTATAAGGAGAATCTGGGGTAAACTTCTCACCCACACCTTCACCATGACCCGGTAAATCTTCACGTAATGGTAAGTCACCATAAACTTCATCAGTAGAGATATGATGATAGCGCACATCATATTTGCGACAAGCTTGTAACAAGGTATAAGTACCGACAATATTGGTCTGGATGAATGGTGCTGGATCAAGAATCGAATTGTCATTATGACTTTCAGCAGCATAATGAACGACAGCATCGGCTTGACTGACTAGCTTATCAACTAAATCAGCATCACAGATATCACCAACAACTAATTCCACCCGCTCTTCAGGCAGGCCAGCTAAATTAGCCCTATTTCCTGCATAGGTTAACTTATCCAGCACCGTGATATGAACTTCAGGATGAAACTTAATGACATAATGAACGAAGTTAGAACCGATAAAACCGGCTCCACCAGTGACAATAATATTTTTCATGAACGACACGCCTCTTTCATTAAGTTAAATTTCACCATAAACAAAGGGATTATCTTTTTCAAACTCAGTAAAGGTGGGTTGATTAGCATCCTTCTCAGAAGTAATCGCCTGATCAAAGTCGATTGGCCATTCTATCCCTAATTCAGGGGTCTTGAATGAGAAACCACCATCAGCGGCGGCATCATAGTAGTTATCACACTTGTATAAGAAATTAACATTATCAGTCAGCGTGACGAAACCATGAGCAAAACCTTTAGGTACTAACAATTGGCGATGGTTGCTAGCTGAAATAATATAGCCCTCCCATTGCTTGTATGTAGGTGATCCCTTACGAACATCCACGATTAAATCAAGCACCGCACCAGTGACAACACGAATCAATTTCGTCTGAGCAGCCTGACCACGTTGGAAATGTAAACCACGTAAAACACCTACTTGAGCTGATAAAGATTGATTGTCTTGAATGATAACCGAAAACGGTAGCACCTGTTTCTTTAGCAGCAGAAGCTTTCAATAACTTAGAAAGACCACTACCATAAAAGATATTATCGCCTAAAATTAAGTAAACTGAATCAGCATCAATGAAATCGGCATCCAAAATAAAAGCATCGGTCATGCCATTAGGTTATTCTTAAACCTTATAAAAATATTCATACAGTAGAAATGATCTAAACATCTTGAATACCCGCCAACATTAACGTGGACATAGGATAATAAATCATTGGTTCATCGTAAATTGGAACCAACTGCTATGAAATTACTCGGGTGATTGGACATCAACGTGTACCCGAACCACCTGCCAAAATAATACCTTTCATAAAAAGCACCCCTGAATTGGACTGACTTTGTCACAGAATTTAAGAATATCAGGATTAAAGCGATTTATATTTAATCATTCGATACAAATTGACAACGAACAATCTACGTTTCAGATCATTCGTTGCCCCAAGGGTACCAATCTATACTATTTCTCTCATCACCATGTATCTCTTAGTTCGTAGTAGTAGCTTCAGAATTGATATAACCTTGCCATACTCCTTTATCATTATAAAGGGAATAATACGTTGAACCATTAACATGATGATACATGCCGTTTACTTTATAAGTCCGTTGATAATTATTGCTTGATGTTAACTTAGTCTTCCAACTAAAACTACTCCACGTATTATAATTCTTTTTTGATACCGTGACATAACCACCTTTTGATAGCCAAATCCCTTGAGCATTTGAAGATGACGACACTGCTTCAGAATTGATATAGCCTTGCCATACTCCTTTACCATTATAAAGGGAATAATATGTCGAACCATTAACGTGACGATACATGCCGTTTACTTTGTAAGTCCGTTGGTAGTTGTTGCTTGATGTTAACTTGGTCTTCCAACTAAAACTACTCCACGTATTATAATTTTTCTTTGATACTGTGACATAACCACCTTTTGATAACCAAATTCCTTGAGCATTTGAAGATGACGATACTGCTTCAGAATTGATATAACCTTGCCATACTCCTTTATTATTATAAAGAGAATAATATGTTGAACCGTTAACGTGATGATACATGCCGTTTACTTTATAAGTTCGTTGGTAGTTGTTGCTTGATGTTAACTTGGTCTTCCAACCAAAACTACTCCACGTATTATAATGCTTCTTTGATACTGTGACATAACTACCTTTGGATAACCAAATTCCCTGAGCATTTGAAGATGACGATACTGCTTCAGAATTGATATAACCTTGCCATACTCCTTTATCATTATAAAGCGAATAATACGTTGAACCATTAACGTGATGATACATGCCGTTTACTTTATAAGTCCGTTGATAATTGTTGCTCGACGTTAACTTAGTCTTCCAACTAAAACTACTCCACGTATTATAACTTTTCTTTGATACTGTGACATAACCCCCCTTGGATAACCATACACCTTGGGGATTATTAGACAAAGCAACTGATGACGAATCAATATAGCCTTGCCACACGCCTTGATTATTATATAACGAATAGTAAGTCTTCCCATTGCCATGATGATACATACCATTTATCTTATATGTTCTTTGATAAGCCTGAGTAGCCGACAGTTTGGTTCCCCAACTAAAACCACTAAATGTATTCACCTTTTTAGTGATTGTTGCATAGCCACTCTTGGATAACCACGGCCCTTGAGCACTCGAATTACTCGAGCTGCCTGAATTGCTTGAACTACCTGAATTGCTTGAACTAGTCGTTGTAAACGTACCAGTGTAATCAGCTGAAATATCGTAATAGCCACTGACACCCGGAATTAAGAATTGTGGTGACCATTGCCAAGCACCATACACCTTATTCGCAATTGCAGTTGCGCTAGTTGCATCTGGCATATATAAGTACTGAGCAATCCAAAAATTCTTGTTTCCGATTTTTGCTGAGTCTATTTGATCATATTGTACTAAAGATTTACTTACATAATGCCGAACATTTTTATATCCCAATCGCTTCAGTTCATTTTCAAATGCTAATGAAGTACTGGTGTGATCAGCATGACCAATAATCGAGGGGTCTTCTAAGTCATTGACCATCACAGTACTTTTATCAAGGCCAGTATTTGCAGCAGCCTTAGCAAAATAATCTGCCTCTTGAATTGCTTTAGCATTTGTTTTGAACCAACTGTAATGATACGCGGACACTTTTAATCCAGCAGCTTTTGCGTTATTAACTTGAGATTTTGCAAGTGGATTAATATAACTTGTGCTCTCGGTCAGCTTAACTACCACGCCTGAAATACCGTAAGATTTCAACTTTTTGAACGTCGCAACAGAAATAGAACCATTATTAGATGAAATATCAATAAAATCCATATCTGGTCGATTCTTATCCGTTGGATAAACATCCGGCAACGACATTCGTAGAGATGGCATCAATTTTAAGTTAGATCGCGTTCCAGAGCGAAAATAGTTCTCCTCGCTTACTTCATCATCCTCATTAGCTTTTGAGGATTCTGAAGTAGCTTGTTCTGAACTCGTACTCGGCGCAGATATAGACGTATCAGAACTAGAAGTACTTTCCACGCTAGAATTTTTAGACGAATTTTCGGTGGTTGCATTATTAACAGAACTGGCTGAGGACTGAATACTTGCGTCATTGCTTGTCAATATAGAACTCGCCGCCGAGTCATCAGGACTAGATGTGGTAGCTCCATCTACTGCATTCACATTCTGATAACCAACAAGCAACAGTGACAATAGAACTGTTGATACTAAAGATATTCGTTTAAAAAGCGCCATTAATTCTTCCCCCATATTTTCATACTAAGTTTCATTGTATCATCAACATATTACAATGAAATTAAATCCACATAATATTAGTGTTTCGTTCACTAAACGATAAACACTAATAAACTTAACATCTTTCTATCTAACGCCACGATGAGTTTATTTCGACTAATAAAAGATTGCGCTGACGTTGATAATTCGTCACATCTCATTATTTGAATTCAACAAAAATTCGATCCAACAAAATTGGATCGAATTTTAAGTTAAAACTATTTCGGCATTTTATAGAAATTCGTCTTATTTAGGTATTTCTTGCCAGTCGTCACATCATATTGAATTAACTGATAGTCCCTTAAGATTTCTTTCTGTGCTTCAGTTAACTTCTTACTAGAAATAAACTCTCCTGAATTATTCATATATTTTCCTAATTCATTAGCAGGTGTCGTTTGAGCAATTTTGGTCAGCATTGCATAGTAAGGTGATACTTTAGAATCGGTTTTTTTAAGCATCATGGGTGTAAACATATTCGCTGACGCAACCGGACGGGCAACCTTCTTGGTTTTGAAGTTTGAGTAAATAAAGTAATCACTCTGATGAAGTATATTTTCATATTTGGCAATCTTAGTTGTATTTCCATTTTGCCATTCATAAAATCCTGGTAAATGATCACCAAAGAAAACAACCGTCACGTGGCGCTTAATTTTAGAAATTTTACCAATGAATTCCTTAACTGCTTCATCCGTATATTTCAGGCCTTGCGTGTAAACTTTTAGTTTATCTTCAGAATCCTTGGTTAAATTACTAGTCAAGCCAGTATAGGTTTGATCATAAGTTCCTTGATTATAAGGCATATGATTCTGCATTGTTGAAAGTTGAATGAACTGCGACTGCTGTTTCTCTTGTAACAGTTCCAAAACATCTTTAAATGATGACGCATCACTTGTAAATTCACTGTGCCCGAGTGCGCCATCATATTTAACCGCCTTTGTCCCATACCAACGAGTATAAAAATCCTGGAAGCCAAATTTTTTGAAGGCTTCACTTCTTGAATATGTCCGTGCGGTATAAGGATGAATCGCATTTTTGGTCGAATATGATTGAATGACCGTCGGAGTGAAATTTAACTTAGGAACCAAGAAAACATAAGGAATCGTCATTGAGTATGAAAAGTTATTCATCGATAAACTAGTCAACGTTTCGAATTCAACATTAGCGGTACCGCCACCATAGCCCAATGAATACAGCAATCCGCCATCCTGCTTCTTGAGTGAATCAATATATGGTATTGGATCCGTCTTTAGCTTGACGCCAGGAATACGATCAGGGTTTGCCAAACTTTCGCTCAGAACATAAATCACTGTTTGCTTGGACAGTGTATCCGAACGCTTTTTATTAATTTGTTGTGCAAGTTCCCGATATTTCTTGGCCAATTGTGTCATTCTTGCTTCTGAATAATTAGCAGGTTTATCCATAGTTGTCACGCGAACCAAACTTAGGAATCCTAAAACTTCACCATTTTTTCGAAAATGCTTTTGAAAATCAATAATATAATCAGGCGCATAGTTGATCTTCGCCATAAATTTATTACTAGAAATGTCGGCCGATTTACCTGCTTCCCATTTTGGATTTAATGATGGTAAAAAGAAGATCCAAAACGTAAACATTGCAATACCAGCAATTAAAATACTTAGACGTGGCTGCCATCTGAATAATTTACCTAATTTAGACCTATACTGAATCCAAAATAGGCCCACCATAACAATTACTAAGGCAGCAACTAGAATCATAACAAGATGCGTACCTACCATTTTAACTAACTCGGGCAGAATGACAATATTTTGCAAGTCCATCGGTAAAATGGGTTCAAAACGATTCAACATTTTTTGATCATTAGCAAAAGCGAGCACAATAATAAAAATGCCGTAAATCCCATTACCAATCCAATAACGATTAATCAATGCTAATAATGTCCAATAAAAAACTGCCAACAGAATAATGTTTAGCGCTAACACCAAGAGAACAGATGTTGTATCCTGATAGGCTGCGATTGACCATAATTGAAATTGAAAGTTAGACGCTTGGAGAATAAAAAACGACGCCGGTACAAGCAAAACAGACACAGCAATTTGTACCCAACGACTATGCCACTGTAACTTGGGCCAATCTCGAGCTGCTAAATAACGAACGGCTTCTACGACCATGATTAAAACAGTGACCGATGCCAACTTCCAAATTAAATGACCAATAAAATAACCTTTACTACCAGTTAAGATATCAGAATACTTAACCCCTTGGCCCCACCAATCATGACTAACACCACCTGCTTGATTTCCAAAAACAAAAGCAGCCAGTGCCGTCGTAAATAATAGACTGACTTTTGAGTGCACAAGGATTGAATTCATTGAAACGCCGGTCAATAACACTATTAACAAACTAATTGCTACGATTAACCAAATTACTGTCGGCGTAACGGTCGTAAACAATTTTGTCCATGAGGCTGGTGCTAGATGGTAGGCAACAAACAGCGTAACTAGCATTAGCAACTCATAGCAAATTGACAAAATAATTTGATATCTGGTTAATTTAATTTTATAGATTGCAAGATAATGACTGAGAGTAAGCATCAATAAAAGTGCGATAAGGTTCAAAAAATCAAGATATTGCACAGGTCCAAAAGCTAATATTAATTGGACTACTGCAAATACTGCACCAGTAACTGACAAACCTAATTTTAAATGTGTCTTAGCTTTGGTACTCAAAAAATGTAATAGTACCGGTGCCAACAATAAAGTCCAAAAGATTGCAAACAATGGATTGGTCACTTGATAGAAGCAACCAAATAAATTAATCAGTTTCGCCTTTGTTGCCGGTCCAACGACAATGCTGATATTTAGTATTAAACTAAATACGGCGTAAAAAAGGAAACGCAAATTGCAAGTGCAAGTTAGCCAGCGCAGGCGAAGACAGCTGGCGGAAAGGTTTCAGTGAGTTTCAATTGAAGA
>NZ_RHOX01000059.1 GCF_003946695.1 Lapidilactobacillus bayanensis | reverse complement strand
TGCGATAATCCCTTTATGGTTGTCAGATGAAATATAATAATTCATCTGATGATTATGGAGGGATTTTTGTATGTCCAGATCTAAGTTCACGGCACTGGAGAAGTTCAATCTACTTAAAGATTACCAACAGTCAGGCCTGCCAAGAGCTACGTATGCAAGACAGCACGGAATCGGTCAGAATACACTTAGAAGATGGTTGATGCGTTACCAAAGAGACGGAATTGAAGGCCTTGAAGAAGCTAAGAAGAACATTCACTACAGTAAGGAGTTGAAGCATACCGTTGTCTTTGCCTATCTGAATGGAGAAGGCACTTTAGAAGAAGTGGCCAATAAATATGGATTGCGTAACTCAACGCAAGCAAAAGTCTGGGTCGATAAGTATAATGGAGACAAACCTTTGACGGCATCACCGTCTAGAAAGCAGGTCCCCACTATGCGTAAAAAGACGACTTTCGAAGAACGAATTGAAGTAGTTGAGTACGTGGTCAAGCACAAGCATTCATACACTGAGGCCGCAGAGCACTTTCAAGTTTCGTATCAACAAGCACGTTCCTGGGTGCTTAAGGCCAAGGATGGTGGTTATGAGGTCCTCGTTGATAACCGTGGTCATCACAAAGATGAATCTGAACTGACTGATCTCGATAAAGCGAATCTTCGCATTCGCCAACTAGAAGCTGAGCTTAAAGACAAGGAATTGGTGGAACAATTCGCAAAAAAATTGCTGGAACTTCAGCGCAAGGGGTGAACAAACAACATCGGCTGGCCTATGTCGCAATCAAAGAGGTCAGTCAAGGTAAGCGTGGTGCACTCACCAAGTTATTAGCCGTTGTCGGTGTAAGCCGGCAGGCTTACTACAAAGGGTTAAATCGAGAAGAAACTGCTTGGGAAGCCCGTAATCGTCAACTCAAGGAACGGACGCAATACTGGTTTAATTTCCATCATCAAGGCATAGGTGCTGGGAATCTCTTAGTGAATCTTCAGCATGATGAGCTGATTGCCTTCGAAGTTACTCATAAAATGATTCGACGTGTGATGCGAGAACTCGGATTGAGATGTCAAATTCGAGTCAAAAAACACAGTCGCCAAAAAGCTAGTGATCAATACGTTCAAGACAATGTCTTAAACCAGAACTTTGAAACAGACGCGCCTAACAAAGTTTGGTTGTCCGACTCGACTGAATTAAAATTTGGTCCAAATGGCGAATATAGGATTCGGCTGAGTGGCGTTCTCGATCTCTATGGGCGTCTTCTCTTGTCACACCATCTCAGCATTACCGAAACCACAGCTGCGGAAATAGAAGTATTTCAACGTGCATTTGAAAGAGTCGGAGATGTTCATCCACTGATTCACACAGATCGCGGGTCAGCTTATACATCTGGCGCCTTCAACAATTTTATTGGACGTTACGATGTGACTCGTAGCATGTCTCGTCCAGGCACACCATACGATAACGCGCCGATGGAGCGTTGGTGGAATGAGTTTAAGCTTCGCTGGATGGATCGCCATCCGATACCTAAAACCTTTGAAGAACTCGTGAAGCTGGTTGAAGAAGGCATTGAATACTTCAATCACCACAACCGTTCAGCACAAAGAAACGGCCTCACTCCAGATGAATACTGGAGTGAAGCCGCTTAGAGACAAATTCAATTTTATATTATTTCATCTGTCAACTTGACAGGGCATAGTGCA
>NZ_RHOX01000058.1 GCF_003946695.1 Lapidilactobacillus bayanensis | reverse complement strand
CTTGAGAGTAGACCTCTCAAAACTGAACAAAGTTTCTATGCAGGTTCCGTTGGTTAGCCGACTTTTACCTCAACTAACCTTTTCCTTAGAAAGGAGGTGATCCAGCCGCAGGTTCTCCTACGGCTACCTTGTTACGACTTCACCCTAATCATCTGTCCCACCTTAGACGGCTAGCTCCCTTACGGGTTACTCCACCGGCTTCGGGTGTTACAAACTCTCATGGTGTGACGGGCGGTGTGTACAAGGCCCGGGAACGTATTCACCGCGGCGTGCTGATCCGCGATTACTAGCGATTCCAACTTCATGTAGGCGAGTTGCAGCCTACAATCCGAACTGAGACTAGCTTTTAGAGATTAGCTTGACCTCGCGGTCTCGCAACTCGTTGTACTAGCCATTGTAGCACGTGTGTAGCCCAGGTCATAAGGGGCATGATGATTTGACGTCATCCCCACCTTCCTCCGGTTTGTCACCGGCAGTCTCACCAGAGTGCCCAACTTAATGCTGGCAACTGATAATAAGGGTTGCGCTCGTTGCGGGACTTAACCCAACATCTCACGACACGAGCTGACGACAACCATGCACCACCTGTCTTAGCGTCCCCGAAGGGAACGTCCTATCTCTAGGATTGGCGCTAGATGTCAAGACCTGGTAAGGTTCTTCGCGTTGCTTCGAATTAAACCACATGCTCCACCGCTTGTGCGGGCCCCCGTCAATTCCTTTGAGTTTCAACCTTGCGGTCGTACTCCCCAGGCGGAGTGCTTAATGCGTTAGCTGCAGCACTGAAGGGCGGAAACCCTCCAACACTTAGCACTCATCGTTTACGGCGTGGACTACCAGGGTATCTAATCCTGTTTGCTACCCACGCTTTCGAGCCTCAGCGTCAGTTACAGACCAGAGAGCCGCCTTCGCCACTGGTGTTCTTCCATATATCTACGCATTTCACCGCTACACATGGAGTTCCACTCTCCTCTTCTGCACTCAAGTTCCCCAGTTTCCAATGCATTTCTTCGGTTAAGCCGAAGGCTTTCACATCAGACTTAAAAAACCGCCTGCACTCGCTTTACGCCCAATAAATCCGGACAACGCTTGCCACCTACGTATTACCGCGGCTGCTGGCACGTAGTTAGCCGTGGCTTTCTGATTGGATACCGTCACTATCTGGCCAGTTACTACCAAATACGTTCTTCTCCAATAACAGAGTTTTACGATCCGAAAACCTTCTTCACTCACGCGGCGTTGCTCCATCAGACTTTCGTCCATTGTGGAAGATTCCCTACTGCTGCCTCCCGTAGGAGTTTGGGCCGTGTCTCAGTCCCAATGTGGCCGATCACCCTCTCAGGTCGGCTACGTATCATCGCCTTGGTGAGCCGTTACCTCACCAACTAGCTAATACGCCGCGGGTCCATCCATAAGTGACAGCTTACGCCGTCTTTCAATTAAAAACCATGTGGTTTTTAATATTATGCGGTATTAGCATCTGTTTCCAAATGTTATCCCCCACTTTAGGGTAGGTTACCCACGTGTTACTCACCCGTCCGCCACTCGTTTGTTTTTAAATCTTTCGGTGCAAGCACCTCAATCAATAAAAACAAACTCGTTCGACTTGCATGTATTAGGCACGCCGCCAGCGTTCGTCCTGAGCCAGGATCAAACTCTCATATAAAAGTTTGTGACTCATAAATTAATTTACTAGCGAATTGACTTCGTTAATGTTTCTTTGTTCATTACATCTCTGCAATAAACCCTACATATTCTCGAAACTTTGTTCAGTTTTCAAAGG
>NZ_RHOX01000057.1 GCF_003946695.1 Lapidilactobacillus bayanensis | reverse complement strand
AATCGAGTAGGAGGTAATTGATTAATTCAATTACCGACCTCTCACACCACCGTACGTACGGTTCCGTATACGGCGGTTCAGTAATTTAAGCATTTTGAATAGATTGGAATAACCGGGACAGATTAATTAGCCCTCGTTTTTCCAGTTTTTCATTTGTTAACGTATATAGAAGTGTTTTACTATGTGCTATCCGCCAGTAACCTTTATGAGTACTGGCAAACTTGTGTGCATCCTCGCCATCCATCCCTAATCTTCTTAGGTTGGTTTCTTTTGTTTTTATTTTCTTCCACGATTTCCAGTAGTATTGTCGAATTCTTGAGCGTAGCCACGCATCTAGACGGTATAAGAACCCCGTCATCTTTCCTGTGGCATAATATTGAATCCAGCCACGCATTTTACGTGTGATTTCCTTGAACATTCGTTCAAGGGAGATACAACGATTACGCTTAGTAAGTGCTTTTAATTCCCACTTTACTCGTTGTTGCGCCTGCTTAGCTGGACGTGGATATGCACCACCATGGCCAACTCCAAGGGAAAAGCCGAGGAATTTCAACCTAAGCGGTGAGCCAACCATACTCTTTTCACGATTAACAGTTACTTTGAGTTGCTTTTCCAGAAAACGACTTGTACTTTCAAGTACTCGATAGCCTGCTCGTTTACTTTTGACATAAATATTGCAGTCATCCGCATACCGAACAAAGTGCAGTCCTCTCTCGGTCAGAACTTTATCTAACTCATTCAGATAGATATTCGCTAATAACGGAGAAAGAGGCCCACCTTGCGGTGTTCCAACCACACTGGCTTCAAAACTTGAACCATTCATAACACCACTAGTTAGAAACTTACGAATAAGTTTAAGTAGCCAGGAGTCATCAATATATTGTCCAATATACTTGATTAATAAATCGTGGTTAATCGTATCAAAGTACGATTTCAAGTCAAGGTCAACCACAAAGTGGTAACCCTTGTTATAAAGCGTCACAACTTGTCTTATTGCGTCGTGAGCACTACGGTTCGGACGAAAACCAAAACTGTCATCTGAGAAGACTCGTTCAAAGATTGGAGACATCACTTGGGCAATTGCTTGTTGTATCAAACGGTCAATCACCGTTGGTACGCCAAGTTTTCGCATACCACCATTTGGTTTGGGAATTCTCACTCGTTTGACCGCTTCTGGTTTGTATGTCCCATCCTTTAATCGCTGAATCAACTCAATTTTATGGGTTTTCAGATAGCCTAACAGATCATTGACAGTCATACCGTCAATGCCTGCCACTCCTTTGTTACGCACAACTCGCTGATAGGCCAAGTTTAAATTATTTCGGTCCAATACAAGTTGTTCAAATTTAATGCCACTCACTTTCGTAGTTTCATTAGAAACTATACTACGCGCCCCAGCTTGCTTTTGGTCTTCCAGACCCGTTTTACACTGGCGGTCAGCTTTATTTTCTGTTTTCTGCGATCGTCGCATAGTTTCCATCTCCTTACTAAATATGAGTTATTACTGTTCGGTCCTTCGTGACGAAGTCACTACTATGACCTCGGCTGACTCCTGATAAACTCAGTATCTCATCACTGAAATAGTTGTCCTGTAGAACTTAGGTGTTCTTCTTGTCGGGGCTTGTTTACCAGGTCTCCCCGGGTAAGACTGTTATCTTTCATACCATGTCACTGTTGGCTTTACCGAATGTAACTTCGAGTAGTATTGGACTTCAGTTTGTTTGGCGACCTTATCCAGTTGCACCCGGCCTTCTAGCCACTTCTTGTTCATCAGTGCAGTATTTTGTCTAGGACTTCCTTCAGATTCCCCCTCACGGTGGACACCCTTGTCTTCGACTTATGATTCCGACTACTACGGCTCATAGCGGACTTTCACCGCCTAGATAACAATCATGCCGAGCGCACCAAA
>NZ_RHOX01000056.1 GCF_003946695.1 Lapidilactobacillus bayanensis | reverse complement strand
AATTTCAGTGCGCCCGGCATGGGCATCAACTAGACGGTGAAAGTCCGTTGCGGGCCGTAGTAGTCGGAACCGTTAGTCAAAGGCAAGGCCTTCATCGTGAGATGGAGACTGAAGGAAGCCTGATGAGCAAAGTACTGCACCGATGAATAAGAAGCAGCTATAAGGCCGAAAATGACTGGATGAGACGGCTGAACACGCTGAAGTCCAATACTACTCAAAGTCATGACGGTAGAGCTGACGGTGACATGGTACGAAAGTTGATGTTCTTACCCGGGGAGACCTGTACACACGGCCCTAGTTTTCTTTAGGGAATACCCAAAGAAAGAAAACTCAAGCTAAGGCAAGTCAGAAATGGCTGGTCGAGTGGCGCAGGAGTCAGCCGAGGTCATAGTAGTGGGTAACCATGAAGGACCGAACAATAATAACTCACATTGAGACTGGAAGTGAAGACGATGCGAAAATCGCAGAAAACAGAACAAGCTGACCGCCAGCAGAAGATAAGTCTGGAAGACCAAAAACAAGCTGGGGCACGTAGTATCGCCTTCGGCGAAGGCAAAATGATGAGTGGCACTCAGTTTCAAGCATTAGTCTTGTCTCGCGATAATCTAAATTTGGCTTATAAACGCGTGGTCAAGAATAAGGGAGCGGCTGGAATTGACGGTATGACCGTTGAAGAATTAAAGCCGTATCTGAAAATACACCGTGAAGAATTACTCGCAAAACTGGTCAATGGTACTTATAAGCCGGCACCAGTCAAGCGAGTATCAATTCCTAAGCCTAACGGTGGAACGCGTAAGCTTGGCATTCCAACGGTAATCGACCGATTAGTTCAACAGGCCGTGGCTCAGGTGCTTTCACCGATGTATGAACAGATTTTCTCTGACAACAGCTTCGGTTTTCGACCAAGACGCAGTGCGCATGACGCAGTCCAAAGAGTTATTGAGTTGGATAATGCCGGCTATCGATATGTGGTTGACTTGGATTTGAAGGCCTACTTCGATACTGTTAATCACGATATGCTTATGAAGTTTCTCGGACAACGTATTAGTGACCCTTGGTTATTACGCCTCATTCGCCGTTTTCTAACCAGTGGTGCTATGAATGGGCCATTGTTTGAACGCAGTAATGAAGGTACACCGCAAGGTGGGCCAATTTCACCACTGTTAGCGAACATTTATCTCAACGAATTCGATCAAGAATTGACTAGACGCGGCCATAAGTTTGTTCGCTATGCCGATGATTGTAACATCTTCGTTAAGAGCCCACGTGCGGGCCAACGGGTCCTTGCCAGTGTCACAGCTTTTCTCGAGCGTAAGCTAAAGCTCACGATTAATCAGGAAAAGACACAAGTGGTTTCCACTAGCAGGATGAAATTCTTGGGTTTTACGTTGGGCCACACTAGAAAAGGAGCCTATCCCTATCCAGTGCGGCAATCAAAACAGCGTATCAAACAGGAACTAAAGCGTCTGACAAAGCGTAATCGCGGCGTGGCCGTGGAACAAGTATGCACAGAAATTCGACGAAAGATGCGTGGCTGGTTACAGTATTATGGCTTTGGAAAATTGAAGTCGTTTGTGGCAGAATTGGATAAGTGGCTGCGGTCGCGCATGCGCCAGTATATTTGGAAGCAATGGAAGAAAATTAAAACTCGAGCTAATGAATTGAGAGGGTTAGGCTTAACCAAAAGTCAAGCTAAGGCTGCAGCTAATACCCGTAAAGGGTACTGGCACACGGCACATAGCCAAATATTGGAATACACCCTAACTAATGAAAAACTGGAACTTCGTGGCTTGATTAATCTAAGCAAGACGCTCCAGCAAATTCAAACAAAGAGTGCCTAAATTATTGAACCGCCGTATACGGAACCGTACGTACGGTGGTGTGAGAGGACGGTAATTTACAATTACTTCCTACTCGATC
>NZ_RHOX01000055.1 GCF_003946695.1 Lapidilactobacillus bayanensis | reverse complement strand
GATTCGTTCTTTGAAAACTGGATACTATTAAAACTGTAATAACCGAGAAACACACACAAGTAACTTTGTGATGACGACCAAAAGACTTTGTCTTTTAATGGTCAAGTTATAAAGGGCGCACGGTGGATGCCTTGGCACTAGGAGCCGATGAAGGACGGGACGAACACCGATATGCTTCGGGGAGCTGTAAGTAAGCAATGATCCGGAGATTTCCGAATGGGGGAACCCAATCATCCGTAGGATGATAACAGCTTAGTGAATACATAGCTAAGTTGAGGCAAACGCGGGGAACTGAAACATCTAAGTACCTGCAGGAAGAGAAAGAAAAATTCGATTTCCTAAGTAGCGGCGAGCGAACGGGAAAGAGCCCAAACCAATGAGCTTGCTCATTGGGGTTGTAGGACAAAACATATGGAGTTACAAAAGAGACAGTTAGTCGAAGTAGATGGGAAGCTACGCTAAAGAGAGTGAGAGCCTCGTAGACAAAAACTGTGTCCCTCCGTTTTGGATCCTGAGTACGGCCGGACACGTGAAATCCAGTCGGAATCTGGGAGGACCATCTCCCAAGGCTAAATACTACCTAGTGACCGATAGTGAACCAGTACCGTGAGGGAAAGGTGAAAAGCACCCCGGAAGGGGAGTGAAATAGATCCTGAAACCGTGTGCCTACAAGTAGTCAAAGCCCGTTAAAGGGTAATGGCGTGCCTTTTGTAGAATGAACCGGCGAGTTACGTTATTATGCGAGGTTAAGTTGAAAAGACGGAGCCATAGCGAAAGCAAGTCTGAATAGGGCGTTAAGTATGATGACGTAGACCCGAAACCAAGTGACCTACCCATGTCCAGGTTGAAGGTGTGGTAAAACGCACTGGAGGACCGAACCCACGCATGTTGAAAAATGCGGGGATGAGGTGTGGGTAGCGGTGAAATTCCAAACGAACTTGGAGATAGCTGGTTCTCTCCGAAATAGCTTTAGGGCTAGCCTCGAGGCTAGGATCATGGAGGTAGAGCACTGTTTGGACTAGGGGCCCGTCAAGGGTTACTGAATCCAGATAAACTCCGAATGCCATTGATCTAGTCCTCGGGAGTCAGACTGCGAGTGATAAGATCCGTAGTCGAAAGGGAAACAGCCCAGATCACCAGTTAAGGTCCCAAAATCTATGCTAAGTGGAAAAGGATGTGGAGTTGCGCAGACAACTAGGATGTTGGCTCAGAAGCAGCCACCATTCAAAGAGTGCGTAATAGCTCACTAGTCGAGTGACTCTGCGCCGAAAATGTACCGGGGCTAAGCATAGTACCGAAACTGTGGATGCATCCGTAAGGATGCGTGGTAGGAGAGCGTTCTAAGGGCGGTGAAGCTAGATCGTGAGGACTAGTGGAGCGCTTAGAAGTGAGAATGCCGGTATGAGTAGCGAAAGATAGGTGAGAATCCTATCCACCGTATGACTAAGGTTTCCTGGGGAAGGCTCGTCCTCCCAGGGTTAGTCGGGACCTAAGGCGAGGCCGCAAGGCGTAGTCGATGGCAAGCAGGTCGAGATTCCTGCACTTCTTTATTTTGTTTGAGTGATGGAGGGACGCAGTAGGCTAAGTTGAGCATGCAGCTGGAAAAGCATGTCTAAATAACGAGTCTAAGAATGAGTCAAATGCTTATTTTTATTAAAGACAAGTTATGATGGGGAGCGAAATTTAAGTAGCGAAGCAACTGATGTCACACTGCCGAGAAAAGCTTCTAATGAGAAATAAAGGACCCGTACCGCAAACCGACACAGGTAGTCGAGGAGAGTATCCTAAGGTGAGCGAGTGAACTATCGTTAAGGAACTCGGCAAAATGACCCCGTAACTTCGGAAGAAGGGGTGCTGACCGCAAGGTCAGCCGCAGTGAATAGGCCCAAACAACTGTTTATCAAAAACACAGGTCTCTGCAAAATCGAAAGATGACGTATAGGGGCTGACACCTGCCCGGTGCTGGAAGGTTAAGAGGAGTGCTTAGAGTTCGACTCGAAGGTACGAATTGAAGCCCCAGTAAACGGCGGCCGTAACTATAACGGTCCTAAGGTAGCGAAATTCCTTGTCGGGTAAGTTCCGACCCGCACGAAAGGTGTAATGATTTGGGCACTGTCTCAACGATAGACTCGGTGAAATTATATTACCCGTGAAGATGCGGGTTACCCGCGACAGGACGGAAAGACCCCATGGAGCTTTACTGTAGCTTGATATTGAATGTTTGTAAAACATGTACAGGATAGGTAGGAGCCGATGAAGTAGGGACGCTAGTTTCTACGGAGGCAATGGTGGGATACTACCCTTGTTTTATGAACATTCTAACCCGCGCCACACACGTGGCGGGAGACAGTGTCAGGTAGGCAGTTTGACTGGGGCGGTCGCCTCCTAAAGTGTAACGGAGGCGCCCAAAGGTTCCCTCAGAATGGTTGGAAATCATTCGCAGAGTGTAAAGGTATAAGGGAGCTTGACTGCGAGACCTACAAGTCGAGCAGGGACGAAAGTCGGGCTTAGTGATCCGGTGGTACCGTATGGAAGGGCCATCGCTCAACGGATAAAAGCTACCCTGGGGATAACAGGCTTATCTCCCCCAAGAGTCCACATCGACGGGGAGGTTTGGCACCTCGATGTCGGCTCATCGCATCCTGGGGCTGAAGTTGGTCCCAAGGGTTGGGCTGTTCGCCCATTAAAGCGGTACGCGAGCTGGGTTCAGAACGTCGTGAGACAGTTCGGTCCCTATCCGTCGCGGGCGTAGGAAATTTGAGAGAAGCTGTCCTTAGTACGAGAGGACCGGGATGGACACACCGCTGGTGTACCAGTTGTACCGCCAGGTGCAGAGCTGGGTAGCTATGTGTGGCAGGGATAAACGCTGAAAGCATCTAAGTGTGAAGCCCCTCTCGAGATGAGATTTCCCATAACGTAAGTTAGTAAGACCCCTGAGAGATGATCAGGTAGATAGGCTGAGAGTGGAAGTCTAGTGATAGATGAAGCGGATCAGTACTAATCGGTCGAGGGCTTGACCAAAGGTCAAAGTGTTAAAGGTAAGGCAGTTAAAATAGGATCCAGTTTTGAGGGAGCGAAAGCGAACTCAGGAAAGTTAGTGTGGTGGCGATAGCAAGAAGGATACACCTGTATCCATGCCGAACACAGAAGTTAAGCTTCTTAGCGCCGAGAGTAGTTGGTGGGAGACTGCCTGCGAGGGTAGGGCG
>NZ_RHOX01000054.1 GCF_003946695.1 Lapidilactobacillus bayanensis | reverse complement strand
TTAGTGAGGGAAAATAAATACCGCTCAGTGGTGAAATTGTTGTTAGTAATTTATTACTTACAACAAGACCTGTCTTGAAGACAATTTTGCAAAAATTGGCTTCAAGCAGTGTCCACCACGTTCCAGCGACAAGTATTTATTTTCCCTCACGATACTCACCACACCTCATATGCAACCTTTGCGTAAGCGCGAAGAAGCGCGACACAACAGTTTTAGGATTTAGCACACTAGATTCGTAACGGCGATGTAGTGTCTTAATCTGTCCCAGAAACTTTCTTGCTAACAAAAGTACTAGATGGAACGCGAATCATAGTGTAATCAATGGCGTTTTTGCCGACACGCATTCCCAGACCGTTCCAGAAATTAGGCTTGTAAGTCGCCCGAGCTGTCGCAACGAATGCTTGTCGATAATCTTGATCCGCCTTTTTAATCAGCTTATTCGGCATGCGATAAACTTTTGCCCCGATTGAAATTGGCTCATTTCCCGTCGCGATACTAGCGTGAATGCTCTTAACTTGATACATATTACCTTCAGTCCAGTAAGTATAAGTTTGAATTGGCATCCGTCCCTTGCCCTGCTCAACCGTCACGAAATAACCATTAGCACCGTTAGTTTGCAACACTAGCGGTGTGGTGGCATATTTAACTGCGACCATCTTGTGATCAGTAACGTCACCATGTCTAAAGAAACTCTGATAGCTCATGAAACTTAAACCACCGAGAAAAATGGCAACCAGTAACAAGTCAAGCAGCATTGTTGACAAGCTAAACGTGCGCTTCGACATAATAATCATCTTAATATGCCGATGCCGAATATTTTGAACAATAAAAATTAAAAAGACGAATACGATGAACCAAGCGACTAGGCCGATCCAATTCCATGCTGAATTCATACAAAATCCTCCCACACTTCTATAGCCAAATTATAACTTATTATTAACATTCCTGCCTTAAATTTCCATCAATCTTAATGATTAGCGCGATTATACTAATTGTTTGCTAAACTTGCTAAGTATTGATCGCCATATGCTTTAGCCAAATATTGATCAATTTCGCGAACCATTCGTTGCGTTGATGGCGCTTGTGCTTGAATCTTATTCGTTACTAGACAAATTGTACGATCAAATGATTCCGAAAACGGAAAAACTTGTACATCGCCGGTCAATTTTTGCAAGGCCAATTCTGGCAATACCCCTAAACCCAAGTCACTGGCTACCATGGCCAAGATTGATTGATCATCGATTGAATAAGAGATCGAATTGGGCGTCACGTTATAACGGTCCAGCGCTTGTTTAGTCCCACCCTCATAATCAATCTTTTGCAAAATGAAATGTCGTTTCCCGATATCTTCTAAAGTGACGTGTTTCTTGTCCTTGGGCATAAAATTCAACGGAGCCACACAATAAATTGGATCTTTAATCAATGGCACAACCATTAAATTGCTTGCTACTGGCAACGCTGAGAAGCCAATATCAATCTGCCCTTGCTGAACCATTTCATCGATTTCGCGAAAAGTACCCTGAACAATACTAATTTCAATATTAGGATACTTCTTGCGAAACGAATGAATAATTGGCGGCAACCAATTAATACAAACACTACTGAAGCCGCCGATGCGAATTGAACCCGTATTAACCCCCTGAATGCTATCAGCAACTTGACGCAAGCGCGATTCCGTATTAAGGATTGACTGCACAATTGGGAAGATTGTTTCGCCATCTGGTGTTAAAGTCACCCCAGTATGATTGCGAATGAAGAGTGGAAAACCTAATTCATTTTCAAACTGTGTAATCGAATGGCTGACCGCACTCGGCGTTACATTTAACGCTTGAGCCGCTTGATAAAAGGTCTCGTATTCAACCACCTTTGCAAAAACTTCGTATTGAAACATTGCCATAGTATTTCCTCCACAAAATCGTCACGACAACTTGTTAAACTAACTTCTAAACTCTAATTAACCAAAAATAGCGGCGGTTGATTGAGCAAAATTCATTTTTGATTGAATAAGTTGAATTTTACTAATCTTTGGTTTTAGTTTATCATAAAATTATTGAGAAAAGAATGGAGGATTATCATGAATCAGTTAGCAACACGTACTAAAATGACAAGTCAAACTGGTTTAGAAGATCTTATTCCTGACATTACTGGCGATACAGTTTCGTTTGCCGGTGGATTACCTGATCCCGAACAATTCCCCAGTCAAGCCATTACTGAAAGTTATCAACGTGTTTTACTGCATAACGGTTTAAATGCGCTCCAATATCATAATGCTAAAGGTTATTTGCCGTTACGAGAAAAACTAGCAACCCAGTTAAATCAAGAGAACTACAGGGTTAACACCGATCAAATTATCTTAACGCAAGGTGCCCAGCAAGGATTAGATTTAGTCGCAAAACTTTTGTTGAACAAAGGCGACAATATCGTGGTAGAAGCACCAACTTACACTGGCGCTTTAGCTGCTTTTGCGGCTTATGAACCCACTTATTCGGAATTAACGATGAACGACGATGGCCCTGATTTAAATCAATTACAGAAAGTTCTGTTAACGAAAAAAATCAAGTTTATTTATGTCATTCCCAATTTTCAAAACCCAACCGGTATTGTCATGTCCTTAGAAAAGCGGCAACGGTTAATTGAACTAGCTAATCATTATCACGTCATTATTCTGGAAGACGACCCTTATCATTATTTACGTTTTAATGGTGAAACCTTGCCCTCGTTGAAATCGTTAGATACAGAAGGTCTCGTCATTTCTTTAGGAAGCTTTTCAAAAATCCTGGCGCCAGGATTACGCTTAGGCTGGTTATTGGCTAACAAAGAATTGTTAATTCAAATTCGTTACTTAAAAGACGGGACCGATTTGGAATCACCTGAATTAACCCAGCAAGTTGTTTATGATTATTTAGAACACAATGACTTCAACAAACATTTAGCAAATTTACGCGCTGATTACAAACAAAAACGCAATTGGATGATGACGGCACTGAATAAATATTTACCAGCAGGTTTTGAGTATTCTCATCCTGACGGTGGTTTCTTTCTGTGGCTTAAAGGACCTGCAAGTTTGAATTTCGACACTATTTTGCGGCAACGAATGGCACCAAAGGAACATATTTTATACGTGCCTTCAGTTAATCTCTACGCCAGCAAATCCGTTCTTAATGGTGCCCGCATCAGCTACGCTGCCCCAGACGAGGTAACAATTGATGACGGTATCCATCGCTTAAGCAACGTTTTACGCGAAGAATTATTGAAAGCCAAAGTTCAATAACTACTAACGCGGGAGCATTGCTGATTAAAACAGCGGAAACTAAAACTGTTATGATTGGGGTTCTTCGTGCCTGCGGGAAATGCGCTGGTGGAACGCTGCGAGTATTGATTTGAGCCAAATCAAAGCCCGATTTGTCTCAAATAATCGAGTAGGAGGTAATTGATTAATTCAATTACCGACCTCTCACACCACCGTACGTACGGTTCCGTATACGGCGGT
>NZ_RHOX01000053.1 GCF_003946695.1 Lapidilactobacillus bayanensis | reverse complement strand
ATGCGGAAGTAGTTCAGTGGTAGAACATCACCTTGCCATGGTGGGGGTCGCGAGTTCGAATCTCGTCTTCCGCTTTCAGTTCAAAAGTTTACTTTTGAGCTTTTTTATTATTTTTCTAGTCATATTGACGGAAAGTAGCTCAGCTTGGTAGAGCACTACGTTCGGGACGTAGGGGTCGCAGGTTCGAATCCAGTCTTTCCGACTTTAGATGGAACTCGTTGTTAGATGCGGGTTCTATTTTTTTGGCGATTAAAAAGTTATTTGAGTCTTTGTCAAATGGTGTTGGTAGCGATTTATTTAGGGTCAAATTTGTGCGTTGACGATAACTATTCAGAGAATAAGATAGGGCTTAACTTTAGACACTTAACTTTAGACAGCAGTCACTTTGATTGACTAAATTAGTGAGTTTAGTTGAATTCAAGTTCATTTGGTTGGCAAGGACTTAATTATCTCTTATAATAATGGTCAACGAAGGTCAATCATGATTTTCGTGAATGGTGGATAATGGATTTGACAAAAAGAAAAGGATCTTGCAATGACTGGACAAAATATTTCTGACATTATTGAGGCTTACCTGAAGCAAATACTGGCAGAGCAACAACAGATTGAGATTAATCGCTCAGATATTGCGGCACAATTCAATTGTGTTCCTTCGCAAATCAATTATGTAATCAAAACACGTTTCAATGAACAACAAGGCTATTGGGTTGAAAGTAAGCGTGGTGGTGGCGGCTATATTCGAATTGAAAAATTACAGTCAACGGATCTAGACGACTATTTACAGCACCTGTTAGAATTAGTTGGAACGCAAATAACTGAGAATGATTTACAAATGTTCTTACAGCAGTTGTATGATAATCAATTGCTGACGAAACGTGAAGCACAAATTATGGCGATAATGGGTGAGCATAAGACCTTGAATGTTTCGAATCAAGAAGCTGAAGAAACGTTGCGAGCTAATCTGCTTATTGCCTTATTGAATAGTTTGCGGTATAAACGTTCATAGAGAAAGAGAGGCGTTAACTTGGATAATTTATTTACAGAGAGTGCAAGCCAAGTATTAGTCATTGCCCAAGAGCAAGCACGTTACTTTCATCATCATGCCGTTGGGACGGAGCACTTATTGCTCGCCTTAACGATGGAAAAAAGCGGAGTTGCCGGTAAAATCTTACGACAATTAACGATCACGTCTGATTATGTTAAAGAGGAAATTGAACGCCTAACTGGCTACGGCTCATCTCATCAAGAAGATGAGGGTACTGATGGTTATTTACCATACTCGCCTAAATCAAAACAGATTCTAGCTTACGCTGGAGATGAAGCAAAGAAGTTGGGTGCTGTCAAAATTGGTACAGAACATATCTTGTTGGGCCTTTTACGTGAAGATGATATTTTAGCTTCACGTATTCTGACCGATTTAGGTTTAAGTTTGTCCAAGACCAAACAGTTGCTGCTTAAAAAGATGGGGTTATCTGAAAGCTCGTTGAAACATCGTAGTCAAATCACCGCACCCAAAAATAATCAGCAATCAATTACCCCAACCTTAGATAAGCTGGCTCGTGACTTAACCCAATCTGCACGTGAGAATAAGATGGATCCAGTAGTTGGCCGTGACAAAGAAGTTAAGCGAGTTATCCAAATTCTAAGTCGCCGAACCAAAAACAATCCAGTTCTCATTGGTGAACCAGGTGTAGGTAAAACAGCGATTGCTGAAGGATTAGCTCAACGAATTGTGACCGGCAATGTGCCAACCGATATGCTGGAAAAGCGGTTGATGATGTTAGATATGGGTTCATTAGTTGCCGGCACGAAATATCGTGGTGAATTTGAAGATCGTTTGAAAAAAGTGATTGATGAAATTTATCAAGATGGGCAAGTCATCCTCTTTATTGATGAATTGCATACTTTAATTGGTGCAGGTGGTGCAGAAGGCGCGATCGATGCCTCTAATATTTTGAAACCAGCGTTAGCACGTGGTGAATTACAATTAATTGGTGCGACAACGTTGGATGAGTATCAGAAGTATATTGAAAAGGATCAAGCATTAGAGCGTCGCTTCTCGACAGTTATGGTAGATGAACCAACTCTTGCAGAAACTGAAGAGATTTTGCGTGGTTTACGGCCACGCTATGAAACGCATCATGGCGTGACGATTACTGATGAGGCCTTACATGAAGCTGTTGTTCTTGCCAGTCGATATATTACTGGTCGATTTATGCCTGATAAAGCGATTGACTTAATTGATGAATCTGCAGCTAAAGTTCGTCTTGATGCCGCTGATGACACGTTTACGCCAGAAGAAAAAATGAAACAACAGTTAAAAGATCTAGTTGCTAAGAAGGAAACTGCAATTGAACAACAAGATTTTGAAAAGGCTGCTACAATTCGCGAACGTGAAATGACGGTTAAGAAACAACTTGAAGGTTTTAACGATGATGAGAAATTAATCCGTTCTGACATTCAGGTTAAGGCCGACGATGTGGCACAAGTGGTTGCTGAATGGACTGGCGTTCCTGTAGCACAATTGCAGAAAAAAGAAAGCGAACGTTTACTGGATCTAGAGAAGATATTGCATCAACGTGTTGTTGGGCAAGATGAGGCCGTTGTGTCAGTTTCTCGAGCAATTCGGCGAGCTCGTAGTGGCTTGAAAGACCCTAGTCGGCCAATTGGCTCGTTCTTATTCCTCGGGCCAACTGGTGTCGGTAAAACCGAATTGGCTAAGGCTTTGGCCGAAGCAATGTTTGGTTCTGAAGATAATATGATTCGAATCGATATGTCGGAGTACATGGAGCAATTCACGACGTCACGTTTGATCGGGTCACCTCCTGGTTACGTTGGTTATGACGAGGGTGGTCAATTAACGGAGAAAGTTCGCAATAAACCTTATTCTGTCGTGTTATTTGATGAGGTTGAAAAGGCGCATCCCGATGTCTTTAACTTATTGTTACAAGTGTTAGATGATGGCTTTTTAACCGACTCTAAGGGCCGTAAAGTTGATTTTCGTAATACTATCTTGATTATGACTTCTAACTTGGGTGCGACTGCTTTACGTGACGACAAGAGTGTTGGCTTTAGTAGTCATTCAGCTAGTGATAACTATGCAGCGATGCAAAGTAAAATTCTGGAAGCAACGAAGCAATTCTTCCGTCCAGAATTCTTGAACCGAATTGATGAAACAGTTATTTTCCACTCTTTGGATCGTGAACAGTTACGAATTATCGTTAAAATTCTAGCAAAACGTTTGTTAGCTCGTTTAGATGAACAAGATATTAAAGTTAAAATCACACCCGCTGCTATGGATGTTATTGCCGCTGATGGTTATAATCCCGAATATGGTGCGCGCCCAATTCGCCGAGCTTTACAACGTGACATTGAAGATAAAGTTAGCGAGATGTTGTTGAGTAAAGAGTTGCAAAGCGGTTCTAATCTAACAATTGGTGCCAGTAAAGGGAAAATCACCTTTAACGTTCATCAAGCAAATGTTGAAACACGTACAACTGTTAAAAGTTAATAACCACTTTGAATAGGACAAGTTAGTTGTCCTATTTTTTGTCGTTCATTAAAATAGTGACGACTGAAGCTGTTATGTTGTGGTTCTTCGTGCCTACGGAAAATACGCTGGTGGAACGCTGTGGGCTCGACTTTAAGCCAATCTGCGATTGTCTTAAAGCTCGGCCTTCTCGTAAGCGATAAATCGCCAACGAGAATTTCAGTGCGCCCGGCATGGGCATCAACTAGACGGTGAAAGTCCGTTGCGGGCCGTAGTAGTCGGAACCGTTAGT
>NZ_RHOX01000052.1 GCF_003946695.1 Lapidilactobacillus bayanensis | reverse complement strand
CACCAGCTTAAAGATATGCCTTCTAGACCAATTTCTTGCTTTTGGAATTAGTGTTGCATTTGATTTGACAATTCAGGAAAAAAATTAGTTCTAATTAGCTTAAATTATTCCACCATCATATTTCCAGCAAGCATGAAAAATAACAAGCTAACAGTTTTGCAAGCAAGTACAGGTAGATGGTAAGCAATTCATTGATGTCGTTGGATTTCAGTTGAGACTAAACTTAAGCTAATCAATAACCAAGTAATGCAAATAATCACGACACTCCAATTGATTGGCTTGGCGTTTATTGCCATAATTAGTAGAATAACGAAAAAGGTAAAGAGCCAGAAGGTTTTTAGTTTCAGTGCTTGTTTGAACATAGCGACTCCTTTTTTAAGACGAGGTGAAGATAATGACAGATTTGGCCGAGGAAAAAGCAGCGTGGAACGATTTTGCTGCCACATACTATGATACTGAGCAGCAAAGTCAATTGCCATATGTAGCGGATGTACTTGAATTTTTACAGCGGATTAATTTGTTGCCAGCACAAATATTAGATTTGGGCAGCGGCGCGGGGCGTTTTTCACTGCCGTTTGCCCAAGCAGGTGTGGCGGTAACTGCCGTTGATTTTTCAGAAAAAATGCTGGCAATTTTGCAACGACGTGTCATGCAGCAGAAGTCAATTAAGCCAATTAGGCTAATAACCGCAGCTTGGCAAGATTTGGTTAAAGCCAAGTTACGCGTGCCAGCACTTTGGCTTAGTATGTTACCAGATGTTGACCCAACTCAGATGTTAACAATTAGTCGAATGGCCACAAAAACGGTTTTTATTTTTCGTTTAAATCAAGTTGACGATCCCGTTATGACGCCATTGTTCACTAAGCTCAACTTACCACAAGAACGGCCGGAAGTCCATCCAGATTTGATGGCAGCTTATCAAATGATTTTGCAATCTGAGTTTAATGAGAGTCAAACGAAATATTTCAATTATCAAATAAATGAGGAGTTGTCACAAACAGAATTGACAACTTATTTACAGGATTATCCGGAGATGGCGCTTGAGAAACTAACTTGGTTGCAACATGAACTACAGCCTGAATTAAAAAATGGTCGTTTAAAAAGTAGACTAAATTATCAATTTGAGCTGCTAATCTTACAGCGCTAGGATTGTGTGAATTGTTGCATCTGCGTACGGAAAACGCTGCCATTTTATGATATATTTAATTGGTAGTTTACAAGTAGATGATAAAAAGTTTTTTGGAGGCAAGTTTAATGGCAGTTATTATTTTTGATTTTGGTGGCACTAGTGTTAAATACGGTGTTTGGCATGAAAATAAGTTGAGTCAGCACGGTTCTTTCAAGACACCAACAACTTGGGCGGAAATGCAGACGCAATTAAAGACAACTTTTACGCGTTTGCAGACGACCGTAGACGATGTTCAAGGCGTTGCGTTATCTTTGCCAGGTGTTGTTGACAACAAGAAGGGCGAAATTCGCGGTCTGAGCGCAATTCCATATATTCATAATTTTCCAATCAAAAAAGTTTTTACAGAATTATTTGCTGATTTGCCAGTCGCAATGGAAAATGATGCGAATTGTGCAGCCTTAGCCGAGCTTTGGTTGGGCAGTGCGTCTGATGTTGATAATGCACTGGTGATCGCATTAGGAACCGGTGTTGGCGGCTCAGTTATTATCAATCGGCAATTAGTTCGTGGGCGTAATTTAGTTGGTGGTGAATTTGGCTTCATGCAAATGACGCCAGAAGACACATGGAGTAACATCGGGACTGTCGTTAGAACGGTTCAACGCTATAACGAAAAAAGTGGTCAAAAGGCGATTAACGGGACCGAATTGTTTGATCGTGCCGCGGGTGGTGATGAGCTGGCTCAAACAGAAGTAGATAAATTCTATCACTATAATGCAGTTGGTCTTTATAATTTAATTAGTAGTTTTAACCCGGACAGAATCATTTTAGCTGGTGGCGTTTCCGCACGCCAAGATCTAGCCGAAATTTTAACGCATCGCGTGAGCAATCTTTTGAAATGGGCTGGTTTAGTGGAACCAGTTGTCGACATTCAAACGAGCCGGTTTTCTAATGATGCTAATTTAATTGGTGCTGTTAAGAATTTTAAAGACTGCTATCCAGAAATCACGCTTAAGTGACAAAATTGTTCGTTTAAGACGCAGGTTAATTCGTGTTAAAGTATGACTAGATTGTGATCGGCTTCTAAATTGAGCTAGCTAAATAATTAATCGCTTTTACAAAAAGTTGCTAATTACCGATTAAAAATTAAGGTTTCAATTTGGTGTTTTTTGCCAAGAAACTATTATTAAGAATAAGGGGGATAATCAATGAGTGATCGCACAAGTCGGCGACTAATTAATATTGCGTCGTTACTGTCAGTGGTTGCTATGATTGGCTTGGCTATTTATTGGTATCGGCTGGGGATTTTTCGCAGTCAAGCAACATTGAACCAATATATTGACCAGCGTCATGTGATTGGACCCGTGATTTTCATTTTAATTCAGATCATTCAGGTGGTTATTCCAATTATTCCAGGTGGTATCAGTACAGGCGTCGGCGTTATTTTATTCGGACCAATTAATGGCTTTATTTATAATTATGTTGGCATTGTGATTGGCTCATTTATTAATTTCTTTTTAGCACGCCGCTATGGTCAGAACTTTATTCTCCACATGATCCCGCAAAAAATCTTCGATAAATATACCAACCAAAAAAGATTTCGCAGTCAAAAAGCGTTTGATTTATTTTTTGCGTTAGCCATTTTTTTGCCGGTCGCTCCCGATGATGTGTTGGTCATGATCGCCGGATTAACTAAGATGACTTGGGCCAAATTTTCAGCTATCATCATTTTTTTGAAGCCATTCACGATTGCTGCCTATAGTTTTGCTTTGATTTACGGTGGTCAATGGTTGCTTAATTTGATCCGATAAAATGAATTAGGAAATAGGCTAAAGGTTAATTTGGTAATGGTACTGGCTAAGTGGAAGTAGGATGAGCGCTATTGGCGTTTGCTGTTTAACCTGACACGCTCACTGACTAATTCTTTGGCTAAAGAGAATGTGATCAAGGCGCTTGAACGCAGATTTCCATCCTATAACAACGTAAAATAAGCGGGACCGGGATTTTATTCCGGCTCCGCTTATTTAAATCATAATTCCGGCTGATCTTAAGGCGTTATTGGTTGTAGTCAGCATTGATTATTGTAAAATAAAAACGAATAGAAGTTATTATCATCGCGAGGCGAATAATTTGTTAGAAAACCAACGTATTTATTTACGACCCTTTACAGACGCTGATCTGAATTTTATTTTGCAGTTAGGTTCAGATGATCTTTATCGCCAAACAGCGGGTTTTGCTGCTGTTCATAATCTGGATGAGGCGCATAAAATCCTACGAATTTATCAGCAACACCCCAATGACTACGTGATTTGCCTTCAAGAGACGCATCAACAAATCGGTTTTGTTGAACTAAACGAACGAGGTATCGATGAACGCAGTCAGCTTGCAGATACGCGAGAAGTGGGTTTTATTTTATTAAAGGAATTTTGGAACCAGGGTTATATGACTGAAGCGTTAAAACTAGTCTTTGACTATGCCTTTATCGAAATGAAAATTTCAGAAATATGGGCTGGCCATTATGAAAACAATCAGCGTTCTGCCCACTTTTTACAAAAAATGGGCTTTGACTATAAATATGATGTGCAAATGCCTTTTCCATTTATTGAGCAAGCTAATGAAAAATATTATTTGTTGACCCTTAGCAAATGGCAACGTTTTCGAGATAAATTGCGCTAGACCAAGCGTTTTGCTGTGCTATACTAGTTTGTGAAGATTTTATGGGAGTGATAATATGGTGGACAGTGACGCATTGCAACAACGAATGAAAGAAATTGAAGCCAATCCAGAACTACGCTTACTACGCAGTGAAAATAATGACGTGCCATTAACAAAAGATGGTCAACATATTCAGCAATATGCAGTCTATACGGATTTTCAATTCGATAAAAAAATGCAAAAAACCAATTCGATTTTTGTTTATACTCCTTGGAGGAATCTCGATTCACAAGGTCGTACGCGAACAGATTTTCAAAATCAATTATTATTTGAATATAATGGTTGGGAGAAAAAAATTCATATTACGGTCTTAGAAACGTTGGGTTCAGCGTCACAATTGGCATTCTTTGATTACCAAAATCACGGTTTAGCACAATTGTCACTTCAATCGCTAATTAGGTTGGCTCAAAGAACAGATGTCGTCACGATTGATGCAGCATTATCGTCGTTTGATGGTGAAGATGATTTTGATCGAATTAAGAATTTATTCACCAAAGCTGGTTTTACCGTCCTCAGTGAGAATACAGCGTTAGGCGTTGCTAAGTTCTTATATCAGATTGGTTAATAATAGTAGTGTAATAGGCCATATTTAGAAGCATCATAGATCATGCTGAACCTAGGTCAAGCCGGTTTATTTATTTCTCACCATTCGTTAACGGAAATGCTAAAAAGCATAGCAATTTTCACGATAAAATGTTACATTATAGGTATTCAAACACAGTAAGGAAAACTTTGGCTGAGTTCAGAGAGACAACGGTTGGTGTGAGTTGTCATGAAGCTATTCCATTTTCCTAGTGGGCGGCGATGAGTCGCACGGCATAGTCGTTAATCAGTTGAGTGCAAGCATTAGCTTGAAAATGGGTGGTACCGCGAAATAACCAGTTCGTCCCTTTATGGGGATAGACTGGTTATTTTTGTATGCATTGACATAAGTTTGAATGAGAAAGGATGTTGTATATGTTAGATTTAAAGTTGATTCGCCAAAAGCCAGACTGGATTAAAGAGAAACTAGCTTCACGTGGTGTTACTGCTGAAGAGATTGATGAATTGTTAGGGCTGGATGAACAACGTCGGGCCAAGATTGTTGCTGACGAAAACTTGAAGAAGAAACGCAATGATGTTTCTGAAGAAATCGCCCAAATTAAACGTGAAAAAGGTGATGCTAGCCAAGCAATCAAAGATATGCGCGAAGTTGGTGCGCAAATTAAGCAATTAAATCAAGAAGTTGCTGAATTAGATGAAAAGGTTACTTATATTTTAGTACGTCTACCTAATATTCCTGATGACTCAGTACCAGTGGGACCTAATGAAGATTATAATGTTGAAGTTCGTAAGTGGGAAACACCGCGCAAGTTTGATTTCGAACCTAAAGCACACTGGGAAATTGGCGAAAATTTGGGCATCTTAGATTTTGAACGTGGTGCTAAAGTCGCCGGTGCTCGTTTTGTTTACTATAAGGGATTTGGTGCTAAACTTGAACGAGCACTTTATAACTTTATGTTAGATGAACACGGTAAAGAAGGCTACGAGGAAGTTATTCCACCATATTTAGTTAATAACGATGCTATGTTTGGTACAAGCCAATTTCCTAAGTTTACTGAAGATGTTTACACAATTGTTAATGAAGGCGATCCTTTGACGCTGATCCCGACTGCTGAAGTACCGTTAACAAATTATTATAGTCATGAGATTATTGACGGTGCTAAGTTGCCGATTTATTTAACTGCCTTGACGCCATGTTTCCGTTCAGAGGCTGGTAGTGCCGGTCGTGATACTCGTGGATTAATTCGACTACACCAATTTAACAAGGTTGAGATGGTCAAGTATGTTAAACCAGAAGATTCCTTTAATGAATTGGAGAAGTTGACGGCGGATGCTGAAGATATTCTCAAGAAACTCAATTTGCCGTATCATGTCATCACCTTGGCTTCAGGCGATGCTAGTTTTTCATCAGCTAAGACTTATGATTTGGAAGTTTGGTTGCCTGCTCAAGATACTTATCGGGAAATTTCAAGTTGTTCCAATTGTACCGACTTCCAAGCGCGTCGTGCACAAATCCGTTATCGCGATGAAGATGGTAAGGTTCAATATTTGAATACTTTGAATGGTTCGGGTTTAGCTGTCGGTCGAACAGTCGCGGCTATTCTAGAGAATTATCAAAATGAAGATGGTTCAGTAACAGTTCCAGAAGTTTTAATATCATATATGAATGGTATTACTAAAATCACTGCAGAAAATTAACTAGTAAACTTATCTTGAATGATTCACACTAACTAACTTCTTATGACGTTAGCCACTGAAGCTTGTGTATAACATCAATCACGTAATTAATGCTAACGTAAAAGTAAACTAAGTCTAGTTAGTTCTTGAATAATCTAGATGAGCTGTAAAGCCGCGGCCAATTCCGCGGTTTTTTTGTAGGTAATGACGACTGCTATGACAGCGTTCTGCGACTTTTATCAGAAAAGTTTGATTTTTTGGTTGACGAACAAGTCTGAAGTTGGTAATA
>NZ_RHOX01000051.1 GCF_003946695.1 Lapidilactobacillus bayanensis | reverse complement strand
GGAGGAAAATCGCGGTCAGCCGCGGCATTCTTGTTAGTGGTTTACCACTTACAAGAAAGTTTGCATTTGAGACAAATCGGGCTTTGATTTGGCTCAAATCAATACTCGCAGCGTTCCACCAGCGTATTTTCTGTAGGCACGAAGAACCGCAACATCACAGTTCTAGGATTTGCCACTCTCAATAAAGCTCACATTCAAACTAAATTGGATTTGATTCGGCTCAAACCAATGCTTGCAGCGTTCCACCAGCGCATTTCCTGCAGGCACGTAGAACCACAACATAACAGTTTTAGTTTTTGCATCGAAAGCAGGGCAAAAAAATAGCGCCGGGATTTTTGTCCTGACGCTACTTTAAGATTAACGAACCAAATCGATGATTTCTGCCGGGCGTGATAGGAAATAGTCCATGTCTTGGAATTGGCCGTTGTTGTGGGCGCCCCAGCCGGCGAGACCAAATTTGACGCCAGCACCATGAGCGCAATCTAGATCATACTTCGTGTCGCCAATGTATAACGTTTGATCGGCAGGGATGTCGGAGATTTCAATCATTTTTAATAGTGGCTCTGGACCTGGTTTGTGTTGCTTCGTGTCGGATGCCGTTACCACATTATTGAAGACCGGAGTTAAGCCTAGAGGATCAAAAACGGATTTGAATTCTGCGAGCGTTTTAGAAGTGACAATACCTAAGTCAACATCAAAAGTTTGTAGGGTCTTCAAGGTGTTAATGATTCCGTCGAAAATGCCAGCCAAGTCTGCGAAATCGGCGAAGGCAGCGTACCAAGCTTTCATAATGTCGGGAATATCTTTGTCAGCAATTCCTAAACTTTCCAAGCCTTCTTTAGCAGGAATGCCAAAGATTGTGACAACTTGGTCGTAAGTAAAGTCAAGGTGGTGTTGATCGTTAAGTACCTCAAGTAGGGAATTCATATAAGCTTTTTCAGTATCAATTAAAGTGCCATCAATGTCGAAGACAATATTTTTAAACATCATTTCTCCTCCAATATCAAAACTATGTTTCATTGTAACACAGATTATTTTTTTCTTGGCCAATTTTTTCTTGCAGAGAAACTGCGGTCAAACGCTTAATGCTGCTGCCGTGTAAACGAAGTCCTAATATGTGCGCAACTTAACCACAGCGTTGGCCAAGGCTAAAAATTTGGCCCAACAAAGTGTTCGTGTCGTCGATGACTGTAACCTGACTCACACGACTTCCTTTTAAGTTTCTGGTAACTTTTTGTTGCGAGTAGGCTTTCTTTTGTCTTTTAGCGCTAATTTTGTGATAATGATTACGACAGGATTAAATCTTAATTAAGGAGACTTAAAATGCGTGGGTTAGTCGTCATTGATTATACGAACGATTTTGTGGCTTCAGATGGTGCCTTAACAACGGGGCAGCCTGGACAAGCAATTGAAGAAGCAATTGTTAAGATAACAGCTGAATTCGTTCAAAATCAGGATTTTGTCGTGATGGCAGTCGATCGTCACGATTTGCATGATAATTTTCATCCTGAGAACAAACTATTTCCACCTCATAATCTAGTCAACACACCAGGGCGAGAATTATATGGTGCGCTAAATAATTATTATCGAGAACATGTTGAGCAAATTTATTGGGTGGACAAACGCCATTATTCTGCCTTTTGTGGAACGGATTTAGATGTCCGCTTGCGTGAACGGCGCATTACTGAATTGCACTTAGTTGGTGTTTGCACAGATATTTGCGTATTGCATACAGCCGTTGATGCCTATAATCTTGGCTACGATATTGTCATTCATGAAGATGGCGTTGCTAGTTTTGATGCTCAAGGACATGAGTGGGCCTTGCGACATTTCAAGAATACGCTAGGTGCACAAGTTATTTAAATATGAGTTTAGCGGCACGCTTAATTTATTGCACCATTGTTAATTAAGGTGGTTCTGAAGTGCGGACTCATCAATAATTCAAAAAATAATGTTAGAAAATTAAAGAGGGCTTCGATGATAGATTGGTTATTGCGTTTTGTAAAAGGAATTTTTATTGGTTCTGGATTTATTTTGCCGGGTGTCAGCGGCGGGGCATTAGCGGCCGTTTTTGGCGTTTATGAGCGCATTATTTCATTCTTGGCACACATGACGAAGAATTTTAAGAAGAACCTGCTTTACTTAATTCCATTAGGACTAGGCGGTTTAGCTGGTGTGTTCATTTTTTCCTTCGTGGTTAGTTTTGCGTTGGGTAAATATGAAGCTCAGATTTTGTGGTTCTTCATTGGTGCGATTGTTGGCACAGTGCCATCACTTTGGCAACAAGCGGGTAAAGAAGGACGGAATCACAGGCATCTCGTGATTTTGGCGGTGACGTTTGTGATCAGCTTGGTCTTTCTAATCTTTGGTGAGCAACTATTTGGTAATGGCGTTAGCCAAAACTTTGGCACCTGGATTTTGGCGGGCTTTTTAATTGGGTTGGGAATGATTATTCCCGGCTTGAGTCCATCGAACTTTTTAATTTATATGGGCATGTATAAAGACATGGCTGACGGTATTAAGACATTCGACTTGGCAATTTTAATTCCTTTGGCAATTGGTGGCGTGGTGTCTGTTTTACTTTTGTCAAAAGTAGCCGACTATATTTTCCGTCGTGCTTATGCGGGAATGTTTCATTTTATTTTAGGTGTTGTTTTTGCTTCAACGATTATGATTATTCCGTTCGGCACCAAAATTACGCCGTTGAGCTTGATTGCTTCAATTTTACTTTGCATTGCGGGAATTGCGTTGGGGTATTGGATGAGTCATTTGGAAGAAAAGCATGCTTCTAAAACGCTTGCCAGCAATGAAATAAAATAGTAGGCTGAAATAAGTTTTATTATTAAATTGCAAACATAGGAGTTATTATGGCTTATCAAACTTTATTATTCGATATTGACGATACTTTATTAGACTTTGGCGCATCAGAAGACGCCTCATTGGCCCTGATGTTCGATCATTTTGGCATCGCACTAACAGACGAAATAAAAAAACGTTATGAAGTAATCAATCAGAATTTATGGCGTCAATTTGAGCGGCAGGAGATTGATCGTCAGACGATTTTTAAACGACGGTTTCCTGAGTTGTTTACTGAATTTCATTTAGCAACACCAGAAATAAGTGCACAAGCCGAGGCCGTTTATCGTGAAGGCTTAAATCACGGTCATCAACAAGTACCACAGGCTCAAGAATTATTGGCACGATTAAGTAAACAGAGCGACCTGAAATTATATATTGTTTCGAATGGTGTTGCCAAGACACAAAACATGCGTCTACATGATAGTGGCTTTGCACGATATTTCCAACAAGTTTTTGTTTCGGAAACTGTTGGTCATCAAAAGCCTGATATTCGTTTCTTTGAGGCTGTTGAGCAGGGCATTGCTGATTTTGATCGTCGGCAGGCGTTAATCATTGGTGATTCGTTAACGTCTGACATTCAAGGTGGCATTAATGCCGGGATCGATACAGTTTGGTATAATCCGCGTCAGTTGCCGTTTACAGCGGTGCAACCAACTTATCAAATTGCTGAACTACTACAATTGCTTGAAGTCATTAAATAATTAAAGTATCAACATTCAGATTTTGATCATGAATTGAGACAAATAAAAATGGAGCGGGGATTTTTCCCTGCTCCATTTTAGTATTTTGCTGTCAGACGAAAGCAAAAGTGTCAATGTTTTAATCATGCTGTTTTGTGCAATCATCAAGCGGTCAAACTGCGCAGCAAGATTAATCATTGAGTTCAGTCTAGTTTTCAGTACGCTTTTTTAATCAGTTGCTTTAGCGTGTGTTTTTGCTTTAGTGGTAACATTAATTTTTTGATCATGTAATTCTGTTTTAACATCAGCGACTTCAGCGGCAAGTTTAGCATCTGCCAGAGCACCTTCGTCAGCAATAGTCGCTAAGAAATCTTCGTGGTTCATTGAATTTTCAACAGTTGCTGCACGTTGACCGACAAAGCTAATCACAGAACCAACGACGATGATCGCAATGCCCATCCAAGTGTTAGGCAAGATTGCTTCATGAAGGATCAATAAGGCCATGATTGGCGCGAGGACCGGTTTAATAAAGAAGACTAGTGAAGCCGTCGCCACATCGGAACGTTCCATGGCAATGAAGTAAGTTGCAAAGCCAATGCCAGTAACGCCGATACCTAGATATAAAATCATGGCAATCGTGCTTAAGTTAATACCAGTAAAGTAAGGAATCATCGCGAAGTTCTTCGTGATGGCATTCTGATTCATGAGATTAGCAACAATTGACAAATGACTTAAGCCCATCAACGCCGCTAACTCTAGGGCACCGAAGATAAAAGTAAAGCTCGTAATTGTGACGCCATCGAAATGCTCAGTCTGAGAAACTTTACGAGAAATAATACTATAAAAGCCAAAGGTGATTGCAGAGAGTAGTGCTAATATCATACCCAAAGGATTGGTTAAGTGGAAGGGATTCATAATAACAACTAAACCAATCACAGAAATCACAACTGAAATCAAATTAGGGCGCGACAACGTTTCATGTAAAATGAGATAGGAAAATAATAATGCGAAGACAGGATTTGAACTGAAGACAACGGCGGCAATTGAAGCCTTACCATACATAACCGCTAATTGAAATAATGTCATACTCACTAAGACACAGAGTAGGCCGGTCAAAGCAAAACTTTTAATCGCTTGTCTGTTAATTTTCAAATGCTTCTGCGCAAGGGAACGCAATGCCAGTGGCAGTAGGAAAACACCACCAATTAAGAAACGAAGGAAGTTTAATTGAATCGGATTGAAATCACTGCCCGCTAATTTGAGCATGATTTCCATGGAACTGAAGAGGAAGGTGGAAAGTAGAATTAAGAGAAATGTTTTTCGCAAGATGATCGCCTTTCATATTTTAGTTGCGTGGTTGAACGACTTCTTGGTGGTCCTTTAACCGCATGAACTAATTTTAATTGGCAAATTAACTAGTCTAGTCCTAGACCAACTATTGCGAGGCTGGGTATCAAATTAGATTAGAAATCAGTCAAACGTGTATTAGCATAGCACTGTTGAACCACTTAATTCAAGGAACGTTCGCTTTTTTCGGTTCTTCGATTGACACTAGTGATCGATTGTTTTTCTAGAAAACCGTTACCATTGTGGTAAGATTGGGGAAGTGCCAATGATGGCAAGTTGATAGTCAAGTTTGGTTGAGTTTCGACGATGATCCAATTTTGGCAAACAAAAAAATATAGAATCGGTGGCTCGAAATGACAACACGTTTAACTATGCGGCAACAAATTATTTATTTTACGGTCTCGATAATCCTGAACTGTCTTGGTAATGGTATTACAGTTGCCCTAAATTTAGGTAGTGCATTGTGGACCGCATCAGCAGTTAATATTTCTCATGCTAGTGGCCTGCAATTAAATACGATCTTGATTTTGATTGCAGCCTTTGCGATTGTTGTTAATGTTTTTCTGCGTGGTTATTTTAGTTGGCACGCGTTTATTGGTAATATTTTATTCGCCGTACCCTTTAGTATTTTAGTTGGCTGGTTTAGTAAGTTATTCTTGCAGACGCCTTTGATGACGTTGCCACTGGTTGCGCGGGTATTCTTGGATTTTGGTGGAATCATGCTAATTGGCATCGCCATTTCGATTTATCAGCGATTAAATATTGCCCTACATCCCACTGACGAAATGATGCAGTTAGTCCGTTTCAAACTCTTGCACGGGAATGCTTGGGCAGCTCAAATTACGTCATTTATTCCACCAATCATTGCCATTACGATAACTTATTTACTAACGCGGCAGTTATATGCAATCAATTTGGGCACAGCGTTTTCGTTGTTATGTCAAGGATATATCATTGGTCAAGCTGATAAGTTAGTTGTTCCAAAGTTGAAACATCAGCACTTGTTTGACCGTAACGATGCTAAGTAGAAATTTGGCAATGCTGAGACAGATAATACTTTTTGTCGCCACACTAAGTCAACATGCTAAAATCTAAAACTGTTATTTTGTACTTCTCCGCGCTTGCGCAAAGGTTGCGGATGGAGTGGAGCGAGTGCCGTGAGGGAAAATAAATACTTTCGCTGGAACGTGGTGGACACTGCTTAAAGCCAATTTTTACAAAATTGTCTTTAAGACAGGTCTTACTGTAAGTGGTAAACCACTAACAGTAATATCACCACTGAGCGGTATTTATTTTCCCTCACTCAACAAGCGAGAGGGCAACCTTTGCGCAAGCGCTGAATTGACGAGTGGTTAAACTGCCCCTAAACTTTTGAGAAGTAAAAACTAGAAATTTAGTCGAACTGACGCGCTTTCGTCAGTGCCGGAGGGAAATCGCGGTCAGCCGCGGTATTCTTGTTAATGGTTTACCATTTACAAGAAAGTTTGGTGCGCTCGGCATGATTGTTATCTAGGCGGTGAAAGTCCGCTATGAGCCGTAGTAGTCGGAATCATAAGTCGA
>NZ_RHOX01000050.1 GCF_003946695.1 Lapidilactobacillus bayanensis | reverse complement strand
TCGACTTATGATTCCGACTACTACGGCTCATAGCGGACTTTCACCGCCTAGATAACAATCATGCCGAGCGCACCAAACTTTCTTGTAAGTGGTAAACCACTAACAAGAATGCCGCGGCTGACCGCGATTTTTCTCCGGCACTAACAAACAAGCTGATACGATATGATATAACCGCAAATTTGTACTTCTCAAAATTGGAAGGTATTTAACCACTCGTCAATTCAGCGCTTGCGCAAAGGTTGCCATCTTGTTTGTTAAGTGGCGGCGAAGAAATACCGCTCAGTAGTGACATTAATGTTGGCAATTTATTGCCTACATTAAGGCTCGTATTTGAGACGATTTGCCCTTCAATCGGCTCAAATCGACGCCCACTACGTTCCAGCGCCAAGTATTTCTTCGACGCCACGGCAACGCGCACGTTCTATTAGCAACCTTTGCGCAAGCGCGGAGAACTACGAACTAACCACGATACCACACAATAACAGCAGTCTTTAAAAAGATGGAGAAATTAATCTTCGTCTTTTTTTATATCTATTTTTAACAAAGTTTCGTTTTTAATTACCACGGACGACCACGTTAGTCAATCAAAAAATTTAAAAAAACTTCAGTTACGTAAAAAGCGCACCAGTTCGGCAATACCAAATATAGAACATTAATCTAGCAGCAGTCGCTATATGTTGTGTTAAAAATGATTTGTCGCTATAATCAACACATGGCATGCTAATTGCCTTCGATGCAAATTAACCATTATCTACGACTAAAAAGGAGTTAATGACCATGACTAATCACAAAGTAGTAATCTATACCCGCAACGGTTGCATGCAATGCAAAATGACCGAGCGCTATTTAAACGAACACCAAATTGGCTATCAAGAAGTTAATATTGACGAGAATCCTGAATCGGCAAACTACCTCCGCGAAAAAGGTTTTAAGAGTGTCCCCATTGTTTTCCGCGAAGATGCACAGCCAATCATCGGTTTTCAACCGGCAGTTCTTAGAGAGTTGGTTGGCTAATGACAGCGATCGCCTTTTACTCAATTACTGGACAAACTCAGCGTTTCATTGATAAAACTGAATTACCAGCCTATGAAATTACCGACGCTAATCCCTATTACGAAATGAGTGAGCCTTACGTTTTAGTCGTCCCCACCTATGACGACGAGATGTTGGAACCGGTAATTGATTTTCTGGGTTACGCCAGCAATCACCAACAATTAATCGGTGTAGCCGGTGGCGGTAATCGTAACTTTAATGAACTTTATATTCATAATGCTAAAGATATCGCTCAAGGTTTAGGCGTTCCCGTTGTTTTCGACTTCGAATTCAACGGCACGCCAACCGACGTCAAAAACTTCAAAAAGGTGGTGCAGCAACTTGGGCTTAAAACAGCTAAACATTAATGATGTCACTTATTTCAAGCTTAACAACGAACTTAACCGCCCGATCGACGGCCAAATTCCCCTTAACAAAGATCGCGAAGCATTGGCTGCTTTTCTAAAAGAAAATGTTGAACCAAATACGAAAAAGTTCGCGTCAATCACTGAAAAAATCCAACATTTAATTGCGGAAGATTACTTGGAAAGTGATTTCATTCAGAAATATCAACCTGAATTTATTAAACAACTTTATCAAGAACTACTGGATCAACATTTCACTTTTAAATCTTTCATGGCCGCTTATAAATTCTACAATCAATACGCCATGAAAACTAATGACGGCGAATTTTACTTAGAGAACTTCGAAGAACGTGTACTTTTCAATGCCTTATATTTTGCAGATGGTGACGAAAAGTTGGCAACTCAATTAGCAGACGAGATGATTCATCAACGTTATCAACCTGCCACACCAAGTTTTCTCAATGCTGGTCGCAAACGTCGTGGTGAATTCGTATCTTGTTTCTTGATCCAGATCACCGATGACATGAACAGTATTGGCCGCGGCATCAATAGTGCGCTACAACTTTCCCGAATCGGCGGCGGTGTTGGCATTACTTTATCAAACTTACGCGAGGCTGGTGCGCCGATTAAAGGAATTACAGGTGCGTCGAGTGGCGTTTTACCAGTTATGAAATTATTAGAAGATAGTTTCAGTTACAGTAATCAGTTAGGACAACGTCAAGGCGCCGGTGCCGTTTATTTAAACGTCTTTCATCCAGACATCATCAGTTTTCTCTCCGCTAAAAAAGAAAATGCTGATGAAAAGATTCGTGTTAAAACCTTGTCCTTAGGCGTAATCGTGCCTGATAAATATTATGAACTCGTCTGTAATAATCAACCGATGAGCTTATTCAGTCCTTATGACGTTGAACGCGAATACGGTGTTCCCTTCTCTTATGTAGATATCACCAAAGAATATGACAATTTAATCGCTAACCCTAAAATCAGGAAATATCAAATTCAAGCGCGCGATTTAGAAAACGAAATTAGTAAACTGCAACAAGAATCTGGTTATCCTTATATTTTGAACATTGACACGGTCAACCGTGATAATCCCATCGATGGCAAAATTATTATGAGTAACTTGTGTTCAGAAATTCAGCAAGTCCAAACACCATCTGCAATCAATGACCGGCAAGAATATGTGCAAATGGGGACTGATGTTAGTTGTAATCTGGGCTCGACTAATATTTTAAATTTAATGGCCAGTCCTGATTTTGGTCAGTCTGTTCAAGCGATGACCCGCACACTGACTTTTATTTCAGATAGTTCCAATATTGAAGTCGTTCCTTCAATTGCTCACGGTAACCAGTTGAGTCATTCGATTGGCTTAGGTGCAATGGGATTGCATACGTTTTTGGCGAAGCAGCAAATTGAGTACGGTTCACCTGAGTCATTGGAATTCACTAGCACCTATTTCATGCTGCTAAATTATTGGACTTTGGTGGCCAGCAACAAGATTGCCACCGAGCGACAGGAAACCTTCCATAACTTTGAAAAATCTGCTTATGCCGATGGTCGTTACTTTGATAAATATCTGCAACAAAGTTTTGCCCCGACTTCTGCTAAAATTACGGACTTGTTTAAAAATATCTTTATTCCCGGTCCTGAAGATTGGCGTGCATTAAAAGCAAAAATCCAGGCAACTGGTCTTTATAATCAAAACCGTTTAGCCGTAGCACCGACTGGCTCGATTTCTTATATCAATGATACGAGTGCCAGCTTGCACCCGATTACACGCTTAATTGAAGAGCGAACAGAAAAAAAGAACGGCAAACTTTATTTCCCAGCACCTTTACTGGATAACAATACCTTGCCTTATTACAAGTCAGCTTACGACACCGATATGCGCAAAGTAGTCGATATTTACGCAGCTGCACAACAACATATCGACCAAGGGATGAGCCTAACTTTCTTCATTCGCTCAACTATTCCTGCCGGCTTATATGATTGGAAGAACGAGCCTGAACAAACAACGCGTGACTTAAGTATTCTGCGGAATTACGCCTATTATCAAGGTATCAAGTCAATCTACTACGTCCGAACCTTCACCGACGACGCTCAAGAAGTCGGCAGCAACGAATGCGAAAGTTGCGTTATCTAAAAATGATGGTTGGTGCTTCTTCGTGCCTACGGAAAATACGCTGGTGGAATGCTGCGAGTATTGATTTGAGCCAAATCAAAGACCGATTTGTCTCAAATACAAACTTTCTTGTAAGTGGTAAACCACTAACAAGAATACCGCGGCTGACCGCGATTTTCCTCCGGCACTGACAAAAGAGATGTGAGGGTGTGATTTAACTTTAAATTTGTACTTTTCAAAATTGGGGGGTAATTCAACCACTCATCAATTCAGCGCCTGCGCAAAGTTGCTATCTTATTAGTTTAGTGGCGGCGAAAGAATACCGCTCAGTAGTGACATTATTGTTGGTGATTTATCACCTACAATAAGGCTTGTCTTGGAGACAATTTGAAAAATTGGCTTCAAGCAACGCCCACTACGTTCCAGCGCTAAGTATTCTTTCGCCGCCACGGTATCCTCCATATTCAATAGGCAACTTTGCACAAGCGCGAAGAAGTACAACAAAACAGTTTTAATTTTCATCAATTCAAAAATGACTAAAAGGAGTTCATTATGGTCGAAACTTATTACAAAGCTGTCAATTGGAACGCCGTTGAAGATGCGATTGACAAAGCTACTTGGGAAAAACTAACCGAGCAATTCTGGCTGGACACACGGATTCCCTTATCAAATGATCTTGACGATTGGCGCACACTTAGCGCCACTGAAAAAACCGTTGTTGACCATGTTTTTGGTGGTCTAACTTTATTGGACACCTTGCAATCGCAAGATGGCATTGATCAGTTGCGCAAGGATATCCGCACACCCCAAGAATTAGCGGTTTTCAACAACATTCAATTCATGGAGTCCGTTCACGCCAAAAGTTATTCCTCAATCTTCAGCACACTTTGTTCGGCTGAAGAAATCGATGAAATTTTCGACTGGACTGATCACAATGAGTTCCTTCAGAAAAAAGCCGAAAAGGTTAACCAAATTTACCAAAACGGTAAGCCTTTAGAGAAAAAAGTTGCCAGTGTTTTCTTGGAAACTTTCTTATTCTATTCAGGTTTCTACACCCCATTGTATTATTTGGGCAATAATAAATTAGCCAATGTTGCCGAAATTATCAAATTAATCATTCGTGATGAATCTGTTCATGGCACTTATATTGGTTATAAATTCCAAGTTGGCTTTAAAGAGCTTTCTAAGGACGAACAGGCCCGCTTTCAAGACTGGATGTATAATCTACTCTATGATCTATACGACAACGAGGAGCGCTATACAGAAGCCTTATACGACGATGTTGGCTGGACTGACGACGTTAAAGTTTTCTTGCGCTACAATGCCAACAAAGCTTTAATGAACCTCGGTCAAAATCCGCTCTTCCCAGACACCGCCGATGATGTTAACCCAATTGTCATGAATGGCTTGTCAACAGGGACTGCTAATCATGATTTCTTCTCTCAAGTCGGTAACGGTTATTTATTAGGTCACGTTTCCGCAATGAAAGATCAGGATTACGATATTGGTCGGAAGTAAAAATACTCGAAGTTGCCAATATCTGCGTATTGTCATTTAACAATTAATACTAAATCTTTTTGGTATTGTTTATAGCTCGTCTTTCTTCTATACTCTGAGGTAAGGACGATATTGCGCTTACATTACCGTTTGGCATGTATCACACAATTTAATTTATTTGCCCTTTCCTTTTCTCCTTCTCTTCATAGACGCATTGGCCTGAACATCCAATATGCTATGCTTGGGAAGGAGTTTTTGGTATAACCAATAAACTACTCGCATAGCAGCGATTCGCTCGGTTCACAAGCTCAGACCGGGCTAAAGATACTAAAAAACTATCATTGCTTTTTTCCCAGTTGTCGGATTCTAAAATTCATCAGTGTTACGTAATAATCGTCGAAGCCCATCTCCTTATAAATCTGCAAATATTTATATCCTGAACATGGATATTTATTGGTATTGAGCTCTTTTAGCAAATCAGTCAGAAAAACACTGAGAATCTTGTAATGTAAGTTTTCGTATGTAAAGTAGCCGGCAGTTTGATCGATAACTCTCTGCATAAGCTCAGGTTCATTGATTTCGACAAAATGAATTTCCATGTTGAGAATTGTTTTGATGAGTATTTCATGATTAGGCGGGTAAGTTAAATCTAGTTTAGTCGGTAATAATTCAAGTATTCTTTGAATATAGGTTGAATTCAAATACTGAACGATATTTCCAAAAATTCGAAACTCAAAACTATTCCAATTCTGAACTTCCATCAGGTAATTCTCCAAAGTCTCTAAATCATGTTGTTTACTCTGCTTAAATTGTTGATAAACAAACGGGGAATCACTTTGCTGACGAAACATTTCACTTGACTTGAATGCATAGATGAGCCAAAAAATATCATTAGTTTGAGCGAACTTAACATAACATTCTTCTGAAATTTGCTTTAATTCATTCAGCCCTTTTGATTTCAGACCGCGATAATATTTAATGTTATTGAGGCATGTTTGTTTCTCATTATCGACCTTTACATAGTAGGAAAACTCATCTAATGATATATTTAAACGCTCTAAAAATTTAAATAGATATTCTGAAGAAAGATAAGAAGTTTCCTTTAATTCAAAAGTTGCTAGTGTACTTCTTGAACAAACTCCTTGTGTCAAATGCGCTTGACTGACTTGTTTGTTGATCCGAATTTTTTTAAGTATTTCCGCTTCCTTCATGGCTTTTCTCTCCCAACATGTCAAAATATCATACATAACGCTTCCAAACCAATCTTAGATGATATTATTACTTGTGTAAAGCAAAACAATATTGGAGATGATTTTGTGCTGACAATCTTGAGTTTGCTACCAACGTCACTTAGTAATGATGATAATCTTGATATTTTACTCGGTGCTCAGTTGTTTAAGTCGTTATCAAAAAAACTGAATTGTCTTTTTTCTAATATTTTGAGTAATGGTGCCAGCGTTGCCGACAAAGAAGGTGTGCAAATGATGAGCGGATTAGTGAAGTGCTAAAAATTAATGTGCTGAAAAATAAGTAACAACTTTTACATGATGGAAAGGAATGTTTATCGCTATGACAAAATACTTAGTGACCAATGTTGGAAATTACGGCTTCGCAGGAATTGGGATAAATCTTGATGAATCCCAAAGTGCCGATAAAGAAAGAGTTTATTTAGATGATCTCTTTAAAAAATTAGGGACGGGCAACGGTGAAGGTGATGAAATCTTTCTTTCAAGATATTCATTACCATACAAGAAGGTAATCGCTGAAAAGTATCTCAAAGCAACCATTACTGTTATTGACGAATTTTAAATAATCTGTGTACTTAATTTTTAATCGCGAATTTTATAATCAAGTTAGCCACCCATGTTGATTGATCAAATAATGGTCAAAAAAAGACACCAAGACGAAAAA
>NZ_RHOX01000005.1 GCF_003946695.1 Lapidilactobacillus bayanensis | reverse complement strand
TATTTTCAATTAAATTACTTGCCATCAGTTGCTTGTAGCACGTTTCGGCTCAAATCGACGCCCACTACGTTCCAGCGACTAGTATTTATTTTCCACCACGACACTTGCACGTTCCATACACAACTTTTGTGTAGACGTTGACGGACGAGTGATTGAACCAACGTAAATCTTTTCAAAAATACAATTTTACAGTTAAGACGCACTAACACACTTTTGTCAGTAGTGGAGGGAAATCACGGTCAGCAGCGTATTTTCTGGAGACACGAAGAACAGCAACATAACAGTTCTAGGACCTAAGTACAAAAAAAGAGTTGACGCGAATTTAATCTACGTCAACTCTTTAGTTTACTTATTAAGATGAATTACTTCTTAACCAAATACATATACAACCCTTTATCAGAGAAATTCGTTTCAAAGGTAACACCTTTGTTGTGAATGTTATCAACGGTTGTTTGGCCGTTCTGAGCATCCTTAGCGAGTTTCTGATAATCCTTCAAGACTTGCTTACCATCAGCGCCAACAGCACTAGAAAGTACAATCAACCGCATTGCAAAGTCCTTCATCTTCGCTTTGTTCTTCATATACTTAACCGGAAAAACATAAGCGATGCCGACGACTTGTTGGTTTTGAACATTAGCGCGAATACGAATGCCATCTTTCTTGTATAAATCAACCAACCCGTTTTTTTGCGTCGTTGGCAACGGATCTGCCACAACTTTCATTTGTTGGTTAATCAGATTATATTTCATGGCGAATTCTGGATAGCTCGCCAAAACTTTCGTCTTCTTAACACTAACTTTCTTAGTCGTTGTCTTGCCGGACTTCTTAGCCTTAACAGTGACTGTCGTCTTCTTTAATTGACCGGGAACTTGAATAACAAAGGTACCATCATTATTAGCACCCTTTTGAACCGCACCGTCACCAATTTGATAAGTGACTTGAGCATTTTTACTAACAGTACCTTTCACAACTGCAACCAGTCCGTTGGTTGAATAGGCAGATTTAGTCGGGTTCAATTTAACCGAACTACTTTAACATCCAGCTAAAACAGCTGCACTACCCACAACTAAGGCTAGACTGGCGATTAATTTTTTAATTTTCATTTTATTTTCCTCCAGTCTAAATTGCAACGTTGCCTGAGAACTGCGAGTTATACAAGTCAGCGTAAAAACCATTCTGAGCCATTAACTGGTCATGTGTTCCGGTCTCAACAATTGAACCGTGATTCATCACTAGGATGTTATCAGCATCGCGAATTGTTGAAAGACGATGGGCAACGACGAAGCTTGTCCGCCCTTTCAATAAACGACTCATCGCATGTTGAATATGCATTTCTGTCCGTGTATCAACTGATGAAGTGGCTTCATCAAGGATCAGAATTTCGGGATCAGCAACAAAGGCCCGAGCAATTGTCAATAATTGGCGTTGACCTTGCGAGATGTTAGACGCCTCTTCATTCAGAATCGTGTTATAACCATCAGGTAACTGCCGAACAAATTCATCAACATGAGCAGCTTTGGCAGCGGCGATAACTTCCTCACGCGTTGCATCTTCACGACCATACTTCAAGTTGTCGTAAATTGTTCCTGTGAATAACCAAGTATCCTGCAAAACCATAGCAAAGTGGCGTCGTAAATCATCACGCGTCATGTTGCGGGTATCCGTGCCTTTCAAACGAATTGAACCGTCACTAACGTCGTAGAAACGTTCCAACAAGTTAATAATCGTCGTTTTACCAGCGCCAGTTGGCCCAACAATCGCCACCATCTCGCCAGGTTTAACATTCAAGTTGTAATCAGTCAACAATAAATCTTTACCTTGATAACCGAATTGAACGTGATCCATCGTTAAGATATCGGCAGTATTTCGATCATCCACCACATCAACATGAGGATTAACCATATCTGACTCGTCAAAAACTTCAAAAATACGTTCTGCAGAAGCAACCGTTGCCTGAATCGTGTTGGCCAGGTTAGCAAGCTGTGAAATCGGTTGTGAGAACTGCTGCGTGTATTGTAAGAAAGCCTGAACATCACCTAACGTCATATTACCGTTGGCAACTTTAACACCCCCAAGCACAGCAACAAAGACATAACCTAAGTTGTTAACAAACGTCATTAATGGCATGATCAAGCCAGAAATCATTTGTGCTTTCCATGCAGAGGCATAAAGCTTTTCGTTCTCTTTTTCGAAAACATTAATGGCCGTTGCTTCATGATTGAAACTACGATTAACAATGTGGCCGGCATAGTTCTCTTCTACTTGATCATTGAGTAATCCTAAGCTCTTCTGTTGTGCAGCAAAGTATTTCTGCGAACGTGGTGCAACCACACCGACAACGATCAAACTCAACGGAATCGTAGCGATTGCCAACAAAGTTAATTGCCAACTAATCGTTAACATCATCCATAAAGTTCCGATAAACATCACAGTACTGGTGATCATCTGCGTCAAACTTTGTTGCAAGGTACCCGCGATATTATCCATATCGTTGATTGCCCGTGACATGATATCACCATTTGAATGTGTATCGTAGTAATTGATTGGTAAAGTCTGCATTTTTTCTTTCATTTGTTTACGCAGACGATAAACGGTATCCTGTGAAACTCGCGTCATGACGAACTGCATGACGAAGTTCAATAATGCTGACGCTAAATACATAAAGATAACTGTGATGACAATTTCTTGGATCTTATCAAAGTTGACTGGATATTGATTCATGGCGATGCCGGCCTTTTGGTTAGCCTCACCACGCATCACGCCCTTAAAGATTTCCGTTGTTGCTTTACCTAAAATCTTAGGCGTTTGAACTTGTAGAACTTGTGACGCAATGGCAAAAATCATGACAATGACTAAAGCCACACTATATTTGGACATGTAACCGAATAAACGGCGCGTTGTACCCCAGAAGTTCTTAGGCTTATCACCAGGCATGGCCATGCCTGGACCGCCAGGACCGTGACCGCCTGCTGGACGAGTTGGACGATTAGTTCTTTCTGATTGCTCACTCATTCGGTTCATCCCCTTCCTTAATTTGTGATTCAACAATTTCACGATAAGTTTCGTTATTCGCTTTTAACTCAGTATGTGTGCCTAAGCCGACCATCTTACCGTCATCTAAGACAATAATCTGATCTGCATCAGCAACGGTTGAAACCCGTTGTCCAACAATCACAACGACTGCCTTTTGGATCATTTCATCTTCACGTAATGCCTTACGCAAATTCGCATCAGTCTTGAAATCTAAAGCTGAGAAAGAATCATCGAAGACATAAATAGCAGCCTGTTTAACTAAAGCTCGTGCAATTGCTAAACGTTGCTTTTGACCACCGGAAAAGTTGTTACCACCTTGTTCAACAAACGTATCAAGGCCATCAGATTCTTTAACAAAATCAGCTGATTGGGCAATTTCTAGTGCGTGCCACAAGTCATCATCCGTTGCGTTAGCATTCCCATAAAGTAAGTTCTCACGTAAGGTTCCTTTGAAGAGGACGGCCTTTTGCGGTACTAATGAAATTTGATCTTGTAGTGCATGTTGGTCAACGTCTTTAACATCTAGGCCGTTAACTCTGACCGCACCTGATTCGACATCGTAAAAACGCGGAATCAAGTTAATTAAGGTTGATTTACCCGAACCAGTCCCACCAATAATTGCCAAAATCTGCCCGGCTTTAATATGGGCATCAACACCGGTTAAGGCTGGATCTTCGGCACCATGATAACGGAAGTCAACCTGATCAAAGTCAAGACTAGCTGGTGTACTTTTAGAAAAGTCCTTGGGTTGATTGCTATCTTTAATATCAGATTGCAGATCAAGCACCTTGTTAATCCGATCAGCAGAAGCTTGTCCACGCGGAATGAAAACGAAAACCATCGAGAGCATCATGAAACTCATTAAGATCTGCATAGCGTAAGTCATGAAGGCTAACATATTACCAACAGCCATCGCTTGGTTGGCAATTAAATGACCACCATTCCAGATAATGGCAATGTTTGTGCCACTCATAATTAATGTCATTAACGGAAACATTACCGCCATAATTGAGTAAACCTTGCGCGCATTCTTAGTGTAGTCAACGTTAGCATCATCGAAGCGTTTCTGTTCAAATTTATCACGAACAAATGCCCGAATAACGCGCACGCCAGTTAATCCCTCACGGAAAACCAAGTTCAAACGGTCCGTTTTAGTCTGCATCGCTTTGAATAATGGGACAGCGAAGAACATCACCACACCGACAAAAACAATCATAATGGGAATAACGACGACAAAGATACTAGTTAATTGCGCATCTTTTTGATAGGCCATGAAACTGGCACCAACTAACATGATCGGCGCCATAATCATCATACGTAATGTCATCATCGCCACGTTTTGGATTTGGACCACATCATTAGTCGTTCTAGTAATTAACGAAGAAGTTCCAACTTGATCGAATTCATCGTTCGACATATTCAGAACTTTACGATAAATATCTTGACGTAATTTCTTACCTAAACCCTGTGACGTTTGCGCGGCAAGTAACACATTGCCAAATGAAAAAATAACTGACAAAACCGAAACAACCAGCATTTTCATTCCGGCACTCCAAATATAATTCGTGTCGCCTTTAGCAACACCATAGTTAACTAGATCTGAAGTTAAATTTGGTAAATATAAACTCGTGACGACTTGACCGATCATGAATAAAACAGCAAACAAGACCGCCCAGCTTGAGACGCGTTTTTTGGCAAGTTTAAGCATTCAGTTCCCTCCCCGCATTTTCTTTTAAAACACCATGTTCAAACCAATCAAGTAATAAATCAAACTTATGTTCATAAAGTTCTGGTGTCATCTTTCGTTCTGGATCGCGTTGTGCCATAAAGTAACGGGCAACTGATTGTCCCATGAATCCTAATAACATGTGCAACATCAAATCGAATTCATCTTGGGAAACCCGCAATTTCGAAAAATCTGTTTGATCTTTGATTGATTGTTGCCATTCTGATAGGTGACCCGGTTCGTGACCTTGATGATGAGGATGATGAAATTCACGCTTCAATAAATGCTGATAACCGCGATAGTCCATTTCCATAAAAATATTTTGCAATAAACGTCGATCAATCGTTGTCGATAAAAACTTCAACATTTCATGAAAGGTGATGCTAAAAGCAGCAAATAAATCGCCCTGCTGCTCTTGCAAGTTATTGGATAAAATATCTTTGAAATCTTGACGGAAAGTTTCTAATAAGTAAAAATAAATATCTTCTTTATCTTTAAAGTATTGATAAAAACTGCCGCGGGGAATCTCTGCAAGCTTAATAATATCTGTAATTGTAACTTCAGAATATGGCGCCTGTGAAAAAGCTTCTCGTGCCGCTGCGATAATCTTAACTTGTTTCTCTGCAGGCAAACCTAAAAAAGTTTTACTTGGCATGATAATCCTCCTTCGTTAAAAATTTAATTTCAAAATGAAAGCAAAATAAATGACACTATGTCATGTGACAAAGTGTCATTATAAACCGATTATCTGATAAAATCAACAGGTAGCCTAAATTTTTTAGTACCGTTTTCAATTACCATTTCATTATCTTCATTATACAATTGTGTTGTTTCGATTCGCCGGTCTAAAGTCTGACTTCAATAACTTTTTTACAACAATTCTTTAAACTTACGAACATACAATTGCTTGGCGATTGTAACTAAGATCAAATATGCAATCACTGTTAGCAGTAACCACGGCCAATAAATACCTGGCAGCGCACTTAAACCAATATCTCGACCTAAGAATGTGAAAGGCAGTATGGAACCAAAAATAATTTCCACAGCAGAAGCAATTAACATGGGTTTAGCAGCGGTGCTTTGCAAAAATGGTACTTTAGGTGTCCGCAATGAATGTAAGACTAACGTCTGCGTCCACATCGACTCGACGAACCAACCCGCATGGAATAACGCGGCAAACGCTAATTGCTGTTTTGGCGTTAACGATGTGTACGATCCGCCAATAACCATTGGACAGATCATAAAATACATTAAAGCATAAGTGGTAATATCAAAAATTGAACTCGTCGGTCCAAACCAAAACATAAATTTACCAATGCTATCCGCCGTCCATTGCTTCGGATGTTGCAGGAACTCCGGATCCATTTTATCCCAAGGAATTGATAAACAAGATAAATCGTAGATTAAATTCAATAACAACAATTGAATCGGCAACATCGGTAGAAATGGCAGAAAAAGGCTGGCAGCTAAAACAGAGAACATATTACCAAAATTAGAACTAGTTGTGGCCTTAATATATTTCATCGTGTTGCCAAAAGTTTCGCGACCAACTAGTAATCCAGATTCTAAAACACCTAAATCCTTGTCAGTTAAAATAACATCAGCTGAATCTTTCGCCACATCAACTGCTGTATCAACAGAAATTCCCACATCTGCCGTCTTCATCGCTGGCGCGTCATTAATACCATCGCCCATGAAACCAACAGTGTGACCATTTTGTTTCAATAAACCCATAATTTCTTTTTTCTGTTGCGGATTTAGCTTCACGAAAATTTGATTACGTTCAACAGCCGCCGCCATTTGCGTTTGATCAAGCGAATTTAATTGTTCACCAGTAATTAATGCGGCGTTACCTAAACCCACCTTTTTGGTCATTGCTCTAGTAACGAGTGCATTATCACCAGTCAGTACTTTAACATTAACCTCAAGTTTTTTTAATTCCTTAATCGCTGTCTTGGCACTTTCCTTAGGTGGGTCTAAGAAAGCTAAGTAACCAATTAAGGTCATCTCGTTTTCATCTGTCACGTTAAAATCGGTTTTGGTTGCAACGACCGTTTTTTGCGCCAGGCCAATCACTCGCAAGCCTTGACGATTAAGTGCCGCAACCCGTTGTAAAACTTGTTGGCGCGCATCAATGTCTAACACCTGAACTTGGCCATTAAGCTTAATTTTCGTGGCAACTTCAAGCATCTCTTCAATGGCGCCTTTCGTAATTAACTGAACTTGACCACTCCGAGTGCCAACCACCACACTCATCCGCCGCCGTTGAAAGTCAAAAGGAATTTCATCAACCTTAACAAAGTTCGTCGTCGACAACTTTGCCTGCTCTGCAGCTTGAATAATTGCACCGTCCATTAAATTTTTCAAGCCAGTTTGAAAAGAACTATTTAAATAGGCTGCTTGTAAAATATCAGCATCTTTATGACCGGTACAACTGAGATAGGAATCCAAAACAATTTGATCTTCCGTCAAAGTACCAGTTTTGTCCGTGCAAAGAACATCAATGGCACCAAAGTTTTGAATTGCACTAAGATGTTTAATAATTGTGCCTTTAGCGGCCATTTTTTTAGCACCACGAACTAAATTAGTGGTCACAATCATCGGCAACATTTGCGGCGTTAATCCCACGGCTACTGATAAACCAAACATCAGCGCTTGCGCCCAGTTGCCTTTAGTGAAACCGTTAATAATGATCACTGCCGGCGCCATTAAGGCCATGAATCGAATTAACAATAACGATGTTTTTTTGATGCCAATATCAAAATTAGTCGCCACCGGTTTTTCACCGAGATCTTTGACGACCGCGCCATAAACTGTGTGGTCGCCCGTCGCAATCACAATTGCTTCACCAGTGCCACTAACGACATTGCTCCCCATAAAAACCAAATTAGGATAGCTCGTTTCAGTTGCCGCTTCGGCAACTTCAGTATCGGCTTTTTTCTCAACCGGGTAACTCTCACCGGTTAACGCTGCTTGAGAAATGGTTAAATCTTTGCTAGCTAATAAACGCATATCTGCAGAAATCATGTCGCCGGCAGAAAGTTGAACGCGATCACCACAAACTAAATCGTCCATGTCCACTTCGCAATTTTGACCATCACGCTTCACCGTAATCTTGACTTGAACCAACGATTCCATTTGCGTCGCCGCTTGACTAGAACGCACCGATTGAATCAGCGACATTGTGCCGCTAATAAATACCATGATGATAATAATTCCTACACCAAGCAAACTTTTATCTGCTGGTGCAGCATGAACGTAATCGGTAAAAAATGAAATAACCGCTAAAGCAATCAATACGAGTGTAAATGGCGTGATATACGCCTCAATTGCTTCAACCAACAATGGCGTTTTTTGCTGATAGGTTAACTTATTCCGACCATTTTTTTGACGAGATGCTTTAACTTGTGTGTCTGTTAGCCCACTTTTAGGTGTGTCAAATTTCTGCTCAATTTGCTCACTTGTTGCCCGAGCGAATGAATCGTAATCAATCTTTTTCTTCATTGTGTTTCCTCCTCTTCGTTTAACCAATCTCACGAATCGTGGAAACAAAGGGTTGTCGACAAATGATCGTCACAACACCCAATGCTTCAACAATCAACTGAAAACTGTGACCATCATCCATCAACATCCATCTCCCTTACCTGCTGAATAAAAACCAATCCTGTTAACAACTTTAATGACACAATTTTACCAATGAAATCACACCCTTTCTTTTGTTCATTAGGTCGACACTGAACACCACCGCAAATCACACGTTAAATCTTTCCCATCAGCAGCTAGTTGAAACGTGCTCAAAGCAACTGATGGTGCAAAATTTAAGTGAAAATCTTGCTGCATTTGCATGCATCAATCTTTCCATTTAAATTTAGACCATCAACCCGTTGCCTTTTGCACTCTGAATTTGAAACGTGCTCAAAGCAACTGGCGAAAGTGAATTTAAACGTGAATCTCCTTGCGTTGACACGCAGCGATCTTCCCGTTTAAATTCATACCGCCAACCCGTTGCCTTTCCGCGCTCTGATTTTGAAACGTGCTGCGAAGCAACTGCTGGTACGTAATTTAAATGAAAATCTTGTTGCGTTGACACGCACCAATCTTTCCACTTAAATTAATACCAGCAACTCGTTGCTTCTCCGCACTCTGACAAAAAAAGACCTTTCGCTAAAACTCAGCGAAAGGTTAAAAGAGCTTAACAAATAAGCTCAATTGATCTAGTCGTTGGGCTTTAGCACTGTACAACGTAGTTATGCCGTAATTCGGAGTCCGAAATTATACAACGTATTGCTCAATCGTCGTAATTATGGACACTCGGACAACATAACAGCTACTTTATGGAAAGCCTTGTATTCGACAATCCCTGTTCTACCCATTGGTGTCTCTCGACGTTTTTGGGCAGTAGCCTGTGTTTGTATAGGAGCCTCACCTAACAAATCATATTTTATTCTCTGCATCCAATCTAAGGCAGTCCGAACTTAATGTCAAGAAAGAACTAATCATTTAAGGACAACAATGTGTCGTAATAAATCTGCATCATCATTCGCCAATCACTAAATTGCAACCATTCATCACCTTTGTGCGCAATCCCCTTTTGTCCTGGAAAAGAGGGACCAAAGGCAAAAATATTTGGCATCGCACGTGCATAAGTGACACCAGTGGTCGTAACGGGCGTACCGTCAAGTCCAGTATCGGCTTGATAAATTGCACTCAAGCGTTTGATCAACGGTGTATCTTTATCTGTCACTTGTGATGGATAAGAACGATTAACAGTCAAGGTCATTGTTGACAACAATTTTTGTTGTAGCCGTTGTAACAGTTGCTCTTCGGTAACAGTAATTGGGTAGCGACAAGTTAGTTGACAAGCTACTTCCTGCTTAGAAATTGTTAAATCATAGAAAGCCAATTGAAGTGCACCAGACGCCTCGTCTTTAAAATCAATCCCTAAACTTTGACCCGTTGTTTCTGAACCAAGGTTAATTGCTAACCATTGGCCAAACTCGCCAATCTGACCTGACAATTGCTTTAAATCAGTCACAATGAGCGGCAGAACACTCTCAGCCATTTCTGGTGCGTTACTTGGTGCTTTTTTGCCATGATAATGCTTCACTGTACCGTCAGCAAAGATTAATTGGGCGTTGTCAGGCAAGTAGCTGCGATCAAAATGACCACTCAATGATTTAACTTGCGTCGCAGAATCGTCGGTAATCGGCATACTCACCCGCACATCCAACAAACCGCGTTCGCCATAAACCACCGGAAATTTGCAGTCTGGTGTGTAACCCGCATATGGTGCCCGTTCTTTTTTAAGATAATGAGGGATGTCACGACTACCTGATTCTTCATCGGTTCCAAAAATAATTCGCACCCGTTGCCGCAACTTAATGTCTTGTTGCTTGATTAAATAGAGCGCAAACAAATTCGCCATTATCGGTCCTTTGTTATCCAACACACCGCGACCATACATAAAATTATCGACGCGTGTTAAATCAAATGGATCGTACTGCCAGTCATCCTCAACATCGACAACATCTAAGTGCCCGAGAATTGCAAAATATTCAGGACACTCAGCTTCGGTTGGTCCATACTCAGCCCAACCAACACAATTGTCAATTTGACCAGTTCGAAAATCCATTTGCCGGGCAATATCGAGTACCTTTTCCAAAATACGCTTCGGCCCAATACCAAATGGCGCACCGAAAGTTTTGGGCCCATTAACACTTGGCACTCGTAAGATCTGCCGCAAATCGCTTAAAAATGATTCTTCATATTGACTGAACAATGATGCAAAATCTGTGCGAGTCTCTTTCATCGTGAGAACTTCTTTCTATCAGGACTAAATTTCATCAAAATCGATCTCAACATCATTCTTATTGGCCGCGGCTTGTTCTTCTGATAAATATTGACGATCCAACATTTTGATGAATGGATAGTAAATCAATACACCTAAAATCAGCTCGAATATTTGTAAGACGGAACCGGTCCAACTACCCGTCGATAACCAACCGGAAATAATTGGTGGCGTAGTCCACGGCAACATCACCCCGTTCGTGTATGGCACCCAACCAGCTTGAAAAACAAGTCCAGAAATTAACGTATTTAATACTGGAACGATAATGAACGGAATTGCAATGATTGGATTAAGAACGACTGGCAAACCGAAAATAATTGGCTCATTAATACCAAAAATACCAGGTAAAACTGCAAGCTTCCCTAATTCGCGCACCCGCTTTGAACGACAGACCGTCAACATGACGATTAATAATGATAAGGTACTACCGCCACCACCGTAAGTCGTAAAAATATCAATAAATTGTTGCGTATAGATATGTGGCAAAGGTAAGTGCTTCTGAAATGCGGTTAAGTTATCTTGCGTTAAAACGAAGAAGATTGGTGACCAAACACTATTGGTAATTGTGGGACCATTAATACCAAAGCACCATAGTAACATCGCAATAAAGTTATACAACAACACAGATGGCAAGGAATTGCCTGCCCCTTTTAATGGTGCTTGCAACATCGTGTAGATGAAATTATAAGCCGTCTCAAAGCTAGTAATACTAAAACCAATGCGGACCAAGAAGAAGATTAAAACAACCAATCCACTAGGAACTAATGCATCAAATGACTGACTCACTGCCGGTGGTACACCATCAGGCATTTTGATCGTCCAATTACGCTTAATTGCGAAGCGATAAATTTCAACACTGACGATTGCAATAAAGATACCCAAGAAAATTCCGTTTGGTCCTAAATACATCGTCTGAACTGCACCAACCGTTTTCTTGCCCAACGTTACAGTAGTTGGCGTTAAAATCAGGAACGAAATAATCGCAACTGCACTTGAATGAATAGCTTGTAAACCCCGGTTCTTACCATAAGCATAAGAAATCCCAAAACAAGCTAATAAACCTGTAAAACTAAATACTGAATTAGAAACGGAACTAAACCATTCGGACCACTGTGGACCCAATACACCGGTCCAAAATTCATTCCATCCGGGAATCGGAAAGTTACCAATCAGTAGGAAAATAGAAGTGACAATAATTAAAGGTGTGATAATCAGAAAACCATCACGTAGAGACATTAGTACAACGTTGTTACCCAACTTTGTTGCAACTGGCATTAAGACTTGTTCAAGCTTTTTTTGCATTGTTGCTTACCTCCCTAATAACAATATTGTTGCGTGAATTCTGTTATATCCTGTTTTTGAGCCTTTAGTTGACAAAGTTCCACTAAATGATCGATAGCATCAGAAAGTCCAGTTCCCCCTTTCTTAGGCATCTTAATGATTGTTAATTGTGCTCGATAACCTTCAATTAGATCTTGATTCTTTTCAATCGCAATCATGGGCACAACTTGAATATCAGTCTCTTGCTGAATTTTTAATGCCAATTCACAGGCCATTGTTGAAAATTCCGGATAATCATAAGTTGGCCCAGCCACAACAACATCTGCACCCATTTTTTCAGACATTTTGACTACTTTACGCTGCACTTCAGTTTTGTTTTGCTGATAATAATCAGTACCACAATAAAAAGTCCCTACAATTTTAGCATCATACCGTTTAAAAACTTTATCCAATGTATCGGCCGCGCCCATCGCTAACTTTTTACCACCCAATGGTGTATCGGCCTTTTCTTTGCCGCCAAGTCCAGCTTGTATTTGGTCAAGTAATACAATCACCTTCATCAGATCAACCTCCCTTAATGTTTACGGTACAAAATATTATGGAACGTGTATTTATCAGCACGATAATGGGAATCATCATATAAGATGGGATAACCATCAACGGAATAAGCTGTTGTGTGCGCAAAGAATGCTGGACTACCTGTACTAGTTGCTAGTAGACGACTTAAATCCTGATCAAGTAAAACAGCTTCTAATTCTTGATCTGCATAGCCAATGACCATCGTTTGTTCAATCAGCTGATACAATGATCCTTCTGCTTCATCAATCGTCAATTCAGGCAAAATTCGCTGTTTAATATAGATTTGTTCATGGGTCATCGGTTCGTGATCAGCAAATCTCAACCGTGAAATCTGCCAAACTGGTTCATTGTCCATTAAATCAAGTTTATCTTGGATATAATTGGGGTATTCAGTCATTAAGTTCAGATCAAGTATTTTTGTACTAACGTTCAGCTGAAACTTTTTAGCTGCCTCGGTAAAGCCAACCAAGCCGTCTGCACCACTGGAGATCTTATCGTGGGCCGCTAAGACATATGTCCCTCGATTACGATCACGAACGGCGACATGCTGCTTCTCTAACTTATCGATCGCCTTACGGATTGTTAACCGTGTTGTTTGGAATTGCTGGGCAAGATCATTTTCTGAAGGTAATTTTTGATGAACACCGTAAACACCACTTTTGATATCTTTATCAATTGCAGTGGCAATTTTTTCGTATAAATACTCAACCATTAAGCCGAAACTCCTATCTCACTTCTGTTGAAACATGATGCGTTAGTCAATCGGTGCCTTAATTCGTTTAGCATATGCTGTCAGCCATTCTCTGGAAACTGGCTTGATCAGTGTTGTGTGCTGCGGCCCAGGATTGGCCATGTAAACTTGAGTCTCTTGCTTTTCAGTACCAACGGCAAATGTGAATTCAACGTTAGTCGCGATTCCCCATTCACCTTGGTTGTTCAAAGCAACCAAAGAAAACTCACCAGCTTTACCATAGCGTTGTTTCAATTTGTCGACGAATGGATAAACAGCTTGATCACAAGCCTGTTGCGGCGTTAAGCCGGTCCCCATTAACCGAACGATTTCATAGGACAAGCAACCTTTCATCAAGTCTTCACCAAGACCAGTTGCAGCGGCGCCGCCAATTTCGCTATCAACATAGAAACCATTGCCAGAAAGTGCCGAATCGCCAGTTCGACCCGGCTTTTTCATAAATAGGCCCGAAGTTGACGTACCTACAGCCATTGAATTATTTTGGTCAAGGCTGATCACGCCAACAGTGTCATGACCATCATAGGGGCTCAAATTTTTCTCGCTGATCTCTCGTAGGCGCTTAGCCCAAATCTTACGGGCTCGCTCAGTCAGCATATTCCGTGCTTCAAACGCATTGGCCATTGCATATTGTGTTGCCCCAGTTCCCACCAAGAAACTGTTAAAGTGTTCATGGCTCAGTTTACGAGCGACACTAATCGGATTCTTAATGTCACTAATTCCAGCAACTGCGCCAATTGCAAAGGTATCACCATCCATAAATGCCGAATCCATTTCAACTAAACCTTGGGCGTTAGGTAGACCACCGTAACCAACCGATTTAAAAAATGGATAGTCCTCAACTTCCTTGATTGCTGTTTCCACAGCATCATTACTACTGCCACCATTCTGCAAATCTGTTAACGCCTTAGCCAGTCCTTCATATGCCATCCGCCACGTACCAATCATTGCATACGTCAAGCCAACCATCTCCTTTTCATGTAAGCGCTTATCATAAATAAAGTATACCCAAAATTGTATATACAATCAACACACTTCTGAAAATTTTTTTATGATCTGCTGACCTACTTCTCAAAAAATATTAAAAAAATTCCACCTCGGTTCAGCGACTAACGTCACCAAACTGAGGTGGAACTTAATTCGTACTTTAATTCTTAACAACTAAATCTTCGTTTTCCTTCAAAACAACTAATTGCTGGTTTACTTCTAATTCAAGATCGGCACCTGATAATAATGTCAACTTACTGCCATCATGACCAACCTTAACCGCCAACAAACGACCGCGGAAGTTAATTTTAAATTGATAACTATTCCAATTCTGCGGACAGAATAACTTGAACGACAATTTACCATTTTGATGGCGCATTCCAGCGAAGCCTTGAACGATTGCCAACCAACTACCACTCATTGAGGTAATGTGTAACCCATCGTCGGTATCATTATTGTAATTATCCAGATCAAGTCGAGCCGTCCGTTCGTAAAGATTAACGGCCTTATCTTCTTCACCAATTTCTGACGCAATAATGCTGTGAATGCAAGCAGATAATGATGATTCATGCACCGTCATTGGCTCGTAGAAGTCAAAGTTACGTTTCTTCTGCTCTAGCGTGAATTGATCATTCAAGAAATAGATTCCTTGTAAAACATCGGCTTGTTTAATAAATGGTGAGCGTAAGATCTTATCCCAAGACCAGTGTTGATTAATCGGGCGTTCTTCTGGTAACAGACTTGAAGCCGGCCGTAAATCTTTATCCAAGTAGCCGTCATTTTGAACGAAGATACCCAAATCTTGATCTTCTGGAAAATACATATTATCAATAATATCTTGCCATTTGTCTTGCTCAGTCTTAGCAACGGCCAATTCAGTTGCTTTGTCAGCACTAACTTTGTTCAGAATTTCCAAAGTATATTTCAGGACCCAAACGGCCATCTGATTAGTGTACCAGTTATTATTAACATTGTTTTCATACTCGTTAGGTCCAGTAACACCGTGAATCATATACTTGTGTGCATGTTGTGAGTAATGAACCCGATCGGCCCAAAAACGCGCAATGGCTACTAAGACCACAATCCCTTGATTAAGCACATAAGTCTCATCGCCAGTATAATCAGTATAATCATAAATGGCATGAGCAATGGCAGCATTACGATGAATTTCTTCGAAAGTAATTTCCCATTCGTTATGACACTCAATGCCATCAAACGTTACCATCGGATATAATGCGCCCTTTAGACCTTGTTGCTGTGCATTATGGAAGGCACCTGGTAATTGATTGTAACGATATTCAAGTAATTGTCGTGGTACAGCTGGTTTAGTAACCGCTAAATACATCGGAACGATATAAGCCTCGGTATCCCAATATGTTGCGCCACCATATTTCTCACCAGTGAACCCTTTAGGACCAACATTCAAACGTGAATCTTCACCATAATAAGTCATGAATAATTGTAAAATGTTGAATCGAATTCCTTGTTGAGCTGCTGGATCACCATCAATTTGTACGTCCGATTGTTGCCACCGTTTTGACCAAACAGCATCTTGAGCTGCTAAATGTTCAGCGTATGATTTTTGTTGTGCGGTTTGCAGAATTGCTGTTGCTTGAACAACTTGCTTTGCTTCAGGAACATCACGGCTGGTTACCACCGCAACTTGCTTCAATAAATCTAATGATTGACCGGTGACTAACGTTGCGCTAATTTGTTCCGCGACAGCCAAATCACTAATTGCAGCTGTTCTTGTATAATCAGCTTCGGTATTGACCAAATTTTGCATTTCTTCCGTCACGGTGAAGCGTGGTGTACCGAATGGATTAGCTTTCGTTTCCATCGTTAAACTGTAACGATTATCTGGTTGTTTGCCATGACCTTTCAATTCCCAGAACGTTTCATCATAGTTAGAATCCTCGTTATGAACATCACCATTAATTAATGGTTTGAAAACCAATTCTGCTTGTCCCGCTAGAACTGTTGCTTTAACCGAAATCAAGCCCAATTGTTGGGTCGCGTTACTCATAAAACGGGCAAATTCAAATTTAACTTTCGTAGCACCAAAGCTGCCGACAAAACTACGTTGTAATGAACCATTTTTCATGTTTAAAGCTAGCGTAAAATCTGAATAGTTAATTTTGGCTAAGTCGACATTTTCGCCGTTAACAGTAATGGGTATACTGAGAAAATCTGGTGAGTTAATGGCCTTGCCGAAATATTTAGGATAGCCATTCTTCCACCAACCAACTCGAGTCTTATCTGGGAACCAAACACCAGCTAAATAGGTTCCTTGGTGAGTGTCGCCAGAATAATCTTCCTCAAAGTTACCGCGCATCCCCATGTAACTATTACCAATTGAAGTAATACTTTCTTGAAGACGTTTATCAGCAACGGCCAACTCGCTTGTTTTGATCACCCATGGATCAATATCAAATAATCGTTTCGTCATGATTCTACTCCTCTTGTTGCTGAATAAATTAGTCATTTACATAATGATAAAGTGCTTACAATGGTTATTATCACAACATCTCGGCCGTTATTCAAGCTAAATTCCGATGTTACCGATATCAAAAAAGCTCGCGCATAACAGCACTAACAATCAAGCTCTTTGCAGATGTGCTGACTTACGTCGATCCTAGTTATCGAATTAAGCCAACCAAATCGCAAACCCTTTAGCCTGCAACTGATTGTCGATCAGACCTTGACTCAACAAACTTTGCCCTGAAGTAGAAATTAGTTGAGGTTGCGTGCCTAAATTAAAGACGGCCGTCAACTTTTGCTTACCTTGAATCCGAGTAAACTGCACTAACCGTTGTTCGTCGTCTGCCTTATTCCAAATGAAATCACCTTGCGTTAACAAATCAGCGTTTCGTAAACGTAGTTGAATTAATTGTTGATAGAACTTGAATAAGTCGCGATCTTGCGTTGTCGTATCCCAATTCATCGGCTTGCGGCAATCAGGATCATTCCCGCCATCCAGACCGATTTCATCGCCATAATAAATACAAGGTTCACCTTCTTGAAGGAACGTGAAAGCTAGAACCTGGCGCATTAACGTTTGATCATTTCCACAAACGGTTAATAACCGCGCAGTATCATGCGAATCTAATGTATTGAGCATCACTTCATTAACCTGACGTTGATAAAGCGTCCGTTGGTAATTCAGGCCATCAACCATCCGTGTTGGTGTCAACGTATGATTAACAACACCATTAATGATTGTTTCAGTGTAGGCATAATTCATCACGGCAGAGAATTGATCACCTGACAACCAAGGTTGCGAATTATGCCAGACTTCACCCAGAATGTAGAAGTCCGGTTTCAACTGGTGACAAGTCTGCGCAAAACTACGCCAAAAAGCGTGATCGACTTCATTGGCAACATCTAGGCGCCAAGCATCAATATCGAATTCTTTAATCCAATAAGCGGCAACATCTAACAAATATTGCTTAACTTCAGGATTGGCCGTATCTAATTTTGGCATGTGCGGTGTAAAGGCAAAGGTATCGAAGGTCAACTTCTTGGCACTTTCAAAATTATCGGTCTCTTCATAAGCAACAGGAAATTGATTAATATGGAACCAGTTCGCAAAACGTGACTGTTCTTCATTTGCCAAGACATCTTGCCACTGTATCGACTGATCACCAATATGATTAAAAACAGCATCCAGCATCACTCTAATACCGCGTTGGTGCGCAGCTTCAACAACTTGTCTGAATAAATCCTTGTTACCAAAATCAGGATCAATCTCTAAATAATCAATTGTGTCATATTTATGATTAGAGTAGGCCTTAAAAATTGGGCAGAAATAAATGCCGTTAATCCCCAAATCTTGTAAGTAATCTAAATGATCGAGTACACCCTGCAAATCGCCACCGTAATAATCCGTTCGATTAGGACTTAAATCACTGCGCCAAGGTTTAACACCCTTAGGATCATTACTCGTGTCGCCATTTGCGAAACGCTCTGGGAAAATTTGATACCAAACTGTCTGACGAACCCAATCTGGTTCTTTAAAACGATCAACCTCATGTAAGTAAGGCATGCGAAAAGGATTGCCATTCGTACCAATGATTTCTGTTGTGAAGGGGAAAACGCCACGATCACCATAAAGTACAGCTTGACTGTCTTTACCAATAACTTCAAAGTCATACTGAACACGCTTATATGGCACTTGCAATGCTGCTTCCCAGTAATCGAAATCTTCAGTCGTGGCAATCATGTGCATCGTCACTGTTTGATAATCCCAGTGTGAACTACCAGAATTATTCGTTAAATCATCAGTTGTGCTTAAATATGGATCACCATAGAAGCAGTTAACTTGGGCAACATCGCCCCGTTTTGTCCGCAAACAAACTCGAAAATCATTTGGTTGATATAAATAAGCAAATTCGCTTTCAGGACGATGATAGATTGCTGCTGTTTCCATAACTAAATACCTCTTTTTAATTTAATAACTGATTATTGTTAAACTAGCCTCGCTGAAGTTTGAACCACTTAAGGTCCCGCTTGACTAGCTATAAATTAAATAAAAACCACCCGTTTACTGGATGGCTTTTATTTGAGAAAGATTAACCTTTATCTGCACCAGCTGTGATCCCACTAACGTAATAACGTTGCAAGATAATAAATAGAATCGTAATTGGAACTGCGATAATCACACATCCAGCAACGAATGCGGTGAAATACTGGCTACTTAAACCTTTGGTGTTAGACATCATGTTGAAGAGTCCGTAGGCAACGGTCTTATTCTTTGGACTATCCGTTGAAAGAATAATACTTGGGAAGATAAAATCTGTCCAAGGTGCCATGAAAGCAGTCAACGACGTATAAATAATCATTGGGCGATCCAACGGCAAAATAATGTGAATAAAGATTTGCCATTTAGTGGCGCCTTCCAATTCGGCCGCTTCATCTAGAGAGCGAGGAACCGTGTCAAGGAAGCCTTTCATAACGTAGAATCCTAAACCGGCACCGCCAATATAAACTAATGTTAAACCAGCCAAGTTTGTCATGCCGATTGCTTTTAACATATAGTACAACGCGATCATTGACATGAAGCCAGGAAACATTCCTAGAATCAAGGCAAATTGCAAGAATGGTTTACGCAGTTTGAAACGTAACCGTGACAAGCAATAAGACATCACGGTTGTGGTGAAGGTGTTAACAACCGCACAGATCACCGCAATGACAAACGTATTTAAAACCCAACTACCAAACGGATATAATTTACTATTAAAGATCTTGGCGTAATTACTAAAGGTCCATTGCTTAGGAACAAATGAGGACACAAATCCTGACAAATTAACCGAGAAACTGGTCATGATGATCCAAACAATTGGAAAAATCCAAACGATCGCTAAAATAATTAGCAAAGCGTATCTGAACGTTAAAGAAAGCCTTCTTTGTTGTTTATATGAATGCATGATTTAGCCCTCCTTAAACGCATTTGTACGACGATAAGCTAACAATGAAAAGACTGCAGAGATAACAAAGATGATAATACCTAATGCTGCGGCAATATTATAATCAGGCACTGACTGCATCGTCAGTTTGTATAACCAAGTTACTAACAAATCAGTCGAACCAGCTTGATAGAACTTAGAATTTAACGGACCACCGCCAGTTAACAAGAAGATAACATTGAAGTTATTAATATTACCAATGAATTGTTGAATTAAAGATGGACCCATTACAAAGAGAATTTGTGGGAAGGTAATGTGTCGGAATACTTCAAGTGCACTCGCTCCATCCATTTTGGCCGCTTCAATTTGATCTTGCGGTAAATTCTGGATGATGGCAGTCGCAATTAACATGGTTACTGGAATCCCAATCCACATATTAGTAACGATAACTGTGATTTTAGCTAAGGTAGGATCTTGCAAGAAACGAATCGGTTGTGAAATCCAGTTCATGCGTTGTAACCAACTATTCACTGGACCAGCATTATCCCAAAACATTGACATCATCAATAATGAAACGAATTGAGGAACGGCGAATACAATGACGAATAATGTCCGGAAGAAACCTCTGAACTTAATCCCCTTAGACTCGATTAATAACCCTAAGAGTACCCCGAAAAGGAAAGTAGTTGCTGTTGCAGCAACGGCCCAAATTAACGTCCAACCCAAGACTGGGAAGAAAGTTCCAGCCATATCACCAGTTAAGATCTGGCCGAAAGCCTGAAGTCCTGTCCAAGAAAAACCAATCGGATGATATTGATTAAAGTTGGTAAACGCCATCGTGATCATATAAATTGTTGGTGTAACCGTGAAAGCAAAGATTCCAGCTAACGGGAAAAACATTAACAATTGATGTAACCGTGTATCCAGCAATGATGCTAAATCTTCTTTAGTTGTTGGAATATGTTTCCCATCACGATTCAATGCGTACAAATGACGCGTTGACTTCAAACTGACGTAATAAAGGACGAGTAAGAGAATAATTAGAATGATCGAAACAATCCCGAATAACAAGATAACCATGGAAGAATCAGGTTGTTTCGTTACCCAGATTCCTTGGCTCTTGTCAAAAACACGAGTCAACTTCTTAACTTTACCTAGACTACTTAACAGACTAATTGCACTAATGCCACTGTAGAAGAACCAGACTAAGAAAGTAACTTCACTGAGTAGGAAGATCAGACCTTTAAGCCATTGCTTATTTTTTAACTGGCTGATCCCCATGATAATGAAGCTAAGTTTTGTAGCCCAATCTCCCTTTTGCCAGGTCTCTTTAAATGTGGCCTCGGGCGCGGTGTTTGCTTTCTTTTTGAACATACGTTTACGGTCCTTTTCTTAATCTAATCTTGAAAAACAAAGGAATTGGGACGAAAACCCAGTTCCTTTGTTTAATGTTGTTATGAAACGAACGGCCAAGTTCATCTGCCTTAACTACACCGCTCTGCCTGACTTGAAGTTCAATCGAACAGAACGGCTAAGTTAATCAGCGAACTCAATCTAACTTTGTTCCGTTTCCTCTACAGATAATGCTGACGTTACTTAGATCCTTTAGAAATCTGCTTCTCAAATGATGCAAGTTGTGTCTTGTAATCTGCAGGCTTAGTCTTACCAGTATAAGCATTGTCAACTAATGGCGCTGCTAAGTTCCAGAAAGTAGCCATTTGGTTCATCTTAGGCATAACAACGCTTAAGTTTGCTTGTTTGATAACTGCTTTAGCAACTGAATCTGCCTTAACAGCCTTATTTTTTTGTGCCTTCTTAGCAACTGGAATGGCATTTGTCCCTTTATAAAGAGCAACTTGTGAAGATTTGTTTGACAAGTATTGTGCTAATGTCGCAGCGGCTAATTGATTCTTAGACTTAGCATTAACGGCTAATGTACCAACACCAGAGAATGCCTTCATTTGTTTGTCACCAGATTCAAAGTTTAACTTAGGTAAAATTGCAACACCGAAGTTGTCGCCTAAAATCTTCTTAACACTTTGACCATCCCAAGGACCATCAAGGATTGCCTGTGTCTTACCATTTTCTAAGTCACTCAACAAAGCTGAACCTGATTGACGAACCCCTTTATTATTCTTCTGGGCAGCTAACCAAGTCATTACTTCAATGCCTTTTTTGTTGTTGACTTTAGTACCTGTTAATTTTTCACCTGACTTGCCATATAAGTTCGTACCATTTGATAAGAATGCTGGATACCAGTTATAAGCATTAGTAAAGTCAGTCCCGATTACACCCTTAGAAGTTAATGTTGACCATGAACTAACTTGGTCTGCCGTCAATTTAGACTTGTCATAGTAAATGATGTTAGCTTGAACATCCTGAGGATAAGCTAAGTATTGACCTTTCCAAGTTACGGCCTTACCAGCTAACTTAACATCGTTCTTCTTCACCCATTTAGTTGCAGATGGTGACAATGGGTTGATGTAGCCTGAATTAAACATTGCCCCCAATTGATCGTTAGGAACTTTAAAGACGTCTGCAGCTTTTGAAGGATCTTTAGCCAAATCTGTTTTAGCTGATGCAGAGCCTGAAGGACTTGTTGATACTTTAACCTTAACTTTTGGATACTTCTTCTCGAATTTCTTAACCAACTTCTTATATGAAGGGACGTTATTGGTATCAACCCACAATGTAATGCTACCCTTTGGTTTAGCTGTTGCGGCAGAAACACTCTGACTATCAATAGATGCTACTGTTGCAAGTGCCAAAGCTGAAACACCGACCATCATAATCTTTTTCCATGACTTCATTTTTGGTTCCTCCCAAATAATTAAAATATGATTTCGCTTACAAATTCATTATCACAACTTAATCTCTTTTAATCAAGGCGATTGAACTTGTTACCGATAACAGAAAAAGCGTACTCACTTGGCTTGTAACAACGTGACTCCAAAATAATCTCCTAGATCCTAGTCATGATCAAACTACAGAACAGCTTTATTGAACAAACGGATCAAGACCTTTTCTGTAAATGGCAGAATAATCAGTACCCTTTTTTCCGAAAGCGACACGTGGTAATGCTTAAAGAGACAACCTCAACATTTGGTTAAATCTAATTATCAAAGTGCTCAGTCATAAAGACGGCACTAGACCAAGGAGCAAGTTGCAATTCTGAATCTGTGATCTGCCAGTGTCCCACAGCTAATTCTGGCTTACCCAATGATAGATCTGGCAATGAAACGGCTACGCTTTGGGCAGATAAATTCGTTAAGACTAAGCCAACTTTGCCATTTAACTCACGGGTGAAAACAATCGTCTTCGCTGGTGAATTCAATAAACAAAAGTCACCCTTCATGAACAGCGCGGTTTGTTTTAATCTCAACAGAGAACGATAGAAATTCAACACACTGTCGGAATCTTGCTCTTGCTCAGCAACTGACGTTTGTTTCCCTTTGACACGTAGCCAAGGTTCATGTTTTGAGAAGCCTTGATTAGGCGTATCATCCCACGGCATCACCTGACGAGCAGCGGTCTTATGCGTTTGCGACAAATCTTTAAGCACTGCGGACTGCTCAGCAGCAGGAACTTGATCCTTTAACGCCGCTACTGTATTGTCTTGAAATGCTGCAAAACGTGTTAATTCAACATTAGTCAATCCCAACTCTTCACCGTAGTAAATAATCGGTGCGCCTTTTTGTAAGTAAAGCATCGTCGCTAATGTCTTTAGGCTTTGCTCTTGAGCTTCAGGATCAGCGTAGACTGTAGCCATGCGTGGCATATCATGATTGCTAAAATAAAGCACCGGCTCTGTTGTTTGCGCCAGAACAGTTTGCCAAGTCACAATTGAATCTGGCAAAGCAGCTAGATCTAACTTTTCCTGTTGTCGTAAATGCCATTGTTGTTCAACTTTTGTCTGTGGCCGCGCTTGTTTAGGCAAATTGCGGAAACTGACAATTGCATCGCACAACGCACTGCCAGCAACTGGTCGTGTATAAAGAGCGGCCAGATTAGGGTCAGCCGAAGCACCTTCACCTAAGATATAAAGATTGGGATTAATTTTACGCAATTCCTGTACGAATTCTTGTAAATACGTTACCACATTTGGCAGGTTAGCAAACATGGGCTCGGCTACCACTGGTTCGTCGGAATCGGTGGGGTAATTCTGGTGCAAGTTACCTTTAGCGATATGAATAAATGCATCCAAACGTAATCCATCGACACCTTTTTCAACCCAGAACTTCGCCACTTCAATCATTGCCTCGCGAACTTCGGGATTCTTCCAGTTCAAATCAGGCATGTGCTGGTCAAATAAATGGAAATAATATGACCCTGGTTCACTAGGATGTTCCGCCCAAACTGAACCACCAAAGAACGAACCCCAATTATCAGGTGGTAAGCCATTGGTCGTCTTCTCCCAAATATAATAATCACGAAAAAGACTATTAGGGCTCTTCAAAGCATCCTGAAACCAAGGATGTTTATCAGACGTGTGATTCAAAACAAAGTCCAGCAATACATGCAACCCTAAAGCATGAGCCTTGTCGATTAATTCAGTCATTGTCGCCATGTCACCAAACTTCGGATCAATGGTGTAATAATTCGACACATCATAACCATTATCAACTTGTGGTGAGGTAAAAACCGGATTCAACCAGATTGTATTGACACCTAACGCTTTAATATAATCCAATCGTTGAATTACACCACGTAAATCGCCTAAACCGTCGTTATTACTATCTTGAAAACTACGAGGATAGACCTGATAAATAATGGCGTTATCATACCATTTCGTCATTTTTAGTCCTCCTAACTTAAACAACACTTGTTATTACTCCCTTATCTTAGAAAACCCCTGCGCAAACAACAAGTGATTAGGCTGATGTTATCGGTAACAGGTTTAACTAACAGAAAACTACCGGTAGGCTGCTGTGAACATTTGTCTGAGCAGAATGCCAAGACCTTGAACTGTTATGTTGCGTTTCTTCGTGCCTACGAAAAATGCGCTGGTGGAACGCTGCGAGCATTGGTTTGAGCCGAATCAAAATAACTCACCTTAAACACAAAATTCATCTGAAGAACAAAACCTAGAACTGTTATGTTGTGCTTCTTCGTGCCTACGGAAAATACGCTAGTGGAACGCTGCGAGCTTGACCGCGATTTTCCTCCGGCACTGACAAACGAGATGTAGTGGTGTGACTTAACTGCAAATTTGTACTTCTCAAAATTTAGAAGTGATCCAACCACTCGTCAATTCAGCATTTGCGCAAAGGTTACCATCTTATTAGCTTAGTGGCGGCGAAGAAATACCGCTCAGTAGTGACATTAATGTTAGCAATTTATTGCTTACATTAAGGCTCGTATTTGAGACGATTCGCACTTAAATCGGAGAGTGCGGAAAGCAACGGGTTGATGGCATTAATTTAATTGGAAAAATTGATGCAAGCCAATGCAGCAATTTTTTTAATTAAATTACTTGCCATCAGTTGCTTGTAGCACGTTTCGGCTCAAATCGACGCCCACTACGTTCCAGCGAAAGTATTTCTTCGCCGCCACGGTACCTCGCACGTTTCATATGCAACCTTTGCGCAAGCGCGAAGAAGTACAAAACAATAGTTCTAGTGTCTAGCGTGCTAACTTAGTGGTGCAAATCCACAACAGTGAGGTCAAAACGAGTGGATTAAAAAAGGCCGAACAATTAATTGTTCGGCCTTCGTTTCAATTCATTTAACTGATTAGCTACGATGATAATTACGCGTCGTTTGCCGGCGGATCAATTCTGGGGAGAACATAACTTCAATCCGGTTACTACGGTTAACATCGTGGTCCTCCGTCATTGGTAACGCACGATTGATCTTTTGCAACAGCAATTCGGCGACCTTGCTGCCCATTGTCATGACCGGTTGTTTAACCGTCGTTAATTTAGGGTCAGCAATTTGATCAAGGAAAACACCGTCAAAGCCGATAATGCCAAATTCATCAGGAATATTGCCATTCATATGTTGAATGCCCCGTTCGACACCGATTGCTAAACGGTCGCTGGAACAAACAAAACAAGTATTCGGTTTAAATTCTTGCCAGTGCGTTTCAATATAATTTTGTGACTCGGAAGAATGATTGCCAAAACGAACAATCTGCGGGTCGCGACCGTCCTTTTGCATCGTATCCATATAGCCACGCTCGCGAGAATACTCAAAGGACTCTTTTAATTCAATGCCAAAGAAAATGATATCTTCATAACCATCATTAATCGCCGCGCTAGTTGCCAAGAACGTGCCGTATTTATTATCCGAGTCAACATAATCATAGTTGTGCCGATTTTCACCGAAAAGAATTGTCGGACGATTCAATTGATTAATCCAATCAAAGTCTTCGCGACGAGCGCCAGTAATAATGTAACCATCACAATCACCAATGTCGGCGTTTTTCTGCGTGACGACTTGCAACGCATACTGATGTTCATTCAGTGCTTGGGCAACACCCATTAATAAAGTTGCATAATAAGGTTCAACGGTATCAACTTTTTCTAGAATGATCAATTTAATAATTCGTGTTGTATTTGCTGCTAAAGCTTTGGCAGCAAAGTTAGGTTGGTAATTTAATGCCGTCATCGCCTTAAAAACTAACTGTTTTAATTCATCGGTTACTTGTTCCGGGTGATTGATCACACGCGAAACAGTCATTTTTGAAACATTTGCCAATTTTGCTACATCATTTAAAGTTGCGATCATACTCACCCATTTCTTGTCTTATCTTAATTATATCGACAGAACTTTTGCTAAACAAGTTTAAACCTCAACGACTTGCCAAATTATTGACGTTTTATCTGATCGGTCAGCTAACCGAAACGGGCCAAAATAAGTTTAACGAGAAAGATGTGTTACTTAACCGTTAATTAATTGAGCTTGCGCGTTGAAGTAATTCTTGTAGGCGGCATAACCAGCAATGATCGAACCTAGGCTAGTGGTCGTTATTAACATGAACGTCACCATAATTTGATATTTAATGGCACGGACAGGATCAACACCGGCAAAAATTAATCCAGACATCATACCGGGCAAGCTGACCAAACCAATCGTCTTTGCTGAATCAATAGTTGGCTGCATCGCCGTTTTAATGCTAGCACGCAAAATCGGCAACGAGGCTAATTTCGTATCAGCACCCAGGGCCAACTTCTCTAAGATTTGTTGATGTTGATCGTGAAATTGTTGATCCATATTACGATAACATAAACCAATACCGACCATCGTATTACTGGCGATCATGCCACTAATAGGAATAATCTGCGACGGAACAAATTTAATCGCACCCGAAGCGACGAGCACACCCATCGTGACATAAGTGCTAACAAAAACGGCCAAGAAGGAATCCCAATAACGTTTATATTGATTAGGATTGCGTTTATAGGCATTCCAAGCAGCATTCACCACAATAAATAAGCTCATCGCGCTTGTTAAAATCACATTGTCAACACGAAAAATATATTTCAACAAATAACCAACAATGACCAGTTGAACAATTGCGCGCGCAATACTGTAAAAAATATCTTTGGTCAAGCCCAACTTTTCTCGTTCACTAATCGCAACACCGATTAAAACTAACGCAAATGAAAACACTAATGATAAATTATTCACTGATAGCTGTTTCATCAACAATCCGACCTTCCTTAACCCAGATAATCTGCTGTGCCTGCGCTAAAATATCGCTCTCGTGCGTCACCATTAGAATTGTTACCCCATCAGTATGAACTTGTTCAATCAACTTCTTCACGATAGCTTTATTGGCCTGATCCAATCCGACAGTGACTTCATCAAGCAGCAAAACTTTTGGTAGAAAAATTAGATTACGAATTAAAGCCACGCGCTGGCGCTCACCACCTGATAATTCTGTGACCTTCTTGGTTAAATAATCTTCAGGCAAATCAACCAGATCCAATAAATGCTGGACCTTGCCCTGATCATAAACTTGTTCACGCACTGTAAAAGGAAAGGCTAAGTTATCTTGAACGGTCTCGCCAAATAAAGTCGGTTGTTGAAAACAGTACGAAACTTCCTTCCGATACGCCGTCGTCTGATAAGCCGCTTGTGCTTGACCATTAAATAGAATTTCACCACTCGTTGGTGTTAACAACGTCGCGATTAATTTCAAAATCGTACTTTTGCCACCGCCAGACGGCCCACTAATTGTCAAATAATCACCAGAATTAACTTGTAGATCAACACCATTAATAATCTGATGGCCGATGGCATTAAATGTTACCTGCTGTAATTCCAAAATTGCCATACCATTTTCTCTCCCTTTAAGTACAGTTAAATCTTCTTATAAGTGTAGTTAAATCTTTTTATTTGATCGAGTACGTCATGCCCTTGAATGAGGTGTAAAAAGTCGGCACCCAGCAAAATTACCGACTTAATCAAACGTGTCCAGTCGTTTGTGGCAGCAATTTTACTTTTACCTTCTGATAAACCAATACGATCAGCAGGATCATTGCAATAATCGGCCATAAATTCAGCGGGAAAAATAGTGCGATAAAAACTGTGGCCAACAATGGTTTACCCATGATGACAATTAAGCTAATGGTTGCCACAATCACAACTACCAATAAATGATCAAATTGCGGCAATAACTGTGCCATGGCAAAGCCAGCAATAATCGATGCAAACGTCACTGGAAAGATATCACCGCCGAGCCAACCGGTATTTAAACAAATTTGTAAAAAGATCAATTTTAAGATGGCAGCAGTGATTAAGAATAGAAATGACTTTTCCTGACCCATGAATGGTGCTAAGGCAATTGAAATCTGACCAGAAAATAGCAGGTTAGGTGCAAAGACAGCCACCAAAACAATGACCAGCGCCCCTAACCAAGCTTTAAGCAACGGCAATCGTCGCCACAGTGAGAATAGGTACTGGCAACCTTTAGCAAAATAGCGATAACCAACGCCAAACAAGATTCTGACTCCCATTAACGGTCCAATCAGCCACAATTCGGACCAATGCCAATTTGATTGACCCATTTTAGTCACGAATGAAGGCTGACCTGACATTTTCATCAAGACCACAAACATAAATAAACCATTGATGATCAACAAACTATCAAAGAATTTCTTGACGGTCTGTTTATTGGTGGCTTGCGAGCGCGCCTCATCGTAGGTCAATAAGTAATGATTAGGTGCTAATAAACGCTGCAACCATTTCCAGCCATGCAACTGATCCCAATCAGCTTCTTCAAAATAGAAATACCGCAGCTTATCGGATTCCCAAACTGACAACGCGACAACTGCACCCAGTAATCCTGCCTCCGGACCAACACCAGCACCACAAACCAAAATGATTAACGCGAGGAATAGGCTTTTAAAAACATGATGATAATCAACTGTTTTTTGTTGTCGTAATTCAGCAAGCGATGCCTCCGCAGTCTGCGGCAAGGCACCCCATTTCTGATGCAACCAACTAACAACGGTTCCACCAATGAGTGTCAGCATCACAATGTACAAGACGCGCCCATCTTTAGCAGGAATTAAATGTTGCCACAATAAATCTGACAACAAATGTTCACTAATAAGGAACACAAACGAGATTAAAGCAATCAAGGCGCTTAAAATTAAACCAGAAACGACTAACCAAATTTTTTTCTTAAGATTATGCGTCAACTTATCACTTCCAAGCTATACTTTCTACAACACTTTATCATGAAGTACGTTAACTAGCAATCAATTATTAAGTGCTAATAAATTAAAGTTATGATGTCGTTAAAACCAGTAATAACGTTAACGGTAGACAAGTTGTTCTGCAGACAATCGAAAGATAGGCTGGTAAAGCGTTGCAAATACTTGTTAAGTGCCGCGACAACGTCAAAAAGAAGCAGGAATTTTTACTCCTGCCCCTTTAGCCAACTATCATTATCCTTCAGGTACATCATGTTCATGATTATCTGCGTCAATCTTTTCCATATCATCCACGTATTCCAAAGTTGTGGGATTATTCAAATAAACCACATCGAAGTGAAAAGTTTGCTCGCGTTGCCAACACTCAGTCACCAATAGCCGTGCCGGTAAATGTAACGCTTCATTTAAGAGCACACTTAATTGCGATGCCGTAATCTTAATTGGATTAGCGTTAGCCAACTGCAATTGGTATTCATAAACTAAAACATCGCGATGCCAAATTGAGAGTGGGATTGTACTTTGCAATGTTTGGGGAAGTATTTGCGGAATCTTTTTTTGAATTTTGGGTAATAATAATTTCATTTGCGTATCAAGTTGTTTTTTATAACGAAGTTGTCGTTGACGTAGCCATAGATGATAGGCCGTGAAATAACAGACAATGGCTGCCACCACAACTAAAAGAATTTGCCACCACATTGCGGTCACCTCTTTTTAAAGACTAGGATAAAAAATAGTTCTTTTCATGTTGCCTTGTCGTGAAACGGTAGCTTAAGTTCAGTGATTAATCTGACTTTGGCTTGCTTGCTGCTTTAAGACAATTCGTTCACTTCTAACTGACGTTGCTACAATCAGTATAAGGTTCCCCACTGATAAAAACTATTAAAAAGAATTTATGCACGATAACTTATCCTGCTCAGCAACGCACTGACAGTGATTTAGTTAGTATACAATTCCTTAAAAATATGATAATATCGACATAACTGTTGCGTTATGCAACCAAATCGAGCGGATAAATTAAACAATTAAAAGGAGTTTTTTATATTGATTTTTAAAGTTTTATACCAAGCTGACAAAACACGTAATCCTCAGCGGGAATTGACTCAGTCTCTTTACGTAAAAGCTAATTCTGCTATTGAAGCACGCGAGCTGATCGAGAGCAACACGGATTATAACATTGAACTCATTCAAGAATTGACTGGCAATTTCTTAGAGTTTGAGCAAAAAGAGCCTAGTTTTAAGCTCACGGAGTTTAATTAATGAACAACAAACGGCCTAAGATTCAAAACAATGAAACGGCAGTCTATGCCATTGGCGGTTTGGGTGAAATCGGTAAAAATATGTACGGCGTTCAATTCCAAGATGAGATCATCATTATTGACGCTGGTATTAAATTCCCCGAGGATGAATTATTAGGAATTGACTATGTCATTTCTGATTATAGCTATATCGCAGAAAACATTGATAAAGTTAAAGCCCTCGTCATTACCCATGGGCACGAAGATCACATTGGTGGTATTCCTTTCCTATTGAAACAAATCCCTAATATTCCTGTTTATGCCGGTCCACTAGCAATGGCCTTAATTAAAGGCAAGCTTGAAGAACACGGTTTATTAAACAGTACTGAAGTGCATGAGATTAACGAAGATACTGTCTTGAAATTTCCTAAAGTCAGCGTCACCTTTTTCAGAACTACCCACTCGATTCCTGACACCCTTGGCGTTGCCGTTCATACGCCTCAAGGTGTCATCGTTGAAACTGGTGACTTTAAATTTGACTTAACGCCTGTTGGTGATCAACCTTCACCTAACTTGCAACGAATGGCTAGATTAGGTGAAGAAGGCGTCTTACTATTGATGTCCGATTCAACCAACGCCGAAGTGCCTAATTTTACTAAGTCAGAACGCTTCGTCGGTAATTCTATTCGTCATATTTTTGAAGGTATTGAAGGACGCATCATCTTTGCTTCCTTTGCTTCTAATATTTCTCGGGTGGCACAAGCCATTTCTGCAGCCATTGAGCATCATCGCAAGGTTGCTGTTTTCGGCCGAAGTATGGAGACCGCAATTGTTAACGGTCAAGAACTTGGTTATTTGAAGATTCCTGATGGTGTCTTAGTTGATGCTCACGAGATCAATTCGTTACCTGCTAACCAAGTCATGATTCTTTGCACAGGTTCGCAAGGTGAACCAATGGCAGCATTGAGCCGAATTGCGAACGGTACCCACCGCCAAATTACGATTCAACCTGGTGATACGGTTATTTTCTCAAGTAATCCAATCCCTGGTAACACCATTAGCGTTAATCATTTGATCAACCAACTTTCTGAAGCCGGCGCCAATGTGATTCATGGTAAAGTCAACAACATTCATACTTCTGGTCATGGTGGCCAAGAAGAACAAAAACTAATGTTGCGCTTAATGAAGCCTAAGTTCTTCATGCCGATTCATGGTGAATATCGAATGTTAAAGATTCATACCGAATTAGCTGAACTTTGCGGCGTGCCGAAGAGTAATAGCTTTATTCTAGAAAACGGCGATGTCCTGGCCCTGACGAAAACTCGGGCTCGCGTTGCCGGTCACTTCCCTGCTGACGACGTTTATGTTGATGGCAGTGGAATCGGTGATATTGGCAACGTCGTTTTGCACGACCGCCATGTTCTTTCCGAAGAAGGTTTAGTCGTGGTCGTCGCCACAATCGATTATCAGAAGAAACTAGTTTTGGCCGGTCCCGATATTTTATCACGTGGTTTTGTATACATGCGTGAATCAGGTCCACTAATTGAAACTGCCCAGAAACGAATCTACGGCCTAATCCGCAAAATGTTCGCCGATGAAGAAAAGGTAACTGAATCAATGTTGCGCGACGCAACAATTGACTCACTCCAAGACTTCCTCTTCGAAAAAACAGAACGCCACCCAATGATCCTACCAATGCTCATTTCAGCAACAAATTAAGAGTGCGAAAAGCAACGGGTTGATTGCGTAGCTCTAACTAGAAAGCACAGCTGGGTGCCAACCCAGATGGGATTTCTAGTTAGACATAGCAATCAGTTGCTTTGAGCACGTTTCAAATCAGAGTGCGAAAAGCAACGGGTTGGTGGTATGAATTTAAACGGGAAGATCAATGCATGCTAATGCAGTGAGATTCACGCTTAAATTTACTACCACCAGTTGCTTTGAGCACGTTTCAAATCATAGTGCGAAAAGCAACGGGTTGATGGTCCAAATTTAAATGGAAAGATTGATGCATGACAATGCAGCAAGATTTACACTTAAATTTCGTACCAGCAGTTGCTTGGAGCACGTTTCAACCCGCGAAAAACATCAAAAGATCTAGGTTAACCCCTAGATCTTTTTTGCTGCCAAATATAATGATCCAACAAAAATTTGTATACTATGCCATTGCGATTAATTTTTATATAACGATTATTTATAAAAAATGTTATAATAATTTGTTACTATCCATTATTCGGGGGGATCCTTTTGCCCAATTACTCAATTATTGTTAACCTGAAAGCTGGCTCAGGCGCGGCCGCAAAAGCTTGGCCGCTATTAAAAACTGAATTAAAGCACCAACGGATTAATTATACGACTCACTTCACACAATATTCCGGCCATGCTATTGAATTGGCTAAAAAAATTGGCGACGAGGCCGATGACGACTTTATTGTTGTCATTGTTGTTGGCGGTGATGGCACGGTTAATCAAACGCTTAACGGGCTGGAACAATCAGCACATCCAGAAACACCAATCGCCTATTTCCCGGCCGGCTCAGGCAACGACTTCGCGCGCAGTCTTCACTTGACGAAGCGCGCGTCAACTTTTGTAGAAAATCTCAAGAGTATTCACTGCAGCACAAATTTAAATATTTTCGATATTGATTTAACTGATAGTGCTGATAAAACTTACCATCAGCACAAATATTTGATCAATAATTTTGGAACGGGTTTTGATGCTCATGTCGTTCACCTGACTGAGCATTCCCGTCTTAAGGCCAAATTAAATCGTGTTCATTTGGGTAAGTTTGCTTACGTTATCAATTTAATATCGGTTTTCCGCACACAACAAACTTTTAATCTAAAAGTTCATGGTGCAATAACCGAGGAATTCAAACAGGCTTATTTAGTGACCTTGACTAACATTCCTTATTTCGGTGGTGGCGTTAATATTATGCCTACTGCCGATCCGCACATCCATGATTTAAATTTGGTGGTGATTGAAAAGCCCAATTTGCCTAGACTATTACAATTGTTTGTTAAGATTTTAACGACTGGCAGTCACCTTAAAGATCCCGCTGTACATGTCTTCAAAGGTGACACGCTCAATTATAAAATTCAACCCAAACAATTTGGTCAGATGGATGGTGAAGATATGGGTGCTCATCAATTCAGTATCGCGGCCAAAAATGCTAACCATCCCTTTTGGATTTAAACTAAGCAACAAATAACGAAGCTGAAGTAAAAAACTCAGCTTCGTTATTTTAATGCGATCATGCTGACTTCAAATGCTTAAACAACACCGTCCTATTCAACCAAAACTTGGGCTGAATAGGACGGTGTTATTAATTATTGAATTCGCCTTAATTGTCTTTTTGCTAATATTGGTGCTAATTATCAGTTAATACCATGCTTTGAAATTTTCGGCGCCTGTCCAACATTTCATTAGTCATTGTGCCAGAATTTCTAATCGGCCGCGCAAAATTCACTTGGCCCGGCCAAAACATTTCCGCAGCACCACCAATTGATGTTCCCATCCTTGGCCGAACCAAAATATAAACAACATCCTTAACATATAACGCAACACTATAATTCTTAACGATTTTTTCTGAATCAGAACTAAGCAACGTGCTTTCCATTGCGAGATCAACCTTTTGAAGAATAGTAACTAATTGAGTAACATTGACATCACCAAAATGTTGCCATTCGGTTCTGATGTTGACACCACCCGCAAGATTCAAGCGTAGACTATCAAAGATTGAAATTGATGGTCCCTGAAAATTAGTCTGAAATGCCAGACAGTAATCACTCACAGTAGTATCAATTTCTGATAATGAAACGCTACTGACAGCCATTAATCGCCGTTCAACCTTAGAAAGTGTGTTTAAATGCAAATGAAATGCTGGAATTGACATTGCGGATTTAGAGTTGATGCTCGCAGAAATATTATAAATAATCTGGGTGCTTTTAACATCTAGAGCAAATTGTTGTTGAATTTCTTTCGATTGAATCTTTTGCGCAAGTCGTAAAGCAGCTGACATAATTTCACAGAACAAACTATCATCAAAAATTAAGTCAATCCCTTTGAACTGCTTTGTCATCAGCATAAAGTCATGAAAGGTATGTGCCTTGACTTTATCCAATGCAATAATATCCTTTTCAGCGTTTCGAAATCGATAAAGCAATTTAGTTTTGCCACCGATAAATGACGTGTTATTAATAATTTCATTTCCATTTAATTGCTGAAACGTCAAACCGGGCATTGGATATGTTCCCAATGTAACCATAGTCTCTGCCATATCTCTATCCTTTCGTTCACCTCAGATAAATTCTAATACATCAGAACCTCTGGACGCCAACTAAGCCTTTAATCGCTGTATCGGTATTCCACAGTTTTTTATCTCAAAACTTTTACAGAGAGCTTGCAATCCCCTCAATGAACTGAATCCTTGAATAACCTTGAGACCATATCAGAAAACTGGAAAAGAGTGGGCTCAATTTAAAAGAAATTGCTGAAAACTTTATGCGTTATTCAACCCAATTACTTTTAAACATACGAGCTATTAATGATATCAGCATACCACAATCACCTGCTTAAACTCATTAATAAATTGATAGCTAAATAAAAGAATTCACTTCATTGCGATCTATCAAAATCATGCGAATATCTTGGCCGTTGTTAATATAAAAAAGCCGAAATAAAGACGCCTATTAAAAAAAGAAAATGTTGTCTGCACGATTGCTGGGACAACATTTTCTTTTCTGAGGCGGTGAATATTAAAGCTAGTGATGATAAATTGAATCTACTCGCTGCTCTATTTTAGATTTTTTGCTGAATTTCTGTGATGAAAATAACTAACATCCTTGTTAACCAAGGGAATTGTTGCTGCTTCTCTGCAAATTCTGTTCCTTCTGTAACAAATTCACCTGTTCCTGTAACGTGGAATCCAGCACCTGGGCCAACAGTTCCTGTTACTTCTTTCGAACCAAACGTTAATAAGACATGATTATCCTTGGCAAAATCAGCCTCAATGCTGTGCATTCCAGCCGCAGGAATCATTAATTTATTATCTTTGACTGTAATATACGAGGCCCATGTATTAACAACATGAGCAGGATTACCATTGATTGTAACGATAGTAACCGGACCTTCATGGTTAAGGACTTCCAAAAATTTTTGATTCATACTGTTCTCCTCCATTGCTCATTTTAAGTTGCCTTGTAATTTTACCTGATCAACTGTCTAAATCATAACGAACGCTATTGTGTCACAAACTGATAGATTCGCTTTTGCCGGTGCGATTCGTCGAGAATAAATTCGCCGCTGTTTATAATTGACATCATAACAGGTAAGTAGTATCTTGAGCTTGTCACATATAAATGACAGGTAGGCGTTAACCATGAATCGAGTTAGAGAGTTCCGACTTGCAAAAAAACTATCTCAGAATACTTTAGCACAGCAAATTGAAGTAGCTAGACAAACGATTAACTTAATCGAAAACGATAAATATAATCCGTCACTAGCTTTGTGCATCCGTTTAGCCAAAGCATTAGATACAGATTTAAACACATTATTTTGGGAGGTAGATGATCATGAAAAATAAAGAAGATTTGATGACAAAAATAATTAAACGATTCTATGGCATTTCTGGTGTATTGGATGAATATAGAAGAAGCCAAGTCGAACACATTGGAAATAATGCATTCATGCTACTATTTTGGTATATGCTGTTAGCAAACTTTGTTGCTGCTCTTTTCGCGACCAGCTCTCCTACAATGTCATTATGGATCTTAATCGGGGTCAACCTATTTTTCGTCATTTTTATAATCGGTGGATATGTGATCATCGCGACCAGTCGTTTAAACCTAACAACAAATGAGATAGCGCCCAAACATCTCGTAAAAGCGAAAAGAACGGTGATTTTCAAAGGAATCGCACTAGGTCTTTATTTCGCAATTGCGTTTCATTTCTTAAGCACTGTTATTGACCTCATCTGGGAACAAGAAAATTTCTTTGAGATTATCACGTCACCTGCTAAAATAATTTCATCTTTAGGTGGTGGTCTCCTCTTTGGCCTGCTAATGTATTTCGTACTTAGAAGTCGACTCAAAGAAACTGACTAATTAGCAAGAAAAATACTGAAAGTATCTCTAATGACGATTTACTTTTTTACCCGAACAACCGCAAATTCACTTTAAAATACATCTGTGCTTACAGAATTCATGTTGCTCAATCGCGTTAATACTGAAAAGCTTAACACATTCCGAGCTGGTGAAGTCCTGCTTGCACGGCAGCGTCTGTCAAATCTCCAGTCGCCTGAATTCGACCAGCATGCAGGACAATAATGCGATCAGCTTTGGCAAAACTTGCCGCGTCGTATTGATGGGTAATTAGCAGAAATCCTGCCGACATTGCAAACAGATCTTGCTCAAGTCGCGCTGCAACCGCCGGATCCAAGCCAGTGGTCAGTTCATCAAAGATAAAGAAACGATAGTCGCGTAATAGTAATCGTGCTAAAGCAAGACGTTGACGCTCCCCACCAGAGACTAGCGGTGATTGCGGGCTCAACTTAGTCGTCAACGTCACACTAGCACGCCAAGCCGCAAGTCCCGCGCGAGTCAACGCCTGATCAACCGTTGTATCTTGATACTTGGGATCGAAGAGTGTCACGTTCTCGCGGACGGTTCCAGTGAACAATTCACTACGTTGAGACATCATACCGATTCGCTGAAATACATCTAACTGATTCAGTTTCGCCACTGGCTGGCCCGAAAGCAGCACTTGTCCAGCGGTTAAAGCTAAATCACCAGTTAACAGCCGCACCAAACTGGTTTTACCACTACCGCTTGCCCCCACTACCACAATTTTTTCTTGTGGTCCGATGGTCAAGTTAATATCAGCAAGTACCTGCCGGGAATCTAAAGTCACTGCCGCGTGGTTCACGATAAACAATGGTTCAGTCAAGGCTAATGATTGGCGGGGTCTTACAGCCTGATCCGGTTGGGCCAAAAAATCGGTCAGTGTTGTAATCGCTGCCCGACCACCAGCAAGCTCTGGTAGTGCTTCAAGCAATTGCAACAACGGCCAATTTAACAGTGCAGACAGCTGAGAGAACGCCACAAGCTGTCCTAAATTAATAGTCCCTTTCATCACGAACCAGGCACCAAGAATCCACGTTCCCAAATACATAAAGTCAGAAAGAAAGTCAGCAATTCCAGACGTGATAATCTGTAACTTCTGTTCACGCGTCGTCACCATCGTCACTGCTGAATTATGTTTGGCGTGCCGAGCTGTGAATAACGGCTGAGCTAAAGCGTAGCGGATTGTGGTCAACCCTTGAAAAGTGTCTGTCAGAAAAGCCGTGTAACGCGTCACTGTATCAATTACCTGCGTCTTTGCTTGCTGCAATCGTCGGTTAAGCAAAAACGGAAAAATTAACGCTGGTAATCCTAGTAACACAATGCCAAGCGTAATCATGGGTGAGATGAGTAGCGTGCCAATTGCTGCCACAATCAACTGTAGCACCAAGTAGCTGACCAATAAGACAACCTCGTAGTAACTTTCAACAGCAACATCAACCTGCTTAGTCAAGCGGGCAACGTCACGACCAGCTTCTGTTTGGGTAAAGTTTAATCGCATCAGCTTTGCAAATAAATCATGTCGCAACCAGCGGCCAATCTGCTGAGGAAACCACTTGCGATGATACTTTGCTAGACCATCTGTCACCGCCTGCAACACTAAATAGCCGAGTAACAACGGCGCTGCTACAGCAAATGTCAAGTTTATTTTGCCCGTCGCAATATCGACAATCAATTGGAGCGCATAGGCATATAATGTGAGAAATCCAGCCGCCAAGAGTGACAGCACAACATCAAGTATCAACCACCAAGGTTTACGTGTGAGATAGTTCAAGATTAAGCCTCCGTTTTCAGGTGTCATTGTTTACCAAGAGCGGCTTTTATTAGACTTCTTTTACAAGCTAATTGCCACATTTTCTCTTGGTTTTTAGTGTACGCCTTTCGTTCGAACGCGTCTATGACAGCGTCATACCGAACGAAACATGATGGCCATCCTGATAGGCAAAAACTGCGCCTAAATGATCGGGATCCTTAAGCCAATCTTTCGTTAAATGACCATTAAAAAATAATCGCTTAGCTTCTAACTCACCTTGAATTGAATCATGCGTAAAAATAGTCACCCCTGCTAAATCGGTCTGTAATGGCCGACCGGTCCGTGGATCCATTAAGTGGTGATACTTGACACCATCTTTAATCAAGAAGCGTTCGTAAATGCCGCTAGTTACTGCGGAACATGCTGGTAAAACAGTGACACCGAGATCATGATGACGACTGAGCCCTGGGTCTTGAACACCAATGACCCATTCTCCATCCGATCTGTTAGGGGATTGACCAACCGTTAATAAGTTGCCCCCCAGATCAATAATGCCTGCTTCAACGCCAAAAGCTTGCCAGAGTGTGCGAATTTGGTCTGCAATAAAACCTTTGGCGATACCGCCGAGGTCAAGTTCCATCCCTTCTTTAGCTAGCATGACTTGATGTGTTTGGTCGTCTAAACTGATATCCTGATAATGACTCAAGCTTAAACGCTGATCAATTGCTGCTTGTTCTGGAACATTCGCACCGGCAAAACCAATTTTCCATAATTTCACCAGTGGACCGATTAGTGCATTAAAACCAAAATCCTCTTGACTTGCCGCTACTGCACGGCGAACCAACTGGTAAGTCGCACTTGAAACACTGACTGATTCTTTACCAGCTGCGTGATTAATTGCCATGATTTCGGACTGCTGGCGATTAACAGTTAATCGGTTCTCTTCAGTTTGAATCAATCTTGCCGCTGCTTCTAAAGGATCGTTATCACATTCACCAAAGACAGTTAAATTAATTCTTGTTCCCAGTGCATGTAACGTCTTTACTCGCTTTTGCATGCTACAGATCGAAGTTGAAAGGACCAGGCGCATCAGAATTAGCACTCGACTCAGAAGCGCCGGTGGAAGCATCAGGTGCTGGTGCAGGCGCGGCCTCTTCCTCAGAAGCACCCGTTGAAGCATCAGGTTGTGTGACTTTCTCTTCTTCAGATGCACCGGTAGAAGCATCTACCTTGGGCGAGCTACTATCTGTCTTAGAAGCACTTGTCGAGGCATCCGTCCAACCGCCATTTTCATAAGCTTGCAGAATTGGTTCCACACTACCCGTGAACTCGATCGTGCCCAGATAGTTACCAGCTTCATCACGGACGGCATAATATTGAATATAAACGCGATGTCCATGCATTGTTAAAGGACGAGCGACAAAATCGCGGCTACCGTCTTTAAAACTGTCGATAATTTTCTTGACAATCGGCCAAACTTTAGCGGGATGACATTCTTTTACATTCTCATTAAGCTCGGAAGTGTGACGAACATGTTCGCGATTAGGCTTATTAGAATACCAGGAAAACTTATCAGCACGATCAATTAAATCGATTTCAAAGGGAATCGAGCTAAATATTTGTTGAACTTCAATTAATGAAAGACGGCCAGTATCCATTTTGATATACGCACCATCATATTCAGGCATAGACATAAAAATTCCTCTTTTCATTATCATAAATTGCTTTTGAATTAAGACTTGTGATTGTTTAATATAGACTTATCAAGACATGGAGGTCGGACAAATTGCTCAACACATATTTGGGAATGAAGCAGATACAAATCAAACTTCTCGCGCCAACCATCGAAATGCCCTTTGCTGTACTTGAATCGCAAACTAATTGTTTACTAACGATTGGCCAAAAAGATATTGCATTACAAGCAGGAGATATTACATTAATTCGAACAGAGCAGCCAATTCAACTCGCACCAGCAAGCAACCTTCCCTTCAAAGTACGACTTTTCCAAGTTCCGATTGCGCGAGATGTGGAAGTTGGTTCCAATCAGTTAATTGAAATGATGCTATTAACTGATGATGACACCCATATTGTCTTTCGCAGAATTGATCATGACCTTGTCAACAATTATTGCGATCAATTAGCTCACTTAATCAAAGCCAACCCTCAAGACAGCATCCTAAAATACGAACAGCAAATGATTGTCCGCCTATTATTAACAGAGCTGTCTAGATGGCGCTTAAACGCCATGATGGTCATCGAGTCTAACTTCTCAGAACGAGAGACCCATCATATTCCTAAGGCTCATCAAACCGCGATTATTCTGAACTATATTCGCAATAACCTAGCAACGGTGACTTTAAACTCAACCGCTACGCATTTTGGCTATGAACCAAACTATTTTTCAAGATTGTGCCATCAACTTTTCCAACGGCCATTTTCTCACGAAGTCCAATTCATCAAGACGAACCAAGCAAAAAAGTTACTGCAATTGTCAGATCAAAACATTACGGACATCGCCTATACGCTAGGCTATAGCAACGTCGCTAATTTTGATCGTCAATTTAAGAAATACGCGGGCATGTCACCTTCAGAATTTCGACGGCAGCAGCATTAACAACTACTGCTAATAGGATAGACGTTTACTTTATATTAACTGAGATTGAAATTCGTGCATCTCTGTCAGGCGATGATCGTGTAAAACTTGACCATCATGTCCTAATAGTACCCTTGCTTCATCAAGTTGCCCTGCCATAATTAAGCCACGAATACGCGTGGATGAAACTTTTTGCTGTTCTGAAGTAACGGCATCAACAATCTGAACGGTGAAACGTCCTTGACTCATTAACTGCAGACTATTTACCGTACCGGCACCCCGACGACCATACGTATAATCAAAACCGACGACAACCTGCTGTGCACCCAAACCCACCAAGTAACGATTAACGAATGTTAGTGGTGTTAAATTGGCAAATACGCGATTGAAGGTTGCAACATATAATCGGTCAACACCGAGTGCGGCCATCAAATTTGCCTTTTCGGAGAGTGTCGTTAAATAAGGAAAGGGGCGGTCAGGATTAAACAATGTCGAAGCGTGTCGATCAAGTGTTAAAACATGTAATGGTAAGTGCGCTTGAATTGCTGCCTGCTTAGCCTGTGTGATTAATTGTTGATGTCCAAGATGAACGCCATCGAAGAATCCCAATGCCAAAACACAGGGCGTTGTTGAATCAAATTCATCGTTCATGCCTTCAGTTAATTTATTTATTTCCAAGCTCATCCACTTCTCTTTTTACAGGTTACTTGATTGCGTGATCTATTTGTTCTTTGCTTCTTTTAAGAACTCACGTAATGGACGCAATGATTGCGCATCATATTTCTCAACGAATTCATCAATTTGCTTTTGGTCTTGATATGCTGAATCTAAGAACATGTGCTGCGTTGTGAACGGCATTTTATGCGTGAGTTTCACGTCAATTACGACTGGTGAAGCTGTCTGTTTGGCAGCGCGAATCGCATCTTGGAACCCTGCTTTGTTACGAACAGTGAAGCCCTTAGCTCCCATTCCTTCAGCGACTTGTGCCCAATCCGTATCTGGAATATCGACCCCGGATAAAGGTTGGTGAGTGTCATCGCGTTGTTCAGCTTCAATAAACCCTAATGTTTGGTTTGAGAAAACAACATTGATGACATGTAAGCCATATTTCACTTGCGTTAAAATTTCTTCGCAAAGCATTGCATAGGCGCCGTCACCAGATAAGCTGTAAACTTCGCGATCTGGATAAAGTGTTTTGGCAGCAATAGCAGCAGGTAATCCCCAGCCCATTGTGGCGTATTTCCCTGAAGTTGACCATTTCTGAGTATGTTTAATATCAAATAACCGCTCAAAGTTAATATTGATATTACCAACGTCAATTGCAAAAACAGCGTCAGGTTCAGCTTCTTTATTTAAAACATCAAAAATTGGTTCTGGCCGAACAGGCATTTCATTAGAGTTATTAAATGAATCCTGCCACTGACGCCAGTTCTTTTTATTCTCAAGGCAAGCGGTATAGAGAGGTGTTACCTCACGTTCGTCACCAGCATCAATTAATGCTTGTAAGGCATCTTTAGCATCGGCAAGAATAGAGATCTCGTTGTGATGTCGTTTACCTAGCTTTGAGCTCTCAATATCAATCTGGATAACTTTCGTCTTAGGAGAGAATAAAATGCTAGCAAACGGAACATCATTTCCGACCCAAAGAATTAAATCAGTTGCCATTGCAGCTTCTACTCCAGGTTTTGGTGCAACTCGACCCACCGAACCCATATAAGCCGGATAACCTTCGTCGAGAATTCCTTTAGCCAGAACAGACGAAATCAATGGCATCTTAAATTTCTCAGAAAGTTCTTCTAACTGTTTGCGAGCATGTTTAGCACCAAGACCGAAATAGATAACCGGACCTTTGGCTTCATTGATCAATGCAATGGCGTCGTTAATTTTAACTGGATCTGGTTGAACGATATATGGTTCGATTTGGGTTCTCGCATTTGAAACATAATTGTCTTTAATTTGTGCCCATCCAAAATCTTTAGGAACCGTAACGACAGCAACGCCGCGCTTCTCATATGCTTCTTGGATTGCTTCATCGATAACTTTAGGTAAACTCTGTGCCGTCATGACGGTGCGGTTGAAGACAGCCACATCATTAAAAATTGGTTCCTCATTCATAGCCTGGAAGAAGTCGATATTCATATTCTTTGATGGAACTTGTGCAACAATTGCCAGAACCGGCACGCGATCAACTTTAGCGTCATACAATCCGTTCAATAGATGCACGGCACCAGGACCAGCAGATCCAAAACAAACTCCGATTTTGCCGGAATATTTTGCATCAGCAGAAGCGGCCAAAGCACCTGCTTCTTCGTGACGAACTTGGATAAATTTGATTTTGTCTTGTTGATTATGCAAGGCATTCATTGTTGAGTCAAACGAGCCACCAGGATAACCATAAATATGATCAATGTCCCAAGATTCGATTACTTTTAAAAGAGCATCTGAACCACTAATTGTTGCTGTCATTTTAATTCCTCCATAACTGTTATATGAAATTTTTGCATTATTAAATGGCTAATGTATTAATTGAATTGCAAAAGTCACTTGAAAACGCTTCATGAATATATAATAATCGATTTTATATAATATAACTATTACGATATCTATCTTATTTACATTCTAATTATATCTCATCTGTTATATTTATTCGTTACGTTCTGTATCACTAATTGAAATTATCTATTAATCTGTTATAGTTATATTCGCAAGACACTCTGTAAAATTAGTGTTTATGAAACATGCAGCACCAATTCTGCTAAACAAATGCGCTGACAACTATTGAATTTAAGGAAGAAGATTACCCATGGATAAACAAAGCTTTAGACAAAAACAACTTGCTCGACTTAAATTTGATCCTGTCAACGCTCAGCAACAGGAAGTCGAGCGGATTTTAACGAACCTATTCTCCACGACCGAATGGCAACAGGCAAAGACGATTGCTACTGTGATCAACGGTCCGATAGAATTCCCAACCGCGTCAATCATCGAACAAGCTCAGTCGGATGATAAGCAAGTCTATCTTCCTAAAGTAATGCCGAAACGGCAAATGGTGTTCTTACCTTTTGAGAGTCAAGAACAACTAATTAAAAGCAAATTTGGCTTATTAGAACCGGCGTTAAATAAACAATTGATTAATCAGAAGGTTGACCTAATCGTCGTTCCGGGGATTGCTTTTACTGTCGATCGTCATTACCGAGTTGGTTTTGGTGGCGGTTACTATGACCGTTTCTTAGAAACATATTCTGGAACAACCGTTTCACTTGTACCACAGTCAATGGTATTTGCTACGAATGAGTGGCCGGTTGAAACATATGATATCCCCATCCAAATTTTAATTACTGCTAACGGAATTAAAAGATCGTCATTTGATTAAGAAGTACCGTGACAATCAGCAATTTTTTCGTCTAAGCTTTATAACCACTGCCGATTCTTTATCCTAAGGAACCGGTCTTTTTGTACTCATTTCTGGGACTACAATAAAGAATCAAAGCAAAAAAAGCGTTATCTTACCTGCAGTCTGTAGGTTTAGGTAACACTTCTAGATCTATGTTAAAAGTCTTTAAATGGGTTGATGAGAACCAACTTGTGATAGAATGCTTACATAGTTGTGACCATTAAATGGGCACATTAAATTATTCTTATCCCGTTCCAGATATTTAGCAAAATGACAAATACAACAACTATTCTATAAATAATAAGAATCGTTTTGGATTGTATGCGCTTATTCAATAGTGCACCAAGATATCCCCCAAAAACTGCCGCAACTAAAATAAATGGCAATGCATCTATTTGAATATGGAGACTGCTCAAATGCTGAATAGAAACAACTATTTTTCCAAACTGTGAAAAAATGATTGTTGCGATTGAATAAGCCGTCGCTGTTTTTGGTGGCATACTAAATACAAAAATTAATATGGCCATATTGATTGGACCGCCACCAATTCCTAACAATGTTGATAAACAACCAAGAAAAATTCCGCTAACAGTTAACATAATGTAACGCATCGCTTGGGTTAGTCTTAGATGACTTGGGAAAACAAAGATTAGTGCCACTATCAAACTTATAATAACGATAACTATTTGGATCAGATTCGTACCATGCTCTCCTATACTTTGAAGTAATATAGTAAAAAGCTTATCCCCGATTAACCCACCAAGTACGGAACCAGCTGATAAGACAGAAATTCCCATCCATTTCACCGAAATACCATTTCGTATCTGTTTATATGTTGATACGATTGACATCGTGAACACTGCGATACTTGAATAAAAATTAATTGCGCTTAATGGGCTCTGAGCGACAGCATCCATCAACGGTTTAATAATGACCCCTCCACCCATGCCAGATATCGCACCAATTGTATTGGCAACTAACACGATAAAAAAATACACAGCGTTGGTTAATATAGTTATCACCTACTTCAAATCTTAATTTATAAATCCAGCACTCGATGACTCTCAAATCAACTAGTAATACAATTTGCGTCCTCAAAAAAAGCAGCGCGATTTAGTGGTTTAACAAATCACCCTGCAATTAAAAAATATCAATATTCTCCACAGACCAACAGTATTCTATGACAGGCCTAAATGGTTCTTCAAAATGAAAATTATTTGCATTAAAGTCAGCAGAATAATTACCTCCTTATCAGATAAAGGGCCGTAGTCGAACTTGTGAGTTGCGTGGCAAAATATCCAAGACATAAATCAATTCTGGATCAATATGACCGATTACATTAACACTGTTTTCCATTGGCAACTCGTGTTTAATCAAGTTAATTTCTCCCTCATATCGATTTCCTAGTTTATTATCAATAGTAATTGAGCCTGCTAAACGATTGAGCAAATGGTTAGGTTCGATTTGACGATTATCAATTTTGCGAATTCGAAGAACGTCTGGGGATAAATCATCGCGAACATCTAATACCTGATCATATAGATAACGATACTTGGGTAATAGATAAGCAGATAACTCAGTTACTTTAGATTCATTACTTTTCAGAATTAAGCTCAGTGTATTGTAATCCGCCTCGGTATCACCAATAAATACATCATCAACATTCAAATATTTCAGTTCCAAATACGCAGCGTACGGATTAATACCCCGATGTTTCTCCAATGTTGGTAACCCCATAAATACCGGGTTACGAAAATTCTTATCACCAGGTATAAAGGCAACAATTCTGCAACCATACCTTTTAAACATACGATTAACTCTGTTGAACATATCCTCACGCAATCCGGTATTGACACGTGGATAAAAATTATGCATTACTGAAATATGTGACATGTCTGTGCCGATAGACTGATAGCTTGCTAACGTCTCCTCTTTCAGGTGACTTCCATTAAGATAAACTTGAAATTGATCGGCCAACTCTTTAATTTCATCTGCAGAACCAAAACCGCTATCAACACGTACACTACTAAAGCCAAGATTCTTCAATTCAAAAATTGATTTTATTCCTAATTTGTCGTAAATACGCTCAGAAATATCAGTAATTACCTCAATATTGTGTTCGTTTGCTAGCTCTAGAAAATCGTGAAGTCTTTGCTTGAATTCGGAACCATCATAACTTTCTTCTGGCATCACAATTGTTGTAAAAACTGCCTTAACTCCTAGCCTAATTGCTTCTTTCAAGTAATCCAATTTATAATCAGTAAAATATAACGAAACACCAATCATATTATTTCTCCTTTAATAACTCTTTTGTTCGTAAAAACTTTCTTCAGCTGAGAGCGTGTTGCTAACGGATACAACACATGAATTCTCCGACCATTAACTTCAACCGTTAAGCGTACAAACTCCACGACATAACCATAAATCTCATCAATTTTTATAAGGTGTCCTCGAAGCAAAATTTCATTTTCTCCGACTAGAATCAATCGTTTAAACTCAAGATACACGATTAACGTAATCGCAAGATTAATTATAATTTGAAAATATTCTGTGTTCGGTACCGTTCGACTAAAAATTGCAAATACAATAAGGGCAAAAACTGTACTTAACTCAAATTTCGACACAAAATCAACACTAAAAGTCATACCTTTAGAAATTGAAATCAGATGTATGAGTTTTATTAATTGATAGCTCAGCATTATTATTAAGATGAGCTTAGTGAATAAAAATATCATATTAATATCGCCAAATCCTTCTTATACCTATATACCGGCATCTTTTCTGTTCAATTTTACTGCTTCTAATTTTTCATCTGCTAAAAGACGTTTATCGTAACTCTTTAAGAAAGGTGCAAATATAATAACATCAATAACCAGAAGAACAAGGTATACAACAACTGATCTCCAATCTAAGTTTGAGAGAAACACTTTAAAGATAGCTGGAACAGTAGAAGGAACATTAATAAACGTCCGCGCCATTAACCCCATTTTAGTAGCTAGCCATGCCGCACCACCATCAAGCGGGAAAATAATTAAATACGGAATTACAATATTGAAGTTTAGGACCAATGGTAAGCCGAAGGTAATAGGTTCACCAATATTGAAAAGTGCCGGAACCAAACCAATCGCAGAAATTGCACGCAATTGTTTTGACCTGCAAAAAATCATTAAAGCAATACAAATTGCAAGCATTCCCATGGATCCCCATGTCTGGTGAAATACTAAGGTAAAAATGTGTGGTGGGGTTTGTCCTTTTGCGTATGCTGAAATATTCTCAACCATCGTTTGAGTTAAAAATGGTGACAAAATCGCGCCTCCGATGTTACCACCATGTAAGCCAAAGAACCAAAGTACCCGAATGAAGAAGAAGCTAATAATAACCGCCCAGAATGAATCACCAGCTGTAAATAATGGTGCAAAAATTCCATTAATCATGTTTGGCAATACTAAGTTAAAATGTCCAAGTATGACAACTACTACATACGTTCCACCAATCATGATAATATTCATGAATAACGCTTGAATTGGCTCAGCAACATTAGGAGGCACCGTCGCTGGTAATTTAATCTTAACGCCGTGATCAAGCAGCCATTGACCACAATTGACAGTTAACCAACCGATAATAATTGCAGAGAAAAGCCCCTTAGATCCTATATTATCAAGAGTTAACAGTCCTTTGTTAAGGGTCGCACACAACGAAAGAAAAATAATTTTTGACAAAACGACCATATTAACTGGTTTTGCCTTCTTTTGAATTGAATAATCAATTACGAATCCAAATAATGCGTACAACGCAACCGCATTAATTGTCAATGCGATTCCCAAATTTAACCAACTTGCATTTGCTACTGACCATTCGCGCCAAGCAATAACAAATGCATTCTTAGAAGTTGCTGAGACTGGAGGAACCGCCATAATAGTAAATATTGACCCTACAACTGTGGCAATCATTGGTGCTGTCATACCAGTTTGCATTGACTTGACAAACGAATTATTGGAGAACTTCCCCATAGTGGGTATAATTTTATTATTCATCCACTCGTTCATAGATTTAAACAATACTACCACTCCTTTTAATTAGATTTTTTGATTCCGCTTTCATTCCTCGTTAAGAGTAACACTAAAGAATTTATATTTCAATAATTATTTTTATTTAATTTATTATGAAATATCGCTTCATTTTTCAGCTAAATGTATGGTACTATAAGTTAGTAAGCATCAAACATCTTTAATAGACTCAAAATTATAGTCTTCAACTTTAATTACAGGGGTGAAATAATGAACATTCTTACACGTATCCGAACAAACTATAGTGACTTTTCAAAATCAAATAAAAAAATTGCCGATTACATTTTGACAAAACCGAACTCACTACTAAACATGACATCACAAGAGCTTGGGGATAGAACCAATACATCCTCAGCAACCGTTGTTCGTTTTGCAAAAGTACTAGATTTATCTGGTTTTGAAAGTCTGAAATTATGTATTGCACAACTTGATCAAGATAATAACATCGCAATTGATCCTATTGTTTCAAAAGATGATTCTGTATCGTTAATGCTAAAAAAAGTAAGCTCTCTAATGAAAAACACAATTGATGATCTTAACGAAACACTCAGCACTCACGAACTAGCAGACAGCATCAAAATGATTACTGAAGCCGAACATATTTATTGTCTAGGCATTGGCGGCTCCTCCTTACCTGCTTATGACCTTTACCATAAATTGAATCGCTCCGGAAAAAAATGCTTTTATAACTTTGATTCACAGATGAATATTGAGATGATGTACTACGTTGGAAGAAAAGATGTTATCATCGCTTTTAGCTTTAGCGGTTTAACAAAGGAGATATTGCTCGCAATAGAGATTGCTAAAAAAAATCAAGCAAAGGTCATTATTGTTACTAAAAATAATAGTTCCGAATTATCAGACAAAGTCGATAAACTATTACTTGTTTCAGACAGTGAATCTTTGTACCGAGTTGGCGCAATCACTTCAATTGCATCGTCAATGGTTGTGTCAAATCTTCTCTATCTTGGAAGTCTTCAGCATTCCCTTGACAATGACTTGGATGAAAAGATTATTCTTTTAACCGATGCGGTAAATAAATTAGGGAAGGAAAAATAATATGACTGTATTCAACAAGCAGCACTTAGAAACATACTCTTCTTTAGAAATTGCAACCTTGATTAATAATGAAGACAAAGAAGTACCGTTAGCTATTCAACCTGAATTACCACAAATTGCCCTTGCAATTGATAAAGCATCTGATCGCTTTAAAAAAGGGGGGGCGTCTCATCTATTGTGGAGCAGGTACCTCTGGTCGCCTAGGTGCATTAGACGCAATAGAATTAACGCCTACATATGGCGTCGATCCAAAACGTGCATTTGCTGTGATGGCGGGAGGAAAACAATCTATGTTTGAGGCAATCGAAGGTGCCGAAGACTCCATTGATGCAGCAATAAGAGATTTAAAAGATATACGCCTCTCGAAAAACGATATTTTAATTGGTATTACGGCTAGCGGTAATACACCATACACAGTTTCTGCACTTAAATATGGGAATAAATTAGATGCATTAACAATTGGGATATCTTGCCACCAAAACAGCAAACTAAAAAGTATAGCCCAAATTGGTATTAACCCTATCGTTGGAAACGAGGTTATTGATGGGTCAACAAGAATGAAGGCGGGAACTGCACAAAAAATGGTTCTTAATGCACTTTCAACAGGAATTATGATTCGAGTCGGGTATGTATATGATCACTATATGATTATGGTTCAACCAACCAATAACAAACTTAATAAACGTGCAATTAAAATTATTCAAAATATTGTCGGTGTCACTTCTGAAAATGCCAGCAACACTCTTATCGCAGCGAATGGTAATATTGCGCAGTCTATATTAATGCTTAAATTTGGTTTGAGTGCTGAACAGGCACTTCAAAAACTGGCCGCCACTTCTGGCGATTTTATTAGTGCCTTGAATAATTGATTCTCTAAATAAATATATACCGCTTTTAAATTCCGTTCAGTGAAACTTTTTGATTATATGAAACAGGAACAAAAGGTTAAATTCGAATATCTTATCTGATGTGCCTACCCTTGCTGGCCCTGATACCCAATTATTATTAGCAGGGCTATGAACATCGTAAATTCCGTTAAATTTGTTAGTCTGTCCATATTCTGATAATCCGATTAAAGTACTTAGCCATATGATTAAATAAATAAGTTGTATTAGATTCAGTTATGCAAATCAACACGGTTTTATGACCGATGTACAGATCTAATATTAGTGTAACTCAAAGAAGTAGCCCTCTAGGCAGAGAGCTACTTCTTTGAGGTTCAACGATTCACATCAATGATCTGTGTAGGTCGTACCGGTATCAACAAGTCATAATCAGAGAATAACGCATTAGTGCTGAATCACACCGATCAATTTTTGAATAGTCCACAGCAGTCTGCCAAAAACTGACGTGAGCGATTTTCAACCTTTTTCATAAATAAATAATTTAATAAGCAACGGCATCTCGTAAAAGCGGGCAAGTCATACAATGGCCGCCACCGCGACCGCGACCTAATTCCGCGCCAGCAATTGGAACGACTTCAATTCCTGCATCACGTAATGCACCGTTGATTTGTGTATTGCGATCATAAGCCATGACAACTCCAGGTTTCAGCGCCACCACATTATTGCCACTATCCCACTGTTGCCGTTCGCTTGCTGCTAAACTACCTGGTGTTTCGATAACTTGAAACTGCTTCAGCTTCAAAGCGTTGGCCACTACTTCCAGAAATGGTTGCTTTTCCTTAACCACTTTAACCTTTCCGGTATCATCTTCTGGATAGATTGAAAATGTGTGAATTTGATCAACTATTTCAGGATAAACCGTTACAATGTCACAGTCGGCAAATGTAAAGACGGTATCAAGATGCATCGCTGCTCGTAGTTTAGGCATGCCAGCGACAATCACGCGACTGGCAGCATGTGCCTTAAATAATGAACTCGCAACTTGAGTAATTGCTTGTCTGGAGGTGCGTTCACTCATCCCGATTAGAACGGTGCCATTGCCGATTGGCATCACGTCACCGCCTTCAAGCGTTGCCTGTCCCCAGTTAACATCAGGATCACCCCACCAAGTATTAATTGCAGCTTTGGCAAATAGCGGGTGGAAACTATAAATTGCTTTCATCAGCAACGTTTCATCATGCCGCGCCGGCCAATACAAGGCGTTATAGGTCATACCGTTATTAATCCAGCAGGTGGTGTCACGCGTATATAGTGTATTGGGCAGTGGAGGCATTAAATATTCATTAATTCCAGTTGATTCACGGGCTAACTCAATATAATCAGTTCGATAGTCTGTCGGAAGATCACGGGTGGATAAACCACCGATCAGATAATCCGCTAGTGTTTGATTATCTAATGTGTTTAGAAAAGCGCGAGTACCCGCAACAAGTCCAAGACCGACCTCATTGGCCGTGATTTTGCGGTCAAGTAACCAATCTTTGGCATTGGGAACTGCTAGTGTTTCCGCCAACAAGGCATGCAGCTCCAACACCTCAATACCACGAGTTGTCATCTCCGCAACGAATTCGTGATGATCTCGTTGTGCCTGCTCAACCCAAGGTAAATCGTCAAATAATAAATCGTGACTGTTCGAAGGTGTCAAGCGCTCATGGGCCAACCCTGGCGCGCAGACCAGCACGCGCCGTAATTGACCAACCTCAGAATAAACTCCGAAATTATTTGTTGTGTTTGCCATTTGCAGATCCTCCTTAAATTGTAATCCGACCTGTTGCTAGGCCGACAATTGCTAATAGTGCACCGCTGACAAGAACGATTAGAATCACTTTTTCATAAGTCTTAAACATTTTAACGTGTCGCTCTCGGCGCGCGTGCATAAAGAATAGTGTTGCCGGCGCTAATAAGAGACAAGAAAGTAACAGGAATTCCAAACCAGCGGCATAAATTAGAAATGCTGTGTATATTAGCGCTACACTAGCTATCACTAACTCATGGCGCCTCTTCTTGACTGGTACCTGTAAATAGCCGTCGCGAGTTATGGCAATTTTAACAGCGTAGAGTGCTGTTAGGAAAAACGGCAATAGGGCTAAGGCACCAGTTAAATCTAAGGCAAAATCGAGCGCACCGTCTGCGGCGTAAGTTGCCAGCAGAATAATTTGTGTTAGCATCGCCGACATCAACAGTGCGTTTTTGGGCACGCCCTTGTTTGAGACTTGATTGATAAACTTAGGCATGTCGCCTTTCTTAGCTGCTGTCGATAATACTTCTGCCGCCATTAACGTCCAAGCAAGATACGCGCCAAGGACAGAGATAATTAAGCCAACACTAATCAAGAGACTGCCCCACGAACCAACAACATGCTCCAAAACACCCGCTAAAGATGGCTGCCGCAGATTGGCTAATTCTGCTCGTGGCAAAATCCCATAACCTAACAAAGTTACCAGCGCGAATAATGACAACACCGACAGAAAGCCTAAGACGGTTGCTCGTCCAACATCTCGACGGCTCTTAGCATAGCGCGAGTATATACTGGCACCTTCAATTCCTAGAAAAACAAATACTGTAATTAACATGGTGGCCCTAAGTTGTGAAAATAGCGTTTCACTTGTGCCAGTAGTCGTTCCCATCAGATTATTGATCAAGACATCAGGATTAAATGCAAAAATCGCCACGAGTACAAATACGACAATCGGTATTAATTTAGCAACTGTCGCGATCGTATTAATAGTGGCGGCTTGCTTGACACCGCGTAATATCAAGCCAACAAAAGCCCAGATGACAACTGATGATGCGATGAGCGCAATCAGCGTATCTCCTTCACCCAACGCGGGAATGACCGATCCTAAGGTTGACTTGATTAATACTAAGTAAGTCACGTTGCCCGCACAAGCACTCGCCCAAAAGCCGATTGCCGCTATAAACCCGATATAATCACCAAAGCCGGCTTTGGCGTACGCAAATACACCGGCATCAAGTGTCGGTTTACGAACAGCCAATGTTTGAAAAACAAAGGCAAGCATCAACATCCCTGCGCCAGCAATTACCCATGTCAAAACTGCACCATAAACACCGGTGGTTTCGGCGAAGCGGCGAGGCAACATAAAAATTCCCGCACCAACCATTGAACCAACAACCATCGCGGTTAAAGCCGTGAATCCTAACTTTTCAGTTCTTCCGTCTCGTTTACTGTCCATACAAGTCCCCTCTTTTCAGTAATAGACCACTTCTCATCTCTCAATAACCTTATCTTATGAACAACTGGAGAAATCTTCCCTGTTTAATAACTATACCGGGTTGACTGAAACAGATGCAAACATTATACATAGCGCCATTTCACATTTCTAAAAGTACAGCCCAATCATGGCTGACAATGTCAGCAAAAGGTAGCTTAAGTGACACTGAGATTCAAGTTCACCGCCCATGGAATCAATAAAAAAGGAACCGGGATTTTTTCCCGATTCCAGCACAAACTATACTGACTGACTTTAAGCTAATTAACGACAATATTAACTGCCACCTTATTTTTAAACATACTTCTATCCGACGTGAATTCACGCCGCCTGAATACGCTCAAGCCGATTATAGGCTCAGACGGCTGTTTCAATTAAGCCAACAAGACGGTTTAAGTTCTCATTGAAGGCCTGTTTGGCAATGGGCGCTAGCAAGCGCAAAGGAAAATGGCGGTTGGCTGTTTCATCAACGAGCAAATCCTCTTGAATTGCCACGCGGCCATTTTCAGCAGTGAGTGTAAAAAGTAGTTGATAGCTCAAGCGACCACCCGTACTGATATAGCGAACTTTATTCTCCGATCGTTCAACGCGGATGTTCTCTTGATCATTCAGTGCTGAAGACGAACGACTGACGTTGAAACTATCAGCTGCTCTAGTAACTGTCTTGACATCTGGTACCCACCGCAGTAATGCTTGTGGATCATCTAAAATCTGGTGCACAGCAGCTAAAGTTGTCTGTGCTAGCGCAACGTTTGAAAATAATATTTTGTTCATAACTTGAATCCTCCTTAATGGTATGGCATTAGTATATGGAGAATCGCCGACAAACAAAAATAAGAGTTCTTATATTTAAATTTAACCATCAATCTAAACGATGTATTTGCTCAGAAAATAAATCGGCAAAAACTTGCTGCCGCGTTTGCGCCTCATCAATCAAATTAGCCTGATGTGATTTATCAGCCGCTTTTACCAGTAAGTAGTAGCAATTTGCTAGCATGTAATGCGAATTATGCTCGCTAATGTAATTAATATTCGCGGTAACAATCTTAACCACATCCAGATAGTGTTGCTGTTCATAAGCAATTAAGGCGGCCAGATAACCGATTATATTTAAGTTCTCTTCATAAAAAGCGGCACTAATTTGATACTCGGCAAGTTGGCAATATTCAGCGGCTTGTTTAAACTGCTTGTTCTGAGAATAAGCATAAGCCAACGCAATTAGGCATAAACGCGATAAAGCACTCAAACTTTGCTTACGTTTCTGATCGGCCACTGCGAGTTTGAGGCTTTGAATACCTTGCTTAAGGTCACCAGTGTTCACTTGCGCAACGCCTAAGTAATAATCGTAAGCTTGCTCTTGTACCGCGACCCCAATATTAGTGATCGTACTAGAACGTTCTAAGAAAGAACGCAACTGACTGTACTGGTGTGTCTGACACAACCTATTGAGCGTCTCATTGATAACTTTTTGATGACTCACATGATAATTAGTCGCTAAACTAATGTCGTTTAAATCAAGCTGGAGGCGTTGGCACAGTAGCATTAACAACTGCGCATTGGGTATATATTTAGCGCGTTCAATTGAAGATAGCATCGCTTGACTACAAATACCTTGACTAGCTTCAAGTTGGGTTAATCCCATCTCCTTTCGTGCCTCTTTAATTAGATTGCCGATCGCGTATTGCATGTTAACGACACTTCTTTCTTTACTAAATCGTCTATCATTTTTTGATGCAGTTGTCGCTGCGTTAAGTTGACTACCACAACCACAGATTTATTCAATTCAATTCTGGGATTGCCACTTTATTTCGAAATTATTTCTGTTACTTATCATCATACCTCAGTTGTCGGGGATGATGCATCATTCAATATTTCCGTTCTCATCTCTTAATTAAATAAGGCGCGTGACAATCAATCTAACGCCTTGGGGCAATTCACAAATAACGACAAAAATTAAGGTTGAACCGGTTCTTTTAGCTTGGTGTCATCCCAAAGTCTGAGTTGTTATTCCCCTAATTACCGATTTGTTCATCAGCTTCATTCATGCTAAACTTAACACATGAGCCAATTGTGCTGCTAAAATGGATGTGATTGATTACATACTGAAATTTAAACACCAGCGCTCAAATACATATCTGGGGGAAGTTATGGCAAATCTATTAAGTGTTCAACAATTAGACAAGTCGTTTGGCAACCACCGTGTTCTGCATGGCGTTAGCTTTGAGGTTGCGACTGGTCATATTGTCGCACTCGTTGGCCCAAACGGTGCCGGCAAAAGTACGATCATGAAAGCAATTCTGGGTCTGATCCCAACAGATGGCGGACGCCTAACGATCAATTCACAACCGGTTTCGATTACGAGCCATCAAGCGCTTAAACAAGTTGGTGCATTAATCGAATATCCTGGTATTTATCCCTTTTTGACGGGCAAGCAACATCTCAAATTATTTGCAAACAAGACCCAGCGTACTGAAAATATTGATGCTATCGTAGCCGCCTTGGGCATGGGCCGCTACATCGACCACAAAGCTAAGTCGTATTCATTAGGTATGAAACAAAAACTCGGTATCGCACAAGCCCTAGTCAACCGTCCAAAACTGGTCATTTTAGATGAACCAATGAACGGCCTAGATCCCCAAGCCGTTAAAGATTTGCGAGACTACATTCGTCAACTAGCTGATCAAGGTACTAGCTTCTTAATCTCAAGTCATATTCTCAGTGAATTGGAGAAACTGGCAGATGACGTTTTGATCCTAAATCACGGCAAGATCGTGCAACAAAGTAGTATGAATGACCTCGTAACTTCCGGCGGTACTTCATATTTGATTAGCACAACCGACGATGTTGCTGCTAAAGATCATTTGCGGCGCGCCGGCATTCAACTCGCACCTACAGAAAAAATTACGCTGCGTCAGCAAGAGGGTCAAACCCTCAATCAAGCGTTGAATATTTTGGTTTCAGCAAAAATCGAAATTACCGATATCGTCAAGGTTCAGCATGATCTTGAAGAATCCTTCTTAGATATGGTTAATACCAAAAAGGAGGATAACTAATTATGGGAACGTTAATTAAACAAGAGCTTTATAAACTGGTCCACAAGAAAGGGACTTGGATTGCCATCGTATTCATGCTTGCAACACAGGTCTGCTTTGCCTTACTACGAAAGGCGTTTCCAAAATTCTTCCTGTTGACATCACTGGTTAGCAATGATTACCTTGGTGGTGGCTTATATCTGTTCATCATGATTGCTAGCGCGGCCAGTATTATTGCCATGGAATTCCAATATGGCACCGTCAAACAACTTCTTTATCGGCAATATTATCGTAGCCAAGTCTTTATCAGCAAGCTCATTGTCTTGATCATTCAGTTGGTTGTCTTACAAGTGCTGGCCTCGCTGATGACATTTAACTTGACTGCCCTACTCTTTCCTAGCTTTAACTGGGGAATGGCTGTTGGCGGCGGTCAAACGCTGTTACAACAATATTTCTTGGCCATGGGTGGTAATGCGCTTGTCAATCTCCTCTTGTTGAGCGTCGTCATCTTGATCGCAACCTTGCTTAAAACTAACGCCGCGGCAATTACGAGTGGTTTTATCGGCTATTTCATTTCAATGGCTGCTTCCAGCGTTTTACTCGCCTTAATCAGCAGATGGCACTGGCTGCGCTTCAATCCCTTCACCATGCTGATGACCAGTTCGCAAATCATGACGCCAAAATTAAGCACAATCACCTTAATGAGTACGCCATTGATGATTACACTCACGGTAGCTTATACCATCTTATTTACCTTCATCGCCTATTTCAGCTTTCGCAAACGCAGTGTTTAATCAGGAAAGTAGAACATCATTAAGGCAGGATTAATCTGACAATCCACGTTAATTTATCAATTTTAACGTGGTATAACGCAATGTAACTCTGCTTAACAGGCACTGAGATGAAAATATCTCGGTGTCTTTTATTTTGTGTTGACGTGTATCCAAGTTTCGAGTGACAATGTCTGACTGACATCGTTTTGTTTAACTAAAATTTGATCAAACAGCATGGCGTCATTAATCAATAAATTCAATCCGGTTTCTCCTGCCACTTCCCCAATTATGCTATAATGATGTTTCAATTTGGAAAGTAGATGATGACATGAATATTCGCGAGGCAAGAGGTAGCGATGCACCTGATCTTCAAAAGGTCAATGCTCAGGAATTACATTATGACTATTCCTTGGCAGGTACCAGTGAGATGCTAAATTACATCTTAAGTAAGGACTGGCAAAAAATTTACGTTGCTGAAGTCAATAACGAGTTCGCTGGTTACGTGCAGGTAACAGAGTACCTCGGCACGTTTGGCAATAAGATGGTCAACATTATGGGGCTTGCTGTCCGCCAGGAGTTTCAAGGATTCGGCGTTGGTAAGGCACTGATGGCCCAAGCGGAACAGTGGGGTCATGAGATTAACGCTGAAGGCGTACGTCTGAATTCAGGTGAAGAACGCACCGAAGCACATCAATTCTACGAGCATATCGGTTACCAGAAGTCCAAAAAACAATACAAGTTTCAAAAGCTATTTGCCAAAGCCGGTGAAGAAAAAGAGCCCAACGTAAAATAACCGCTGATAAAATGATGCTCGTTTTAATTTAGCTAAAGCAAAAGGAGAAACCGGGATTTTTTATTCCAGTTTCTCCTTTTTGATATTGTTATGGATCGAAAGTTTGAGCACTATTACTTTGGCCACGCCATTTTACCTCATTAAAATTTAGCATTAGTAACCCTGTCTCGTTGTTAAAGTGAATGACGTTTATTTGACTAAACTTAAGCGTTACATCGCTAAAAATCCTGTATGCCCATGATGAACCAATTCCACTTCTTGTCCGTCTGCTTGAGCTTGTTTGACCCGCTGCTCGCCCCAATTGGACATGGCAATTAGCAGTTCGCGCAATGATTTACCTTCAGCAGTCATTGAATAAACCACTTTTGGTGGAACTTGTGGATAAACTTGGGGGGTAATAATCCCATCTGCTTCTAATTCACGTAATTGTTGCGTTAACATTTTTTGCGTAACTTGCGGTATCAGTCGTTTTAATTCTCCAGAACGCAATGGACCCTGACCTAAGTGACACAGAATGATTGGCTTCCATTTACCACCGATCACATCTAGCGTTGCTTCAACACCTAATTGATAAATTTTTTTCGTCATTAAACTTACCTCGACATCATTGAGTACTTTGAAGTGCCTATCGTACTTTATTGTACATACTTACTTTTTGTTAGTATAGCATGTATACTTAATGAAGTCGACAATATCATTAATTGCTTTTTTAATTATTTAAACGAGGAGTGTCTGTCATGAAAAACTATCAATTTTTAGCGCCACTTAAATTTCCTAATGGTGTCACTTTGAAGAACCGAATTGTCATGTCACCAATGACGACAATGTCAAGTTTCTATAACGGTATGATTTCCAACGATGAATTAGCTTATTATCAAGCGCGCGCTGGCGGCCCCGGCATGATTATCACGGCTGTGGCTAATGTTTCGGCTGGCGGTAAGGGGTTCGAAGGAGAATTATCTGTTGCCAGTGACGAAATGATTCCTGGGTTAACCAAATTAGCTGCTACAATTAAACAAGATGGTGCTAAAGCCATCTTGCAAATTTTCCACGCCGGTCGGAAATCTACCAGCAAAGTTCTGCGCGGACAGCAACCTGTCAGTGCGAGTGCCATTGCTGCTGCTTACCCGCTTGATTCTGAAACACCACGTGCCTTAACCGAAGACGAAATTCAACAAATCATTAAAGATTTCGCAGCCGCAACTAAACGGGCCATTATCGCCGGTTTTGATGGCGTTGAACTTCACGGTGCTAACACTTATTTGTTACAACAGTTTTTCTCTGAAAATTCTAATCAACGCACCGATCATTGGGGTGGTTCATTAGAGAAGCGGATGAATTTCGCTCTGGCCGTCATTGACGCTGTTAAAGAAGTCATTAAAGAAAACGCTGACGAACGTTTCATTCTGGGTTACCGAATTTCACCCGAAGAAATCGAGACGCCCGGAATCCGCCTAGCCGACTCCTTAACTTTCGCGAAAAAAATTAAGCCGTTGATCAGCTACTTACATTTATCGATGGGTAGCTATCAACGAACATCATTAAATGACGAAACAGATCAAACCCCACTACTTAACCAATTTGCTGAGGTGACGAATCACGAGATTCCCCTAATTGGAATTGGCTCTGTGGAAACACCAGCCGATGCAGAAAATGCGCTAAGAGGCGGCGCTGATTTAGTTGCCATTGGTCGCGAATTACTGCGCGAACCACAATGGGTCCAAAAAGTCGCCGGTGATGATGAAGCCAGCATCCGTTTACAAATGAGTCCGAATGAAATGGATGAATTGGCAATTCCCCGCGTCATGCAAGTTTATTTACGCGAGTCCTTCGCTAAAGTCATGCACTTCACCACAGATAAAAATGCCGCAGAAAATTATCAAAACCAAGTCGCACCAATGGAAGGATTTGAAAAGAAATTATAGAGTGCGAAAAGCAACGGGTTGATGGCATTAACTTTAGGGGAAAGATTGATGCATGCCAATGCAGCAAGATTTTCACTAAGGTTATTCGCCAGCAGTTGCTTTGAGCACGTTTCAAATTATAGCGCAAAGAAGCGCGGGTAGTTAGTGAGGATTAAGATCAAGACAGTTAAAATCTTGGTTTTAAGATTTAAACTGTCTTATCTTAACCGGAACTAACTGCGCTTCGCAGCACGTTTCAAATCAGAGCGCGGAGAACAACGGGTTGACTGTCTTAATTTAAACGGGAAGATCACTGGGTGCTAACCCAGAGAGATTCACGCTTAAATTATGCACAGTCAGTTGTTCGCAGCACATTTCAAATCAGTGCACAAAAAGCCAACAGATTAGCAACATCAGCACGCCAACGTTTTAACCCCCTACACATAAAAAAGGAACTGGGATCTCTATCCCAATTCCTTTTTTATTATCGCTAAACAATTCTTTCTACTGTCTCAAGCACCAATTGTCTGCGGCGTTATGCCCGTCATCCCAATCATTGGATCGATTGTACCCGAAGCGATCAGGCGTGCTGTCAACCGATAATCCACTGGTTCATTAACAGTCGCACCATCGTCAGTCGCTTCAGCAACCGTGTTTGCTTCAGAATTGGTTGATTTTTTAACAACTTGACCAGTTGTCGTTGCTGCAGCAACTGTTTCAGGCTGCAATAATTTCTTAATTCGCATTGCCAAGGTCGTCCGGCGTTCTTCACCTTCAGCCATAATGGCTTGCACGAAAGCCTCTTTTTGGCCGACCATGACGAGTTTATCCTTAGCCCGGGTAATTGCCGTATAAAGTAGTTTGCGTTGCAGCATGCGCCGATTTTGCATCGTTAACGGCAAGATAACCAACTGATACTCGCTACCTTGCGATTTATGAATCGACACACAGTAAGCTAAACTCAAATTGCGCCAATCTGCTTGTGTTAATTCCACTTCTTGCCCAGAAAAATCAACGAATAATTTAGCTTGATGATCGTTTTTCTTACCGGCCAGTTCAATCCCAGTAATCCGACCAATGTCACCATTATAAATCCCCCGTTGACCATCGTTTTGTAGCTGGATCACTTTATCACCAATGCGATATTTAAGATCGCCGAAAACAACTTCTTTAGTGTTAGCAGCCTTCTTGGGATTGACTAATGCTTGAACATCGTTATTCAGCACATCAATGCCCGCCACGCCACGATACATTGGTGCCAAGATTTGTGTTTCCTCTAACGAAAAACCGCGGTCAGCAGATTTAGCGACAACTTGTTCAACAATATGTGCTACTTGTCCGGGTAAACAACTGATGAAAGAGCGATCGGGTAAGTTGGCGGTTAAATCATCAGGAACGTTACCTTGATTAATTTCTTGTGCTAGAGAAACAATCGTTGAATCAGCTGACTGGCGATAAATCTTAGTCAACTTGGTTGTCGGAATACAGCCGCTGGCAATTAAATCGGCGAAAACACGGCCAGGTCCAACTGATGGCAATTGATCTTGATCACCGACTAATAAGACTTGCACCCCTTCCGAAATTGATTGAACTAAAGTTTGGAACAATTGCTGATCAACCATCGACATTTCATCAATGATCAATAAGCGCCCACTGATTTCTTGTGCTTGGTCTAAATAATTGTGATCATCAACAGCCGTTAATCCCAGTAAGCGATGAATGGTCTGAGCTGGCAAACCAATCGTTTCACTCAGACGTTTAGCGGCACGGCCGGTTGGTGCTGCCAAGCGAATCGGAAACGCTTCGTCTGCATAATCTTTCGGATCCAAACTCAAATGATGTTGTTTAGCGAACAAGACGACCACTGCATTTAAAATCGTCGTCTTGCCTGTTCCTGGACCACCAGTTAAAATACTGAGCGGATGATTCAAACCCATTTGAATCGCGTCAATTTGATGTTGATCATAGGTTACTTTTAGCCAACGCGACAGCGCCTTTAACTCTTTAGCAAAAGCTTTTTCAGACCATGGTTTAACTTTAACGGTCATTAATTTTTCTATCCGATTGGCAATGTCGAATTCACTCTGAAAGCTGGAACGCAAGTAGATGCGTTTACTTTCCACAATAATACCACCTTGGCTAGCTAACGAGACCAGTTCTTCAGCAATTTGTTGGTCAGATGGTGTTTGTCCGCGATTAGATTGTAACAATTGCAAGGCACCCTCTAAGACCGTCTTCGGATCCGAATAAGTGTTGCCATTGATAGCTTGATCATTCCGCAAGAACTGAATCAACGCCGCCTCAATTCGAATGGGTGCATCTGCTTCAATGCCCAAATGTTCAGCCACTTGATCAGCCCGTTTAAAACCAATCCCCTGAATATCATAGACTAATTGATAAGGATTCTTCTTAATAACCGTCAACGCTTCTGTATGATACTTGGAAATAATCTGATCAATTAACCGTGGCCCAAAACCAAACTCACCTAAACTAATCATCAATTGCTCAGTACCATGTGATTGCTTCAATTGCTGAATAATCACATCTTGTTGTGCTTTTTTGATACCCACTGTTGCCAACTTGTCGGGATTAGCCAGCAATTGATCAATCGCACTAATACCTAAATTATCGACAATTTTCTTGGCCGTTGTTTTCCCGATCCCTTTAAATTGCGAACCGGCGAAATAATTAATTAAGCTGGCCTCAGTATCTGGTCGCACCAACGAATAACTTTCAGCTTGGAATTGCTGACCGTATTTAGGATGAGCCACAATTAAGCCATTGAATTGATACTTCTCTTCTAAATTTAGGTCACCAAAACTACCGGTCACGATAATCAACTCATCGTCCCAGTCAAAATTTTTCTTAGTCACCTTAACCGAAATTATTTTAAATAAACTAGTTGGATTCTCGTACAAGACCCCGTCAATTAATCCTTCCAGTTCTGCGTTCGTTGAAATTGTCTTCATCATTACTCCGCTAAAATCAAATTAACTGCAGCGCCATATTTTTTCGGTGCATCATTTGCTGCTTGTTGCAATAACGTTTGGCCAGCTTCTAGTTGATTAGTATTTAAAAAAACGGCACCAACTGTAAAAGCCACATCCGCGTTTTGTGGATCTAACGCTAAGATCTTATTCGCGTACGGTAAAGATTGATCCCACAATTGTTGTTTGGCAAAAACTTGGGTCAATAATAAGTTTTCAGGTAATCCGGCGGCTGGTGCTTCGGCGGCTGTTAACGCAAAAACGGTGGCGCGCGGTAAATCATTTTTTTCAAAATAAATGACGGCTAACAAATAACTAGCTTCACGTGCATATTCAGAATGCAAAATGGGAGTCAAAAACGCAATCGCCTGCTCATTTTGTTGCAACTGATGCGCAACGACTGCTTGATTATAGGCAATGTCAGCCTGTTCAGGTGCCAAAACGGCCGCACGAGCCAACAATTGCTGCGCCTGCGTTAGATCAGTTACTTGAATCAACATGGTCGCCAATTGTACCAGCAATAGCACATTATCTGGATCAGCGTTTAAGATTTTAGTTAATTTAACAATTGCTGTTTCTCGTTGACCTTGAGCAAATAAAGCTTGTGCTTCCTGATTCATCTTGTTCTCCTTACAACTGTTTAAATCGTATCCGTTTTGCCGAGCTTTTTACCCAAATACGAAGTTTCATTCCAAAGAACCTTTTGGAAATGATGACCTTGATCTTCCGTCTGCAACACTGTCAAACTCGTATTGGTTAAGCCACCGTGTTTACGCAAATCTGGCAACGGTGTTCCTAATAAAGCCTGCATCAGTGCCGTCAATGCGGCGCCATGACTGACGATTAAAATATTGTCATCGTCGTTTGGATACGTTTGGGCAATATCAAGGATAATTTTACGCATGCGCATAATTAATTGAGTAAATGTTTCAGCATGGACGCGGTTACGTTCGAAGCGATCAGGATGATGGCGAAAATCGTCGACAGCCTCTGGGTATTTAGTTTCAACTTCTTTAAATGTTTTGCCTTCCATAATCCCTAAATCAAACTCACGCAGTCGCGGTTCAATATGGATTGGTAAGGCCTGATTCAAATTCTCGCTTAAAAAAACCGCCGTTGTTTGCGCGCGTAACAAGGGACTGCTATAAATTGCCTGAAACTTAACATGATGATCCTTCAAGAATTGGGCCAAACTGTGAAAGTCCTGATAGCTACCAGGTAATAACGGTGAATCACCGCCAGCACCTTGATAGCGCCCTTCCAAATTCCATTCGGTTTTACCGTGGCGCACGAAGAAAAATTTAGTCATATTGCCGTCATCCTTAATTTATGTATTGTACTTCTTCGTGCTCGCGCAAAGATTGCCGATGAACGTGCGCGGTGAAGAAATACTTGGTGCTGAAGTATAGTAGGTATCGCTAATCGAAATAGTGGAAACTAAAACTAGTATGATTACGCTTCTTCGCGCTTGCGTAAAGGTTGCGAATAAACCGCGGCGTGTTATCGTGGTGGGAAATGAATACTTGGCGCTGGAACATGGTGGACACTGCTTGAAGCCAATTTTTTGCAAAATTGTCTCCAAGACAGGTCTTGTTGTAACAGCTAAAGCTGCAACAACAATTTCACCACTGAGCGGTATTTATTTCCCACCACTAATCTAACAAGAGGACAACCTTTGCACAAGCGCTGAATTGACGAGTGGTTGACCACAAACTTTTTCTAGTACAAATCTACAATTAAGTCAGTTTCAATCTTTAGAAGCACGAACTTACGGTTAAGACGGCACTAACGCACTTTTGTCAGTGCCGGAGGGAAATCGCGGTCAGCTGTGAAATTGTCGTTGGCAATTTATTGCTTACGACAAGGCCGAGCTTTAAGACAATCGTAGATTGGCTTAAAGTCGAGCCCACAGCGCTCCACCAGCGTATTTCCCGCAGGCACGGAGAACAGCAATATCATAGTTCTCTGATGTTGAAACGTGCTTAAAGCAACTGATGGCTATGTCTAACTAAAAATCCCATCTGGGTTGACACCCAGCTGTGCTTTCTAGTTAGAACTTCGCCATCAACCCGTTGCTTTTCGCGCTCTGATTTGAAACGTGCTGCGAAAGTCTGACAACTCCGCTTAAGCCAGTAATGAATAAGTTCAAAGTACGAACTTTTTCATTGCTTACTTAATGCTCATTGTCAACCCGACTTTCTCCGCACTCTATTAAAAAAAGCAATGACAGTTTTGAAGACGCGAATTTGTCTACAAAGGCAATTGTTCGCGTTTCAAAGGATACTAATCCTCTGTCACAGCTCTGATTATTCGCTATACATATTGTAAAACTTTTGCATGGTCATAAGCAACATCAATGACCCCACCACCAAGACACTCGGAGCCGTCGTAGAAAACAACCGCCTGACCGGGTGTAATCGCGCGCACTGACTCATCGAAATTAACCGTTGCTTCGGTGCCGTCCTCACTCATTTGCACCGTTACGCCTGTATCAGCTTGGCGGTAACGAAACTTTGCCGTGCAATGAAATTCTTGTGCAGGTGCAGCACCAGTTACAAATGACATATTAGAAGCAGTTAAACTCGTGGCGTACAACAACGGATTATTAAATCCTTGATCCACAATTAACGTGTTTGTTTCCATATTTTTACCAACAACGAACCAAGGCTCGCTTGAGTCACTGCTACCGCCAATTCCTAAACCAGAACGTTGGCCAATAGTGTAATACATTAAACCATCGTGCTGACCTTTCAACTCGCCAGCAGGCGTACGCATCTCACCAGGTTGCGCCGGTAAAAACTCCTTCAAGAACTTCTTGAAGTCACGCTCGCCGATGAAACAAACACCGGTTGAATCGCGCTTCGTAGCCGTTACCAAACCAGCTTTAGCCGCGATTGCCCGAACTTCAGGCTTACGCAAACCGCCTAACGGAAACATTACTTTTTGTAATTGATCTTGTGAAAGTGCATTGAGGAAATAAGTCTGATCCTTATTATCGTCGGCCGCGCGAATTAAATGAACTGTCCCATCGGCATCGCGGTCGAGCTGGGCATAATGACCCATGGCAATATAATCAGCATTCATTTTCATGGCGTAATCAAGAAACGACTTGAATTTAATTTCTTTGTTGCACATGACATCAGGATTAGGTGTGCGGTTGTGCCGATACTCATCTAAGAAATATTCAAAGACCCGATCCCAATACTCTTTTTCAAAATCAATTGAATAATAAGGAATCCCAATTTGGTCGGCTACTCGAGCCACATCTTCGTAATCTTCTGTGGCCGTGCAGACACCAGCATCCGTTGTATCGTCCCAGTTCTTCATAAAGACACCGATCACGTCATAACCTTGCTGCTTTAATAACAATGCGGTAACAGATGAATCAACGCCACCACTCATACCCACAACAACGCGGGTCCTAGAATTATCCATGAATCTCTTCGCTCCTACTCTGGAGCAACAACTAAAATATCGCGCTCCATTAAATTCTCAATTTGATAGTTAAATTGTTCCACAACATTCGCTGTTTTTTTATCTTTGAAAATATTAACAGCCTTCATGCCACTAGGGTCAGTGACAGACATCTTCAACGTGTCTAAGTCGGCCCCAATCGTAATTTTCAATTTATTCCCAACTGCATATGGTGAATCGCCACTTAATGGACGATCGAATTGAAAGCTGCCCCGATTTGTTTTGATAAAACCAGTATCACGTAACGCATACTTTTTAATCTGAGGGCTGATTTTAAATACCCGTTCATCGCCCAAAACTTTTGCTTCATCTTTTGCCATTTGAAAATCCCTCTTTTTCGATTTGTTATCAAATACTAAGGCCATTATAACAAAGAACCAAGCACGGTAAAAGAGTGCGGAGAAGCAACGGGTAGGCGATATGGATTTAAACGGGAGGATCATTGCATGCCAATGCAAGGAGATTCACGCTTAAATTCACTACCGCCAGTTGCTTCGTAGCACGTTTCAGATCAGAGTGCGAAAGACAACGGGTTGGGTGTCTGTATTTAAATGGGAAGATTGCTGCGTGCTAACGCAGTGAGATTCACACTTAAATACATGACACCCAGTTGGCTTGAGCACGTTTCAGATCAGAGTGCGGAGAAGCAACGGGTTGGTGTCTGTATTTAAATGGGAAGATCATTGCGTACCAACGCAAGAAGATTCACACTTAAATACACATCGCCAGTTGCTTTAAGCACGTTTCAAAATCAGAGAACTATTATACTGCTGTTCTTCGTGCCTACAGAAAATACGCTGGTGGAACGCTGTGGGCTCGACTTTAAGCCAATCTACGATTGTCTTAAAGCTCGGCCTTCTCGTAAGCAATAAATTGCTAACGACAATTTCACAGCTGACCGCGATTTTCCTTCGGCACTGACTAAAGTGCGTTAGTGCGACTTAACTGCAAGTTTGTACTTCTAAAGATTTAAATTGACTTAATTGTAGATTTGTATTGGAAATTTTTTGTGATCCAACCACTCGTCAATTCAGCGCTCGCGCAAAGGTTGCCCTCTTGCTTGTTTAGTGGCGGCGAAGAAATACCGCTCAGTAGTGACATTAATGTTGGCAATTTATTGCTTACATTAAGGCTCGTATTTGAGACGATTTGTCTTTTAATCGGCTCAAATCGACGCCCACTACGTTCCAGCGCAAAGTATTTCTTCGCCGCCACGGAACCCACCACACTTTATCAACAGCCTTTGCGCAAGCGCGAAGAACCACTACCCCAAATAATCCCGCGCCACTTCCGCAATTGCTTGTGCCAGCAAGTGCACACTTTCAACCGTATTTTGATCACCGAAGGAAATTCGTAGGGATTCGCTAATTTGCGGTGCCTTTTCATCGCCAATAATCGCAATTAAAACATGAGATGGTTCCAGACTACCAGCGGTACATGCAGACCCAGCCGAAACTGCAAAACCCTTCAAGTCCAAATTAGTTAACGCTAAATTGGACGGCACGCCTTTTAACCAAATATTTAAAACATGGGGCAAAGCCTGTTCAGGCTCCGGGCCATTGATTGCAAAATCAACACCAGACGCAGTTAAGTCAGTAAGCAAGATCTGTTTCAAATTTTGCAATTTTTCTCGTTTGGCTTTTTTATTGACTGGTGTTAAATCTTTCACTGCTTGAGCCAAGCCAATAATACTAGGAATATTTTCCGTACCAGCACGGCGTAAATGTTCCTGTTCACCGCCATGCATAAATGGCTCTAAGTTGACCTTTTCGTTCATATATAAGAAGCCGATTCCCTTTGGACCGTGTAACTTATGACCAGAGATCGATAACAGATCAACGCCCATCTGTTGGACATCAATATCGAGAATCCCATAAGCTTGAACCGCGTCCGTGTGGAAAATAGCCTGATGATTTTTTAAGACCGCACCAATTTTTGCAATCGGTTCAATTGAGCCGATCTCATTATTACCCGTCATGATTGAAACCAAAATCGTATCCGGCCGCAATGCCGCCTTAACCTGTTGTGCCGTGACTAAACCTTGTTTATTAACAGGTAAATAAGTGATTTCATAACCTAACGTTGTCAAAAATTGCATCGTTTTCAAAACCGCTGGGTGCTCAATTTGCGTGGTAATAATGTGCTTACCGTTTTTACCGTAAGTTAATGCGGTGCCAAGAATCGCCGTATTATCGCCTTCAGTACCACCGCTGGTAAAAATAATTTCGTCAGTCTGCGCGTGAATGCTATTGGCGATCACCCGGCGACTATCATCAAGTAAATGATGACTCAGCCGACCAAAGTAATGCGTACTAGAGGCATTGCCAAAATCGGTAGCTAGTGCTTGACTCATTGCCGTAACGACCGTTGAACTCATTGGTGTCGTTGCTGCATTGTCGAAATAATAATGAGTCACTATACTTCGTTCCCTTCTAAAGCGGCAATATTTGGAATTGCCTTTAATAATAATTCGGCAGCGTTTTTACCGGCTTGTTTAACGAATTCGTCAAAGTTGACCGTAGCATCTGCATCACCGTTGTCACTAATTGCACGAATAATCAAAAATGGTTTGTTGAAGTTCGTGGCAATTTGAGCGACAGCAGCACCTTCCATTTCAATCGCAGCCACCCCTGTGAAATTATCTTTGATTGCAGCAACATGTTCAGCGTTGGCAACGAATTGATCACCAGTCACAATTAAACCGGTGGTCGCCGGTAAATTTAATGCTGTTGCTGTCTGTTCGACAACATTTAGCAGCGCTTGATTAGACTTAAAGAACAACTGCTGCCCAGGAATTTGCCCGACAACATAATCACCACCATTAGTCACATCAACATCGTGATAAGCCAATTGTTGACCTAATACTAATTCGCCAATTGTCAAGCCAGTGGCCACACCTGCCGCTGAACCGGTATTAATTAAGGCCGCAACTTGAAAATGATCGAATAAAATAGTTGCTGTCATGGAAGCTTGCACTTTGCCAATCCCTGATTGAGCTAACACCAACTCTGTGTTTTCGTATGTTCCAACAGTAAATTCCGCGCCACCAATTGTTTCAGTTGTTAACGCCGAAAGTTTTTTCCGATATAAAATAATTTCCTCTGCCATCGGCACAATAATTCCGATTTTCACTAAAAATACCCCATTTGTTTTTGTATTTAATGAATCCAATTAAACGAAGAACAGAACTAAATAGACGACCACAATTAAGATGGCAACAATCCCAATTGCCCAATTCAACCGGCGCCGCATATCTGGATGAACCGTTTTGGCACTCTTGAATTCTTGTTCATGAGCCTGCTTGCGGGCAACGCGCGACATTGATTCCGTGGCAGCCGTCGCTCTTTTAGCCGCACTGACATCTAAATCATCGACGAAAGTTCCTTTAGGTGTTGTTGCAGTCACTTGTTCCTGTTGATCATTCTTCGCTGAAAGACGACGTAAACGGCGGAAGAATCCACCCTGCTGTTCTTGATTATGCTTCATGACTAACCTCATCATGTTGTAACTGTTCCCAGTACTTAACAGCCAACAACGTTTTGGCATCGATAAAATCTGACTGTCTTAAGAACGATTGAATTTGCTTCAACGTTAAAACTTTGACTTCCAAAAATTCATCCGGATCTAAAGCTCGTTTATGCGGAAGTTCCTGCAAATCGGTTGCTAAGTACAAATGCATCTTTTCAGTAGCAAAGCCTGGTGATGAATAGAAGCGACTTAATAACCGCCATGAATTAGCAGCATAACCGATTTCTTCATTTAATTCACGTTTCGCAACGGCCAGTGGATCCGTCTCATTAGGATCAATTTTACCAGCGGGAATTTCCACCGTTTCGTGTTCAAGCGGTGCCCGCCATTGCCGAACAAAGAAGGCATGATTCTCATCCAACAAAGCCAGAATTGCCACTGCACCATGATGTTTGACAATATCTCGATAGGCTGCTTGACCATTGGGTAGTTCAACAGTCTGGTGATGAACATCTAAAATATGACCGTGATAAACCAACTCATCGCCGGTGACCGTTTCTTTAAAATCATTCATGAAATCACTCTTTCCACAATGTTACTATAATACCTTATCTGTTTCACACTGTAAATTATTTTAGCTTACTTTTAGTACATCTAAATTTCAACGCGAGTCCGCTGATTTAATAAATCTATTATACTTGAAAAATCGCCCGAACACATGGCACTACAGGCGGAAATCCACACGACTTTCCAAAGCATGAGACTAAAATCAACCCTTAGCCTTATTTAGGTTTGGCGCAGATATGCTAGAATTTGGATAGAAAGTTGTGATGGAGGTCTATCATGAACAAAAAAAATCTAACTAAACTCTTAGGCTTGATACCGATCGTTTTAATCCTTGCTTTTTTCATCGATGTTTTTGCCTTTAATGATGCAACAGCAATTGCGATTCGGATTTTATCATTGGCCATTATTTTTGCCTCGTTTGCACTCGTTGTTTTTTCAATCCAGCGTCAAGGTGATAAAGGACGCTTCCGGAAATTTTGTGCAGGTTTCTTCTATTTTTTGACAATCTCCTGCGCACTAGGATCCTTCTTGACTTCAATCAACCAAGATGGTTTTGAACTGTCTATTATTACCGGTGTTTTCGCTTTTACATCATTTCTTCTTGGCGGTCTCAAAACAACGAAGAACACCCAACCCCATCTTGATTCCTTTACTAAAGCTGCCGGTAGCAAGGAAAAAGAACCGAGTAAGAAACTCTTGAACCATTATTATCAAGTCGGATTATCAGACGCGGACATTAACGTCTTCCGTGAAACGATGGCCGATGCCAAGCAACAAATCGTCGAACTCCAAACAACGATGACCGCTGTACCGAAACTACGGGCAATCAACTTGAACCACGACACTCTGGAAGTTAGCAAGGCAATGTTTGCCGCACTCGTCAGAGAACCACAACGTTTACAAGAGGCCGCTGATTTTCTTTACAAACATTTGCCTAGCAGTGTCCAAATTGCCAAGAAATATCAAGAGATCAATCGCCACGAAATTAAAACTGCAGATACCTATGCTGTTCTTGATCGAAGTGTCGAAGTTCTCGCTAACCTCAGTGAACAAATGAAAAAGGATTATACCAATTTCGTTGCTGACGATATTTCCGACCTTTCTTCAACCTTAGATTCAGTCAACAAACCACAGAAACAACCTGACTTTAGTGGTAATAGCGAAAGTTCAATCGCTCAAATGCAAGATCAGTTAAGTCAAATCCAAAAAGATTATTTAGATCAACAAGCGACTAACGAGCAAACTACCCCAACGTCAGACGATTCTGACGCACAAACTAATAAAGATGGTGATGTTAACCATGACTGAGAAAAAAGATAACCAACAAAACTTATACGATGATTTGTTAGCAACACCGTTTTCGAATGAGGATACTGCTGCAACGACAGCAACGCCGCAGACGAATGTTAATCAAAGTTTAGATAAACTCTCCCCTGAACAACGCAAACAAGCTGAAGCATTAGCCACACAAATTGATACTAAAAATCAAACTGCGGTTTTAAATTACGGTGCTAACGCCCAAAAAAAATTATCAGAATTCTCACAGCAAATGTTGAATTCAGTCCAAAGTCAACAAACCGGTGAAATTGGCGGTGCCTTAACTGATTTAATGTACCGCTTAAACGAAGCAAATCCGTCCGAACTACGCGCCGAAGATAGTAATGTATTTCGCAAGTTATTTGGCAAAGTGAAACGTTCTGTTTACGAAATAACCGCCAAGTATCAAAAAATCGGCGCACAAATCGACACCATTGGTACCAGACTGGATCATCAGAAGAATGAGCTACTCGTCGATAATAAAATGCTAGACGGTCTCTACGATCAGAATAAAGACTATTTTGACGCCTTGAATGTTTATATTGCTGCCGGCAAAGTGAAGCTACAAGATTTACAGGAGCGGCAAATTCCCCAACTTCTGGCTGCCGCTGAGAAGTCTGGCGATCAAATGCAAGTTCAAGAAGCTAATGATTTGAAGCAATTTGCTGATCGCTTGGAGAAGCGAACCCACGACTTGGAATTAGCACGACAAATTACCATCCAACAAGCACCGCAAATTCGGTTGATTCAAGGCACGAATCAGGCCCTTGCCGAAAAGATTCAGGCATCGATTAACACGGCAATTCCGTTATGGAAGAACCAAGTCGCCATCGCACTAACCTTATTACGCCAAAAAGATGCGGTAACGGCCCAACGGCAGGTTTCACAAACGACCAATGATTTATTAACGAAGAATTCTGAAATGTTGAAAATCTCAGCAATCGAAACTGCTAAAGAGAATGAACGTGGTGTGGTTGATATCGAGACTTTACAGAAGACGCAAAACGATTTGATTGAAACCTTACAAGAAACCTTGAAGATTCAACAAGAAGGTCACACTAAACGTCAACACGCAGAAGTTGAACTACAAAAAATGGAAGATGAATTAAAGAATCATCTTCTCGCTTATAGTCATGGGACAACAAGCGACGGTTCAACCTACCGCAAAGACGTCACCGACACTAACCATTAATTAGATTTTAAAAAACCTGATGATTTAGAAGTTAACAAAACTTCTCAATCATCAGGTTTTTTGGTCATCACTTTCTGGTATTGGTAAAAGTTAGAACCAGTCTTTTTAGCTGAAAGTCAACAATCCGCCATGATTCTGCGAAAGATTAATCGGCGCCACTGATAAATAAATCAGAACCCTATTCGTCGTCAGCAGCCGTCGCTCTCATTTTGATCTTCACATCAAAAATGTTATCCTGACCGGTTGCCACGGCTTGGGGTATTTGAAAATCAGTGTTGTTCAAGTTTAAGTACAACTCTAAAAGCATCGGTAAATTCAGACTAGCAAGTATTGTGACCTTATCATTGTTCATAAATTGCTCCAATGCAACGTTGCACGGCGTCCCACCTGGCAAATCAGCAACAATAATTGCTTCATCAGAACCAACTTGCTCAACCATTTGTTGCCCAAGCTCAGCCTTACTAATCTCACCATCAAAGGTAATCGCTGTTACTTGATGGTGACTACCAGCAATCATATCTAAGCTCTGTAAATAACTTGCTGCAACATTACCATGACTAATTAGAACTAATTGTTTCATCGTTGTTAATCTCCATTACTCATAAAATTTAAAGTCGTCACGTCACACGCTGTCGTTTCCATCACAACGATTTCATTGTCGCCTTTTTTTAAGAAATCAGCTGGAATATATAAACGCTTTTTCGGTCCCACCGACCAATATTTCCCAATATTTTGCCCGTTAACTAAGACAATCCCCTTACCGAAGTCTTGACAATCCAAATAGGTATTAGCTAGTTCTCCCAATTCAAATTTAAAACGATTAAGCGTGGGTCCGTATGAACAAACATGCTTGGTCCAATCAATCTTTTCAAGATGACAAAAATCTAAGGCCCATTGTCGCCATTGATAATGAAAATGGCGATCGACAATTAAGCCAGTGCCTAGGCCTTTTCGTTGTATTGGCGAAAGCAGCCGCGCGCCATAATTAACGCGCCCCATATTTTCAATTAATAGATCTACATGATTCGTTGTTTGTAATTCTACCGTGATCGTTTCACCAAGAGTTGCTTGATATTGAGTGGCAATGAGGTGTTGATTCAGATAAACATCAACCCGATCACGGGCATCAACTAATTGTAAAGTTTCTTCTGCATCATAACCGGTTAGCATTGTCTGATACAAAACATAGCCATAACCTGAGCCCAAATTTTCCATCGATTGGGGTAAATCACTAACAACAGGTTGCGTCAGTTCAGCAAGCACATCAAAAACACGTACCTGATCAGTTCGCTGTACTGTCGGTAAATCTTGATTGATTAGTTGCGGAAGCCTTGGCTGGCTGTTTGCTGCCAGAGCCGTTTGCAATACTTTAAACTTATCATTCTCAGTACCATCTTCATGAAGAATTGCATCATAATCATATGATGTAATCTGTGGCAAATCAATTTCATGACGCGAAGAACAGCCATTATAATAAGCAAAGTTCGTTCCACCCCGAAACATATAAAGATTAAAACTAGCCTGATGATCAATCAACTCTTTCAGGCTAATTTCAAAGTCAGTCTCATCACGCTTAATTACGTCATCGCCCCAACGATTAAACCAGCCATCCCAGAATTCCATGCACATTAAAGGCCATTTCTGGTGGTGCTGGTCAAAGAACGATTGTAATACCTGTAAGTTCTGAGCAACATGAGATCCAAAATTAGCGGTAGCTAAAACATCATCTTCAATTAGTGAACCGGCTTGTAATGCTTGTTGCCAGCCACCATCTGCAGTAAACAATGGTACATCAACGCCATTTTCTTCCATCAATGACTTGATTTTACGCAAATAATTCTTGTCATTGCCAAAAGAACCATATTCATTCTCAACTTGCATCATTAAGATCGGACCACCGTGAGTAAATTGTAATGGTACCAATTCTTTAAATAAACGTTGATAATAATGAGCAACTTTCTCAATAAAACGTGGCGTATTAGTACGCACAATCATATCTGGATACCGTAATAACCATGCTGGAAAGCCGCCAAACTCCCACTCGGCACAAATATAGGGACTGGGCCGCACGATCACATACAATCCTAAATCTGCAGCTAACTCAATAAATTTAACTAGATCTGCCTGACCACTAAAATTAAATTTGCCCTCTACTGGCTCATGAACATTCCAGGGAATATAAGTCTCAACAGTATTTAAACCAGCCTCAATCATTTTTTCGAGGGTATAACGCCATTGACTCGGTGCAATCCGAAAATAATGAACGGCACCTGATAATAATTTGATTGGTTGTCCGTCGATCAGAAATTCTGATCCAATTTTAAAATCTATCATATCTTCCTCTTACCAATAAGTTTGCCAATCATGATATTTCAATCGCATCAGTGCTTCCATGAAGAAATAATCACCCCATAAATTAGCTTCATCTACGCCTTTATTATCTGCATAAGCATAGACACCATGTTGTAATAAACCTTCTTGATCAGCGCCAGTTAAATAGGATTCACCCAATCGATAAATAATACCACGAGCTAGTTCTTGACCATTTGCTAAATAACCTTGTTTCTGTGCTTCAATCATTCCACAAGCCGCGATTGCCGCGGCCGAACTATCTCGCGGTTGTTGATCTTCCTCAGTAAAGATCAAATCCCAGTACGGAACGCCATCAGCAGGCAAATGTTGTAAGTAATAGTTCAATAATTCCTGATAGCGTTCTCGCTGATTAGTCTCCTGGAAGAAACGACGATACAGTGGCATCCCTAATAGAATCCAGGCCTGTCCACGCGCCCAACAAGAATTATCCGAATAACCTTGACGCGTCGCTCCTTTGAGCGGTTGACCAGTTTGCGGATCAAAGTAAAATGTGTGATAAGTTGAAAAATCTGGCCGGACAATATAATCCAGCACCTGTTGATAATGTTGTTGACCAATTGTGGCATATCGCGAATCGCCACTAATTTTTGCTGCTTCAAATAATAAGGGAAGGTTCAGCAAGGAATCGATAATTAAACGATACTCGTCAGGATTATCTAAGTCTCCCCAAGCTTGAATAAACTGACCTTTCTTTTGAAAACGACCAACTAAAACATCGGCCGCCGCAACCACCATTGCTTGATCAGTGGTTGAACCAGTAATTTGATAACCAGCATAGGCAGATAAAGAATACAAGAAACCAATATCGTGATGATTAAGAATAAAGTTGTCCGCCAAACGTTGCTTAAAACTAACGAGTTGTTCTTCAGCCTGAACCTTAAATTCCGAATCATTCGTGATTTGATACGCTTGCCACATCATCGCGGTCCAAAAGCCGTTTGTCCAATCATCATTACCCTTAATACGGTATTTCATATTGGTTGTACAGGCCGAGGGAAAAGCATTTTGAAATTTAGGCAACGCTTTTCGTAACTTACCAACACACTGATTAAGCATCTTGGTTAGCCAAGCATCATCAACTTTTTGACCTTGATTAATTAGTTCTGTTTGCATGATTGACCACCTTCTAAAAAGATTGGAACAAAAAAATAACTTAATTGCAATCGCCATTACTTTTACACAATCTGCCGACATTTCCTTAAAAATATCCCACTGCCAACTGGAATAAAGCTCCAATGCCAGTATTTTTTATTGTGATGGGACAAAGATCTGAATTCGAATGTCTTAATTACGCCGTTTTGTGCACCTAAAAAAGTTTGGTCAAACAAAGCGGCGTTGTTAAGCATCGAGTTCAATTTATTTTAGTTCGATTGCTAATTTTGATTTACTTCAAGAAATTACTGAAATCAACTTCTGGATCATCGGGTACCATTTGTGCGGTTACTTTGACACCTTGGGCCATAATTACTTCAATATCGTGACGTTCCTCAGCAGTTAAACTAACTGACTTTTTCACTTGAACAGTTTCGTCCCGGTTAGACATATTGCCGACATTAATTTTATCGATTGGAATGCCAGCGTTGATTAAATCTAACAATACCTTAGGCCGTTTAACAACTAATAAAACACGTTGACTTTCATACTTGCCGGCTTTAATATTATGAATTGCTTTTTCTTCAGTGATGATTGACGTACTAATTCCCGCCGGTGCCGCCATGCGGAGAATACTCTTTTGAACCTCATCTGCGGCTACTTCATCATCAATAACCATAATTCGATTTACTTTCAACCCAGTTGACCAACGTGTTGCAACTTGACCGTGAATTAAACGGTCATCAATTCTGATATTCACAAAGCCTTTCATGATGGTTCTCCTTATCTATTCTCTATGCAAAAATTTTAAGATTATAAGCTAAAATACCAACTAAAATTAAGATTAGCGTAACACGGGTAGAATTCATCTTCTTGCGACCTAATAACCAATAAGTAAATAGAACCACAAGTGCTGGTGCTAAGCCGGGCATAATTTGATCAGCTAAACTTTGCAAGGTGATCTTAACATCGCCATTTTTAAAAGTGTAAGCAAAACCAGCTGTAATAACAGAAGGAATTAACGCGCCGATTACCGTCATTCCTAACACATTAGCTGCACTAGTGATTTTTTTCAGGCGATTACCTAATGAGCTGATTAACTTAACCCCTTCACGGTAGCCCATGGCCACGAAACTACGCATGATTGTTAAGCGCAATACACCGTAAGCCAACCACAGAATCAGTGCAAACGCATTACCCTTTAAAGCCATATATGATGCAATTGAACCAATAATTGTATTAGGAATGACAGCAAATAATGTATCACCAATACCTGCTAATGGTCCCATCATACCTGTTTTAAGAGAAGCAACCGCATCGTTAGCAGCGACACCTTGGCTTTCTTGAATAGCACCATCAACACCTAGAATTAAAGGTGCCATAGAATTATTAGTATTGAAGAACTGCAACTCATTCAACGATGCCTTAACTGCATCATCACTATTACCATATAACTGATCGATCAAAGGATACATGCTGTAGTAGTAACCTAAACCTTGCATTTTCTCATAGTTCCAACCAGCTTGCCCGAAGAAATACCAACGCCAAAAAACTTTTCTCATTTCTGGACTTAACTTAATATCTTTCTTACTCATCTTCCATGTCCTCCCCTTCAGTTGTACTTGATTCCGTAACGGCCTCGGTTTTTGACGTGTCCCGATTAAATGCAATCAGTGCCATAGCCAAGCCAATAATTGCCGCTCCTATAACAGGTACTTTCAAAAAGGCGGCTAAGAAGAACCCAACAAGTAGGAAAGCAAAGTTTCTTTTAATTGGTAAGTAGCGTAATAAAATCGCAATCCCTAAGGCTGGCAAAATACCGCCGGCTGTTTTCAAGCCGCTCATTAACCACATAGGTAAGTTATCAACGACGGATTGAACGAATTGTGAACCAAAAACTAATGCTAAGAAAACAGGTAACATTCTAGAAATAGACGTTGGAATAATCCCGAATAAGTTCATATAAGTTGCTTGTTTCAAATGTTTCTCACTAACCAACTTTTCAGCGCGATGTTGGAAAAACGTATTGCAGAACCGCGCCAGAACATCCAATTGAATCATTAATAAGCCAATCGGTACAGCTAAAGTTGCACCAAATTGTGCTCCTTTACCACTCATAATTGCAAATGCCGTCCCCAATAATGCGCCCGTCATGTAATCTGGCATTGACGAACCACCGAAGTTACCAACACCCAAGACTAATAAGTTCAACGTACCACCAACAATTAAGCCAGTTTGAACATCGCCAAGAATTAAACCGGCTACAAATCCAGCCATTGTAGGTTTAACCGTACCAAAAGTTGTGTTATTACCATCGTAAATTGCAAATCCTGAATAAACCGTTAACAATAAAATTTGCCACCATGCAATCTGCATTATTCTGCTCCCTTTAGATTGATTTAATTTGGAATTCGAAATAATCCCATTTTTTATAACTTTCAACATATTCAATAATCTGATTATTGAGTAAATAACTATGACGTTTAATAAATGCTGCTGGTTGCTGATCCGTCAATTGCAAAAGTTGACGTTCAAGATCAGGAACTGGAAAAATAATTTTAGTTGTTTCTTCCATTGGTGCATTGAACAAATCAATGCCACTATCTGCGCGAATACGTTCGTAAACAGAAGCATAATAATTTTGATCAACTAACGCTTTTTGATTGAAATATTCCGTGCGTAAATACGTATGCTGAACATAAACCGGAACATGATTCATCTTACGAACACGAACAATGTGGTAATAACTGTCATCCGTGTTAAGTTGCAATTCGTCAAGGATGCGAGGTTCATTTTCTTGACGAATGGTATGAACTGTAACTTCTTCATCAGCATCAATGAATCTTTCGTGATCAAAGAACTTAACTGGTTGTCCTTGACGCGCTTTGGAAACAAATGTTCCTTTGCCCTGCTGACGCGTCAACAAACCTTTACTAACCAATTCATTAATTGCTTTAATCACAGTTGCAGAACTAACCTCGAACTTGGCCTTTAATTCTGCCTCTGAATAAAACTTATCACCTTCCTTGAAATCACCATTTTTTAATTGATGTAACAAAAACTGTTCAACTTGCTGATACTTTAATTGCATTTTGGAGTCCTCCACTTAACCGGTTAACCTTACAAATGAAAATATAACACATCTTATTTGTAATGTAAACGATTTTTTTAAATTTAAGTTGATCTTTTGATAGCGCTTTAGTTAATCTTGGATGTTAAATCTGGTTAAGTTAGGTCGAAATAAAAATCCTAGCTTCACTTTTTCTGTTGACGCAGTATACGAACCTGAGTTTGAATACCTTAACTACACCGTTCCACTTCACTAAAAAACTAATCAAGCAGAGCAACTAGTTTAATTAATCATCAAACACAACTCGAGTTTCACCCCACTTCCTTAAAATCATAATTCGCAGAATATTCAACAAACAAAAAAGAAACCAGGCTAAAGAATCCTGATTTCTTTTTTGTTGTTATCATGGGCCAAAGTCTTGCGCTTAAATGCCTTAATTACACCGTTCCCTTCAAACAAAACTTTGATTCAATAGAACAGTGTTATGAAGCATTGAAGTTAATCTAACTTTTATCATACTTCCGTAATTTTGTAAGTTTTAATCATCCGTACTCAAATTGCTCTGCACTATCACAGAGAAGCAAACAAACGGACTAGGTAGGCTTATGATGCGACAAACCCAGAACCTTTTTGTTCATCGAAAGACCATACTTTTCTCTTGAATCATCCTTCAACAATCAGTTACTTATTGGCGTCGAAACCTTCAGTTAGAACTTCTGGGAATTCTTGACGAACAATGGCAGCACAACTTGCACACAAGTTAGGTAATTTCGGATCACTACCAACATCGGTTAAAGTCTTACGGCAACGATCGCAAACTTCACCAGGTGCGTGTTCCACCTTGATTGCAAAATCATTGAACTTTGTTGCATCCGCTGGTACTTCTTGGTCACTAATCGTTAGCTTAGAAACAATTAACAATTGTGCTAAATCTGCATCCAACATTGACAATAAGTTCTTCAAGTCGGCATTAGGATAAATCGTAATTGCGGCCTCTAAAGATTTGCCGATTACTTTTTCATTACGTGCTTCTTCAAGCGCACGATGAACATCAGCGCGGAACTTCATGAAGTTCGACCACTGAACTAACAACGTTTCTTGACTCGCTAACTTTTTAACTTTAGGCATTTCAGATAATTGAACATAATCTTCCGGTTCAGAGAGATATGACCAAATTTCTTCTGCTGTATGCGGCAAAATTGGCGTTAAGAGCTTCGTTAAGTCCACTAAGCATTCATAGATCACAGACTGCATCGAACGCCGCTCAGGGTCATTCTCAGCGTCAATATAGACAACATCTTTGGCAACGTCGAGATAGAAGGCTGATAGATCATTAACCAAGAAACTATTAACTAACTTATAAACGGTTGCAAAATCATACTCGTCATAAGCTGCATATGATTTGGCAATTACCTCATTCAAACGAGTTAACAGATATTGATCGACTTCGCGTAAATCTTCATAAGCAATTGCATCTTGGTCAACAGTGAAGTCTGCAATATTAGCCAACATGAAACGCATTGTGTTACGAATCTTACGATATGATTCAGAAACTTGACGCATAACTTCCATCGAAACAGCAACATCAGAACTGGTATCGACTGAGGCAACCCACAGACGAATAATTTCAGCACCCATTTGTTTGAAGATATCATTAGGGTCAATCACGTTGCCTAATGACTTACTCATTTTGTGACCCTTAGCATCTAAAGTGAATCCTTGTGACAAGACTTGACGATATGGTGCTTGACCAGTTACCGCCACGCTCGTAATAATACTTGAGTTGAACCAACCACGATATTGGTCAGAGCCCTCTAAGTATAAGTCCGCTGGAAAACTCAAATCATCACGTTGAGCCATGACCGCTTGATGTGATGAGCCAGAATCAAACCAAACATCCAAAATATCTTTTTCCTTAGTGAATTCACCATTGGGACTACCAGGATGAGTGAAACCTTCTGGTAATAATTCTTTGGCAGATTTTTCATACCAGATAATTGAACCATACTTAGCAAATAAATCTGCGATATGCTGCGTTGTCTCTGGAGTGATAATCGCAGTTCCATCTTCTGCATAGAAAATTGGTAATGGCAATCCCCAGGCACGCTGCCGCGAGATTACCCAGTCACCACGATCGCGAATCATATTATACAGACGCGTCTTACCCCACTCTGGGAAGAACTTAACTCCTTTGATCTGCTCAAGAATTTGTTCACGAAAAGCGTCAATTGAAGCAAACCATTGTGTTGTTGCCCGATAAATCACCGGCTTTTTAGTCCGCCAATCATGGGGATAACTATGGGTAAAGAAGCTTAACTTCAACAAGGAGCCATTTTCTTTGAGTGCATCTGTCACTAACTTGTTGGCGTCATCATAGAAGACCCCTTCAAAACCTGGCGCATTCTCATTCATATAGCCTTGTGCATCAACAACTGAATAAATTGGTAAATGATATTTACTACCGACGTTAAAGTCATCAGCACCATGACCAGGTGCGGTATGAACCAAACCGGTACCATCATCTAAGGTAACATGATTACCCAGAATGACCACAGATTCGCGGTCATACAGTGGATGTTTAGTAGTGATGTATTCCAAATCTTTGCCAGCGACGTGTTTCAAAACCGTATAGTCCTCAATGCCAATTGCAGCGGTTGCTGCTGCTAAACGTTCAGTTGCAATGACATACTTCTTACCAGCTGTTGCAATCACACTGTAATCAAATCGTGGGTTAACAGAAATAGCCAAGTTAGCCGGAATTGTCCACGGTGTGGTGGTCCAAATAATCAATGACGTGTCGGAATCCAAAACGCCTTTACCATCAATAACTTTAAAGGCAACATAAATTGATGGCGACTTGATATCATGATATTCAATTTCTGCTTCGGCAAGTGTTGATTCAGAAGATGGTGACCAATAAACAGGTTTTTTACCTTTGTAGATATAACCCTTCTCAGCCATCTTGCCAAAAATTCTAACTTCTTCTGCTTCGAATTCTGGTTGTAAGGTGATGTAAGGATGATCCCAATCACCAGAAATTCCTAAACGTTTAAAACCGACTTTTTGCTTCTCAACTTCATTCATTGCGTAATCAAAACACATTTTACGATATTCAATCGGCGCCATTGTCTTGCGATCAACACCTTGTTTAGCAAGTTGCTGCTCGATTGGCAAACCATGAGTATCCCAACCAGGTACATAAGGGGCGCGAAAGCCATGCATTGACTTGTAACGCACAATAATATCCTTGCTAACTTTATTAAGCGCATGGCCTAAATGAATATTACCATTTGCAAATGGAGGGCCATCATGCAACATGAAGGTTGGTTTCCCTTCATTTAATTTTTGACGTTGCTCATAAAGATGATTCTCTTCCCAGTCTGCTTGCCATTCAGGTTCACGTTTCGGTAAACTACCACGCATTGGAAATTTTGTTTTACCAAGATGTAGGGTATCTTTAACTCTCATTGATCTTCCTCCTCTAACTCACTTCTAATGATAATTTCTTAGCAAAATCCACTAAGAAACTTTTGATGTTCGTTACGACGTCCATTCAACTTTGGTGAAGTTCACCAAGTTGAAACATGGCTCTAACTCACTTCTAATGATATGAATTTAAACTAGCATACAAAAAAACGTCCTATAAAATATAGGACGAGATTCCCGTGGTACCACCTAAATTGAAAGGACTAACCTTCCCACTCATTACTAATTGTTTAATTGTTGCTCAAGTTGATGCACAATGAACTGACATATCGACCTCACATCATCGTCGACTCGCTGAAATGTTGAATTCACCATTTAGTCTTGAACCTAATTATTAACTATCGTTTACTTGTCTTGCTCTGGAAACACAATTGTTACGCCATCTTCATCAGGAGCAACTGGTGCTTCTGTTTGATCTTCCGTTTGATCATCACGGTTACGATGTTGGAAAACTGGTTGATCATCAACTGGTGTGTCCTCAGCAACTGGTGCAGCATCATTATCAGCAACAACTTGTGTGCTCTCGTTAACATCAGCAGGATCCTCAGCTGGAACATCGCTAGGCGTAACTACCTCTGCAGTGGTGTTAGCTTCTACATGACTATTATCAGTAAAGCGAGCATCTGCAGGATCAACAACAGCCTGGTTCAACAATGTATCCCATTCAGGTGCATTAACCATAGCTAACTGTGATTGTAAGAGAACTTGTAATTTCTGATGGAAAACACGAGTACTCTTACGCAATTCTTCTGCTTCAACAGTTAATTGACGAGAACGATCAGTTGCGTCGGTCAAAATTTGATTAGAACGGTTAGTTGCATCACGAACCAAAGTATCTGCTTTCTTCAATGCTTCGGATTTTGTTAGCTCTGCTTCTTGACTGGCATTAGCTTTAACACGTTCGCCGGCATCTTGAGCAACAATAATCGACTGATTCAAAGCATCCTTCAAATCGGTGAAGTAGCTGACTCGTTCTTGACTTTCTTTCAGTGACTGTTCTAATTGTTGGTTCTTCAATAACAAATCATTGTAGTCTGCCGCAACTTGATCAAGAAAATCTTGAACTTGATCAACATCATAACCACGAAAATGTGTTTCGAATTTCTGATTTTGAATATCATTAGGTGTAACTGCCATTCTAAAATCTCCTTATCAATTAATGACTTAACGGTTCTCTTCTCAAGGTTGCTATTTTTAACTTATAACGTTCCTTACGTGTCTTACCAAGTACTTCGCGAATTTGAACGCGACCAAATTTTCGTACGCTTAGCATGTCGAGCAGATCCACTTGAAAGTCTGGTCGTTCATTGACGCTCCAGTTAACTTGGACACGAGAATTCTCAACTAACTCCTTAGCCCGTTGACGCGAAATATTAAACGTATCGGAAATGATCGTATCTAGACGCATTGACGTTACAATCAATGTTTCATCTTGCCAGTCAACGACCGGTATGATGGCATCTAGCAATGGAATTGGTTCAATTCGAACATTAATTGAGCCAATTTTGGTAATTTGTTCGGTGAAAAACGTCGCCATCGACGCAACCCCGAAGAATTGCCAGCGTTCGCCATCAGTGATAATATCACCAAATTGACTGCGATCCAAACCAGAATTAACCAGCGTTCCTAAAATTCGACCATGAGATAACTTAGCAAATTTAGTTGGATATTTGATTTCAAATAATTGAATTTGAAAATCCCCCGGTTCCGGTTGGAAATAGCCCGGTGCAAAAATAACGCGACGCCGCTCAGATTGATTATAACCGCCATCCTGCCAATATCGAAAAGTCTCATCTAACTTACCAAGAACGGTTTCGATTAAGAAGATTTGCCGCGGATCTAAAAAGTCAGTCAGAATTGGCCGATACTCGTTAAGTGCTTGATTGTGCCAATCATTGATGCGTTCAACAAAAGGGCGTTCCTCGGGGCGAAAATGTTGAAAGACAGCACTATCCAATTTTCTCACTCCTTATCCTTTACCCTAATTGTTTAGAAAACACCAAAGAAAAGCAACGAAAGTAACCTACGAACCAAATAAATTAGGAAAAACGCAACAATTGGTGAAAAACTAATCCCGCCAATTGTTGGTATGAAACGATCGATCACGTCAAATAACGGATCGACCAGTTTACTAACAAGTGCACCTAATTTTGAGCTTCGTGCTTGTGGTACCCACGACATGATCACGTCAATGATAATCACATAACTATACGCAGTTAACGCGTAATTCAGTAAGAGATAAATCCCATTCAGAAATGTTGTCATTAATCAAAATCCTTATCACTTTGTAAGATGTCCGAAATTGAACCTTCAATCTCAAACTTGGGTGGTGTGCACAAAAAAATCTGATCGCCAACTCGTTGAATTTCACCCTTAATGGCAAAGACCGTACCAGTCAAAAAGTCGATAACTCGGCGTGACTGAGCCTCTTCCATCTGTGTGAAATTAACGATGACAGCTTGATTGTTTAATAGATTTGTTGAAATTTCCTTGGCATCCGCGTAAATCTTAGGCTCTGAGATGACAATCTTCCGCGAAACAGAACGCGTATTATTATTCATTGGAACAACATTGCTTGAGGCAACCTCAAGTTTTTCGCCATTTGAATCATTATCAATCTTGACTGGTTGATTATCAGTCGTGTCGTAATCATCCTCATCTGTCATGCCGAAGAAACGACTTAGCTTTTCAAAAGCCATATTAATTCACCTCATAACGATTGCGATTACTGACTATTTCTGACGACGTTTCAAAAATGGTGGTACATCATCGTCATCTTGATCAGAATTATTGTTGTCATCATTCATTTGACGTGATTGATAAGTATCAAAATTTTGCTTCTCAATATTTTCAAACTCACGGTTCAAATTATTTGGACGTTGTGACGTCTTACGACTGTCCGTTTCAGATTGTAAAATATTCCAAGGGTCATCATCTTTCTTAGTAGTAGATGTGACATTGTTTGCAACAGGTTGGGCATTCGTATTGCGATTAGGTGCTGCTTTACGCTTCTTTGGTGTGCCATCGCCAATACCAGTTGCGATAACAGTGACACGAACTTCATCACCAATACTTTCATCGATCGAAGTACCCCAGATGATATTAACATTTGATGAAGCAGCTTCGGAAACAATTTGTGCAGCAGCTTCCATTTCGTACAAGGTCAAGTCTAAACCACCAGTGATATTCAACAGTACCTTTTGTGCACCTTCGATAGAAACTTCCAACATTGGAGAAGAAATAGCCTTCTTAGTTGCATCTTCAATTCTGTTCTCACCGTTAGCGGAACCAACACCCATCAAGGCTGTACCTTGATCCTTCATCACGTTTGTAACATCGGCAAAGTCAAGGTTAATATAACCAGGAGAAGTAATCAAGTCAGAGATACCTTGGACACCTTGGCGTAAAACATTATCGGCTTCATGGAAGGCTTCGCTTAATGGTGTCTTCTTATCAATCATTTCCAACAAGCGATTGTTAGAAATAATAATTAAAGTATCAACATGCTCTTTCATTTGTGCAATACCTTCAGCAGCAAAGCGAGCACGATCAGGTCCTTCAAATGTAAATGGTCGTGTGACAACACCAACGGTTAAGGCACCAAGATCTTTAGCAATCCGTGCAACAACTGGTGCAGCACCAGTACCGGTACCGCCACCCATGCCGGCAGTAACAAAGATCATGTCTGCGCCTTGTAAAGCATTAGTCAAAGCTTCTTCGCTTTCCTCAGCAGCTTTTTCGCCAACTTCTGGTTTTGAACCTGCACCAAGGCCACGTGTTAATTTAGGCCCGAGTTGAATCTTAATATCAGCTTTTGATTTATCTAGAACTTGTAAGTCCGTGTTAGCAGCGATAAATTGTACGCCTTGAATTTCTTCTTCAATCATACGATCTAGTGCGTTGCCACCAGCACCACCGACACCAATAACTTTAATTACTGCGCCAGAAGTTTGGTTTTGATCTTTTGATGCGTCCATGTGTGATTTCCTCCTATGGGTTTAACGGTTTTCTAATCGAAAAATTTATTAAAGAAACTGCGGATTTTACTTTCTGATTCAGGCTTGTTTGATTGTGACTCATTCGGCTTTTGCTTAGGCTGTACGTTGTTTTGTGGCTTTTCCGTAGGTTGCTGTGCTGATGTCGTCTTAGGACCTTCACCGTCTGAATCATGTTCTTGAGCATCACCATTAAATAATGACTTCAAGTTCTTGAAGAAGCCACTACCAGTATTGCTCTCATTAACTTGGGGCTGTTGTTCAACTTGAGGATTATTGTCAGTCGCCGGCTGGCTCTTAAATGTAGCCAAAGCATTTTGATTGATCACACTAGTTATCAATAAGTCAATCTCACTTAAATCAGCGGCATAACTTACAATCCCCAGAATCGTTGCAAATGACGCATTACGTAAACCCATTTCCCTTGGTGCAAAAATTCGAACCTTTTGGCCTAACAAATCAGAAGCAAGCGCCGTAATACTCATCGTTTCTGCAACACCGCCAGTCAACACAACACCACCTGGTAACTCTAAAGCTTTTGTGGTAGCAAGTTGTTTTTCCAAGCGATCAAAAATTTGTTCGAACCGTGCTTCCAAAATCTCAGATAAGTATGTTTCGTCGACCAACATAAGCTCATCTTTACCGACAATCTCCACGGGGAATTTCTCAGTAACAGAAGTAGCTTCTGGATCAGCAACGCCATAGTTACGCTTAATCTTCTCAGCGCTACTAAGCGACGTGTTCAAAACAACAGAAACATCTTTAGTTAAATTCTGACCACCTTCGTCATCCGCAGCAACAAACTGCAACTCATGATCACGAATAACATAAGCTGTTGATTGTGAACCCCCCATGTCGACTAAAACCGTCCCAAAGTCTTGTTCACCATCATTTAAAGCAACATGTGCCAACCCTAACGGATTAAGTACAAAATGCTTCAACTTCAAACCAGCACGTTCTAAAACCTTGCGAATATTATTCACAACGATAGAAGGTACTGAATAGCAAATGGCTTCAAGTTCAATGCGAACAGCTGACATGCCGCGAGGATCAACAATATGTTCTTGACCATCAACGATGAATTGTTTTGGTGTAATCGCAACAACTTCTCGTTCAGGCGGTAAATTACGGGATAAGGCAGCTGCAGCAACTTGACGAACTTCAGCAGTGGTAATTTCCTTAGGTTGATCAGCGACAATGGTCATTCCCTTGACTGGTTCAATTACCAAGTCCTTTGCAGGAATGCCAACAACAACTTGATCAAATTTAATATTTGCTTTTGTTTGAGCCTGATGGACTGCTTTGCGAGTTGCGGTAACAACTTTGTCAATGTCGACGATCACGCCGTTCTTAAGACCATGTGATCTTTCACTGCCAATGCCGATAATATTCAACTTGTCATTGACAGATTCGCCAACAATAACTCTAATTGCAGTTGTCCCAATATCGAGGCCCACATATATTTGAGCTTTATCCATAAAAATAAAGCCTCCTCGATCATTTATTTAAAATTCGTTTAATTATATTGAAAAAAACTAGCACTTACTAAAGTTTAACACATCACGGATATGATAATAAACTGTTATTTTCGTTTACGGAAAAAAGTTTATTTTTTTTCATCAAAAGGTACAAAATAAGCACCAACTTCTAAATCAACGATCCCTTTTTTCTTCGTTTGCGCCACAATATTACCATAATACTTCAAACGATTGATAACCGTTCGTGAATCAGCGACAACTTCATTGCCATCATTCATATACATATGAATACGATAAGGATTCGTTTTACTAGGATCAGCTTTAATTTCAGAAATCGCATTTTGAATTTGATTGGGCATTTTGGCGTATAACTTGATAATGCGATTCAATGATTGCCCTAATTTAAAGCCATCATAGACCGGAAAATTGCCTAATGGCTTGGCCAACACTTCATCATCAACATAACCATTACTTAATACCCGTTGATAACCATCTTTTTTTGCGAAGAAACCAACTGTCTGATGCTCTTTAACTGCGATCTCAACTTTATTCCACTGATTGAATTTCAACGTAACTTGCTTTAACGCCGGAAGCTTTTGCTTAATTGTGGCAGCCGTACGTTGCCGATGAAGCCATGTTATTGAAACATAATCCTGACCACTTAAATGGCTAGCATCGATAATATCTTGAGCCGCCGTTAATTTAACTCCGGTAACAGAAACGTCCGCAATTTTTGCTTCCGGTGAAACGTGATAAATTAAGCCACCAAGAATCGTGCCGAAGAATAAGATGATGACAATAATCTGCCAAGTTAATCGCCAGCGCTTGGCTTTACTTAGCTTAGGTCGCGGTGGTTTTAGTGGGGGTGCGGTTCTGGATTGCGTTACTGATTTCATTTGTTGTTTCTCAGTTATTGGGGGTGATTGTTGCTCCGAAACAACTGGTTGAGTCTGTTGATTCTGCCGTCGTTCATCTTGTTCGCGTTTGAATTTCTTCCATGATTCTAATGTTGCACTGGGGTTACGCTTAGCAGCATTTTTTTTACCATCGTTTTTTTTCACCAGGACGCTCACCCCCTTTTTCACAAGTCTAAAATTTAATGACGGTTAGCTCTGATCAGTTCAGTCATTTGCTCAATCATCTTATCACTGGCATCGGTTGTTGCCAACTTTAAAGACGCCATGTGCATGCGTTGCCATACTTCTGAATCTAAGAGAATATGATCAGCAGCGGCAACTAATGAGCGACCATTTAATTCCATTTCCGGCAGCAGCAATGCAGCTGAATTCTTAACTAAATAGTCGGCATTCTTACTCTGATGATCGTGCGTGACATAAGGACTGGGAATTAGAATTGAAGGAATACCCAAGGCAGTTACTTCTGCCAAAGTTGTGGCACCACTACGACCGCCAAAGACAGAGATTTCTGGTAAAAGTTGACTCATGTTATCAAGATAAGCTAACACCTTTACATTTGGTGTTGCTTCCAGTGAACCGACTTTTTTGATCACGTCGTCATATAACGCGCGACCCGTAATAAAGACAACTTGATAAGGCTTCTCAGAAAATTCAGGAATACCCTCAACAACCGCTTTATTTAAAGGGGCTGCACCACGCGAACCACCGACAATTAATAACGTTGGCAGTTCAGCATTGAGACCAAGCTTGGCTAACATTCCTTGCGGTTTCAAAGCTGACACTTCTTGAGCCCGCGGATTACCAGTAAAGACTAGCTTCTTTGATTCAGGGAATTGATGAACTACCTCTGGGAACACGTAACAGATGCGATCAACGAAATGAGCCAAGAATTTATTTGAGACACCAGCCACTGAATTCTGTTCATGAATGATGGTTGGCACATGTAAACGACTAGCTTCATAACAAACCGGCGCGCAAACATAGCCACCAGTTCCGACCACAATATCTGGTTGGAAATCTTGAATTAACTTTTTTGCCCGGGCTAAACTTTTATGAAAAAGTGTTAGCGTGTGAATATTGTCAAGTGTCAACTTACGTTTAAAACCTTGAATTTCAATTGTTTCAAACGGAATGCCAGCTTTAGTCACGATATCTGCTTCTAAGCCTTTAGAGGTACCAACATAAAGGACCTCATCTAATTCAATTAAGCGCCGTTCTTGTAATCTCTTGATTAACGCCAGCGCAGGATAAATATGTCCGCCAGTACCGCCACCAGAAATCATCAATCTCATTTTGCCTGCTCCTCAACTTTTCCCGTAATTTCTTCAACAGTTTTAATAAATAAGTCGCCACGATCTTCGAAGGTTTTGAATTGATCCCAGCTTGCTGCTGCTGGCGACAAAAGCACAACGTCATTAGGCGCTGATAATGCGACTGCCTTGTGTGTTGCAGCAACTAGGTCGTCCACCTTAACGATGGTTGTAACACCAGCTTTTTCGCCAGCGTCTTTCATCAAATCGGCTGTTTCACCATAAACCACCATTGCTTTGACACTCCCTTTAATCAAGGGCACCAATTCATCAAAGACAAAACCTCGATCTAAACCGCCAGCAATTAAGACAATCGGTTGTTCAAAACTCTGTAAGGCAACAGTCGTCGCTTCAATATTAGTCGCCTTAGAATCATTGTAGAAACGCCGCCCTTGCCATTCCTCAACGAATTGAATGCGGTGCCGGACACCAGCAAACGTCCGTAAGACATTAGCAATTGCTTCGTTACTAACGCCCTTGATTTTAGCAACAGCTGTAGCAGCTAAGGCGTTCTCAACATTATGTTGTCCAGGAATCTTAATCAGATCAACTGAACAAATCTTTTCAGTTTGAAAGTAAATCCAACCATCCTGAACGTAACTACCATCATGAGATAAACCTTGCCGAGAAAATGGCACAACTTGTGCAGCAGTTCGTTTACTTAATGCACGCCATTCTTCCGTATCCCAATTAATGACGAAATAATCTGCGGTCGTCTGATTCTTGACAATGTTCATTTTTGCTTCAATATAATTATGCCGATTGCCATGATAATCAAGGTGAGCTTCATAAATATTCGTTAGGACTGCAATATGGGGCTTAAGCTTAGTCGTTCCTAGTAGTTGAAAACTAGATAATTCAGTCACCATTGTTTGTCCAGGAGTAATCGTTTGGGCAACAACTGAAGCCGGTACCCCAATATTACCAGCAACAAATGCCCGTGGCTCTTTTTGGCCCTCATTTAACATTAAATTAATTAACGTGGTTGTGGTCGTCTTGCCATTTGTCCCTGTAACGCCAATAAATTCACCATCTAGAATTTCATACGCCAATTCTGGCTCAGTAATAATAGGCAATTTTAATTCTTGAGCCCGTCGAACCATCGGATTAGTATAAGGAATCCCCGGATTCTTAACCATCATGGTAAAGTCTTCATCCAGCAACTCAACGGGGTGACTGCCAGCAATAACCCGAATTCCTGCCTCCACTAATTGCTGTGCTTCGGGATTTTCTGACAATGGCTTGCGATCATTAACGGTAACCAGCGCTCCTAATTTATGTAACAGCAAAGCGGCGTTGACCCCACTCTTTGCTAAACCCAAAACAATCACTTTTTTATTCTGATAATCTGTAATTTCCTTCATCAAACCGCACCTCTATAAGAACAATAATAAATAAACAATCGAGCCAATTAAACCTACTGACCAAAATGCCAAAACAACTTTTTCCTCTGAACCTTTGCCCCAAATTATCTCAAAATGATGATGGATTGGCGACATTTTGAAAATACGTTTATGAAAGGTCTTGAATGAAAAGACTTGCAAAATAACCGAAGCCGTTTCAATGACATAGACAATGCCAATCAACAATAATGACCAAGGTCGTTCGAGAATAATTGAGATGGCTGCTAAACCACCACCCAAGGCCAATGAACCTGTATCGCCCATGAAAATCTTCGCTGGCAAATGATTAAAGATCAAAAAGGCCAGCAAACCGCCAACAACTGCCAAACAAATCATTAGGACCACTTTGTTATTTTGTCGAGCTGCGATAATCGCATAAGTTCCATAAGAAAAAATACCTAAGCCACCAACTAAGCCATCCAAACCGTCAGTTAAATTAACCGCATTGGAAAACCCAACAATCCAAAAAGCAACAAAGATAGCGAATAGAACAGCAGAATGACTCGTGCCAAAGAACGGCAGTGATAATGTTGTTGGCATTTGATCATGGAAATAAATAATCAAGAAAATCACGGCAGTAATAACTTGCGCGCTGAACTTTTGTCTAGCTGTTAAACCCAAGTTACGTTTCATCGCTAACTTAACAGAATCATCCGCAAAACCAATGGCTCCGTATAAGAAAATGACCAAGGTAAATAACCATAACGTTGTGTTAACTTGCTTCATTAGTAAGCCAACAATCAAGCTCACAATTAAAATTGCAATTAAGAAAATGAGACCACCCATTGTTGGTGTGCCAGATTTTTTCTCATGCCATTTTGGCCCTTCATCACGAATTTGTTGCCCTTCATCATGTCGTCGTAAATATTTAATGAAGTAGGGCATGGCAATGGCAGTTAATACAAATGTAGCCAGTAACGCTATTAGTGGATATATCATGAGTATTTTCGCTCCAATTATTTTGATCGTCATTCTTTGACTTAATTTTAATTGCTTAGTGATTCAATTCGGTATGTTGCATGACTCAATCAGGTTCTTTTAATTTAATCGTCACAGTACCAGTACTGGGAATGACACTTCCAGCTTTAACGCTTTGTGAAGCTGCGTAACCTGTCCCGCTCAATTTGAAATCACGTCCGGTTATTTCGGCCAACTTCAAAACATCGTTTTTCGACCAGCCTTTAACGTTTGGCATAGTCATGGCACCTTCTGTCAATAAAACGACGCGTTGATTCTTAATGACCTTTTCACCAGCAACCGGTAGCTGTTGGACAACTTTGCTTCCAGTACCAACTTGCGAAACCGTTAAGCCTAAAGCTTGCAACTTTGTTTTAGCAGAACTCATCGTTAAGTCTGTTAGCTTTGGCATTGAAATCGAATTAGCATTGAGATCACTGTCGCTCACCTCTGACTTCAAAGCCCGTTTCATCAAAGGATTAAAAATGGAACTCATCATTTGTGATTCTGAAGCCGTCATATTTTTCGGCTGTTGCATGGTAACGTACAAAATATACTTAGGGTCTTTAGCCGGCGCCATTCCCGCAACAGAGAAAATGTAATCACCGCTACCAGTTAGATAACTACCATTAGAACCAGCTAGCTGCGCCGTACCAGTTTTAACCGCGATCTGATAACCGGGAATCTTGTAGGCACGGCCCGTCCCATAATCTGCAGTGACAACTTGTTCCATTATCTTACGAACTTTTTTAGCAGTGCTAGCCTTGATGGGATGACCTACAACTTTCGTATCATAATCTTTGACCTTGCCAGTACTGCTAACGGTATGATCAACAATCTGTGGCTGCACCATCGTCCCGTTATTTGCAATTGCAGAAAGGTATTGCATCATTTGCACAACAGTGACATCAACACCTTGACCAAAAGCAGTTGTTGCCTGTGAAACTGCTGATTTAAGATTCAAGTTACCACTTACTTCACCAGGTAAAGTAATCCCCGTCTTTTCACCAACATGGAACTTCTTCAAATATTTCGCATACTTCTTAGCTCCTAATTGCTGTTCAATCTGAACTAAGCCAGTATTACTTGAGCGTGGGATCGCCTGGTAAAACGGAATCCAGCCCCAACCATTTTTGTTCCAGTCATAAATCGTCCGATCACCAACTTTAACCGAACCAGATTTATAATACTTGTTAGGTTGATAAGTACCAGCATCAATTGCAGAACTAATTGTTAATAGTTTAAAGACAGAACCCGGTTCATAAGCATCTTCAACTAAACTATCCCGCCACATTGAGCCAATTCCTTTTTTCGTTGAGGCGTTAAAAGTCGGTCGTTGTGAAGCAGCAATGATTTTACCAGTCTTAGCATTCATCAAAACTGCGGTTAATTTAACCGGCTTATATTTTTCTTGAGCGCTGGTCATTAGTTGCTCTAAATAACTTTGCAAACGCGCATCAAGCGTCAAATAAACTGATGAGCCATCTTTAGGCTGTTTAGTCACCACCTTGGAATTAGGAATTTCATAACCAAACGTATCCCGCTTAGAAGTCTGTACGCCATTGGTTCCCGCCAAAATATTGTTGAAATACTTTTCAACGCCTAGAATGCCAGTTAACTTCTCATTAGTAGTCGTTGCATCACGCTTCGTTGCTTTCTGATTGGCCGTTGAGAGCTGCGCCAAGCCAACAATATGTGAGGCAAAAGTGCCGTTAGGATATAACCGCGAGGGTGTATCGGTAAATTGAATACCAGGTAATTTTTCTGCCTCAATTTTTTTCTTGGTGTTTAAACTAAGATTTTTACCTGCACTGCCGAATTCCACTTGAAACTGATTTTTTTTATTCAAAAACGTTAGAATCTTTTTCTGAGATAATGGTAAATATTGACTGAGAACCTTAGCCGTTTTTTTCTTGTTAACCACATGCAGCGGCTTGCCGGCGGTATCGTTATATTTCGTATCTAAAACAGCATAAACAGAGTAGACATTAGAATCCTCAGCAATAATATTGCCATTAACATCATAAATTGTCCCACGTTTACCTAAAAGCACTTTGTTTTGACTATATTTCTGCTCTGATTTTTTCGTCAGATCCACACTGCCAACGTGTCCACTAGTCGCAATATAGGCAAATCTGGAAATAAAAAGCAGGAGTACAGCACTCATCGCAACAATCAGAATCAATCCGACTATTACACGATTACGGCGTGTCCTCCTACTCTTTTGCTGATCATTTTGGCTGAACTGTTTCATTTAGTAACATTCCTAACGTTTGCTTCTTTAAAAGTCAGGCCATTTTTCTTAGCATATGCTGCTAAGCGATCAGAGCTAGATAACTCACCAATTTCTTGCTGCAAATCCGTATTGGCCGTTTTGACTTTTGTAATTGATGTTTGAACATCTTGGAGTTGACGTTGACTTGCAGAAACACTGACCGTCGTATGTACCAGTGCAACCATCATGATAACAGCAATTGCTGCAATGACGCTGGCCATCACTTTTTCAAACGCCGAGAAGCGAACTTTTTGCTTAACTTCAATCTGTGGTAACTCAAGCGGTTGCGCTTGAGTTACAATTTCTGGAGTAATTTCTGGTGTGATGTTGGGTTGAATTTTTCTTACTGTGCTGTCCATATTATGTCTACTCCATTGTTTTATCGATTATAATTTCATCTTTTCGGCAATTCTTAACTTGGCGCTATGTGCTCGATGATTCACCGCTAATTCTGCTTCGCTAGGTGTAATCGGTTTGCGATTAACTAACTTGAGCCTAGGTTGTAATTCTGGTGGAATTATTGGTAAACCAGCAGGAATATCAATCTCAGAGTTCTTCTTCATGGTTTGTTTGACGATACGATCTTCCAATGATTGGAAGGTAATCACGCTTAACCGGCCACCAACCGCTAGGAGCTCAACAGCTTCATCCAAACTATCTTGCAAGGCACCCAGCTCATCATTTACCGCAATGCGGATTGCCTGAAAAGTTCGTTTAGCCGGATGACCACCAGTACGCCGAGTTGCGGCGGGGATTGCATTCTTAATGATTTCTGCTAATTCAGTTGTTGTTTGAATCGGTTTAATGTCCCGTTCACGTTCAATAGCACGAGCAATTTGTTTCGCAAATCGTTCTTCACCATATCGCTCAATAATGCGCCGTAGATCTTGGAACGACCATTCATTAACAATTGTATTTGCCGTTAATGCTTGATCTTGATTCATGCGCATGTCTAGTGGTGCTTCAAGTCGATAGCTAAAACCGCGTTGCTGTTCATCAAGCTGCGGTGAAGAAACACCCAGATCGTACATAATGCCATCAACATGCTGAATATTTAGTTGTGCTAATTCTTCACGTAGCACCCGAAAATTAGCTTTAACTAAGGTTACCCGTTTAGCGTCTGCAAAAGTTGGATCATGTTCTAGAAGTTCACGACCATTGATTAATGCTTGATCATCTTGATCAAATGCAATCACTTGACCGCCTTTAAACCGTGACAGTAACTCCCGCGTATGACCACCACCACCAAAAGTGGCATCAACATAAATACCATTATCGTGCGGTGCTAACCCACTGACTGTTTCTTCAAGAAGTACTGTTGTATGTTTAAACATGGCGACCCCTTAAAGATTAAAATCCATTAAATTTTCAGAAATTTCGTCAAAATTCTCTTCAGCTTCTTGATTAACTTCTTCCCAACGTGCTTCATCCCAAATTTCAATCCGGTCTGAAACACCGACGATGACACAATTCTTTTGTAACTTAGCAAATTTGAATAATGGTGCGGCAATGTTAATACGACCCTGTTTATCTACTTCATTCTCGGTGGCAGCAGAGTAAAAGAAACGGACAAAGGCCCGGGCGTCTTTCTTAGTCAGTGGCAAACTATCAAGTTTTTGTTCAATTTGTTGCCATTTTGCCATTGGATATCCAAACAAGCAGCCATCCATACCACGCGTCAAAATAAACGTTTCGCCTAAATCGGCGCGGAATTTTGCTGGCATAATCACGCGACCTTTACTATCAATCGTGTGATGAAATTCACCCATTAACATTGTCTCACCACCTGTCATGAATAAAGTTTACCACATTCCCCCACTATTAACCACTTGATTTCCAAAACCCACCACTTTTTTAAAGCAGCAAAAAAGCCCTTGTTAGCAAGGGCTGAACCACTTTTATAATTTTGTAAAACAATCGTAACATTAATACAATCTAACTGTTATACAGCAAGCACCCAAACAAAGACAAATACATACCAGAACAACGAAATCAGTAGCGAACAACGCCAAATTATTAGGATGAAGCGGCGCCAATTAATTGCTCGAGGTACCACCGCCAAATAAATCGCATAAATTAGTGCTAGCGCACAAATATCAATTAGGATAAACGACGCTGTTGAAGAAATTTGGCGACTTGCTGCCAAGACTGCAGTCGCACTAATCATAAACGGCGGCCAAGCATCATAAAGACGCCATTTCTTACTAATACCACGCTTAAAAATAGGCAACACAAAAAAGCTAATGACACCGCCAATAATTAAAATAATCAAGCTCCAGATTAAATACTTAATTTGCATAACGGCCTACTTTCGCAATATAATTCAAGAGTTATTGAAAAATCAAAATAATTACAGTAGAATAATAGCAAAGATAAATGAGGTGCAGTTTTGAAAAAGAAAAAAACCAGTACATTTAGTAAAATTACCAAGTTTTTCGTTTGGCTGATGATTATCATCACAATTGCCGGTGTCGTCCTTGGTGCATTGAGCGCATTTAGTATCCTTTAATTCTATATTGTTATTTTACCGCATAATGATCGAATAGCCAAAAATGTTATGAAATCGATTGGCTATCCCCTAATTAATCACTAAACAATGGTGCTAGATAAAAGTTAGTTTGAGTTCAGACATTCGTACTCAGGTTTTCATCACATAACAACGCAAACTAAAAGGAGCTGGAATTTTTTATTCCGGCTCCTTTTAGTTTTTTAAAGTTTTGCTGTTAATTGAACATCTGGATATTTATCTTTGAACCAATTTTCTGCAAAACGATTTTCAAATAGGAACAATGGCTGACCCTGCAGGTCCTTAACTAATAGATTACGACTTGATGACATCTTCGTATCTAATTGTTCCGGATTAATCCAGCGAGCAGTTCGCGCACCAATCGGCTTCATGACAACTTCTGAATTATATTCATGCATCATTCGATATTGGAAAACTTCAAACTGCAATTGACCAACTGCACCTAAAATATAATCGTCGGTCGTATAAGTTTTATATAGCTGCACCGCGCCTTCTTGAACCAACTGTTGCATCCCTTTGTGGAATGATTTTTGTTTCATCACATTTTTAGCAGTGACTTCAACGAAAAGTTCAGGTGTAAATTGTGGTAGTTTTTCAAATTCGATTTTTTGCTTGCCAGAATAAATACTATCACCAATCTGGAAATTACCAGTATCATATAGGCCGACAATATCGCCTGCTACCGCAGAACTAACTTGTTCACGTTGTGCTGACATGAATTCCGTCGCGTTATTCAAACGTAAATCTTTCCCTGTTCGCGCCAGTGCAACGGTCATTCCTTTTGCAAACTCACCAGAGCAGACCCTGACGAAGGCAATTCGATCACGATGCGCAGGATTCATATTCGCCTGAATTTTGAAAACAAAGCCAGAAAACTCTGGTTCATCAGCAGCAACAACTGCACCATCTTGTAGTTGATGACTAGCTGGTGCTGGGGCCATACTCAAAAAGCTCTTTAAGAAAGTTTGGACGCCAAAATTGGTTAGAGCAGAACCAAAGTAAATCGGTGTTTGATTACCCGCCGCAATTTTATCTAAATTGAAGGTGTTGCCAGCTTCCGCTAATAATTCAATCTCATCAAGCGTTTGTTGATAAATCGAATCTTCCTTTAATGAATTAGCACCATCAATTTCACCTGTCTCTTTATTTAAAGGAATGAAACGCTGAGCTGCACTCTCAGGACGATACAACTCAATTTGGTGACCGTAAATATCATAAAGGCCTTTAAGACCCTTACCCATACCCATTGGCCAATTCATCGCGACGCCTTCGATATCTAATAAATCTTCCAGTTCTGCAATTAAATCTAACGGTTCACGACCATCACGATCTAATTTGTTCATGAAAGTGAAGATGGGAATGCCCCGTTGTTTGACAACTTTGAACAACTTCTTAGTCTGTGGCTCAATACCTTTCGCCGAATCAATCACCATGACGGCAGCATCGACGGCCATCAACGTTCGATAAGTATCTTCAGAGAAGTCCTCATGCCCAGGCGTGTCCAAAATATTAACCCGTTTGCCGTCAAAATCAAATTGCATCACGGAACTGGTAACTGAAATACCACGTTTCTTTTCGATTTCCATCCAGTCGGATGTGGCAAAGTTGCCGCTCTTCTTACCTTTAACAGTTCCTGCCTGGCGAATCACACCACCAAACAGCAACATTTGTTCAGTTATTGTTGTTTTACCAGCATCGGGATGCGAAATAATCGCAAATGTTCGACGCTTTGAAACTTCTTCATCTAATTGTTTTTTATCCACTTTTAAACTCCTAATAATCTAACCTTTAGTAAAGCTGCTTTAACGAAAGCAACGGATCAGGACAAAAGTCAAGCTGATAATCGGTATCAAAGAAACTAGGGTCTAAATCCATTTTTGGGATTTAGACCCTAGTTATTTTAAACAAAATTGCCGATTCTTTTTGATGCCAGCTAATCTTGATTAGTTAGCTTCACTCAGATGGCTTTACCGTTTGTTTACTTTTAATTTTGTCCTAAATCCTGCTCATTCAGCTCACAATTGTATCATTAAACGACGACTATATTGTCGATCTCACATTGGACTAATCCTCTTCTGTTGTTTCTTCTGAATCATCGGTATCGTGATGTTCTTCAGGCAGAATTAAGGTCACATTCTCCATTCGCGATCCCTGCATCGTACCAGTTGTTAGAATCATGCCATTAGCCAACGTTACTTTTAAATGTTGACCATCATTGGGAATTGCACCTAGTTCAGTGATGACAAAGCCGGCAATCGTATCAACATCGTCATTCTCTAAATCAGTATTGAATTGATCATTAAATTCAGATAACGGCATTTTGCCAGCGATGACATACGTTCTGTCGCCGACTTTGGAGAAGAGTGTCTCAGTTGAATCGGATTCATCATCGATCTCACCGACGATCTCTTCAAGTAAATCTTCAATAGTGGCGATACCAACGACACCGCCATATTCATCAAGCAAAACAGCCATTTGTTGATGAGTTCGTTGCATTTCTAGCAACAAATCATCAATTGTAATGGTTTCCGGAACAAACATTGGTTTTGACATGACATCTGCTAATTGCAAATGTTCAAAGCCGGATTCCCGAGCCATTTTTAAAATGTTCTTGATATGAACAATACCTACAATAGAATCTTTATCTTCCTTATAAACTGGAATCCGTGAATACGGTTGACTGAGAATTTTATCGATATTCTCGCTATTTGAATCATTAATATCAACCATGAAAGCATCGGTTCTTGGGACCATGACTTCGCGAGCCATGGTGTCATTGAAGTGAATGATTCCTTCTAGCATGCTATATTCGTCAGGATTTAAAGCGCCGGTCTTACGAGAACGTTCAATCACGGACAGCATTTCGTCGCGCGTCATCTTATTATCTTCGCTCGCTAAATCAACTGGTGTTACTTTCACCAATAAATTAGTTGATGCCGATAACAACCACACAAACGGCCGCAAGAAGGCCCGGACAACTTTGACCGGTCCAACACTTGCCTTGGCAATCTCTTCAGCCTTAGCCAATGCGACTTGCTTAGGGAATAATTCCCCGAAGACTAACGAAACATACGATAAAATAATCGTAATCACGATCACTGAAGCCTGTTCAGCCCAGCTCGCGTTCCCAAACAATGGCGTTAATAAGCCTGCCATTGAAGTTGCAGCACTTGCAGATGAAAGAAAACCCGCAAAGGTAATGGCAACTTGGATCGTCGCCAAAAAACCACTTGAGTCATTCATGACACCCAACAGAGACTTGGCTTTTTTATCACCATTTTCTGCCTCTGTTTCAATCTTTGTTCGATTCACTGAGACGATCGCCATCTCCGCTGCTGCAAAAAACGCATTAACCAACGTTAAAATGACGATCAAAAGTATCTGTCCACCCAACGAACTACTGGCCGGGTCACCACTCATTATCTAACCAACTCACTTTCAAAATTATGTCTATTAATTGTAATTATACCAATCAGAATAGGTGCTTTCAATACGGCAGGACAGTTCTGCTAGCAAAATTTAAGTTTATTTTGTTTTTTCAGACGTTTTACTGGTGGGATCGACAATTTCTGCTTCAGATTGCGCCCGTTTGCGTAAACGATAAAAGGAAATCAAATATTGAATGACCGTACGAACAACTGCATAGCCAGGAATTGCTAACACAATGCCTAGGAAGCCAAACATATTTCCTGCCACCAATAACAGCACAATGATCGTCAAGGGATGAATCTGTAACGTCTTTCCAATCACGTTGGGATAAAGCAAGTTACTATCGACTTGTTGCACAATAATAACGACAACCGCAACCGCGATAGCTTTAGGGAACGACACCGTTAACGCCACAATAATTGCTGGCAGCACGCCTAACCACGGTCCTAAGTATGGCACGATATTCAAAATACCAGCAACAACACCTAACAGCAACGCATAAGGCATTTGAATAATTAAATAACCGATAAATGTTAACGAACCAACAAATAACATATCTAAAAACTGACCCGAAAAATAGGTTGAAATTGTTTGATTCATCTGTCGCAATAACTCTGCCACTTCACTGCGAAATCTTTCTGGAAAGAAACGTTGAATATTAGGAATCAGCTTCTCACCATCGTGGAGTAAATAGAACAAAATCACCGGAATGGTGAACGCGCTAACGGCAATTCCGCCAATCGAACTGATTAATGAGCTAAAATTACTGACATTGCTAGTAAAATATTTACCAATTTGCAAATACAACGTCTTGGGTTCAAAGTTCATTTGTTCCACCAACTGCGTTAAATGATACTTCTGTGCCCAGTCGCTTTTTAATAAGGCCTGACTTTCTCGTTGAATATCCGTCGCAAATTGGGGTAGGTTACTGACAATATTGGAAATCTGATTCGTTAAATTGGGAATCAACGCACTGAATGCTAAAACGATGACGGCCAATAAAATTAGAAAGGCAATCAAAATACCCCAATTACGTTTGATTTTAAACTTCTCAAGTAAATTGATTAGTGGATTCATTAAATAATACAAGAATCCGGCAATCAGAAACGGTCCAAATAACGTTCCTATGAAAGTCTGAATTGGCGTAAAGACGAAAGAAATCTTGCTTAAGCCAAATATCAGCGTCACAATAATGAGTAATTCGACACTCCAAAAGAACAGTTTGGACTCTTTAAACTTATTAATCATGTTTTATTTTCTCCGTGAAATGAAATAGGCTATAATAAACTTAAATTAGCTAGCATTAAAACTAGGTTAACCAATCATAGCTATCATATTACTCGGTCGCAATGCTAAGAACAATAAAAAGTTGGTCATATCAAGTGGAGATTAAATCAGAAACAGGTCTAACAACCAAAACGTACCAAGATGCTTTAATGATTCGTCGCACAGTCTTTGTGACTGAACAAAAAGTTGATCTAGCTATCGAGATTGACGAAAATGATCCCATTGCCATTAACTATGTCGGTTACTTAGCACAAGTTCCAGCCACAACTGCGCGAATTGTGCCCGCAAAAAATAATGGCTGGCACGTTCAACGAGTCGCGACGCTCAAAGAATTCCGCCATCATCACTACGGCTCTGCATTACTTAATGCCATTGCGACAGACGCTCAAGCTCAGAACATCGCTTACTTAATTCTCGATGCTCAAATAACTGCTATCCCGTTTTATCAGCAATTAGGTTACCATTTAACCGAACGTTCAGAATTTCTTGATGCCGGCATTCGCCATCGCGAAATGATCCTAACGCTGCATCAGAAAGGACAAGCTTAAATGTCAAAAATGAAACTGTTCTTTACCTATTTATTTCTCTTCTTAATTCCTTACGTATTTGCAATTCTTTTAATTGGCACAGCCTATAATGCACTTGTTATCCACTGGTCCAGTTATTGGCGTTTATTAGTCGGCGCGGCCGTTGGTGCGATTTTCATGATGATGTTAAAAGTCATTATCCAACAACCACTGGGACTATTAGTCCTACAAAAGCAACCAAGTGTGTTGCGTTATCTAGGTCGGTTCTTTCTCGTTAGCCACAATCGGCCACTACAAATTTTCAATTTGGGACTTGATGCTGTTTTAAGCATCTGTGGGATTTATTTCACGCGTCTGTTCTTCACCTTTAAATTTATTAGTGACACCGCAATTGGCTGGCTAATTATAGCTATGTTCGTCTCTGTGATGCTCGGTTCCTATTTGGCTTTTGATTTATTAAAAATGGGCGAACCGGAAACAAAATATTAATATGGTGAGCTACCGCATTAAACATTGCTCTGCGTTAAGTCCTAAAACTATTATGTTGCTATTCTCCGCGCCTGCGGAAAATACGTTGGTGGAACGCTGTGGGCATCATCAAAATAACAAAACCTAGAACTGTTATGTTGTGGTTCTCCGTGCCTGCGGGAAATGCGCTGGTGGAACGCCGTGGGCTCGACTTTAAGCCAATCTACGATTGTCTTAAAGCTCGGCCTTGTCGTAAATGCTAAAGCATCAACGACAATTTCACAGCTGACCGCGATTTCCCTCCGGCACTGACAAAAGAGATACTATGGTGTGATTTAACTTCAAGTTTGTACTTCTCAAAATTCCGGGAAGCAATTTAACCACTTGTCAATTTAGCGCTTGCGCAAAGGTTGCCCTCTTGTTTGTTAAGTGGCGGCGAAAGAATACCGCTCAGTAGTGACATTCTTGTTGCAGCTTTAGCTGTTACAAGAAGGCTTGTCTTGGAGACAATTTTGCAAAAATTGGCTTCAAGCAACGCCCACTACGTTCCAGCGCTAAGTATTCTTTCGCCGCCACGGCAACGCGCCACATCCCATGGCAACCTTGGCGTAAGCGCGAAGAACCACAAAATAATGATTTTAGAACCTGACATGTTAGCTTAGACAAAAAAGAACACAAGGCGCAAATTTTTGATTGCGCCTTGTGTTTTATATTACTTTGAGACGAAAGCTGGAGCACTAATGCCTTGATACAACGTTCAATTTGACTAAAAACTTGGTTAAATAGTGCGACGTGATTAATCATCGAACTCAATCCAGTTTTCGTCCCACTTCTTTTTTAATTTAAATCATCTTCTTTAATCTAAATCATCTTCCAACGCTTCAATTTCATCGCTGAGATAAACTAAATAACGTTGCTGGTCAATCTGCTCAATGTCCGTAAATTTCGATTCTTCTAAGAAGTAAGGCTGTTGTGCGTGACCTAAACTCTCCGGCAACTTAACATCTTCTGCTTTCGCCTGATCGAAGGTCTTACTCAACAGTAGATTAACTGGAATTTGGGGCATAAATGCGGGCGCTGCTTGTTGGAATTCAAAAGCACGACCGGCTGGCAATATATACGACTGCCAATTCTCCGGCACCGTGAAATCTGCTGGCACCGCCACACCACTCCAATAAAGATAGCTCTCTGGTGCAAAAACAACTAACCCAACTCGATTTGTCTGACCAAAGTCTTTCAATAATTGTTGATCAATTTTAGCCGTCTGAGGATCAGCTGCCAATTCCTGCCACATACTGTAGAAACTGCCATTAGGATCAATTTGACTGGACAAGGAAACTTGACCAATAATTTTTAGTTGGGGAACTTTAATAATACTCACGACTGACATCTCCTCGAATTAATTGGAAACAGAAATAAAATAACAAATCTCAGTCATTTTACATAGCGCGGAATAAAGATCTGAATGTAAACACCTTAACTGTAACATTGTACTCGTCCAAAAACTTAATCAACTAGAACAGTTAAGTCGATCAGCAAATAATCTAGGCTTTATCCCATTTACTAAGGCTAAGCATTGCTGCTTGTACCGGTGGCGTAATTAATCACGTAATTCGCCTGAACGTTGAAGATGTAAACATTAAAACTAATTTTATCATCTTCAACGGATTGCGCCATCATTTGAATTCCCCGCGCGACTAAATCATTACCGCGAAATACGGGGCGAATCTGGTAGCGGACGTGATGGCTAGTTTTACGAATATATTGAGCAACCGTATTTTCATAGTAGGTCATGCCGGGATCATTTAGCGAACGAGTTCCTGTCATCAAGTTCTTAGCATTATTATTTTGACCGGTTAATTGAAAACCAATTAAGTGGCAGCGGTTGTAAAGTGAATCTTGATGACCATTGTTTATAATCGTCCGTTGATGCCAACCAGTTGGCTTAATATATAATCGCTCACGCTCAGTAGTTGGCATGATGTCGCGGCCAAGCATTGCATTGGCAACACCCACCCGATTCAATGTATCAAGATCAGAATAACGCTCCCAGCTTCCATTCGCCAAGCTTAAGTCACTTTTAGAAAAAGTCGGTTGATTATCATTAACGGCGATAATTTGCTGCTGGTCGTAAGTGAGTCCAGCTAATTCACTTGGAGCACTGTTAGCCTCTGTTTTGGTTTGACCATCAGCAGTTGGCGCCTCAGCAGCAACTTTACTACTGGTCAAGGCACTACTGGTATTAGTGGTTGTTGTTTGGTCCTGATTATTGGGTCCCTTTAAATACCAACCGACCAAACCAATCAATATGACGACGATTAATGATGGTAGACTATATTTTTGTTGACGTTTACGTGAATACCGTCTTTTAGCCATGGTTCGTTCCTCCCGCTAAAGTCGCTAATGTGCCAAGCACAAAATAAAAAGAGCTAGGACTTTTGATCCCCAGCTCCTAGAACTAGATTACGCACCTATTACTTAAGCACGGCGATGCAATAATTCTTGATAACGGCGATACCAAATATCAATGTAGGCCTGCGAAAAAGGTCCCTTACCTTGATTAATCCAATCAACCAGCACTTTAACATTCTGCTTGAGAATATGATCAATCTCTGGTGGATAATTCCAGTACACACTATGTTGCTTATATTCATCGACATCTAACAATCGTTTCTCTCCGTTGGGAAAAACCTTAATGTCTAAATCGTAATCGATATATTTCAACGCCTCACGATCTAAAGCATAAGGGGTTGCTAAATTACAATAATAAGAAACTCCGCTGTCACGAATCATAGCGACTACATTAAACCAATAATGCTTATGAAAAAAAACAATTGCCGGCTCACGAGTAACCCAACGGCGACCATCATCTTCTGTAACTAAAGTGTGATCGTTACAGCCGATTAATGAATTCTCGCTGGTCTTGAGCACCATTGTTTCCTTCCATGTGCGATGCAAACTGCCGTCATGCTTATAGCTTTGGATAGCAATATAGTCCCCTTCCTTGGGAACTTGCATCAATTATCTAACCTACTTTCATGGAACTTAACTATTCTTAATTATTATAACAAACCTGCGTTTGAATTACATTGTCCGGTGCTAAATTTGCCCAATCTAAAAGTAATTGTTTGAGCAGGCCTTAAGATTACCATTATTTAATTCCATAAAAGTGCGCGTATTTTGACTTAATACAGCTTAATTGATTCTGACTTTAAAATTTCAAAGTCACCTACTGCAGTTTTTAACACGCTATCTTTTACGCATTATTCTGAATGATCTTCTAACCAGCGATTAATGTCGTCGAAATTAAATCCTTTACGTGCCAGTGCCTGTTTGAATTTTTGTCGTTGCTTTGAATCTGACAATGGGCGATAGCGGCGCACAATTTTGGCTGCCGTCTCGTCGAGAAGATCGTGTTCATCTTCTGGATCAACCGAAAAATCTAACTGCTCAAAAATTAACGTGATTTCGTCACCAGTAAATCCCTTTTGTTGCAGTGATTGCCGAACCTTTTGTTGGCGAACACGTTGGGCTAGTTTGGCCTGACGTTGCCAAACTTTTTTAGCCAGTTTTGTTCCATTTTCGACTGTGGTTTCAGTGTCATATAGCGCTAGTGCATCGGTAATCTCTGTCGCCGCGACACCTTTTTGTTTCAATTCACGGTCAATGACAATCCGCCCTTTTTCATGTAGCGCCATATTGGTACGTACGTATGCCTTCGCGTATTCAGCATCATCCAAATATTTCTGTTCAGTTAATTGCACAATAATTTTTTCAATCGTATCAGCACCAACATCGTGATCGTGTAAATATGTTCGCATTTCCTTGATCGTTCGTAATTGATAACTTAAATAGTTCAGGGCAAGTTGATGTGCTTGCGAATTAGCATCGGCCGCCAATAATTGCTTCTTTAACTCAGCATCAACTTCTTGATCCTTCATTAGGGCAAAATCAATCAAAACATCTTCACTAACGGGAAAGGCATATTGACCATCGAGGAAAATATTATAGCGACCCGGACGCTTCTGTGCGGTAATTTTTGTAATTTTTGCAGTCATTGACTACCTCCAACATCGCTTTAAAGCACGAAATCATTTATACTTAGACTAACATTAATCATTTTAACATGAGAATGATAAAAAAGAGGTTAACCATGAAACAACAAAATAATGTTGTCGTCGAAGTCGGTCAACGTTTCCCAATTACTGCCCATAAAATCGGCATTAATGGTGAAGGTATCGGCTATTTCCAACATAAAGTCACATTTGTGCCAGGCTTGTTACCAGAAGAAGTTGCCGTTGTAGAAGCAACACAAGTCACTGATCGCTATATTCGTGCCAAAATTCATAAGCTGCGGCAAACATCCCCTCAGCGGGCTACCGACGTTCCAGAAATCAGCAATAAAGTTGGTGGTTTGGAATTTGCGCATCTTAAATATCCCGACCAACTTGTTTACAAGAATGATTTAATTAAACAAGCTTTAGAGAAATTCAAGCCACGTGGTTACGAACATTATCAAATCTTGCCACCAATCGGTGCTGACAATCCTTGGCACTACCGCAACAAGGCGCAATTTCCAATCGAGCAATTAGCTGATGGGACTTTAATTAGTGGTCTCTATCAACCAAATACGCAAACTTTAGTCGATTTGCCGGAAATGCCCACGCAAAGTGAACTGACCTTAAGTGTTGTGCGACGTTTACTACCAATCTTGACTGAATTACAGATGCCAATTTATGATGCTAAAACTAATTCTGGGATTATTAAAGCTGTGGCGGTTCGCGAATCACAATTACGGCACCAAGCGCAATTAACTTTCATCACTAATTCTAAGAAGATGCCTCACAAACAGCCCTTACTAACCCTGATTGCTGAGAAGATTCCAGAAGTTACAGGAATCTTTCAAAATCTCAATCAATCTAAACAGGGATTATTCTGGGGTGACGAGACTTGGAAACTTGCTGGTGCTGATTATCTTGAAGAACAACTAGGGGATTTAAAATTTTTACTGTCACCCCGTGCATTCCTACAATTAAACTTGGCCCAAACTGAAAAACTTTATCAAGTTGTGACTAAATTCTTAGCTCCCCAACCTGACGATCAATTATTAGATGCTTACGCCGGTGTAGGAACGATTGGTCTAAGTCTCGCCAGTAAAGTTCACTCAGTAGTCGGTATTGAAGAAATTCCTGACGCCGTCGCTGATGCACGGCAAAATGCCAAACATAATCAGATTACCAACGCAATTTATTACACCGGTAAAGTGGAAAGCAAACTGCCTAAACTCCAAGCTGAAGGCAATTACTTCTCTGCAGTCGTCGTTGACCCACCAAGAGTTGGTTTAGCAGATAGTTTGATTCAAACCCTATTGTCAGCAATACCGGAAAAAATAGTTTACATTTCTTGCAATGAATCAACTTTAGCTCGTGATTTGACCAAATTAACGAAAGCCTATCAAGTTGAAAAGATTCAAATGGTCGACATGTTCCCAGAAACAGCGCGCGTTGAAGCAGTCGTCCAACTAAAGTTACGTTAAAATAGCAAAACTAGCTTTTTAAAGACGAAGGGAGATTCTAATGACTAATTATTTAACACGACCACAAATTAAAAAACGCGCACGCCAAACTATGAAACATCATTACGGCACTGCGTTTGCGCTCAACTGGTTACCGATGATCGGTATTATCTTAATCGGTTTGATTCTGGTTGTCAGTATTGGCGTCTTCATCGCTGCCTATCTGACTTCAGAAACATTTCGCCATACCGTCAACACGGCCGTTAATTCTGCTGCAAAAGCCGGCCGCGATGGTTCAGCTGCTAGCAACGGCGGTATCAATCCATTCACGTCTTTCGGCGGTAGTTTGATCGGCACAATTATCAACACGGGAATTGTCTTTGCTTCACTAGAATGGCTGCGTCTCAAAGATGACCAAGTTCTGGAGCACCCTTTCAAAAAAGCCTTTCAGGGTTTTAAGTTTGACTATCTTTTAGGTATCATTGTGCTGTATCTGTTAACGTCAATTGCTAGCATAGTTGGTTTAATGTTATTCATTATCCCCGGAATTCTCTTCGACTATGCCCTACGAATCGTTTATCTACTCTATTATGATGTCGGTGACAAATACGGTTACTTAGAATTACTTAAGCTAAGTTGGAAATTAATGCGCGGCCACAAATTTGATTTATTCATCTTCCAATTAAGCTTCTTCTGGTGGTATTTAGGCGTGATCTGCACCTTTGGCTTATTGTCACTTTATGTGATTCCTTATTATAATCTCGCCTTTGCAGCCTTTTACGACAATATTTATCAAAATAGTGAGTTGGCAACTGAAAACTCAAACGATACGACTGATTCATCTGATACTATTAATTACTAATTCAGCTTTTGGAGGGACAATAATGCATTTTTATTTTGCTAATGGTTTATTCTCACAAGCAGATGTCAATTTCAACGCACAATTGGCCACGAAGATTCGCGCGATTTCACCAGAAATTGACGTTTATCTTCCACAAGAAAACGCGGCGATCAATGATAAACAAGCCTATGCCGACTCTAAGATGATTGCGCAAGCGGATACCAATGAGGTACTACGCAGTGATTTAATGATTGCGATTCTAGACGGTCCGGTCATTGATGCCGGTGTCGCCAGTGAAATTGGTGTGGCTTATGCGAAAAACATTCCCATCTTTGGTTTATACACTGATTCACGTCAGCAAGGCTTCAACAACTCGAAAAAATTAGCCGCGTTAGCCGAAATCTGCGAAAATCAATTCCACTATCTAAATTTATACACCACTGGTTTAATCAAGCTGAACGGCACCATTTATAATAGCGAAATTGATTTACTTGCGGGTATTCAACAATTCATTTCCAAATAATCGGTTTTAAAAATAGGACGAAGATTGGCTTGTAGTAGATTCTGTTTGCTGATTTTATCTTATGATAATTTAACTAAACGACCACGACAAATATCGTGGTCGTTTTTGTATATATTGAGGCGTTTCTAATTAAAGACCTAAAACTGTTATATTGCGGTTCTTCGTGCCTGCGGAAAATGCGCTGGTGGAACGCTGCGAGCATTGGTTTGAACCGAATGCCAAGACCTAAAACTGTTATATTGCATTTCTTCGTGCCTGCGGTAAATCGCTGGTGGAACGCTGCGAGCATTGGTTTGAGCCGAATCAAAACCAATTCGTCTCAAACTCAAGCTTTGTTGTAAGT
>NZ_RHOX01000049.1 GCF_003946695.1 Lapidilactobacillus bayanensis | reverse complement strand
CATAAAATATGAATATTAATGAAAATACTGATTTAATAGGATTTATCGTGTGGCTAATTTGTTCTTGCAATTTGGGAACAAATCACAACAATGAGCGTTAATCTTTTTGTACTGACGTCTTTTTCATCAGTGCTGCGCATGAATAGCCCGCCACCAAAATAAGAAATCAGTGCCGGCAAAATGTCTGTGTTCCCAACAACATAGGTTGTATTAAGATTATATTTGATGAAATGATTTAATATGATGTGTTTTTCATCGTATCCAGATCGCGCCATATAATTAAAAAGTACGACTTCTTTATCCGAAAATTCAGGATGCTGATAATTAGCTTCATAAAGAATGCGGTTGACTGCACGATAATTTTTATCTTTAAGCCCGGCAATGAACCGTTTAACCAGATTGCGCCATGACTGATGTTGGGGATTTTCTAATGGAAAAATACTCCAATGGGATGAACCATCCTTGTCCAGAATTTGCGTTGCTTCTTCAATCTCTATGTTGGCATAGTAAGCCCCCGTCTGGGCAACTGTCGTTGGTTTTGTTTGCTCTGAAAACGGGTGTGCGCGATCATAGGCATACAAAGATAGTTCGGAGCGATATGTTGGCACAAATAGGAACAGCAGCATTGCACAAAAAAGCAAACTAAAAAGTGCCCACGGTTGCAATTTAAATTCTTTTTTGAGTAATTGCCACATGTTAGCCACTCCCTTTATTTTGTTCGTTGCCCTTATTAGGTTGTTACAATGCTAGAAATATCATCCGGATTAATCAAGGCGAATCATTCTTACTGTTAATAGTTGTGTTAGCCCTATTTAAAAATAGTCGTGCTGAGCGAACTGTAATTCAAATTGTTTATTTGTTGATTATATCACAATTCTAAATTGCTAAATAGCTAATCTTATCAAGATGAATGCGTTGTTTGTTTTTTTATTTTCCGACAATAATCCAAATCATGAAAGGTCTCAAGGTAGAAGAGGAACTTATGCCAGTAAGGTCCTATATCAAACTAGCCGAGGCCATTTACTTATACTGTAATTCACATTCAAAGTCAGATTGGGCGCATGTCGAGGAGATTCTGCAGATCCAAAAATCTTTGGGCTCAATAAATTCTTTCATCGCCTTTAAAGAACAGTGCGAGTCTTTCCTATCTGAAACAAAATAAACTGTTTAAATGCAGTCTGAGAATATTGGGTACACAAAAAAAGCAGCAGTCTAATTAACTGCTGCTTTTTGATATAAAAAACCGTTATCGGATTGATAGCGGCGACTGCGTTCCGATTGGCAGGCTGAAAAATGGAAGTGATTCTTTTGAGACCTTTCATCTCACATGTTTTGAAACATAACCGTAAATAAGTTGCAGCTTGTCAATAACTTTTTCAAATCTACTGCTGCTGAATTATCGTGGAAATACAAACTAGAATGTGTGTCTTAGTAACCCGCGTTTAATTCACCAATCACTCGCCGGCGAATTGTTTCTGAACAGAACGCTGCATTAATCGCATTAAGATTGAATTCATGGAATTGGTCCTTAGTAATACCAAAATACTGCTGCCACAACTCATATTCTTTGGTTAAATTCGTATTTGAAACTGTACGATTGTCGGTATTGATCGTAATTTTAACATGATTTGCCAATAATTCTGCTACCGGATAGCTGGCAATATTAGGAATTGCTTTAGTTTGCAGATTACTCGTCAAACACATTTCCAAAACACCGCCAGCTTGACTGACCTGCTTTTGAAAATCAGGATGACCACCTAAAGCGACACCGTGGCCAAATCGACGAACACCTAATGCCAAAGCGGCCATCACATTATGCACACAATGACTTTCGCCAGCGTGTAAGGTCATGGGGATACCTAATTCCTGCGCCGTTTTAAGGGCCGGTGCAATCACTTCCGTCGGAAAATCTGCCTCATTGCCAGCGAAGTCTCCGCCAACTAATCCCTGCCCTAGAAATGGTTGCGCCGCTTGAAACATCGCCTGACTACGCGCGTTAGAATATTGGCGCATGGCACAAACTAACAAGCCTGACGCCACGCCGAAATCTGTTTTGGCGCGTTGTAATCCCTTAAGCACAGCCGCAATTGCCTCGGCCACACTCAAGTTTTTTTCTGTTGAAAAGTCTGGGGCAAACCGAACTTCAATATAACGCACATTCTCGGCGGCACATTGCTCAATCACATCATAAGCGGCCAGTTCGAGTGCCTCCTTCGTTTGTAAAAGTGGCAAAATCACATCAAAGCGCTTTAAATAAGCTAATAAATTCTCAATATCATCAGGAACACTCACAAGGTCACGCAACGCGGTATCTGTTTGCGGTAACTGAACGTTGGCCATTTGTGCCAACCGGCGAATTGCTTTTAAAGACAATGAACCATCTAAATGACAGTGCAATTCAACTTTAGGTAACGCTTTTAATTCTTGAGCAGTTAACATGATCCACCTCATTTAAATTTATTATCTTCAAGATAGCGTTTTTTCGAAGTGAATTCAACATAGACCGCCTAGAATTACCCTTTAATTATGAAATTTCTTAGGAGCTTGGGTCGCACTTAACCGCGATATTTGTTACACTATGAATAGAATTATACAAAGTTATTTTGGGCGTTTGCTTTAGACATGGGCAAAATCAAATTGCGTTTCACTATTAACTATGTCGCTTTTTGACTTCATTTCGGGTCGGCCAAAATGGCGTGGCTAAAGTATTGGAATTTAGCCTATGATCCCGCGCCAATGCCAAAATAAGGCAAGCGCAATTTTGCTCTCAGTTTCCATGACTTTTTTGTCAATGCAATTATTTTAGGAGGATAATACAAATGCGTATGATTGATTTGATCGCCAAGAAACGCGATCACGAAGTTTTAACTACCGCCGAAATTAATTTTATTATTAACGAATATACGGCCGATAATATTCCTGATTACCAAGTTAGTGCCTTGTTAATGGCTATTTATTTAAATGGCATGACTCACGATGAAACTTCTGCATTAGCTAAGGCGATGCTTGATTCTGGTGAGGTTTTAAACTTAGCCATGATTCCTGGCGTTAAAGTTGATAAGCATTCAACTGGCGGTGTCGGCGATAAGATCAGTATTCCATTAGCGCCATTGGTTGCCAGTGCTGGTGTTAAGAATCCAATGATTTCCGGTCGTGGTTTAGGTCATACTGGTGGTACCTTAGACAAATTAGAGGCTATTCCGGGTTATAACGTTGATGAAACAGTTGATCAATTCATTAAGCAAGTCAGTGAACATGGGACAGCAATTATTAGTGCGACTAAAGATGTGGCTCCTGCTGATCGTAAAATTTATGCTTTGCGCGATGTCACGTCAACGGTAGAATCAATTCCTTTAATCGCCAGCTCGATTATGAGTAAGAAGTTAGCTTCTGGCACCAACGCTTTAGTTTTAGATGTCAAAACTGGTAACGGTGCCTTCATGAAGACGGAAGAACGCGCTCGTAAATTAGCGGAGACGTTAGTTGAAATCGGTCGTCAAAACAACGTTCCTTGTGTAGCTTACTTAACAGATATGAACCAACCATTAGGCTATGCCATTGGTAATGCGAATGAAATTAAAGAATCCATCGACGTTTTACGTGGTGAAGGTCCAAAAGATGTGACTGAATTAACTTTGATTTTAGGTGCAGAAATGTTAGTTCTGGCCGGTATCACAGAGAGCACTGACGAAGCGCGGACAATTCTTGAAGGCCATATTAAAGACGGCAGCGCCCTTGCAGCCTTCAAACAATTAATTACGGATCAAGGCGGCGACGCTAGTGTCGTTGATCATCCTGAGAAGTTGCCCCAAGCAGATGGTCAAGTTGACGTAATTGCCACCACTGCCGGTTATGTGACTGGTATTGAAACGAACGAACTTGGTTTAGCTTCCGTTAAGATTGGTGGCGGCCGCGCTAAGAAAGATGACATTGTTGATCCCGGTGTGGGCATTATCATGCACAAGAAATTAGGCGATGTCGTTGCTGTTGGCGAACCTTTAGCAACCCTTTACGTCAATAACGAAGCTCCCGAAGAAGTTCAAGCGCAAGTGCTCAATAGTTTTAAGATTGGCCCAACGCAACCAGAATTGCCGAAATTAATTCACGAAGTTATTCGTTAGGTTTAAATTGTCATGAACAAATTGACTAATTTTCTTAAGAAACACTGGACTAAACAATTGGCTCAACAAAAGAAGCCCGGTGTTTACACGGTGCCTTTAATTAATGATAACGGTAAAAAAGTTAGTTATAGCCTGATTGTCACGCCAGAACGGCAACAACTTTTATTACCTCAACAAAAAGCGGACGGGCTTACTGGTCCGCTTTATTTTCGTAGCTATTCAACTTACTTTAAGCGTTATAACGCGCTAACTGAGATTCCTTTGGGACCACGGCAATTCGTCAAGCAATATTTACAAGATTTCTCCGAAAAGATCAGCCCGAAATTAACACCGGCTTCATTAACGTTGGGCGTCGTCACGGACACGCACGATAAAGCCGACGTTAATTACACGTATTATGGCAGCAACGGTTTACAGCACATCGCAGAATTAAACTTGCTTGATCAAACCGGCCTGCTCGATTTCAAAGGCCATTTAGGAGACGCCATCGACGGCTCCGACACTGGTAGTATTAGTCAGGCTCACTTAGGCAAAATCGTTGCCATACTTAATCAAGATAAGACTCCTTTTTTCATGGCTAAGGGTAATCATGATGAAAACGACAAATATGACGAGAAACTTTTTCAACAACACCCTAGTTTTCAAGCTAACACTTACGGCAATCTTGTCTATAAGAAGTTGTTTGCTCAACCGCAAATTAACCACTTAAGTTACCAAACTGGTCTTAGTTATTTCGACAAAGGGCACGTTCGCGTCATCTCGATTAACACCAGTGATGTACCTTACTTGATTGCTGCGAACGGCCTTAAAAAATATGACGTGAAATTAACGCTGGCCATTCGTCAACAACAAATTGCCGAACTCATTACCATTCTCCAACAAAGTCAAACTAAACAGATCGTTATTTTGGGTCATGCCAACCTATTAAAGGCTGATGGGGGTGACGGCCTACAATATAACGGCCATGCTGTCCACGAGCTGCTCGTCGCCTTTAATCGTCATTTAAAGGGACGTTTGCAACCAAGGCAGACTAATCCAGATTTTGCGGTCGATTTACCTTTTGATTTCAGTCAGAATAAATCCGGACAAATCTGGGCTTATATTTGTGGCCACTTGCATACTGAAAATGCTTATCAAATCAATGGTATTCAATATGTCCTTTTGAATTGCAGCGCCTTAATGGGGCGAGACCACGCCTTAACAACGACGTACAATCGTGCCTGGAATCGTCGGCAAGGTACGCTGACGGAATTTGCTGGTTATGTGATCGACATCAACGCACAAACACGACAGTTGCAAGTGTTTGGTTACGGTGCCGCATCACCCGAACGATCCTTTCAATTCTAAAATAAAAAATAGCTGTGTGGTTAAAAAGTGGAGAAAAGTCGCTGTCAGACTTTCCTCCACTTTTTTAATCAACAACAGCTATTTTTTTAATGATTCAGCAAGATAATTTATAAAAATCAGTCTTAAGTCTTGTGAATAAATTTTAGAATATGCTATACTCTTTCGTATCATTCATTGAAACACCGTTATTCTGAAAAGTTTTGGCGAATTTCTGCCTTAATAATTGCGTCGACTTGCTGTTTTGCTGCCAGCCAATTATCATTGTTGATCATTTTGGCAATTGATTGCAAAGCTGGCGGCACTTGCAAATCGCGCTTTGATTCCGCACTTGCTAATCTTTTCTCAATTTCAGTAGGTTGATCACCGCGTGCTTCTAATCTTGGTAATAGCACTTCCGGATTGGAAACGGTCATAAATAAGACCACGATCTGTTGACGCATCACTTGCGCGTAGGCCTCTGCCCCTTTAGTCTCCACAACTAAGCTGACGTAGGGTTGACGCCGCCACGCTCGTTGTAGCGCCTCGCGTGATGAACCATAATGATAGCCCGAATAACTGACCGACTCAATGTAATGATTCTGACTAAAACTTGTTTCAGTTTCAAAGTAATAATCGCGTCCATCAAGCTCGTTAGCCCGTGGTGGCCGTGTTGTGTGGGTGATGACACGTTGAATGCCATAATTGTCACGCAGATAATTACTAATCGTTGTTTTGCCGGTACCAGAAGCGCCGGTAATAATAAACAATTTATTGGTAACTGTTTTACTCATAACGACTCCTAATTTACGAAAATTAATTAGATTGTGGGGAACACTAATGAAAATTTCAGATATTCATGTTGGCGATACATTAAATTGTCACGTTAAGGAAGATATGGAACGCGACTTTGTCGGTATTGTCGAAAAAATTTACGAAAACTCCGCTTTGCTCACGATTACAGAAAGCGACGCGCTTGATAAAAGCAATGTGATTGAATTAAATAACAAAATCGTGGTTAGTCATAGCGGTCTGTCACCAATCGCAGCGCGTAAATCAATTGCACAGTAATTGATGAAGTCTGGTTCAAGTTTTATTTGAACCAGACTTTTTTGATTGCAATGATTGAACGAGTTTAAAAACACGCGCTTTATTGTAAGTGCTAAGCCCTAAAACTGTTATTGTTGTGCTTCTTCGTGCCTGCGGGAAATGCGCTGGTGGAACGCCGTGGGCTCGACTTTAAGCCAATCACAGATTGTCTTAAAGCTCGGCCTTGCCGTAAATGGTAAACCATTAACGAGAATTTCACAGCTGACCGCGATTTTCCTCCAGCACTGACGAAAGTGCGTTAGTACAACTAAACTTCTAATTTATACTTCTCAAAATTGAAAGGTAGTTTAACCACTCGTCAATTCAGCGCTTACGCAAAGGTTGCCAGCTTATTTGTTTAGTGAGGGAAAATAAATACCGCTCAGTGGTGAAATTGTTGTTAGTAATTTATTACTTACAACAAGACCTG
>NZ_RHOX01000048.1 GCF_003946695.1 Lapidilactobacillus bayanensis | reverse complement strand
GTTTCATGTCTATTTTTGTAGCAAAAAAGCCCTAACAGATCAGGGCTTAAGTGGAAATATTAACTTTCAACCTTTAGTTAACTAAATAATTTTTGAAAGATGCGTCGCTTTGATTTGTGGAAGCGACGTTTTTTTGTTGACTAATTTTTAGATCGTCTTTTTTATCTTGAATTTCTAACTCGGATCAACTCAAATGTTCACAGTATTTCACCAATATATTTTTCACAGGCAGGTGACTTGTAGCATGATCGTTTCAGATAATTTAGTTTTTACTCATCATTTTTAAAGTTCAGTGAATTTATCTTGTTTTTACAAACGTATGTTCGTATAATGTTTATATAGGATATCGAGGTGAGTCTTATGGAACGAAATGTCCCAAGAGAACGTTGGCTTTATCCGGACCGCGGCATGGCCAAGTGGCTGGGCTGGATCTTGAGCGATCACTCCGCTTATATGGAACAGGAAGCAATTGCTGAACAACCAATTGTAGCTAAGGTAGAAATGACCACTGCAGAGATTGATACGGTTTTAAAAACGGCGTGGTTACATACACAACCAATAAGTGTGCAGTTAAATATTGAATTCAATCATCATTATCAAGCAGATGTTCAAGGCATCATGGTTGGTTTTGCTGATGGTCAAATTTATTTGCAGGATCAAGCTGATCGAGAAGAAAAGATTCAGGTGGATTTAATTCGCCATGTTGAATTAATGACGTTGCAAAAGTGGTGGCAAGTATGACGACACCTTTAACTGATGTCAGTCGCTTACCAGTTCACGATGTGATGTGCATTGATTGTAAATCTTTTTATGCGTCGACAGAAGCGATTCGGCGGGGCGAATTTCCGTTGGCTGCTAAAATTGCCGTCATGTCCAACGAAGAATCGCAAGGTGGGTTAATTCTAGCGGCTAGTCCGGCTACGAAGAAAAACTACGGCGTGCAATTAGGAACTAGACGTTATCAAATTGCTGATGAAATGGATATTGAAATGGTTGAACCGCGTATGGCCGATTATATTAAGAAAAATTACATCATTAATCGAATTTATCGACAATTTACCGACGATCAACATTGGTATCCTTATTCGGTAGACGAATCTTTTATCGACGTGACTCATTCGCATGAAGTCTTCGGAACAACAGACGAAATTGCCGCTCGAATTCAAGAAGCAGTTTTTGAAAAAACTGGAATCATTACAACGATTGGCATAGGACCGAACCCTTTGTTAGCAAAACTTGCATTGGACAATGAAGCTAAACGAGCTGAACCATGGCGAGCAACTTGGACTTATGAACGCGTGCCAGAAACAGTTTGGCAAATAGATGAGCTAACTTCATTTTGGTCGATTGGGTCTAAGACGGCTAAAAAATTAAATGAGCTGGGAATTACGACGATTAAAGAATTAGCACACGCCGATCGGCAGCGACTACATCGTAAATTTGGTGTTTTAGGCGATGCTTTATATTTTCATGCTTGGGGAATTGATTATTCTGATTTAGGGCAGCCGTATTTACCGCGTGAAGAAAACAGGGGCTATAACAATAGTCAAGTTTTAATGCGCGATTATACTGAGCAAACTGAAATTGAAACGGTTTTGAGTGAGATTGCTGATCAAGTTGGCGCGCGCTTGCGCAGTCATCAACAACAAGCCAGTATTGTTGGAATTTTTGTTGGCTTTGCAGTGCCTGATGAACAGGGGCAACATGGCTTTTCTGCACGCACTCAAATAACACCCACGAATCACACCGAAGATTTAATTCAAGCTGTCCGTAGCTTGTTCGAGCGTAAATGGCGGCGGCAAACATTGCGCAATTTAGGCGTGAGCGTTAGCGGGATTAGCGATGCTACTGTTTTACAGTTCAATTTATTTGAAGACAGTCACCGCCAAGAAGCAGATTTGGCTTTAGACAGAACGATTGATCAAATTCGCCAACGTTATGGCTATCAAGCATTAGTGCGCGGTTACTCCAAGACTAAAGGAGCGACGGCGATTAAACGCAGTGGTTTAGTAGGAGGACATCACGGATGATTCAAGAATCAAAAACATTGTTAGCCAACTATCAGGAGAAATTTAAGCGTGAGCGGAATTATCAGTATTGGTTGGTAATCGTAAATAATCATTTCGATCATTGTTATTCGTTTTTTATTTATACGCGTAAGTTTAAGACCAAGTTGACGCGTAGTTATGAGCTGTTATGTATGCCCAACACTGATCAGGAGCTGTATCAACAAGTTTTAACAGATTTAAAGGCGGCTTCCAATTTGGCAATTGAATTTCGCGATACTCATCATTTGGTCCACCCAGGAACTGATATCTTGCAAGACACCATCCACGGTCACAGCAGTAGTGCAGCGTATCATACCAAAACAAAAGCAATTAAAAAATAGTGTCAAACATCATTCATCAATATTTTCTGATGAGTTGATGTGACACTATCTTTATGCACACGCTGTTTATATTCAGTCGTTGCGGATTAAGACATCAATATTTTGATGAGTTAGAATGTGGTGCGTGATGATCGCAAAAATAAGTTGAATTAGAATCAAGACAATACCAGCCATCATGATTTGTGCGACAGGTAAGTTGAGGGTATTAATCGGTTCAATTTGAGACTGCTTGGCTAATTCATAATAAATGGCACTGCCAATAATACTCCCGATTAACCAACCTTTAAACATCATTAAACCATTTTGAATACTTAACATTTTGGTGACTTGGCCAGGCGTTGTGCCGATTGATTGCAGCATCGCTAAACCGCGTCTCTGTTCAATTAAAGCAGAGAAAGTATGATTGATAATTGTTGCGAGACTGATGAGTGACAATAAAGAGATAAAACCGAGGGCAATCACGCGCATTGTTATGGCAATAGTCGTACTTTCAGCATTGGCACTAATACTGTCATAAATTTCGGCATTGGGGAAGCGTTGCTTAAGCGCATTCGTCAGGGCAATATGCTTATCACGATTCTTTAAAGTAACTCCGGCAAGTAGGTCAATACTGTCTTTAGGAATCTTTAATGGTTTAAATAATTCATGATATTGTGTCGTCGAAATAATTAATGCACCACCACCATCTATCGGAAATAGAAGTTGATAACCGATTAGTTGTGTAATTGGAACGATATGGACATCATCTAGCATAACTTTTTGTGGATGCTTAGTACTTCGCTGAAGATCTGTTGTGAAGGTTACCGGTCCCTGATAATGCTTCTCAGCAAATAACCAGGCTCTAATTCGATTACCACCGCTAAATTCTTCATAGATTTGTGTATTAATGATTGTCGGGTGGTTATTGAAATCTCGTTTAAATCGTTGAGCATCAACAGTCACTAACGGCAAATCGGTTCCTGAAGACGGTCCTTTGGCAATGACTAGTGATGCATCAATATTACTTTTATGAATGATTAGCGATTTTTTAATATTATTTGATTGTTTTAGAATTTGTTTGAGTGCTATTTCTTGTTCGGGAGCATTAGTCATGGTTACTGAAAGATCTTCGTTAGTTCCAGATGGGGCATTGCTAATGACGTTAGTAGCAAAACTAGTTAGACTGATGAAAATAGCAACAGTTGTGGTTAGCATGACTAACATCGTTAGTTTTTGAGCGTTGCGTCGATAATTTTTCAAGGCTAATTTTAAAATTGGTTTGTGGCAATGTTCAATTAATCTAGTCTCTTTTAATTGATGTCTTGTTAGTTTAGGCGAAATACTTAGAGAACGAATTGCGGCAATCGGTGTCGTGTGACTGGCCCGAATAGCAGGACTAGCGGCGGCTAATAATGTGATTAACATCATGAAAATAGCCGCACTAAGTAAAGGCAACCAATCAACAGCAAAATAAAGTTGCATGTTGACGTGATTTTTAACAAAGAGTTGATTTAATCGCTGAATTGCAAAAGCAATACCACCAATGCCGACTAAGTAGCCAAGTAATAAAGCGGGAATCGCTAAGGTTAAGGCTTGCTGATAGACTAAATGGCGTAATTGTTTAGGCGTCATGCCAATTGAACGTAACAAGCCATAACGTTGGCGACGCGCACGAACGGATAAATTAATACTTGTAAAAATAAGAATTAAGGCAGCAATGCCAACAATGACTAAACAGATTAAAATTGTGCTGTACAATTCAACTCGCTGGTGAGCGTTCGTTGATTGTCCGAGCATCAGAAGTGCGTTTTCGTTAAATGAAAGCTGCTTAGCGCTAATTTGATTGTTGCTGGCTAGTTGCTGAGCTTGTGCACGAATAGCCGTTAAATTTTTCGGTGTTACGATCAGCGTTTCGCTTGTCGCGACTTGTTGTTGATCGTAAGTAATTAGGCCAGTAGGCACAAAACCAGGTAAATAAGCGTTGTAAGTCCCAACAATCTGGTAGTCCTTTTTTTGACCGGCGGCTAGAACCGTTAATTTTTGGCCACTACGATTTTGCTCTGAAGATAGATCATTAGGAATTAGAATTTCTTGTTGTGTCTTAGGAAGATGACCACTTTCGAGTAGTGGCGCAACAAGTTTATTTAGATTTTTCGATGTTAGCTCCGTTATTTCAAAGTGGTTGGGCGTTTTGAGTGCTGTTGGCAGTCTCTTTTTATCGACTAGTTTTACTGGTTTCATTTCTTTTAAACTAGCGGTGCTGGCAAAGTGACCGCTAGCTAACAGTTTATCTTTTTGTCGGGCGGTAATCTGATTGAAGGCAATAACACCACCAGTTGCTTGTCGCTCGCGATTATAAATCGTTAACTGGACACTGCGAAAGCCAACTAATATTGCGACTGCCATCGTTGCAGCAATCGCCATGGCGAGAATCGTAGCGATGGTGCGTTTCTTTTCGGTGCGAAAGCTGCGTAGATTTAAACGAGTAATCACATTCATGGCGATTACCTCGTTTCTTTCATTTGTCCGTCTTCAATTGTGATGACGCGACTGGCTTGTTGGGCAATTAGTGGATCATGGGTTATTAAGATGATGGTTTGACCCTGTTTAATATTAGCGGCATGCAAAAGTTGCATGATCTCTTGTGAGTTCCGTTGATCTAAATTCCCAGTTGGTTCATCAGCTAAAACAACGGCAGGTTGGTTAATTAACGCGCGACCGATGGCAACGCGTTGTTGCTGGCCACCAGATAATTGACCGGGTAGTGCATTGCGTTTATCACTTAATCCTAGGGTTGCTAATATTTGTTCCAAGCGCGTTTGCTCGACTTTTTGACCGTCTAGTTCAGTGGGCAGGGTAATATTTTCCGTAACGGTTAAATTAGGAATTAAATTATAAAATTGATAAATCAAGCCTACTTGGCGTCGCCGAAAAATTGCCAGCTTGGTTTCGTTTAAGGCGTAAATATCTGTATGATATAATTTCACCGAACCACTGGACGGTCGATCGACACCACCAAGTAAATGTAATAAAGTCGACTTACCCGAGCCAGACGGTCCCACAATCGCCAAGAATTCACCGGCAGTGACTGCTAAATTAATATCATCTAAGGCCAAATTTTGCTCGCCAGGATATTGCTTGGACAAATGACTTGCTGTTAATATTTCCATTTCTTTCACCTCGTCTTATCGTTATTTTTAGCATACTAAGAGAAAGTGACATTTAAGTGACATTAGCGAAATAATTCAATTCGATAACCAACGCCGTGGTTCTGATTGGCAATGGTTAGACGGCCATCACTAGCCTGAATAATCCCATTAGCAATCGCCAAACCAATTCCCAGATTGTCAGCAGGACTTTGTCGGCCACGATAGAAACGTTCAAAGAGATGCGGTAAATCTTGCTCGGGAATAGGGGCGCCTTGATTCGTAATCGTGATAATTGTTGAGATGTCATTCTTGTTAGCTGCAATGGTCAGAGTCGAATGTTCTGGTGCGTGTTCATAATTATTCTTAATCAGATTAACTAAAGCCTCTTGAAAAAGGGCCGCATTGACTGAGATTTGTAAATCAGGCTTAACTTGCCAGTCAACCTTTAAATCTTTGGCCGCAATTTTAACAAGAAGTAAGTTAAGACTTTGCTTAATTAAGTCGCTTAAACTCAGCTCATTTTTTTGACGAGCCAGTGTGTGCGTGTCGACTTTTGCCAATAAAATAAGTTGATTGACCAGTTGAATTAGGCGCTGATTTTGTTGCTGTAGCTTAGACTGTTCAGTTGTTAAATTTTGCGGTGTAACCAAATCTAGCAAGTTTTGCGTCGTTGCGATCGGCGTCCGTAGTTGGTGGGCAATATCAGTAATAGCCGTAGTTAGCTGCTGGCGATCGTGCTCAATATTATCCCGTAAGGATTGCGTTTGGCGAATATAGCGGTACAGTTCATTATGTAAATTAGAAAAAAGGCCAGTGTTATTAAATGCCAAGTCGTAAGTCACTTGGTTGTGATCGGCGTCTTTAATTTGTTGCGTTAACGTCTGTAGACTAATAACGACTTGACGCAACCAGAAATAGCAGACAGTACTAATTAAGCCTACCAACATTATAAAAATAACCATTAAAGCTGGTCCATTTTCAGGCGTTAACCAAGCAATCGTTGCCATGGTGCCGCCACAAATAATGATCAAAGTTAAAGCTAACCAGGCAATATATTTGGTTTCTGGTAATTTGAAAAGATTAATTTTCACCATGAATGAAATACCCCATTCCGCGAATTGTCTGAATTAATTGAGGTTGACTAGGATTATGCTCTAACTTCTCGCGTAGTCGTTTAATTGTAACCGTCAAGGTATTATCGGAAACGAAATTATCTTGAGCGTCCCAAATTACCTTTAATAATTGTTCACGACTAAGTAATTGCTCTTGGTTAGCGGTAAAGAAGGCAACTAATCGCCATTCAATAGCGGTGAGCGGAATGATTTGTCCTTGTCGGCGAACGCGACGTTGTGACAAATCGACCTCTAAATCACCTAATCTTTGCGGGGCAGTCGGTAATAGCTTCTGCAATCGTAATTGCAGAACGTTTAGACTGGTCGGTTTAACAACGTAATCAGCGGCCAAAGATAGCCCACTAATCATGGCGTCTTCTTGATCATTAGCCGTTAGAATTAATAATTTAGCGGTTAAAAATGGTTGCCATTGCTTCAACCAAATCAGGCCATTACCGTCAGGCAGCGATAAGTCTAAGATAATAGCGTCAAAAGATTGCTTTTGTAATCTGGCATTCACTTCTGCAAGCGTACGGCAACCTGTGACTTGAAAATGGTGGCAAAAGAATTGTTGCATACTTTCTAGTAAGATTTGATTGTCCTCAACGATTAATAAGTTCATTACTAACACCTCAAGCTTTCTTACTCATATCATAGCAAGAAAGCAGGGGGATTTGGTGGTTATTTAAAAAATTGTGGCAACTAGAGCTGTTATTTTGTGGTTCTTCACGCTTGCGCAAAGGTTGCGGATGGAACGTGCGGGTACTGTGGCGTAAATAAATACTTGGTGCTGAGACGTAGAGTTAGTGTGCTAAAAACTAGAACTGTTATTTTGTACTTCTCTGCGCTTGCGCAAAGGTTGCAGATAAAACGTGCGCGTTGTCGTGGCGGCGAAGAAATACTTAGCGCTGGAACGTAGTGGGCTTCGATTTAAGCCGATTAAAGGGCAAATCGTCTTAAATACGAGCCTTAATGTAAGCAATAAATTGCCAACATTAATGTCACTACTGAGCGGTATTTCTTCGCCGCCACTAAGCTAGCAAGAGGGCAACCTTTGCTCAAGCGCTGAATTGACGAGCGGTTGAAGTACTTCTAATTTTCAGGAGCACAAATTCGCGATTAAATCACACCATATCATCTCGTTTGTCAGTGCCGGAGGGAAATCGCGGTCAGCCGCGGAATTCTTGTTAGTGGTTTACCACTTACAAGAAAGTTTGGTGCGCTCGGCATGATTGTTATCTAGGCGGTGAAAGTCCGCTATGAGCCGTAGTAGTCGGAATCATAAGTCGA
>NZ_RHOX01000047.1 GCF_003946695.1 Lapidilactobacillus bayanensis | reverse complement strand
TTGTATTTGAGACAAATTTATTTGGCTCAAATCAAGCTCGCAGCGTTCCACCAGCGCATTTTCCGCAGGCACGAAGAAGCACAACATAACAGTTTTAGAACAAAAAAATAGAACTAGGATAAAATCCCAGCTCCATTTTTCGTTCTGTCATGAAGTGAAAGTCTGAGTGCCACTTCTTTTATTTTAAAGTATTGGTGATAATAAGCGGGAGAAATATTGTTTGAAATGAAGCCAATGGGACTGTTGACGAATCATTGTCATTGTCAGCAATTCAGACTTTTCCATATCACTTTCAAAAATATCGGTTAGCTCTTGACTGATTTGGGCGTCATAGATATAGGCGTTGCATTCAAAGTTGAGTGCATAACTGCGATAATCTTGATTCATCGAGCCGACGAAACAGAATTCGTTATCACAAATAGCTGTTTTAGCATGAAGAAAACCATTCTCGTAAATGTAAATCTTAATACCAGATTCGGTCAATAAATTCGCATAATATTGAGTGGCCCGATAAATAAAAGGATGATCGGGCATTTGCGGAATCATAATTCTAACATCGATTCCAGAACGGGCGGCGATAATTAACGAACTGAGCATCGGTTCATCGGGAACAAGGTAGGGTGTTTGTATCCAAACTGACTTTTTAGCGGTCAGTAGGATCTTCATCATTCCCCCCTTGAGAATGTCCGCCTCACTATCGGGGCCGTCAGAAACAACCTGAATTGGCGTATGACCAACTGCGATTTTGCTAGGACTGGGGAAATATTCGTTTTTGAAAGTGATTCGTTGATCGTAACGTTCGATTGAAGCGTTCCAATCCATTAGGAACCGTTCTTGCAACGCGAGCACACTAGTACCAACAATGCGAAGATGCGTATCTCGCCAATAGCCGAACTTTTTACTGCGGCCCAAATATTGGTCACCGACATTAAAACCACCGGTCCAACCTACTTTACCATCGATAATAACTACTTTACGGTGCAAATGGTAGTTCAGACGGGTTTTACGAATTAAATCCCGCGAGGTAATGAAGGGAACGACTTGACCACCGGCATCTGTTAGTGGTGCGAACCATTTTTTGGTAGCGCCGGGAGAACCCCATGGATCATAAACGAGGCGCACTTCGACACCTTGTTGGGCCTTACGAACAAGCAGGTTTAAGAATTCATTGCCAATGTCATCGTTAATAAACGAATAGTATTCCACGTGAATGAATTTTTGCGCGATTTTAATATCTTTGAATAAATTGTCAAACTTCTCTGTGCCATCGGTGAAAATTCGCACTTTATTATGATGAGTGACTGGGGAATCTTCGGTTCGATCAAAGTACTCGATTAAACCGCGTGCTTCAGCGGTCGTATCATTAGTCGGCTCGGTAGGATTTAACTTCTCCATGTCTTTGATAATTAAATCCTTCAAATGAGTTAAGCCAATATGATCCTGATGACTTAAGACAAATAAATTATCTTCAGCAATACCGCGGCCTAAAAATGCGTAAACTAAAAAGCCTACACCTGGCAACATCACTAGAACTAATAGCCATGCCAGCGTTGAAGGAATACTTCGCGGCCGGTGAAAGACAGTGATGATTGCACCAGTCGTGTTAATAACCAATAGCCCAATAATAATTAGCAACACGATCCGTAGACTCATTAATTAAAACCCCATAATTTAGATAATTGTATATTCTATGCCTTTTCTAGCAAAGAATCAATCACGGCTGCGCCCACCACCGAATAGGAGTACCAAACGTAATAGTTGTAAGAAGGTTGACAAAACGGCAGCAACATAAGTTAGAGCAGCGGCCGTTAAGACAAGACGTACCATTGGCACTTCGTCAACAGTTAGCAGATTGTCGCTTTTGAGAATATTTAGTGCTCGTGCCGACGCATTGAATTCAACAGGCAAAGTTACCAATTGAAAGATCAAGACCAAGGCAAACGCCCAAATTCCGATGTTGATTAAAGTTTGGTTCCAGCTTAACAGCACCCCAATCAAAATCATTGGAAAGGATAAATTAGAACCGATATTAACCAAGGGGAAAATACCCGTACGAATTTTTAAAGGCACGTAGCCAGTGTGATGTTGAAGGGCGTGGCCGACTTCGTGAGCGGCCACCCCAATAGCCGCTACTGAAGTGGAATTATAAGTTGCTTCCGACAAACTCAGCGTTAAATTACTCGAATTATAATTATCAGTTAAATTCCCAGCCACTTTTTGAATGCGAACGTCTGTAATTCCGGCGTTATCAAGAATGGCCTGTGCTGCTTGTGCACCGGTAATGCCGCTGTTGCTTTGTACTTCATCGTAACGTCTAAAAGTGGAATTGACGTGAGCTGAGGCAATCATTGAAATAACTAACCCAGCAATCACTAAAATAAAAGTTGGATCAAAAAATAGTCCGTACATCATTAATGAAACCTCACTTTCTAAAACTATCGTTGCCACCATCTTATAAAAATGGCGTTAATTTGGCGACCGTCTAAAGACTGGTTTTTAAAGAAACAGCACGTTCAATTAACCAATTACCGGTTTTGTCAGGCTTAGAAAAGCCTAGATCAGTCAATACTTGTGGGGAAATTGTGGTTTGATTAGTCGCTAAGATGGTTTCGTTAAAGTCCAATTCAGCAAAGACAAACGTTACTAAGCGTGTTAGTAATTCGGTTTGTTCGAGTTCACTTAAGTTTGGCGGCAAGTACAAGCTTAATTCAGCAGTTTTGGTGTGTTCTTGGAGGTTTGCTAAGCTGGTTAAACCAATTAGCGTCTTTTGCGGACGTTTGAAAATACCCCAAGTTAATTCTTGATTACGCATAATTTTAAGCATCAATTGGCTAATATGTTCAGCTGCCTGGGCAGTTGTTAAGTCAGGTTGTTTCTCAACAGCACGTATTAATTCAGTACTGTGATTAAGTCGAGCAGTTGTTAGCCAATCGAATGTGAAATGTGGTGTCATAATCGGATGATATTTTTCGAATTTCTCCATAAGCTGCCTCCAAGTCTATTTTAAGTTTAGCATAGTTATGATTTGCCATTGTGCTGATTTGCTTAGCAAACACTAAAAAAATCGCGATTACTCAATGATATTTTAAAGTTAGCCGTAACATTTAAAATATCAATCGGATTCGCGAGTTTGCTTGTTTTTATGATGTGGATTTCTCCGTATGCTGACCGAACAGGAAGCGATTAATAATGTTGAGGACATCATCATCATCGTGCATTTTAGAATGTTCAGCATCATTGCCGTGGATTTCAATTTCGTGGAAAGCTTTGACGATTGGTGTGAGAATATAGCGAATCGATTTTGCAGAAATCACACTAATATATTTGTCGGTATTACTGTCGTCATCAATATTGCCATAAATATTTAAAACACTAACGTTGCTGGGAAACCGATCACGATTCAATAGTAGTTGTAAATAGTGGGGATTCATTAAGACAGGTCGTCCAGAAGGTAACAGTCGATTAATGTTGGGCCAATCGCCAAAAGCAACGACGCCATCAAAGGGACCAGCTACGAGCACCAGTTTATTCAGCCGTGGAAAGATCGCGTTATCATAATTACGCATTTCCACGCGTACTAAGGCGGTTGCGCCAATAGAGTGACCGACCGCGTTATATTCTTCGAAGTGATATTTTTCCTTTAATTCTGGTAAAACAATATCTAGCCAGTTAACAATTTGTCGTGTTGGCATCCATTTATCGCGAAAGACCACTTGAACCAACGGATTCGGATCATTAGACCAACGACCTTCATAAGTTAAATTGCCGCGCCAATCAACGAGTACTTTCAAAAAGGTATGAGTAGCCGTGACCCTTTGCGCACTGAGCACCATTTTATTCGTCGTGTAATCGCCACCGCGAAAACCGTGCACATACAGTGTCGGAATTTGTTTCGTGGTTGTGTCGCGTTGTTTAATGCCGTGATCTGGTTGCTGCGCCTTTTGGAATTCTTGTTGTTCAATTTTTGTTTTAACGCGATGTCGCACAGTAAGTAAGCCGCTGGTAGTTAGCAGACCGCTGACAGCTCCCAATGCGGCACAGGCTAACTTATTTTTTGTGCTGGTAATCTGTTTCAATAATATCATCCTAAGGTTAAAATAAGAGTTAGATGAGTGAGCTTGTAAGAGCAAGTACTCAATCATAATTATCGTTCATTTAATCATTATATTAAGGAAATTATAAATTTACAACTTACAAAGGAGTATTTCATGGTGAAAACAAAGTATTATGCCGTTGCAAAAGGCCGAGAAACGGGAATTTTTCGCGATTGGGCCACAACCAAAGCTCAGGTCGATGGTTTTACCGGCGCTCGTTATAAAAGTTTCTCAACGGAGCAAGAAGCCCAATCTTGGTTGGCTGACTTGCAGAAGGGCACACCAATAAACAAGAAAACAACTGCAACAAATCAGCAGTCGACCAGATCATCACAATTTGACGCGGCTAATCAGATTCGCGTTTATACAGATGGCGGTAATCGCAATACCGGTAACGTCCGCGGCGGTCACGTTAAAACCGCCGACTTATCCGCTTGGGCATATTTAATCGTGACGCCTGCAGGTGAGTGTTATGATGATACCGCTGGTGAGCATGGCGCAACGAATAACAAGATGGAATTAACGGCTCTAAAGTCAGCGTTAACTCGTCTGCAACAACTTGGATTACAACAAGCACCCATTTTAATGACCTTGGATTCGCACTATGTGTTAGATCCGATCACCAAAGGTTGGCTAGCCGGTTGGCAACGCCGCGGTTGGAAAAAGTCCAACGGCGAACCCGTTTTGAATTTAGAATTATGGCAGCAAATCAGCGACCTGTTGCCTAACTTTACGCAATTAAACATGCAGTGGGCGAAGGGTCATGCCACTAATGATGGCAATAATTATGTTGATCAATTATTAAATCGAACCATGGATCAAATGTGAACAGTAGAAAAGTAGCTAAGGCCTAAAACTGTTATCATTGCAATTCTTCGCGCTTGCGCAAAGGTTGGAAATAGTGGGTACCGTGGCGGCGAAAGAATACTTAGCGCTGGAACGTAGTGGGCGTCGATTTGAGCCGATTAAAGGGCCAATCGTCTCAAATACGAGCCTTAATGTAGGCAATAAATTGCCAACATTAATGTCACTACTGAGCGGTATTCTTTCGCCGCCACTAATCTGACAAGATGGCAACCTTTGCGCAAGCGCTGAATTGACGAGTGATTGAATTGCCTTCTAATTTTTAGAAGCAAAAATTTGCGGTTAAATCACACCATATCATCTCGTTTGTCAGTGCCGGAGGGAAATCGCGGTCAGCTGTGAAATTGTCGTTAATGGTTTACCATTTACGACAAGGCCGAGCTTTAAGACAATCGTAGATTGGCTTAAAGTCGAGCCCACAGCGTTCCACCAGCGCATTTTCCGCAGGCACGAAGAACCGCAAGATAACAGTTCTAGAATTTAGTCTAAAGTAAGATTCACTAATTTCAGACACAATGCTAAAGTCCAAAGAATGAATATACTCGAATATAATTTCAAAAAGACTCAAATCCAAAAATGGATTTGAGCCTTAATTATTTCAAGAGAAATTGTCAAACTTTTGTCCGGCGTTAACGTTAATGAGTTGCCCGATATCAAGAATTCAGTACGTCATTTTGAGTTATTTCTCAGTTCGCAGTTTTTGAATTGTACGCGTGGCTAGTTATTCGCCTAAATAAGCAAAGACTTTCTTTTCGTCGTAAATGTGGAGCATCTTTTCAAAGACGAAGCGAGAAAGTAAGGCTGTTGCAATTGGAATAACGAACCAAACGACGAGGGCCAAAACAAGGTTTAAACCGGCGTTGATTGAAGCCAACGGGCCGACTAAACCGACTAGTCCGAAACCAGCGGAAGCAGGCGTGCCTAATACGTTAAATAGTGCCACGGGAATTGCAGAAATGATGCTGGTAGTTAAGATGGGTAATAAGATAATTGGGTGTTGGAATAGATTAGGAATCATCAATTTCATTGCGCCTAAGCCTACAGCGATGGTCACGCCAGACTTATTAGTTTTCCAAGAATGAATGACTAGGACGATTGTTGTCACCGCCACGCCCATTGCGGCCGCACCAGAGGAAAGCCCGTTTAATTGAATAGCCATTCCGATTGCGACGGTTGAAATTGGGGTGATGATTAAAGTGGCAAACATACAAGTGATCAGGATACACATCAAAATTGGTTGGAGATTAGTAAATGAATTAATTAAGTTGCCAATCCAAGTCGTGATTTTGGCAACATACGGTAGAATTAAAAAGCCGATCCAGCCGCTACCAGCGCCGATAATAATTGGTGAGAGAACAATCTTGACAGAACCGAATTTATTCCCGATCAACAACGTTAAACCAACGGCTAAAGCTGCAGTTAACATCGTGTTAATTAAGTCGCCAGTACCAGCAGATAGATAAAGGCCAGTTGCTTTAGTGATGGGATGAATAGCGGCGGCATTAAATTGCGTGACGCCAGAACCAACGTAGGCAGCTCCGGCAACAATTGCCATATCTAGCGGTGCTAAGCCGAATTGCAATGCGATTAACGCGCCAATTAATAGCGGCGTTGTACATTGGAAAACGACGAGAACGTGGGTCAGACTTAAGGCAATTGGATTATTACCGAAAAGTTGCAAGATGGCTGCTAAAACAGCATTAGGAATTAAACCGACAATAATGCCAGTGGCCGTCCCAGCTAAAACTTTATTGATAAATACTTTGGGAGTTAACGATGGTGCTGTACTTTGACTCATAGTTGCTCCTCCTTTACTTTGCGCCTAAGACTTGTTCTTTAGCGTGGATTTGTTGAGTTAATAAGGCACAGTATGGTGTCTCAATGCCGTAATTTTGCCCCTTACGCCAAACAGCGCCGTTAATGAAATCAATTTCAGTCAGGCGATGATTCTTAACCAGATCTTGATACATTGAAGGATAGTGAGCTGCGATTGCTGCAGTGAAAGTTGCAGCAATATGTTGATAAACTTCTTCCTCGTCAAGCTTAATGCCTTCATGGGCTGCAACTAAGGCAAATTCATGAATGATTGTGCGCAGAATTGGTTCAGCAACATCAGTTTTGCCGAGTTCACCAATATTACATTCTAATAACGAGCACAAACTATTTAACGTGCCATTAACACAAGCTTTACGCCAAATTGAATATTTAACATTTTCGCTGTAAGTTGGATTTAACCCTGCCTTTTTAAAGGTATCAAGGACTTCGAGCGTGAACTCTTTGCCTGCTGGTGTAAAGTTTTGCAATTCAAGATTGCCATCGCCTAATAATGACAGGTGACCCGGTCCAGTCATTCCGGCAGTCCACATGGTGATACCTAAAATTAGATGGTCAATGTTAACGAAATTCTTCAAGATTTCTTCATGACCAATACCGTTTAATAAGCAAAGAACATAAGTGTTCTTAGAAATGATTGGCTTAACTGCTTCAAACATTGTGGCTAATTGGTTTGACTTGGTAAAGGCAATGATCAATTCAGCCTGGTCGCCAATTTGGTCGATCTCTGCAGGCGAATAGATTGGTAATTGTACCGTGACAGGTTGCCCATTAAAGTCCGCCTGTAAGCCGTGTGCGCGGATTGCATCAATATTTGCTTGCCAACCATCAACTAGCGTAATATCGTTGCCTGCTTGGTGAAGCATCATTGCAAACCGACCGCCCATGCCGCCTGCACCTAAAATTGTAATCTTCATTTTAAATTTCCTCCGATGTGAAATGAATAATTTGTTCATCTATATTATAACTTAGATTGGATTGAAGTCAATATTTGAGACAGATTGTTACTTCTGACCATTTATTGGCAGCGGTGACATTGTTAAATCGGTTATAATAAGCGCTTACGGGCAGATCAAATCAAGAGATGCTTGTGAATAAAAAAATTAAATTAATTTATTTGAGAGAGCATTGCATACTTTTAATCAAAGTGTCGGCTGCCGATGATTATTAAGATAATGAAAATTTCAATTCGATAGTGAAATACTTTGTTTGCTCTTTTTCGTGTCTAAGGAAAATACGCTGGTAGAACGCTGCGAGTTTGATTTGAGCCAAATCAAAAACCGATTTGTCTCAAATACAAACTTTCTTGTAAATGGTAAACCATCAACAAGAATGCCGCGGCTGACCGCGATTTTCCTCCGGCACTGACAAAAGAGATGTGAGGGTGTGATTTAACTTTAAATTTGTACTTTTCAAAATT
>NZ_RHOX01000046.1 GCF_003946695.1 Lapidilactobacillus bayanensis | reverse complement strand
TATTCCTAATGCTGATTATTTACCTATTATTGAAGCAAGATTAGATGATTTTTCATATAAAAAACTAGATAAAAATAGGCAATATATTCGTGATGATATTTTAGTTTATATACAGTCCTTAAATAGATTTTACTATTTTACTAAAAACCAGAATAGACAATATGAGACGAAAAAAGTTGGCTCAATCATGGATTTCTATTATGCGTTAAGTAAATATTCAAAAGCTAAAAACTCTTTCTATTTTTCCTCAGATAAAAATGATTTTAACACTGCACATTATCTTTACTATAAAAGCGATTCAAATAGACAGAAATATAATACGGTTCAAATAAAAAGAAATAAACAAAAAGCACACTCTTAATTGACTGTGCTTTTTGTTTTCTTAAAAGAATGTTGAAATAAGTGCTAAAATAGCTAAACCACCTTGGGTTAGAATAATTTTTTTATCACTTGTAATACTGCCATATAATGCCACTAAAATAATATAAATTAATAGTAATCTACTCATTTCGATTGGATTACTTGAAAGAAAAACACTATATAATAACCCAACACCAATCAAACCATTATAAATACCCTGATTTTTAAAAAGTGTGTTTAAAGCTTTGCTTTTTAACTCTTCTTTTGTCATGTTAAATACTCGACTTGTAGCGTCTGAAGTTGTAGCAAACGTTTCTAAATATAGGATATAGAAAAATTCCAAAGCTACTAAAACAATCAATACTGTTGATAAAATTGACATTTTTTCTCCTTTCTTAACAATTTATTTTTATTACTATCCAACTATAAGTTATTTTAAGTGAGTTGTAAAATATTTTATAACCACCAATTTAATCTAACGGATTGAACTTATCCAAGCTAGCTCGTATTTCTTCTTCTAATCCGATGTATCGGATAGTCACTGCTTGACTAGAATGATTCAAAATTTTCATCAATGTGGGAATATCCCTGAATTGTCGATAATACTTATATCCGAATGTTTTTCTCATGGTATGAGTGCCAATATAATCCAATTCAAGAACACTTGCGACTCTTTGAAGCACTGGGTCGGCGACGCAACGCCTAGCGAGTTGCGCAAGATGCCGCAAGTACTGGAACGGATTCAAAGGGTCCAGGAGTTCCGCCTAGCAAGTAAAAGCCTTGGTACGCGCAAGTTGGCAGAACGGCCAACCCATTTTCATGCTTGGAATCAATCAGGAACATCATCAGCAGGACAGTTTCTTCTGGTGACAGATTGAGCTGCAGATTATCGTTGAGAATTTGCGCCAGCTTCACGGACTCTTTGTATTCGGCAGGATATTGGTCAATTAGCTTCTTGGCTTGTTCTGAGCTCATGCGCTGCCGAGTGATGTTGATGGTGAGCAGTGAGTTGATATGCAGACACAAGCCGTAGAAGACACTAGGCTCAAAAGTGCAGTGAAGCACTTTACTGCAGTTATCCAGCCAGGTCTTCACGGTTGTAATGATTTCTGGCTTTACGATTTTGGCAAGCTGTTCTTGGCTGTTGGTGAGGTCGTATCGATGGTTGTAGTTATAACGCTCGAACAGCTTTTTGATATGGTCGTTGATGACGTGCTTGATGTTTTTGCTACCGACGCCTTGGTCGACCAGCAAGGCATATTGCTTATTAATATCGCCATACAAATCAAGTCCGGGCTTCTTCTCATCGCGGGTTACCACAGCTGTTTCAGGGGTGAAAATCATGGTCTCGCTGTCTTCAAACAAGGCATCTAAAACCGGACGATTCTTCTTTTCCTTCAGCAACGCCTTTTGCGTGACAGGTTTGAGGGCATCCAGATAGACATTGATATCACGGCCGGGTTCGTTGACCACGCGCACATACGCCTTCGCACAGGCAATCGTCACCGCCGCCATAATATCCTTGACGTTGTGGAAGTAATCGGCCAGTAGCAGCGCCTTAACCACGGTGGTTGAGACGATGATTTTGCGCTGCGAAGTCTTAGCCTCACCAACAAAGAAATGATTAATCAGGGCGAGTTTTTCGTTGAGCGGGCGTTCATCGACTGCTGGCAGCTTGATGGTCACCGGTAGTTTACGCTCCAGCTGTTGATTGGCCTGGTTGGAGCAGGAGAAAATCATGAACGGCGTTTTGGCGCCAGTTTTATCGTCTGCCGCTAAGGGGGCGAATGCCCCTGCTTTGCGGTCGAGCAGGTCGATGATTTCTGATTGTTGTGAAGCTTGTAAGTATTCATAGTGATTAATAAACAGGATGCCATTTCGGGCTTGTTCAAAGCAGCTGCCTTTATAGTCGCCCTTCGGGCCGAACAAGACGGTATCAAGGCTATGGATGTTTTCAGCATAATTGCGGCAGTTGACAACAACGTGTGGGGCTTTTTGGTCAATCATCTGGTTGGCTTCAGCAAATTGAATGATGCGCTCCACCATCGCTGAGGTCCCGCTACCCGTTTGCGCCGTGATTTGAATGTTGAGATTACCGCTGGGATAAAGAACTGCTGCCTTGGCGAGCTGAATGGCTTTCTTCAGGCTGCCATTAGCACCAACCAGTGTGCTGAAGGCATCAGTGTTTGGTGTGCCTTCATCCAGCTGGTAGTGTACAGGGCGCGTCTTGGTTTTCTTGAGTTTACCAAGGCGCACCAGCTTATTCAGTAAGGCCGAAGTGTTTGTACGCTGTAGCTGGGTGTGCTCTGCCACAATATCGGTGGTAACACCGTCAGTATAGTTGCCATCGGTGTAGATGAGCTCGCGCACCGCGTCGTAGACGACATCTTGATTACGGTCCATCAGTTACCCCTCCTAGAAATCGGATACATGCATACGATTATCCTAGCACTTATCTGATGATGGGTCTATACAGAATGTATACAGTGTGGACGAACGATACACAATTCGGTTTGGGTGGATTACGAGTGACGAAAAAGCGCCAGCCGGTTATCGGTCGACGCTTTTGGATTTCGTCGTCTTTTTGTAAATGATGAACTAACGTGCCAGACGCGTATCCACCTAACGCCTGTCACTAAGCTAGTTTAGCGATGTCCCAAGATTTTATATTTGATGAAATGGTGGATTGGGTGTACCATCCACATTTTCGTAGTATATTCAGAAACGCCGTTGCGTAAGTGTCTCTACCTTGTGTTCGGGCAATCTGGTTATATTTAGTACCCCCCTGTTAGAGTACTGGGGGTATGGGCGGCCGGCTGACGCCGACCGCCCTTTGCTCGCGCTTGCGCCTTTCGCGCTGCACGGTGCGCGCGGCAAAGTGGTGAGATAGAAACGGCGATCATCCATGTTTTAGATGACCGCCGATAAGGTATCCTTGGATGAAGTTGTGGCACAGAGATGGCACACTTCAAAGTATTTTCGTTGATTTTCGACGTTTTTAGCTCTGCTGAAACGCCGCTAACTCGCTATTCTTACCTCAACTTATATGAGGGCTTGTTTTCACGTGGGACATAGTGCTTTTCCAAATCTGAATAATCAACACCCCATGCATGGAAATATAAGGCGTCACCCAAGACCCAAAACAATCGTGTAATTTTCGTCGATCAGCGTGTGCAAGTTCTTTTATTGTAAAGATACCTATATTATTCAATTTCAGTGCCGTTTTAGCACCTATAGACCAGAAAGAGGTTAAATCCTTTATATTCCATAAGGTTTCAGGAACGCGATCGTAGGTCCATTTAGCACGAAATGGCGATTCATACTTGGCTTCATTATCTAGGGCCAACTTGGCCAGTAATGGATTTTCCCCTATGCCAACGGTCGTAATAATTCCTGTTTTTGCAAAAACTTCATTCTGGATTTTCTCGGCTATTTCTTCATTACTGCCAAAGAGTTCATGAGAATGGGTAACGTCAATAAACGATTCGTCGATTGAATAAGGATACCAATGCTGATCGTCAGTAAATTGACGATAAATTTTATTAATAATTTCATTTTTCTTGATATAATCGGCCATTCTTGGTTCAACCATCTCAATATCCATCTGATCTTGAATCTCGTATCGCCGAGTACCGAGTTTCACACCATAACTCTTTTTGGTACTTGGACTGGCAGCTAAAATCAAGCCACCTTGCGACTCTTCATTAGACATTACAGCAATTTTAGCAGCAAGTGGATACTCACCACCGTCGGATAGCTTCGGTTGAAGCATAGAAGGACTTACAATCAATACACATGATGTCATGATATGGTAATCGTGTTTTATCATCTAGAGGTGTCATTATAATCCCACCAGGAATTTTCTATGTTGTCTCCATTTTAATTATCTAGAGACTAGTCGAGATTAATTGTCTCGACATCTTCTTCCAACAGATCCATTAATGAATTAGATTCAATGTAATTAACCCAAGATTCATAAGGATGAATTCGATTTTCCTTTACCTGTGATTTAATACTTGTATAAACGCTTTCCAAGAAAGCAGCTACCATCAAGTCGATTTCATGTTCAACGCGTTCATCAGAATATTGTTTGATTGGTTTACGTTCGGCGTTCTTCTCATATTGATAATCACTGGCGCTACGGCGGAAAGTGATAATAATACTACTGTGATCATTTATGTAATGTGTAAATTGCTCAGGTGTCATAATCAAACCTCTTTTATATTTGATAAGTATATTATACGAACATGCGTTCTGAAAATGCAAGCTGTACTCTTCCATTAATTTAGTTTAATCAGCAGGTATACTAGTATACAAGTATACTAATTAGCGAAGACATGAAACCATATTTAACAGTGTTTTATAACAATATCTTCAAGAATTTGGTATACCAGTATACCGATTAATTAAATAAGTTTTGACACCAATTAATTTTCTTATTGTACAAAAAGAAGCCGTGCTGAAACACGACTTCTCTGTTAAACCTTTTAAAGATGGTAACAGTATTTAAGTTTAAATCACCGCTAACCGGCCAAAGTTAAGGGTGATATTTGGAGGAGTTAAATTGTATAATTTCAGACTTTAATGTTGCAAATGCAACTGCAAATACTAAAGTCTGAAAGACCGACATCTAATTCCTTTCCAGGGATCGATACTTAAAATAACCATAATGACATATGGGATACGTTAACCAATAGTAGTTTATTGAATTATTAGAACAACGGCTCTAAGTATACCAGTATACTTGTATACCGGAATCTAGTTTGGAAAATACTGCTTTATGGGCATCTTTCCTAATAGGAAATCAATTTTAGGTATACTAGTATACTTAAAAAGGTCCTCAAAATGAGGACCTTTTTTCTTTATTTCGAATGTTTTTTTAATGGCATCATATCAAACTGAGTCTTTACCATCTGATTAAATGCTTCTGATTGTCTAGCCGACAATCGTTTATCCACGTAGGAATCAACGAGAAGTCCTAACATTTCATTAACGGTCGAAGCATCAACACCCTCTGCTTCAGCCATAAATGGTTTTAATGTTTGAATCCGAAGATTGACATAAGGAGATAGTTTGGCTGTCATTGTTGCTTTCAATCTGGGATCCTTTTTTGGATCCATTTCATTATTTAGTGTTGTGGGCTTATCATCAGATGACTGATTTACATTAATTGGACTAAAATCATTGGTTCCAGAGATCTGAACTTCCTTAGTTTTCAACTTTCCCTTGTTGGAATGCGAGATAATAGGCTTAAAATCACTCATCAATTAGTCCCCCTGATTTCTTTGAAAGCATCCTCATGTGTTCCTAGTTCGTCTAATACGTCGATAAAAACTTTATGTGCTCTTAGATCCCAACTGTCCTTCAAACCAGTGGTAGTCGTCCCAACATGAATGCCTTCTGCATCATATGCTTTTAATCGTTCTTGATATCTAATGACTGTGTTAAGAACATTATTCCCATATAAATCACGTGCTTGTTGAACAATCGTCTCATCAACACGGCCACCAGGACGTAACATGCAAGGTACAATTCCAAGAACATCCAAACGTGAATCAAAATTGTCCGCTAAATATTGCATGTAAGCAATATATGTTTTTGCACCATCAAGTGAAAGAGATTGTGTCTGCAATACAATAATACAATAATCTGCGGCCATCATAGCGTTATCAGAATAATCAGAAATTGTTGGCGGAACATCCAGGTAAATCACGTCGTAAACATTTTGAAGTGGTTCCAGTAGAGTTTTGAGGTACGTCATAGATTTAAGATCATCATCTTGGAACTTTTTCATAAGAATCCGCGGTAAGGAACGGAATGCAGTATTTGCACCAATCATATCTAGATTTGGTAAGACGCTGGTAATTTGTTTTTGCAAGTCACCATTAATGAATCCATCAGTGATGTTTCGATCAATTTTATCAATGTTACCTGTTTTAGCTAATACACTAGTCGCATTACCTTGAGGATCCATATCAACAACTAGAGTTCTTTTGTGTTTTACTTGAGAGCTTTCGTAAGCTAACATTGTTACTAGCTTAGTTTTACCAACGCCGCCTTTGAAGTTACCAACTACATATGTGGTTGCCATATTCATGCCTCCATGTATTTAATAATTATAATATACTCCTTTAAAGCAACGTTCGCAATAGTATACTAAAAGTTTTTTTGGTATACTCGTATGCTGGTATCCTGGTATACTCGCATACTTTACAGAGAAAAAGCCTTAATAAAACGGTATTCATTAATCGATTTTTAGTATACCAGTATACTGGTATACTGGTATACCGGTAAAACTACGGTATACCAGTATACCAAGAACAAAACTATAAAAAAGTTTCTATTTACAACAATTATATTATGAGTTACATTTAGGTTGTAGAAATTTTAACAAGCGATAATTTTGGAACTATACAAAAAAAGCACCCTAACGGATGACTTTTCTAAATTATCATAAAAAAAAGAAGCTGATTATCTGGGACTGCAATCCCAACAATAATCAGAAAACACGCCACACACACTGACGAGTCTTCCTTGCTTCCGCTTCTGGTACTATTATACCATCTCGAAGTGGAATTCCAAGGACTTAAATCTAAATCATCAGAGAAAAAACAAATTCCTGATTCTTAAAGACTTAAGCAGACACGAGTGAACTTACAACGTGTTTGCTTTTTTTATATAGATTTTTTGTTCTAGGAGAAAATTAAAATGACAGAATTCAATTATTATCAAGATACCGCAGTCTATAAAAGCATCTATCTACAGTTCCCAATAGCATTTATCAAGAACCAAACCTACAGTAAAATGAGTGCTGAGGCAAAAATTGCTTACGTAGTCCTCAAGGACCGACTTAGATATTCATTGCAAAACCACTGGGTGGATTCAGAAGGACATGTCTATTTTATCTACACAAACGAAGAATTGTGCGATCTGTTAAATTGTGCCAAGCCAAAAGCTATCAAAATAAAAAAAGAGCTAGAGGCTCTCAATTTACTAATGCAGGTCCGAATAGGAGTTAATAAACCAAATCATTTATATCTGGCCGATATCGAAATTCGACCAGAAGAAATTTACACTGACCAACCCCAAAACGCTACAACCGTTGATAACAGCGGAAGTAACAAAATATTACTTCCAGAAAACGGCGCCAATAGCGGAAGTAACAAAACGTTACTTCCAGGAAAATCAACGATTGTACAATCTGAAACCCGCGCCAATAGCGGAAGTAACAAAATGTTACCCAATCTAGATTCTATAGATTTAGATTTTAAAGATTTTAAAGATCTTGCAGATTCTCAAAATAAACAACTCGAACAACGTGAACAAGACCAAGATAGAGAACTACTTCAGAATTTACCTAATCTACTTCTCGAAGCTGATGGATATGGTGAGTTCACAGAACCAATCCTCAAAACAGTTAGCTTATTTGCCATTAATCTTGAAGACGCTATGAATACGTTAAAGATTGTCAAAAACGCAAAAAAGAACGTTGAAGCCTTAACTAATGAATTTATTATCACTTGGGAATGGACCGATCAAATTAATGCGGCTTTGAAAAGATTTTATTTAAAGCGCAAAACAGATTCTAGAATTAAAAATCAAGATAATTATTTGTTTGGAATCATGAAAACATGTTTTAGTGACTATCTAGCAGCAAATCATGCACGTGATACAGACGCCGCAGAGAACTAGTTTGGTCCAGATGATTATTAAAAAGTGATATAAAAATAATAAATGAATTTAGCTTGTTCGCCTTGTAATTTGTTGTCAAACGTGTAATAATTTTAGCGAACATATGTTCGTGACAAACGCGAACTAATCTCACAAACCAAGGGATTGGTGACTTCAAAATCCTGGTTTGACTAGTCGTACGGTTTTTAATAACTTGTTTTTTATCACACGTTCTTGTAAACAAAT
>NZ_RHOX01000045.1 GCF_003946695.1 Lapidilactobacillus bayanensis | reverse complement strand
TCGTTAATGTTTCTTTGTTCATTACATCTCTGCAATAAACCCTACATATTCTCGAAACTTTGTTCAGTTTTCAAAGGCCTACTGTGTTGATAACGCAATAAGTAAAACATGTTTGTCGTCATCAGCAACATGTAATATATTACCAACTTCAGACTTGTTCGTCAACCAAAAAATCAAACTTTTCTGATAAAAGTCGCAGAACGCTGTCATAGCAACAATCAAACTGGAATAAAAGTTCTTATCTCAATTAGATTAAACGCGCATTAATATTTCAATCTCACTTCCTCACTGATATTTACTAATCAATCAATCTATTAACCCAATTAAATCATGTCACGATCAGCAACTGCCAGTTTCTTCTGACAATCAGGACAAATTGCATAAACTTCAATATTGTTTCCCACCGTCTCATAACCAGTTAAATTAGTCACCAAGCGTTCAATTCGATCCAAATCAGGATAAAAAACATCCACAACCTTGCCACACTTCTGACAAACTACATGAAAATGGCGCACACTAACATAGTCAAAATGACTTGGTTCATTACTGTACTTAAGTTCTTGAATAACACCTAATTCAGTAAACAAGCGCAAATTATTATAAACAGTTGCAATACTAATATCCGCAACTTGATCTTCTAACAGATTAAATACATCTTCTGCTGTGGGATGACTGTGTGAATTAACTAAAACCTGTAAAATCGCATCACGTTGTGGTGTCATCCGAACTTTATGTTGTTGTAGCAAAGCACGAGCATGATTATAACGCACGTTAGTCATTTATTTCACCAACCTTAATTACTTGACGAAGAACTGCTATCACTTGAGGCACTGCTGGAACTGCTGCTATTTGAACTACTAGTGCTGCTGGAGCTATTACTACTGTCACTACTCTTACTAGCATCTTTTGAGTCTGATTCCAACTCAGGAGCGTCCGTCTTGTATAAATCAAGACTCGACTTGTTATCGTTTTGATAAAGTAAACTTGTTTTCTCTTTCTTTTGCATCTTCTTAAGCAACTTCAAAGACTTGCTGAGTTTGTACGTATAATCCTTGGCTTTGACCGGTTTGAATCCTTTGGGTGTATAGAAACGCAACAAGTCGCCATTAATGACACTATCAGAAAGTGATAATTCGGTCGCCACATGGTTAGTCAAACTCTCTAATTCTTTTTTAGTGGCGGCATCTGGTTTCTTAATCAAGGTGCCATCACTAGTATTGTAATACTCACTACCAACTTTAGTGTACTTCGGTGTAACATAATCGCCGCTTCGAAAGGCAACGGTTTGATTACGATTCGTGGCCAACAAGTCCTGACCAAATTGAATATAGTTGCTGTTATCAATTCCCAGTAAATTCTCAATGGTTGGTAAAACATCAATTTCACCACCATAAGTATGGTTGACGCCACCTTTAAGACCATCCATATGAATCATCAACGGTACTTTTTGCCACTGAGCAACATCGAAATCGTTAGCCTTATCTTGACCTAATAATTTAGCAATGGCTGGTTTGTGGTTACCAGAAATAGCATAGTGATCACCATAAAAGACTAGCATACTATTCTTATCGAGGCCACTTGCCTTTAACCAGGCCATAAACTCACCAATTGATTGATCCAAGTAATGGGCTGTTTGTACATAGCCATCTACTGTTTTATCACCAGTCGTCGTCTTTGCAATCGACTGGTTCTTCTTATCTAGTAAATAAGGATAATGGTTAGTTACAGTAATTAGTTTGGCATAGAATGGCTGCGGTAATTGCTCGATATACTTCATCGAGTCTTTCAAGAAGATCTTATCCTTTAAGCCATAACCAACATCGAAATTCTTGCCACTCTGGAAATAACTCTTACTGAAGAAGTAATCGTAGCCCCAAGTCTTGTACGTATTATCACGATTCCAAAAACTAGGCACATCACCATGGAAGGAGGCGGTGGTGTAACCTTGGCTTTGCGCCAGAATCGCTGGTGCAGCTTGCCAAGTATTTGTTGAGCCGGCAGTTACCATTGCGGCTCCCTCAGATAACCCAAACAAGGACGTTTCCAACATTAATTCGGCATCGGCAGTTTTACCTTGACCAACTTGATTGAAGAAATTATCGAAGCTTAAGGTATCACTTTCATGGTAAATCTTGTTCAAGTTAGGCGTTACTTCTTGTCCATCAACTTTGTAATCAATCAAGAACTGTTGGAAACTTTCCAAATGAATCACAAAGACATTTTTACCTTTAGCAACACCTGTATAAGTTGGATTGCCGGCAACGTGATTATTCTTAATGTATTTCTGGACGGTCTTCATATCGCTAGCATCTGCATTAGCTCGGACTGCACTTGTCTTGGCAGCCTTGACCACATCATAAACCGCATAAGAATTTAAACCTAAGTACTTGACGATATAGTTATTGTCAAAAGTCCGTGTTAATAAACCGGAACGATCACTATTGGCCATCGTTAAATTAAAGCCAAATAGAATCACGGAAAGCAACGTAATTAAACCGGCAACGGGCTTTTTAATTGGTCGAATATCTATCTTCTGTAAACGTGTCGCCAAGATGACAATTAAAACTAGCAAATCAACAAACACCAAGAAATCAGACGGATTAATAATTCCAACGATACTTTTACCTAGATTATTAGAAACCGAACCTGATCCTTTAATTAAAGTCGAAGTCAAAAAATCCGAGAATTCACGATAGTACAAAATGTTCGCAAACAACCAAAATGTGGTCAAAAAATCGATAACCAACATGATAATATAGGATTTACGACCTTTGAAATACAGAGCAATACCAAAAAGCAACAATGTGGTCGGCAATGGATTCAGCGTCAATAAAAATTCTTGCACACTACCACTAACACCCAAATTAAATTTCGTTTGATAAGCGTAATAAGTTTTAATCCAGAACAAAACAACTGCGAGTAGAAAAAAGCCCCAGCGACTATTCCAGAATGCTTTTAGTTTCTCAGCAACAAACTTCATGTAAATCCTCCGTGTATACTGCCAAATTCAAAATCATTCTAAATTCTAGCAAAAAATCATCGTTAAACTTAGTCTCTTGAACAAATCGTAAAGAATTCTTTACTGAATATTCATATCTTCTTGCTTCGTTTGTTTCTTAAATACTCGTTTTGGGTGAGTCCCCATTGCCACAATACCTAAAACCATGCCCAAATAGAACGTAATCAACCGCCAAAGAAGCATTCCTAAAATTAAAGCGGTCTGTCCAGGTATAAAGGTTGCAAATAAAGTTTTAAAACTATATTCTGCACCACCAGTTCCTCCTGGAATAGGAAAAATTGATGTGATCATGACAATCATCACGTGCATACTGAAAACTGCCAATAAGTTAACGTGAGGAATATTTAGGGCTAACAATACAAAATAAGGGATCAAGTAATAAGCAATCAATTGCAGCATGGTTAGAATCGCTGCTTGAATGACTTTTTTCTTCTCACGATTTAATTGTATGCTTTCATCGTGAAAAGTTTCAATTTTTTGCATCGCGTTAGCTGACCAGCGCTCAACTTTGGGCGAGTGTACAAAACGACCCAAAAGATTGAAAAAACCTTGAACCAATCCCTTGGTGAAGCGATAGTAAAACATAATCATCAATAGTGTCCCAATCGTCACAATGTGAATGGTAAAGCCAAAGCCGATTAGTAACGCTAACCCACTAAACTGAGCCATCACTTGCCGAAAGCCAATCAACATGGTCAAGACAAAATTAATTAGAACCATCAGTTGATAAATAATAAATTTCATAAGTAAAACCGAACTCGCACGACCACCCTCGTAGCCCACTTGCAATAGTGCGACTAGTTGAGCCGGTTGACCACCAGACGAAAAGGGTGTGATGGCATTAAATAAAGCCTGAATTGGTGGCACGCGCAAGAAGTTCCACGCTGGCTGTTTAGGCTCATTTGGTTTTTCAATTAAAGTTTTCAACACTAAAGATTCGGCAATAAAGGAAAATAACATGACGACTAAAGCGACAACCAACCAGATCCACTGTAAATTAGCCAACCCATGTTGCACTTGTTGAAAGTCAGTCTCGCGCGCTTCCTGCCAGAAAATCAGACCGCCTAACGCAATCATAATCACCAAGGCAATGATATTTTTACGACTCATATTATCCTCTTAAAGTTGCGCTTGTGCAGTATAAAACGCTGCCCAAATCTTAGCCAAATGTTCTGGTGAATATTCTTGAGCAGCACTGCGCGCTAATTGTTGATATTGCTTATAAAAATCCGCATCGGTCATTAACTTTTGCAAGGCCTGATCAAAGCCAGCTAAATCATCAGCACCAACATACTTGCCAGAAATAATTGCCTCGTAGAGTTCCAAATTACGTAACAGAACGGGGACGCCACAACTAAAGGCTTCCAATACAGACATGGGAAATAGCTCGTCAAATGACGGCAAGAAAAATAAATCGGCTAGATTAAGATAATCCGCAATTTCAGTCCGCTTAATAATGCCCGTAAAGATCACATTTTTCGGCGGGTTTTCGACAAGTTTCTTGAAGTGATCATAACCATCTGTCATCGGACCAAAGGAAAAGCCTCCTGCCCAAATAAATTGAACATGAGGATTCTTTTTGGCTAACTTGACAAAATCGTCGACACCTTTGCGCTCTTGAACTTGTCCAGAACCGAAAACAATAAACTTATCTTTAGGCAGTTGATATTTCTCTCGTAAGGCGATTTTATCCTGAACCGGCCGATTCGGGAATTCGACTGGTGAAACGAAATTAGGAATATAAGTAATTTTTTCTTTGGCAATTCCATAAGCTTCAATCTTGGGGATAAAGCTTGGGTTAACGACGACCAAATGATCCATTCGTTTATAAAACTTGATCATATACCAATAAAAAATATTTTTAGCAAACTTAGGCATTCTTAAAGAGCCCTCAATCGTTTCTGGCAAGAAATGCACATAGCCAATTGTGCGGCCTCGCTTTTTGGAAAAAGTTGACAAGAAAAATTGCGGATCAATCGTGTGATAATGTGTAATATCCGCACGACGATATTGATTAATCGTGACCTTAAATTGATCACTCAACCGCTCTTGGAGCAAGCCTACTAACTCCAAATAAGCACTGCCAACACCTTGACCAGCAACCTTATCCGCAGATGAGAACATATTAATATGAATCATAAGCGCTCCTCACTGCGACCAGTTAAACTAAGTCGATTAATATTGGTTAAATTATAACTATCTGTTGCATCGTGATAGAAACTTAAAACCGAATCACCAAAATGATCAGCTGAGATCTCAAATAATTTATTCTTGCGTGGCCGTGGATCGGCAAATGCATGTGGATGACAAATGTAATTCTCAATTTGTGCTGCCATTTCTGGTAGATCGCGGAAAGTCGTGCCAATATCCGGATCATCGAAGACACCATCCGTATATTCACCACTGCGAACAACACATTTCAAACCAGCAGCCATTGCTTCAATATAAGTTAACCCTTGAGATTCAGTATCACTTGAGGAAACAAAAAGATCAGCCAATTGATAGTATGGTGCAATTTGCTCATGCTTGACTTCACCAACAAAAGTTACCGCAGCACCAATTCCCAACGTCTTAACCTGTTCTTCAAGTTCTTCACGATCCGGACCGTCACCAACAATTAAAAAGCGTAAATCAGGAATTCGTTTTTGTAGATCAGGAAAGGTCGATAAAACCTGATTAATTCTTTTTTCACTGGCAAGACGACTCAGGGTCATCAGCACGGGTGTTTGTTCAGTATAACCTAATTGTTGACGTAATTGTGCGGCTTGCGCGGAACAATCTTGATCATAGGCTGTAATGTCGATACCTGTGGGAATGACGCGGATGGGAATCTTGACGCCATAACGCCGTAACGACTCCGTAACGCGTTGACTAGGTGCCACTACACCATCCATATGGTTAACAAATGCACGCACGAATTGTTTAACATGATACGGCTTCAATAAGTGGCCGTTTAAAACATAATGTAAATAATCTTCATACATCGTGTGATACGTGTGAACACAAGGAATTTTCAAATTCTTAGCAACAAACTTACCAATCCAACCCATCGAAAATTCTGTCTGTGTATGTACAATATCCAAATCAAGTTCTTTAGCAACCTCAAGCGCATGAAATAACCCGCGCACCGCAACTCGCCGATCAGTAAAAGAAACGAAGGGAACGCTACCAAATCTAAACACGTTCGGCTCAACTTCTTCTTTGTCGACACCAGGATCAGTCGTCGTAAAAATATAAACATGATGCCCTTTACGTTCCAAATCATCTTTTAAAGTTCGAATTGAAGTTGCTACACCACTAACTTGAGGAAAATAGGTGTCAGTAAATAAACCAATATTCATGCCTCTTCCTCCTCCACTCGTTATTCATAATCAAATTATAGGGGTAATACTTGCCCAATGCAATTCACAACTATAATTCTAACAATATTGTTCGTTGAGCGTAACGGACTATGGGCTGAAAAAGCTTAAGACCAATTAACGTTTTTAAATTTAACTTAGCTTAATCATTCAAAATTTGTCTTTCTAAATTAATTAGGCACTAAATCGCCAATAATTTGACCAATGACTATTTAAAAAATAGCCGATAAACGTTATACTAAAAGTACCTTGGCAGGGGCAATTTATTGCTTACTAAAAGTGCCAGTCGTAATCATATTTACGGCTGGCACTTTTTTAGTATTTAAATTTCAACTTAGCTTTGCTAACAAGTCGTGCCATTGGCTTAATCTTCAATCGCCTTAATAACATAACGTTGTGTTGCATAATCGCCGGTTAAGTTAGGATCAACATATAAGCCAATATTCATTAACTCATCGCCACCATACACCGCATTACCTAATCGATAATGTTTAGCAGGATCCAGACCAGCTAGTTTCAACGTGACCAACGGATACGATGCTTCCGCACTCATTCGGAAATAAAAGACAATTGCTTCATCCTGTTGTTCTGAAACAAACATCCACGCCACATCATTATGGTTAAACGGACTCATTAAACGATAAAATTTACCAAACTGCAGCAGTTGTCGATGTGCTTTATAAAACTTAATTTGTTCAGCAATTGCTTGTTTCTCATCGGCAGTAGCTTTGGTTAAATCCAATTCATAACCAAGGACACCCGACATCGCCACATTACCGCGAATCGCCAAGCTCGTCACACGATGTGTCTGTTCATTGGGCACTGCTGAAACATGAGCACCCATACTAGAAATCGGATAAAGTAAACTGGTTCCATATTGAACCTTAATCCGCGAAATCGCATCCGTATTATCGCTAGTCCAAGACTGTGGCAAATAATAAAGAATCCCTAAATCAAAGCGGCCGCCACCACCAGCACACCCTTCAAATAAAACTTGTGGATAAGCCTGAGTAATTTTAGAAAGAAAATCATACAATCCCAAAATATAGCGATGAGCCACTTCACCTTGTTGCAAGGCAGGCAAAACTTGAGAGTAAACTTCAGTCATATTACGGTTCATATCCCATTTAATATAATCTAAGTTGGCTTGATCTAAAATTGTTGTCATTTGTTTAAAAATATTAGCTCGCACTTCTGCCCGAGAAAAATCCAAAACATACTGATTCCGACCCACCGAACGTTCCCGACGAGGAACTTCCAGCACCCAATCGGGATGATTACGGAACAAGTCACTATCTTCAGAAATCATTTCCGGCTCGAACCAAATACCAAACTGCAGGCCCATTTGATGAATTTGCGCCGATAAACCACTGACACCATGACTTAATTTCGCTTTATTTTCAAACCAATCACCTAAGGAAGTTCTATCGTCATTCCGAGCACCGAACCAACCATCATCCAAAACAAATAATTCAATGCCTACCTCCTTAGCAGCTTGTGCTAATTTTAAAATTTTATTTTCGTCAAAGTTAAAATAAGTAGCCTCCCAATTATTAATTAGAATTGGGCGCTGGCGCTGTTGGAAACGTCGTGGAACTAAATGTTGATTGCACAAATCGTGGAAAGTTTGCGACATGGCATTCAACCCAGCGTCACTGTATACTAAAACCACTTCTGGTGTTTGAAAAGCAGTCTCCGGTTGCAACTGCCAGGCAAAATTAAAGGAATTGATTCCCATTAGCACTCGCGTTTGCGCATATTGATCGCGCTGAATAATCGTTTCGTGATTACCACTGTAAATTAGTCCAAAACCAATCGCTTCACCTTGAAATTCGGTTGTCTCGGGCTGAACTAAAGCAACGAATGGATTTTGTTGGTGACCACTGGCACCGCGTTTACTATCAAGCACCTTAATGCCTAAGTTCAATGGTTCACGCACAATATTTCGTTCGCGTGCCCACGCACCGCGTAACTGAATCAAATCGTAGCTAGCCGCTGGAAAATCAATGGCAACACTGGTCAAACGATTAACTTCAACTGTGTCGTTGCCGTGATTAGTTAGTTTTGCCGAGCGGGTAATCACATTTTGCTTCGTGAAAATAGTGTAGTACATTTTCAACTCCAACTGTGAAACTTGATCTAACAGATGTAACACCAATGTTTGTGCGTCATGTTCATCACTAACATAGGTTGCCGGCAATCCAGCTAGTTGCGGCTTACCAGGCCGAATTTGATAATCATGATAACGAAAATCAGTGACTCGACTGCCGTCATTAAGGCGAATATTATAAGCCGGCTCACGAAAATCGCCGAACCCGTGGCCAGGATATTCTTGGAGCAATGTATCTAAAGAAAAACCACGATCGACAGCATGCGGTGGATTAGGCGAGAATGAACGATCCACCTGTGGATAATCATAGCTACTAGAATAATGAGCGATCTTTTTACCAAAATAAATATGGGCCAAGTAACCTCCAGGTTTAATTTGAATCAAGTAACTGATCCTGTTATTCGTCAAATGAAAAATTTGCTTATCTTCATCAAAAGTAATCATTAGCAACGCTCCCTTATCAACAAGTATTGTGCTAAATTGTTCATCATTAATCGTATTGCCACCTACTAGGTTATCATCATTGACGATAAATAGTCATTAAATGTTTGTTTGCTTTGATAAATTATCTGCGACAGTCCCTAAAACCGCTCTGTTATGCTTCTACGTGCCTGTGGGAATTCTGGAGCGGATTTAAATTGATTGAAAAATGATTAGTACCCTGATTCTCTTGGAAAGCTGAAATCTAGAACTGTTATGTTGCTGTTCTCCGTACCTGCGGGAAATACGCTGGTGGAACGCTGTGGGCTCGACTTTAAGCCAATCTACGATTGTCTTAAAGCTCGGCCTTGTCGTAAATGGTAAACCATTAACGACAATTTCAGTGCGCCCGGCATGGGCATCAACTAGACGGTGAAAGTCCGTTGCGGGCCGTAGTAGTCGGAACCGTTAGT